>CP155577.1:1997995-2648490 GCA_001306305.2 Citromicrobium bathyomarinum
CGCCGACCATTTCGGTGACGAGGTCGGCCTTGCACAGTTTGGCAGCGTCTTCCGCCATCTGCGCCAGTTCCTCTTTCGTCACCCCCGCAGAGGCCGGGGTGACGATATCGGATTCCACCAGCCAGCGGGCCAGCTTGGCGACCCGTTCGACCTTGTCGGCGACGGTGCCCAGCTTCTCATGGAAAGTGATCCGCTTGAGCCCCTCGGCATGCTGCGCGAGGGTTTTCTTCTGGTCGACCTCCCAGAAGAAGCGCGCGTCGGACAGCCGCGCGGCGAGCACCTTGCGGTTGCCATCGACGATGGCCGCCCCGCCGTCCGCCGCCTCGATATTGGCGGTGCAGATGAAGGCGTTGGCGAGCGTGCCTTGCGCGTCCTCGCACACGAAATACTTCTGGTTGACCCGCGCGGTGAGCTGGATCGTCTCGGGCGGGACGGAGAGGAAATCCTCTTCGAACCGGCCGAGCAGCGGGATCGGCCATTCGGTCAGGCCCGCATTCTCGACCACCAGCCCCTCGTCCTCGACCAAGCTAAGCCCGGCCTCCGACGCGACCCTGGCCGCACCTTCGCGGATCAGCGCGGCGCGTTCCTGATGGTCGACGATCACGTGTGCGGCGCGCAGCTTCACTGCATAGTCGTCCGCATCGCCGATGGTGATGTCGCCCGAATGGTGGAAGCGGTGGCCCAGCGTGACCGCGCCGCTCGTGACGCCATGCACCTCGCACTCGACAACTTCGTCGCCCAGCAGCGCGACGATGCCGGACAGCGGCCGCACCCAGCGCATGCTTTCGGTCGAGATCGACGCCGCGCCCCAGCGCATCGACTTGGGCCAGGCGAAATCGCGGATGATAGCCGGGATCGCCTCGGCCAGCACGTCGCGCACCGCCCTGCCCGGCGTGTCGATCACCGCGAAGTACGTCTCGCGGCCCTTTACGTCGCGCACCTCGAGCTGGTCGCGGGTCACGTTGTTCTTGCGGCAGAAGCCGTCGACCGCCTGATCGGGCGCGCCCACCGGCGGCCCCTTGGCTTCCTCGCTGACGGCCTGCGTTTCGGTCGGCAGCCCGCGCGCGATCAGCGCGAGACGGCGCGGGGTCGACCAGACGGTAACCTCGCCCATGGAAACGCCCGCCGCGTCCATTTCGCGCCGGAACAGCTTTTCGAGCTCGGCGCGCGCGCCCGCCTGCATCCGCGCAGGGATTTCTTCGGAGCGCATTTCGAGGAGGAAATCGGTCACAGCGACCACTCCGGGTATTTCTCAGCCCATTCGGGCGCTTTCAGCTCGGCGTATTTCTCACAGGAGCCACGCGCCAGATCGCGCACGCGGCCCATGTAGCTCGCGCGTTCCTGTACGGAGATCACGCCACGTGCCTGCAGCAGGTTGAAGATGTGGCTCGCCTCGATCGCCTGTTCGTAGGCGGCGATGGGGACGTTGTTGGCGAGCGCGTTCTCGCACTCCTTCTCCGCCTTGGCGAAGAGGTCGAACAGCGCGTCGGTTTCGGCGACCTCAAAGTTCCATTTTGACATCTGCTTCTCGTTTTCGAGAAACACGTCGCCGTAGGATACGCCGCGATCGTTGAACTGGAGGTCGTACACATTGTCGACGCCCTGGATATACATCGCGAGCCGTTCGAGCCCGTAGGTCAGCTCGCCCGCGACCGGCTTGCAGTCGAACCCGCCCATCTGCTGGAAATAGGTGAACTGCGTCACCTCCATCCCGTCGCACCAGACTTCCCAGCCCAGGCCCCAGGCGCCCAGCGTGGGCGATTCCCAGTCGTCCTCCACGAAGCGGATATCGTGCTTGAGCGGATCGATCCCGATCACCCGCAGCGATTCCAGATAGAGGTTCTGGATGTCGGGCGGGCTCGGCTTCAGTATCACCTGATACTGGTAGTAGTGCTGCAGGCGGTTCGGGTTTTCGCCATAGCGGCCATCGGTCGGCCGGCGGCACGGCTGCACGAAGGCGGCATTCCAGGGCTCCGGCCCCAGCGCACGCAGCGTCGTCGCGGTGTGGAACGTGCCTGCACCCATGCGCATGTCGTAGGGTTGCAGGATGACACACCCCTGCGCGCTCCAGAAATCGTGAAGCGCAAGGATCATGTCTTGGAAACTGGACTGAGGGGACCGGCTCATGGTGCGAGCGGCCATGGCGAAGCCGCGCGACAGCGTCAACGGCGGGAACGGTGAAAGATTCGCAAGAGCGTGCGCGACACGCGCACCGCCATCGCAATGGATAGTCGAGAGTTTGCAGGAAAATGTTCCCAGCAAATACAGAGACATAGAACCATTTTCCCGCCTCACGTGTCAGGAATATCGGTCTTAATGTCAGGTCATGTTGACAAGGCCGGCGAATCGATCCATATAGTTAGCACAACCTGACATACCGGAAGGTTGGCATGACCATTGGACCCAATATCCAAAAAGGAATGAACTGATGAAGACCCGTATCCTGACCGCCGTCCTGTTCGCCGCCGCCCTCGTCCCCGTGAACGCATCGGCGCACACCCGCTCGATCGAAATCGATGCCGGCAATTTCGACCTGTCGACTGAGGCCGGGCGAGACATGCTCGATGCGCGGATCGACAGCGCGGTGCGCAATGTCTGCCGCAGCGGCCAGCGCGGTGTTGCCGCACGCCTCGAAATGCAGGCCTGCGCGGCGGATGTCCGCAGCGCGGTGCAGTCGCAGGTCGCACTGGCTCTGGCCGATGCACGCGGCGCTCACCTGGCCGGCCTGCCCGTCGATCCGGATGCGTGAAGCCGTCCGGGCGGAGTCGGCACCCCAAGGTCGGCTCCGCCCCTTTTCTTCGACATTCAGGTCTTCAGTTCCGAGCTGGCAAGGAGAATTTCCGAGATGACCGACACCCAGATTACACTGCGGCATCCCCTGTGGAAGCGCATCGCCGCCACCGCCTTCATCGTGCTCGCCGGATATGGTGCGGGCAACATCGCAGCAAAGATCGCCATGTTCGCCGAGAGCGCCGCATGAACCGGGACAAGCGCACACGCCTGTATCTCACCGCCGCGTCGATGGGTTTTGTCGCGACCATCCTGATGGTGGTTTCGCAGATTCTCGACTGGCCCGACTTCGTGGCCGGGCTGAGTGTCGGCGTATTGCTGGTCAGCCTGGTGATGCTTTTGCTGCGGCGGTTTCGCGACGAATATATCGAGCAGCTGTGGAACAGCGGCACCGGCTTCGCCTTCGTGGCGGTGGTTGCCACCTTCGCCTTCGCCCCCTTCCTCGAAGGGTTTGTCGACGGGGTGACCAGATCGGCCCGCGACCAGATGATCAGCCCCGAGTTCGTCGGCCCGATCGCCCTCATCGCCTTCTTCGTAGGCTTCCACCTCAAGTGGCTGAGGAGCAGCTTGTGAAGAACCGTCTCAAAGTTTTGCGCGCCGAACGCGACTGGAGCCAGGCGGAGCTCGCCGGGCGGCTCGATGTGTCGCGGCAGGCGGTCAACGCGATCGAGACGGGCAAGCACGACCCCTCGCTGGGCCTTGCCTTCAAGATATCGCGCGTGTTCGACATGCCGATCGAAACCATTTTCCTCGAAGAGGAGGACTGACAATGGACCATGAACCGGACGATATCCGCAATCCTGGTGAAGCGCGCAACCGTGCCCGCCAGCGGCGCAAGTGGGCTTTCCTGATCTTCGCCGGGCTGGTCGGTGCGGTGATCGGCGCGCTCCTCTCCGGGCTGGAGAACGGGGAAGGAAACTTTCTCGTCGGCCAGATCGAGACGCTGACCATGCCCGCATGGGCGGCGATCGCGATGGCGGCGGCGTTCTTCTTCGCCTTCGCGGTGCTCCCGGTCTGGGGGTTCACCCAGATCGACGACTACCAGATGCGCCAGAACCTGATCGGCTATGCCGGCGGCTGCATCGCTGCCGTCGCGGGCTACCCGATCTGGGCGGTGCTCGCGATGGGCGGGCTGGTGCCCCACCCCACCGCATTCGGAATTTTCGTCATTGCCTTTGCCGCTACGATGCTGACATTTCTTGCCGTTAAACTGCGCGGCTAGGCGGCAGCACCGCAGCTTTCGCTACACTTCCGCCTTTTTCTTCCAGGAGCACACAACATGCTTGCCAGAATGACCCGCAACACCCTGATCGGCCTTGCCGCCGCATTCTCCCTCACCACCGGCGCGATGGCGCAGGATGCACCCGCCCTGTGGCGCGTGGCGGACGAGGATACGACGATCTACCTGTTCGGCACGGTCCACGCCCTGCCTTCCGACGTCGACTGGTACAGCGGCCCGGTGAAGACCGCGCTGGACGAGAGCAGCACCCTCGTCACCGAAATCGACATGAGCCCTGAAGCGCTGGCCGAGATCGGCCCGATGATCCAGCAAATCGCCATCCTGCCGGAGGGAACCTCCCTGCGCGGCATGATGAGCGAAGAACAACGCGAAACCTATGAGGCAGCGATGGCCTCGCTCGGCGTGCCGCCGGAAGCGTTCGATAATCTCGAACCCTGGTTCGCGGCCCTGCAGCTGAGCAATATTGCCTTCGCCAAGGCCGGCTTCCAGCCCCAGAACGGCACCGAAACCGTGCTGGAGGCGACCGTGGGCGACACCAAGGGGCGCGATGCGCTGGAAACGCCGCGATACCAATTCTCGATCTTCGACGAACTGCCGATGGACGCGCAGATCGATTACCTCGTCGAAACCGCCGCGGAGATCGACACGCTCGGCCCGATGCTCGACGAGATGATCGCCGAATGGGCGGAAGGCGATGTCGAAGCACTTGGACACCTGCTTAACGACGCGCTCCAATCCGATCCCGTTCTTGCCGAGCGGCTGCTTTATGCCCGTAACGCCAACTGGGCGGTGTGGATCGACGACCGGCTCGATACGCCGGGCACGATTTTCATGGCGGTTGGCGCCGGGCACCTTGCGGGGACCAACAAGCTGCAGGATCTGCTGGCAGAGCGCGGCATCCAGGCAGTGCGGGTACAATGACCATACGCGCCGCGATCCTCGCGCTGCTGGCGCTGCTGGTCGCGGCTTGCGGCCAGCCCGACAAGGAGCCCCCGGTCGCGCCGGATGATCCGAACCCGCTGCTATGGGAGATCGCCCGGGCCGACGGGACCAGCGCAGGCTGGCTGATCGGCACCATCCACGCCCTGCCCGACGGGGTAGAGTGGCGCACCGCCTCGGTCGACACGGCGATCGCGCAGGCAGGCGTCCTCGCGGTGGAGATTGCCGACCTCGACGATCAGCGGGCGGTGACCAGCGCCTTCAAACCGCTTGCCTATTCTCCCGGGCAACCTCCCCTGCTCTCCCGCGTGCCCGCCAACCAGCGGGAGAGGCTGACTGCGCTGGTCGACGATACACCCTATGGGCTCGACGATTTTCGCGGGATCGAAAGCTGGGGCGCGGCGCTGATCCTGTCCCAGTCGGTCGATACCGGGGCTGACGCCGCGAACGGGATCGACCGCGCGCTGATCCGCGATTTCAACGG
This sequence comes from Citromicrobium bathyomarinum, assembly GCA_001306305.2. Taxonomy (NCBI): domain Bacteria; kingdom Pseudomonadati; phylum Pseudomonadota; class Alphaproteobacteria; order Sphingomonadales; family Sphingomonadaceae; genus Citromicrobium; species Citromicrobium bathyomarinum. Next base: position 2,003,449 of record CP155577.1, read on the forward strand.
TCGCCGGGTGGTCGAGCTCGAAGGCGCGGCGCGCCAGTTCGCGGTGTTCGACGGGCTCTCAGAACGGGCCCAGCGCGCGATGCTGGGCGCGATCGTGGAAGAGGCCGAAGCCGACAGCGACCAGCGCCAGCGCCCGATCCGACTCTACCTTCAGGGCGACGAGGCCGGGCTGGCCGCGCTCACCCGCGAAGGCCTGCTGGCGGACGACGAAATTCGCGAAGCGCTGCTGGAGCGGCGCAATGCCGCGTGGATGCCGCGCATTATCCGCTTGCTGGAGAGCGACAGCCACCCGCTGATCGCGGTGGGGGCGGCGCACATGGTGGGCAAGGACGGCCTCGTCGCGCTGATCGAGGCCAAGGGTTACACCGTGCGCCGGGTACGCTAAGGCGGGTTGCTTTCCCGCGACTTTGTCCGTAACAGCGCGCGCTTCGGCGCCATGTGCATCCCTGGAGGCGTGGCGAGACCGAGCAAATATCAGCATTTCGAAAGGTAGTATACGATGAGCGACGCCATCACCCTGCCGGCCGAGACGCGCGACCGGGCTGGCAAGGGAGCCTCCCGGGCACTGCGTCGCGAAGGCCGTGTCCCCGCCGTGATTTATGGCGGCAAGGAAGAACCCACCCCGATCCACGTCGAAGAGCGCGAACTGGTTCGCCAGCTCGACACCGGTCACTTCATGAACTCGATCATCGAGCTTGAAGTCGGCGGCAAGAAAGTGCGCACCCTGCCCAAGGATGTTGCGCTGCACCCCGTCACTGACCGTCCCGAACACGTGGATTTCCTGCGCCTGACCAAGGGCGCGAAGGTGGATGTGAGCGTCCCCGTCGTGTTCGTCGACGAAGAAGAATCGCCCGGCCTCAAGAAGGGTGGCGTGCTCAACGTCGTCCGTCACGAGCTGGAACTGGTCTGCGAAGCGGACAAGATCCCCGGCGAGATCACGATCAGCGTCAAGGGCAAGGAAGTCGGCGACTCGATCCACATCAGCGAAGTCGACCTGCCCAAGGGCAGCGAATCCGCGATCACCGATCGCGACTTCACCATCGCCACGCTGGTTGCTCCGTCCGCCCTCAAGAAGGCCGAAGGCGCCGAGGGTGAAGACGAAGTCACCGAAACCGAGGTCATCGAGCAGCACGCCGAGACCGTCGAAGGCGAAGACGACCAGGTGGTCGACGGCGAATAAGCCGAGCTTCACGAAGATTGCGAACGCCGGGCATCCTTTCAGGGGATGTCCGGCGTTTTGCGTTTCAAGCGCTACCATTTCCCGTCATCCCGGGCTTGACCCGGGATCGGTGCCTCTTCCTGAATGCGCGTCGCTGAAAAAGAAGCCTGCCCCGGATCAAGTCCGGGGCGACGGTTTGAGATGATCGGGAGCGCAAAAATCCGCTGGTGGCAGGGTGACGCCGCCCCGTTGCCGCTCTAAGGCCCCACCCCATGCAAATCTGGACCGGCCTCGGCAATCCTGGACCGCGCTATGCGCTCCACCGGCACAATATCGGCTTCATGGCGTGCGACGTCATTGCCGAAACGCACGATTTCGGGCCCGTGCAGAAAAAGTTCCAGGGCTGGGTGCAGGAAGGCCGGATCGGCAACCAGAAGATCCTGCTGCTCAAGCCTGCGACCTTCATGAACGAAAGCGGCCGCGCGGTCGCCGAGGCGCTGCGGTTCTACAAGCTGGAGCCCGAGGCGCTGACCGTGTTTCACGACGAGCTCGACCTCGCGCCGTTCAAGGTGAAGGTGCGCATGGGTGGCGGGCTGGCCGGGCACAACGGATTGCGCAGCATCAACCAGCACCTCGGCCCCGATTTCCGCCGCGTGCGGATCGGCATCGGCCATCCCGGGCATAAGGACCGGGTGACCGGCCATGTGCTGGGCAACTACGCCAAGGCGGAGATGGACGATCTGGCCACCATGCTCGGCGCAATGGCGAGCGAGGCGCATTGGCTCGCCGATGGCGACGATGCGCGCTTCATGAACGACGTCGCGCTGCGGATACAGGACTGAGCCGCGCGATGCCGGGCCGGGCCACCCTGCTGGCGCTGCTGACCGGGCAAACGCTGTTCTTTACCGCAGTCGGCCTCGCCCTGTGGACCCTTTCGGGCCGCCCCGCCCGGTCCTTCGTCACCTTCGGTCAGAACGAATTCCTTATCGGAGCGCTGCTGGCGGGCGTCCTCGTCCTGCTGGCGGCCGCGACATTCTACGGCCTGCCGAAAGTCGCCGAATATCTGATCCGCGCGCAGGCAGAAAATTTCGCCTTCCTCGAAAAGCCCATGCCCTTTTCCGCAATCGTGTGGATTTCGCTGGGCGCAGGGATTGGCGAGGAAGCGCTGTTTCGCGCGGGCGTGCAGACGCTGGCGGCCGACTATGTCGGCGCCCCGCTGGCCATCGCGCTGGGCGCTGCGCTATTTGCGGTCGTACATTTCGCCAAGCCGGCGGTGGCGGCAATCATCCTCGTCATCGGGGTGCTCTTGGGCTGCGTGTTCTGGATCACCGGTTCCTTGCTGGCGGTAATGATCGGCCACGCGCTCTACGATGTGTTCGCCTTGTGGTATGTGCAGAAGGAGATGCACCGGCTCGGCGTGTTCGGGCAGGATGAGAAGTCCACATCATCGACGGAGTAAGCCCATGACCGCCCTCACCCGCCGCACCCTGCTTGCCGGAGCCGCCGCGACCGGCGTGCTCGCCGCCACCGCCACCCACGCGCAGGGCGACATGGTCGTCTCGAAGCCCGATCTTGCGGGCAAGAGCGTGCTGATCACCGGCTGTTCTTCGGGCTTCGGCCGCCTCGGGGCGGAACATTATGCGAAGCTCGGCGCGAAGGTGTTCGCGACGATGCGCAACCTCCCCCGGCCCGAGGCGGACGAACTGCGCACGCTGGCCGCCGAGAAGAACCTCGACATCACCGTGATCGAGATCGACGTCCTGTCCGACGAGCAGGTTGCCGCCGGCGTTGCCGAGGCGGAGCGGCTCAATGGCGGCGGGATCGACGTGCTGGTCAACAATGCCGGGATCGGGATTTCCGGACCGGTCGAGGTGCAGGACATGGAGGCGACCGAGCTGATCTTCGGCACCAATGTGCTGGGCGCACACCGGATGGCGCGGGCCGTGCTGCCCGGGATGCGCAAGAAGGGCGGCGGGCTGATCGTGCCCATCTCCAGCCAGCTAGGCCGCGTGATCGTGCCTTTCGCAGGGCATTATTCGGCAACCAAGTTTGCGCTCGAGGCGATGAGCGAACAGCTCGCCTACGAACTGGTGCCGCATAATATCGAGGTCTCGATTATCGAACCCGGTGGCTATCCCACCGAAGTCTGGGTCAACCGGAATATCTATACTGCCGCACTCAAGAGGCGCGCCGAGGACCTCCATACCGATGGCTACCCCCAGGTGGTCGCCAGCATGGGGACCGAGGACGGATCTGGCCGCAGCGCCAATCCGCTCGACATACCCGCAGCGATCGCGCGCATCATTGCAATGCCGGCAGGCACGCGCCCCCTGCGCACCGCAGTGCATCCCGGTGCGAAGCCGCAAACCCGGATCAATGCGGTTTCCGCCGAGACGCAGCTCAACTGGCTGGGCGGATCGGGCTACGGTCCGCTCATCAAGGCGGTGCACAACGTCGACTGACCGGGTCCGCCAGCTGCTTCCCCTAGCCAGATTGCCGAACATCGCACTAGGCACGAGCGGGCGTGAGCGTTACGGGCGGGCCCATCTCAATCACACAATCGCGGGCCTGCCGCCCGCCTGTCCGGACCAGGGAATATCATGGGTTTCAAATGCGGTATCGTCGGCCTGCCCAATGTCGGCAAGTCGACGCTGTTCAACGCTCTGACGCAGACGCAGGCCGCGCAGGCCGCGAACTATCCGTTCTGCACGATCGAGCCCAATGTGGGCCAGGTCGCGGTGCCCGACGACCGGTTGGACAAGATCGCCGCGATCGGCGGCAGCGCCAAGATCATCCACACCCAGCTGGCCTTCGTCGACATCGCCGGTCTGGTGAAAGGGGCCAGCAAGGGCGAAGGCCTCGGCAACCAGTTCCTCGCCAATATCCGTGAGGTCGATGCGATCGTCCACGTGCTGCGCTGCTTCGAGGATGACGATATCCAGCACGTGAACAACAAGGTCGATCCGATCGCCGACGCCGAAGTGGTCGAGACCGAGCTGATGCTGGCCGATCTGGAAAGCGTCGAAAAGCGGGTCGAGAATGCCAAGCGCCGTGCGACCAGCGGCGACAAGGAAGCCAAGGCGCTCGCCAGCGTGCTCGGCCAGGCGCTCGATTTCCTCAAGGACGGCAAGCCCGCGCGTCTGGTCGAACCGGGTGACGACGAGGAAGCGCGCCTGTTCGAACAGGCGCAGCTGCTCACTGCCAAGCCGGTGCTCTACGTATGCAACGTGGCCGAGGAAGATGCAGCGCAGGGCAATGCGCTATCGAAGCTGGTGGCCGAGAAGGCCGATGCGGAGGGCGCGCAGAGCGTCGTCGTCTCCGCCGCCATCGAATCCGAGCTGGTCGAAATGGAGCCCGAAGACCGCGCCGAATATCTTGGCGAGCTGGGCCTTGAAGAAAGCGGTTTGGCAAAAATCATCCGCGCCGGATACAAGCTGCTCGGCCTGCAGACCTTCTTCACCGTGGGCCCGAAGGAAGCGCGCGCGTGGACCTTCCCCGCCGGTGCCAAGGCGCCGCAGGCGGCGGGCGAGATTCACACCGATTTCGAACGCGGCTTCATCCGCGCCGAAACCATCGCCTACGACGATTACGTGACGCTGGGCGGCGAATCCGGAGCCAAGGAAGCCGGCAAGCTGCGGCAGGAGGGCAAGGAATACCTCGTGCAGGATGGCGACATTATGATGTTCAAATTTAACGTCTGACGCTTTTCGGCACGATAGTGCGTCCCCGCCGTTGGGTCGAAAACAACGGCAAAAACAGGGGCTCACGCAAGATGGTCGATAAATCCGAGAAGTTCAGCTGGCTCGTGCGGGTGGGCTATTTCAGCCGCGCGGTGCTTTATACCGTGGTCGGGCTGATCGCGCTCACCAGCGCGGGACGCATTGCCGAAGGTACCGCAGGCATCTTCAAGGCGATCGAGGATTTCCCGGCGGGCATCGCGATCCTGTGGATCATGGTCCTCGGCCTGTTCGGCTATGCGCTGTTCCGCTTCTGCTCGCCGCTGTTCGATATCGAGAACGAAGGGTCGGACGCCAAGGGCTGGGGCAAGCGGATCGGCCATGCGGGGAGCGCCATCGGCCACCTCGCGCTGGCATGGTCCGCGTTCAAGTTTGCGACCAACAGGAATTCCGGCGGCGGCGGCGCGCAAGAGGCTGCTGCGGGCGTGCTCGGCGTGGAATTCGGCGGCATCGTGATCGGCCTGCTCGGCCTCACCTTCTTCATCGCCGCGTTCAATCAGGCGAAGAAGGGCATCACCGGCAGCTTCATGAACCGGATCAGCCCGCAGGCACCCGATTTCACCCGGATGATCGGTGGCGCTGGTTACCTCGCGCGGGCGGTGGTGTTCGTGGTGATCGGCTGGTCGCTGGTTGGTGCCGGGTTCATGTCCAAGGGCAGCGATCAGGTGAAGACCATCGGCGATGCGGTGGCCAGCCTTGCCGATGACGGCATCTGGTTCACCATCACCGCGATCGGCCTGCTGCTGTTCGGCCTCTTCAGCTTCATCCTTGCCCGTTACCGGATCATCCCGGATCTGGGTTCGGAAGGAAAGGTGCCCGAATTCCGCGCGGGGTAAATCGGCCCTTGGCCCTAATTCCCCACTTAGCATTGTAACACGCCTGCCCTAGCGAACCCGGCATGACCTTCATCGCCAGATTCGCCGGGGCAGCGCTGTATGCGGCGCTCGCCCTCCTCGCCACTGCCGCGCCCGCTACGGCCCAGCCCGCCGACCCGGACCGGAAGCCGGTCACGATCCTGATATCGATCGACGGTTTCCGGACGGACTATCTGGATCGCGGGATCACCCCCAACCTCTCCGCGCTGGCGGCACGCGGGGCGAGTGCGCCGATGAAGCCGTCCTTCCCGACCAAGACCTTCCCCAACCACTACACGCTGGTGACCGGCCTCAGGCCCGACAATCACGGGATCGTGTCGAACAACATGATCGACCCGCGCCGCCCCGGAGTGCGCTTCAGCCTTGGGGACGCGAGGCAGGCGCTCGATCCGTTCTGGTGGGATGAGGCCGAGCCTCTGTGGGTCACCGCCGAACGAGCGGGGATCCGCACTGCGACCATGTTCTGGCCCGGTAGCGAGGTCGCAATCCGCACGATCCGCCCCTCCGACTGGAACCGCTTCGACCAGAACATAGACGAGCGTCAGCGGGTCGAGACGGTACTAGACTGGATGCGCCGTCCGGCGGAGATACGCCCGCGTTTCGTGGCGATGTATTTCGACAGAATCGATACGGACGGGCACCATTTCGGCCCCGACAGCGCTGAACTCAACGCCGCCGTCGCAGAGGTCGACAGCCAGATCGGCTATCTGATCGACGGTCTGGCAGCGCTGGGCCAGCAGGCGGACATCATCGTCGTCTCCGACCACGGAATGCGCGCGGTGGACGCGGCGCGGACGATCGACCTCGACGCGCTGCTCGCTCCGGAAAGCTACCTGCTGGTCGACAGCGGGCCCTTCGCCGCAATCGAGCCCGCGGCGGCAACCGACCGCACGGTCTACGACGCGCTGCTGACCCCGCACGATCACATGCAGTGCTGGCAGAAGGACGATATTCCCGCGCGTCTTGAGTATGGGACCAATCCGCGCGTGGCCGAGATCCTTTGCCTCGCCGAGCCGGGCTGGACCATCAGGCGCGGTGCGCCGCGCGAAAAAATGTCCGGCGGCACGCATGGGTGGGACAACGAGGATCCGCAGATGCAGGCGCTGTTTATCGCCGCCGGCCCGCGTATCTCCACGACCACGCCGGTCCGCAATCTGGACAACGTGGACGTCTACGCGTTGCTCGCCGCGCTGGTCGGGGTAGCTCCCCAGCCCAATGATGGCGACGAGGATGCGCTCGTGCTGTTTGCCGCACCGGAACCGGGGGCCGATAGACTGCTTGAATAATACCCCCATGGGGTATATCTGATGCGGCATGACAAAGACCGCAAAACTCTATCGCATGGTGATGGACAAGCACGTGTGCCCTTACGGCACCAAGTCCAAATGGCTGCTCGAGCAAGAGGGCTACCAGGTCGAGGATCATCACCTTGTCACTCGTGCAGAGACGGACGCGTTCAAGGACGAACACGGGGTCAAGACGACCCCGCAGACCTTTATCGATGGCGAACGGGTCGGCGGGTACGAGGCACTGCGCAAGTTCCTCGGCAAGAAGGTCAAGAACCCGGACGAGACCAGCTATCGCCCCGTACTAGCGGTGTTCGCCGTTGCGGCGGCCTTTGCGATTACGCTCAGCCTCGGGCTGCTCGATGGCCTCAGCATGCGCACGGTCGAATGGTTCGTCGCGCTGTCGATGGGCATGCTCGCCATGCTCAAGCTGCAGGATGTCGAGCAATTCTCGACCATGTTTGTCGGCTACGACCTGCTGGGCCGCCGATGGGTGCCCTACGCCTACGCCTATCCCTATCTTGAGGCGACGGCTGCGGTCCTGATGGCCGCGCACCTGCTGCCCTGGCTCTCAATCCCCATCGCGCTGTTCATTGGCACGGTCGGCGCGGTCAGCGTTTTTTACGCCGTCTATGTGCAGAAGCGCGAGATCAAGTGCGCCTGCGTCGGCGGGGGCAGCAATGTGCCGCTGGGCTTCGTGTCGCTGACCGAGAACCTCGCGATGATTGCCATGGGAATCTGGATGCTGCTACGCGCGCTTCTCTGACCAGCGAAGGGCGTGCGCGCATGAAGTACTACGAGGATCTGGAAGTCGGCTCGAAAGTGTCTTTCGGACATTACGAGGTCACCCGCGAAGAGGTGATCGAGTTCGCCACGAAATACGATCCGCAGCCTTTCCATCTGAGCGACGAGGCTGCTGCGCAAACCTATTTCGGACGGCTATCGGCAAGCGGGTGGCACACCAGTGCCATGACCATGCGGATGATGGTCGAGCATTTCTCGACCGAGCAGATGGCATCGCTCGGGTCGCCGGGAATCGACGAACTGCGCTGGCTCAAGCCGGTCTATCCGGGCGACACGCTGCGGGTCGAAGGCGAACTGATCGAGAAGCGCCAGTCGAGGTCGAAACCCCACATGGGCTTCACCAAGAACCGTCAGACCACCTTCAACCAGCATGACGAGCCGGTGATGACGATGATCAGCAATGGCATTATCCAGGTGCGCGACCCGGACGCCATAGCCGATTGAGGTTCAGCCGCCGCAGGCTACGCGGCCCTCGCTCATCGCCACTTCGCGGTCGTATCCATCGGCCATCGTAAGAGTCGCAGGCGCGGCCCACGAAGCCTCGCTTTCGCCTTCCTTCTTTGCCTGATCGATGGTGATGTTCAGCGAATATTCGCGCCCGTCGTACTGCTCGCGCGTGCCGAACGGGCCTTCCGTGCTACCCGCGTCGGCGGCCAGCCGCTGGATGCTGCCTTCGTATTTCACGAAGCCCACGCCATCGGCCAGAATCGCGAAGGGATCTTCCTCGCCGCCGGGCGTGAAAGAGCACCCTGCCCCCTCCATCGCGCTGTTCTCGACGATGTCTGCGGTGGTGATCGGCTGCAGAGCGAGTTCAACCGGCGGCGGGGTCTGCTGGGCTAGCACTGCTGCGACAGCCTCAGCATCCGCGCGATCCTGCGCCTCGGTACTGGCAGGCTCTTCACCGCAGCCCGCCAATCCCAATCCCGCAAAAGCCAGCGCCAGCAACCCGACCGCGTGCAACCCGATTAGCATCAATGTCTCCCGAACAATTTTTCTACTTCTTCCATCGACAGCTTCACCCAGGTCGGGCGCCCGTGATTGCACTGGCCCGAACGTGGCGTGCGCTCCATTTCGCGCAGCAGCGCATTCATCTCCTCGACGCGCAGCGTGCGCCCTGCCCTGACCGACCCATGGCAAGCCATTGTTGCCAAAACGTATTCGATCTTCTCGGTCAGCAACAGGGATCCGCCCTCCCCATCCACGCCATTGGTTGCCAGATCGTCGGCAATATCGCGCAGCAGCGCGTGCGGATCGGCCTTTGGCAGTGCGTGCGGCAGGCTGCGGACCAGCATGGCGGCAGGCCCGAAGCGCTCGATCGCGAGGCCCATCCGGTCGAGATCTGCAGCGATTCCTTCAAGGCGGTCGCATTCGGCCTCCGACAATTCGACCACCTCGGGCATCAGCAGCGCCTGGCTGCGCGCGGTCGCGCTGCCCGCGTCGGCGCTGCGCAGCCGTTCGAGCGTGAGGCGCTCGTGCGCGGCATGCTGGTCGACCAGCACCAGCCCATCGGCAGCCTCGGCGACGATGTAAGTGTTGGCAATCTGCCCGCGCGCGATCCCGAGGGGGTAGTCGCGGGCCTCCTGCGGCAGCGGCGCGGCTTCCTCGGCCCGGCCGGACGGAGGCGCGTCGGCAGCTTGCTGCGCGCGCCAGTCCATTCGCGGTTCCTGCAGGGCCGTGGCCGAAGCGCTGCCCCCCGCGAAGCGGTCGAAGATGGAGGCGGCGGGGGGCTCGGGCGCAACCGGCTCGGCCTGCCACTTCGCCATGGCGGAGGCATCGGGCGCCTGCGCGCTGCGCTTGTCACCGGTGGAAAGCGCGGCGCGCAATCCGCCCACAATCATTCCCCGCACGCCCTGCGGATCGCGGAACCGCACCTCGCTCTTGGCCGGGTGCACGTTCACGTCGACATCCTCCGGCGGCAGGTCGAGAAATAGCGCGAGCACCGCGTGGCGATCGCGCGCGAGCATCTCCGCGTAGGCTCCGCGCACCGCACCGACCAGCAACCGGTCCTTTACCGGGCGTCCGTTGACGAACAGGTACTGGTGGTCCGCTACGCCGCGGTTGTAGGTCGGCAGGCCCGCAATTCCCGTCAGCGTCATTTCGCCCCGCGCCAGGTCGATCGGGACACAATTGTCTTTGAGATCGCGGGAGACCAGGCGGACCACACGTTCCGGCAAGGCCTCACCGCGTTGCAGCTGCAGGCTGCGACGGCCATTATTGGAAAAGGTGAAGCCGATATCGGGCCGCGCCATCGCGAGCCGCCGGACGATGTCCTGACACGCCGCAAATTCGCTGCGCGGGGTGCGCAGGAACTTGCGCCGCGCGGGCACCTCGCGGAAGAAATCCTCGATCCGGGCGCGGGTGCCGGGGGGAACGGCTGACGGCTTGTCCTCCACCACCCGGCCATGATCCACCACGCGGCGCCATCCGCTGTCGGCGTTGTGCGGGCGGCTTTCGAGCGTGAAGCGCGCGACGCTGGCGATGCTGGGCAGTGCCTCGCCACGGAAGCCGAGCGTCGCGACCTGTTCGAGCGCGTGCCCCTCCCCGACCAGATCCTCGGGCAGCTTTGATGTCGCGTGCCGCTCCAGCGCCAGCGCCATCTCTTCGGGCGACATGCCGCAGCCATCGTCGACGACTTCGATTGCGCCGATGCCGCCGTCTTCGAGGCTGACCGTGATCCGAGTCGCGCCCGAATCGATGGCGTTCTCAACCAGTTCCTTCAGCGCAGCGGCAGGGCGTTCGATCACTTCTCCCGCTGCGATGCGGTTTATAAGGGCTTCGGGAAGGCGTCTGATTGTGGGCATTTGACGCAGAGTAGCCGGGACGGTGGAAAAATTCGACGGCCTGCGGGTAATTACGCCCAATTTCTGGTTAAAGGCATCGCGTTTTTCGCTAGGGGGCGCTAGTGGCCGTGCTTCGGCAGCCCGGCTCTACGGGATCGTCCCTTCAACATCAGACAAGGCCGACCGCACAATCGGCACGGAAGCATAGTACCTATGGGTTTCTTCTCGAATCTTCTGAAGTTCGGCACTCAGAACATGGCGATCGACCTCGGCACCGCGAACACGCTGGTTTACGTGCCCGATCAAGGGATCATCCTCAACGAACCTTCCGTGGTCGCTATCGAGACCCTCAACGGGATCAAGCGCGTCAAGGCCGTGGGTGACGATGCGAAGATGATGATGGGCAAGACGCCCGACTCGATCGAAGCGATCCGCCCGCTGCGCGACGGCGTCATCGCCGACATCGAAATCGCGGAAGAAATGATCAAGCACTTCATCCGCAAGGTGCACGGCAAGAAGAGCCTGTTCCGCTATCCCGAAATCACCATCTGCGTCCCCTCGGGCTCGACCTCGGTCGAACGCCGCGCGATCCGCGACGCGGCCAGCAATGCGGGCGCGAGCGCGGTTTACCTGATCCTCGAACCGATGGCTGCTGCGATCGGCGCCGACATGCCGGTGACCGAGCCTGTGGGCTCCATGGTGGTCGACATTGGTGGCGGCACGACCGAAGTCGCGGTGCTTTCGCTCCGTGGTCTCGCCTACACCACTTCCGTGCGCACCGGCGGTGACAAGATGGACGAAGCGATCGTTTCCTACGTGCGCCGCCACCACAATCTGCTGATCGGTGAATCGACCGCAGAGCGGATCAAGAAGGACTACGGCGTGGCCGTGGCCCCTGCAGATGGCATTGGCGAGCAGATCACCATCAAGGGTAGGGATCTGGTCAATGGTGTTCCGAAAGAGATCACCATCAATCAATCGCATATCGCCGAAGCCCTGAGCGAGCCTATCGGTGCGATCGTCGAGGGTGTGCGAATTGCGCTGGAAAACACTGCGCCCGAGCTTGCCGCCGACATCGTGGACCAGGGCATCGTGCTGACCGGCGGTGGTGCGCTGATCACCGGCCTGGACGAGCATCTGCGCGAAGAGACGGGCCTTCCCGTCAGCATTGCGGAAGATCCGCTGTCCTGCGTCGCGATCGGCACCGGCCGCGCGATGGAAGACCCTGTGTACCGCGGCGTGTTGATGACTGCGTAAAGCAACCGGGACCTTACCGGACGGAGGAATTATGGCCCTGTCGGGCTCGAAACAGCGGGTTTCGGGGCATTCCAAGAAGGCGCAGTACGGTGTCTTCACCGGTTACGTGGTCGCCTTGTCGGGCATCGTGCTCGGCATTGTCCTGATCGTCATCTCGATCATCCAGCCGGCCTCTTTCAGCGGTCTGCGCGGATTGTTCGGCGATGCGACCCAGCCTGTCTCGACGGTCAATGCCGGCGCCCGCAGTGGCGGGCGCGGGTTCATCGAATCCGTGCAGGGCTATCTCGAGGCGGGGCAGCAGAATGCCGAGCTGAAGAAAGAGGTCGAGATCGCGCGCATTCGCCTCGCCGAAGCGCGCGCGATCGAAGAGGAGAACGCGCGGCTCAAGGCGCTGCTCGGCCTCAACGAAACCGACGTGAAACCCGTGGCAGTCGCACGCCTGGTCGGCTCCAGCAGCTCCAGCACGCGCCGCTTTGCGTATCTCGGCGCGGGCCGAAACGACGGTGTGCGGCCCGGAATGCCCGTGCGCAGCGAACGCGGCATCGTGGGCCGCGTGCTGGAGGCGGCGGGCAACAGCTCGCGCGTCATGCTGATCACCGACACCGAAAGCGTGCTGCCCGTGCGGCGCGCAGGCGACAATACGGTCGCCTTTGCCGAAGGGCGCGGCGACGGGCTGATCAACATTCGCCTGATCAACCTGGGCATCAATCCGCTCAAGCGGGGCGACGTGTTCGTCACCAGCGGCGCGGGCGGGCTCTACCGCCCGGGCATCGCGGTGGCGATTGTCACCAGCCTGACCGACGACGGCGCGGTCGCACGGATCATCAGCAACCCTGCGGCAACCGATTTCGTCGCGGTGGAGCCGACCTGGCAGCCCGAGGCGCTGCGTGGTGCGCGCACTCCGATCGAGGAAGCGATCGGATCGAACCGGACCGTGGACGCGGGTAACGGCGATAATCCCGATGCACCCGCTACGGAGAGCGGCGGCGTGGTCACACCATGATCGAACGCCGCGCCTACAGCCAGCGCAGCGAACGGAACGGGCGCCAGATCAACCGGGACCACTCCCCCTTCCTGCTGGTCTTCGTCCCATGGGCGACGATCATGCTCGCGTCCTATCTCCAAAGCGTACCGATCGCTGTCGGTGGGCCGCTGCTGCCGCCGATCGGCTTCCTGTTCCTGCTCGCGTGGCGGCTGCTTCGGCCGGGTGTGCTGCCGATCTGGGCGGGGATCATTTTCGGCATGTGGGACGATCTGTTCAGTGGCCAGCCATTCGGATCGGGTATCCTGTTCTTCTCGGCGACCATGATGGCGATCGAGATCATCGACATCCGCTTCCCCTGGCGCGGCTTCGCGCAGGACTGGCTGATCGCGGCGATCATCACCGTCATCTATATCGTCGGGACGATGCTGATCTCCGGCAGCACCCTGGGGCTTCCGCTGTTGGCGGTCGTGGCCCCGCAGCTGCTGCTATCGCTCATCGCCTACCCGTTCATCGCGTTTATCGTTTCACGCCTAGACAAGCTTCGCCTCATGCGTTTCCGGACCGCCACCTGATGTCCTTCGGCCTTACCAAGCAAGTGCTCAACGAGAGCACGCTGACCAACAGTTTCGACCGGCGCAGCTTCGTGCTTGGCGTAGGCGGCCTGTCGGTCGGCATCCTGCTGGCCGCGCGGATGGGCTATCTGGCCATCGCGGAGAACGACAAGTACCGCGTCGAGAGCGAGAGCAACCGCGTCAATCTGACGCTGATCCCGCCGCGCCGGGGCTGGATCCTCGACCGCAACGGCGCACCGCTGGCCTCCAACGAAGCGGACTTCCGCGTCGATATCATCCCCGAGCGCCTTCAGGAGCCAGAGCGTGAGCTGGCGACCCTTGGCCGGCTGCTGAAGCTGGACGATGCGAAGATGCGCGATCTGCGCGCCAAGCTGGACGAATCCGCCGGCTATGCCCCGATCGAAGTCGCCAGCGGGCTCGACTACGACGCGTTTGCTGCGGTCAGCATCCGCCTGCCAGAGCTGCCCGGCGTCGTGCCTCAGCGCGGATTCTCCCGCTATTACCCCACGGGCACCTCGGTCGGCCACCTGATCGGCTATGTCGGCGCGGCGAGCCGCGAGGAGTTCGAGGAAGATCGCAATCCGCTGCTGATCACGCCGGGTTACAAGATCGGCAAGGACGGGCTCGAAAAGCAGTTTGAGAAGACCCTGCGCGGCAAACCTGGCGCGCGCCGGGTTGAGGTGACCGCATCGGGCCGGATCGTGCGCGATCTGTCCACCCGGCCCGACGTACAGGGCGACCCGATCCAGCTGAGCATCGACGGTCCCTTGCAGGACTACGCAGCCCGCCGTCTGGGCCTCGAAAGCGGGTCCGTGGTGGTGATGGACTGCGAGTCCGGCGATCTGCTGTGCATGGCCTCGATGCCCAGTTTCGATCCGAACAGCTTCTCCGACGGTATCGGCAGCGTCGAATATGCGATGCTGAGCGAAAACGACCGGGTGCCGCTTCGCAACAAGGTGCTCAAGGGCCTCTATCCGCCAGGCTCGACGGTCAAGCCGATGCACGCGATGGCCTTCATGCATGAAGGGATCGACCCGAACGAATCGATCATCTGCGGCGGCGGTCGCCGGATCGGCAATCGCTTCTTCAACTGCTGGAGCAACCATGGCCGGGTCGACATGGCCAAGGGCATCTACCAGTCGTGCGACAGCTATTTCTATCACTTCGCGCAGAAGGTCGGGTTCGACAAGGTTGCCGCCTATGCGCGCCAGTTCGGCCTCGGGCAGGAATTCGACCTGCCGGTGGCCAGCCAGTTCTACGGCACCGTGCCCGACCCGGCATGGAAGCTGAAGAAGTACGACCAGCAATGGCAGCCCTACGACACGGTCAACGCCTCGATCGGCCAGGGCTATTACCTCACCAACCCGCTGCAGCTGGCGGTGATGGCGACGCGTATCGCGACCGGACGGCATGTCGAGCCGTCCTTGCTCAAAAGCAACCGGACCAAGCCTTTTGCCTCACTCGACTTCAAGCCGGACCAGATCGCCTATATCCGCAAGGCGATGAGCGACGTGGTCAACGGCCCCGGCACCGCCGGGCGCGCGCGGCTGCCGATCGACGACGTGCTGATCGCGGGCAAGACGGGGACCGCGCAGGTCGTCTCGCTGAGCGTGTCCAACGGCAAGACCGGCCCCTGGAAGTATCGCGACCACGGGTTGTTCATCTTCTTCGCCCCGTTCGACAACCCGCGCTATGCAGGCGCGGTGGTGATCGAGCATGGCGGTGGGTCGGGTTCCGCCTACCCCATTGCGCGCGACGTGATGACCTTCCTCTTCGACCCGCAGAAGGGGATGGACGCACTGCGCGGCTTCGAAGAGCAGTGGGGCGGCACGGCGCAGCAGCGGCTCCAGCGCCGCTACGCCGAATATGCCCGCGCTGCAGGTGAGGCTGTCCCGGCGAGCCCGCCGCTCGACCGCGAGATACAGGCGAAGGTCGAGGCCGAAGCCCGGCTCGACGCGCAGCGCAGCGAAGCCTTCGCGCGCGACAATCCTCGCCGCCCCCGCCGGCCCGATGCCGACGTTGCGGCCGATAGCCCGGCCGATGGCGGCGCGCAGTCACAGGGGAACGCACAGTGAGCTCGATCATCCCCGCCCCCATCGCGCGCCAGCCATGGGCGATGCTGACCCCGCTGATCCTGCTCACCTTCTTCGGTGCGGCGGTGCTCTATTCGGCGGCCGGAGGCAATTTCTCGCCCTTTGCCGACACGCATCTGCTGCGCTTCGCGATAACCATGGTGATGGCTCTCATCATCGCCAGCATGCCGCGCGATTTCGTCAAGCTGATGGCCTATCCGGGCTATATCATAGTGCTGTTGCTGCTTGTCGCGGTGGAGGCGGCCGGGTCGCTGGGCGGCGGCAGCCAGCGCTGGCTCGAGGTCGGGCCGATCCGGATCCAGCCATCGGAGCTGATGAAGCCCGCGGTCGCCCTCGCCCTCGCCCGGTTCTACGACACGCTGCCGACCGGCATGATCGGTTCGTGGAGGGCGTTGCTGCCCGCAGGCGTGATCATCGCCCTGCCCGTGCTGCTGGTGCTGATGCAGCCGGACCTCGGCACGGCGCTGGCGATCCTGTTCTCGGGTGCGGTTGTCATGTTCCTCGCAGGGCTGCCGATGAGCTGGTTCCTGGGCGCGGGCGCGCTTGGCGCGGTGGCGGTGCCTTTGGCTTACAGCTTCGCGCTCAAACCTTATCAGCAGCGCCGCGTGACCACCTTCCTCGATCCCGAAAGCGATCCGCTGGGCAGCGGCTACCACATCACCCAGTCGAAGATTGCGATCGGCTCGGGCGGCTTTTCCGGCAAGGGCTTCAACGAAGGCTCGCAAAGCCACCTGCAATATCTGCCAGAGCCGCACACCGACTTCGTGTTTGCGACGATGGCGGAGGAATGGGGCTTCCTCGGCGGGCTGTTCGTGATCGTGTGCTTCGGCCTGATCCTCGCCTGGGGGCTCTCCGTCGCGCGCAATGCCCAGAACCGGTTCGATCGTCTGCTGGCCGCAGGGATGGTCGCCACGATGTTCTTCTACATCGCGATCAACCTGATGATGGTGATGGGCATGGCCCCGGTGGTGGGCATTCCCCTTCCCTTCATGAGCCATGGCGGATCGTCGATGCTGACCAACATGATGTGCCTTGGCGTGCTGATGATGGTCTATCGCTGGAACACGCAGCGGCACGGTGGCGGCCTGCTTTCGAGCTGATTGGGCCGATTGATTGGGTCGATGTGCAATTGGGGGCTTGCACGTTTCGCCACAGGCCCTATGTGACCGCCTCCCGCCGACGAATCGCAAGCGTGATCGACGGCGCGGCCTTCACCAAGCAGGCCGGTGTGGACGCATAGCTCAGTTGGTAGAGCAGCTGACTCTTAATCAGCGGGTCCTAGGTTCGAACCCTAGTGCGTCCACCACCTCCCCACCCATTAAATCACATCGATCACGGGCTCTTTTCCGTCGGGTCTGGTGACGATTAACCGCAGCGCGGATGTCAACGGGCTGCGGTTTGCATATTCGCCATCTGCCCAGATTGCGTGCCGGCAGGCCCAGCGCCTTGAACAAGGGAACAGTGGCCATGCGCAGCGTCGCCTCTGCCTGCACCAGGCTGGCCTCTGCCTCGCGATACGCGATGCGGGGTCCCGCGCCCTGCGGGCGGTCGCCACCTGGCTCAGCGCGGTTTCGGTGTCGTTCATGGCGACCAGAACGGTGCGCTGACAGGTCAGGTAGCTCTCGTCGGCGGACGCTTTGGCCTAGCCCACCAGCGTCTTGCCACGCCCGAAATCGAGAATCGGAAAACTCACCTGCCCCTGCCCCACGGCCTGGATGCTGTCGGTCAAAATCAGTCTCGAGAGATTGCCGGTGAGCAGCTCGACAATCCCCGTCAGGCCGACGTCCGGGAACAGACCTGCGGTCTGTACGCCGATCTTAGCGGTCGCGGCGTACAGCTGTGCTTCGGCCACGGCGATGTCCGGGCGGCGGCGCAGCAGGCTGGCAGGCGTGCCGGGCGCGATGGTGGGGACCGCAAAGCGATCGACCTCGGGCGCAGTGTCGACCAGCGGGGTAACCTCCTGAACAAGTCCGTCCCAGCAACAGGGCGAGCAAGGCCAGAGTGACCTGAGACTGCCCTCTCAATTGCGCGAGTGAGTCGCCCCTCGACATTGATCCGCGCGAACGCGCTATAATTGTCGGTCAGGGCAGTTACTCCGCCCAAGCCCAACATGCCAATGTGTCATTCAGGCTTTGGCTGTCACATCATAATGTGATAGCGGCCTTTGCCATGAGCGAATCGACCATTATCCGAGTCCGCGAAGCCATCGCCTCCGGCAGCATGACCCGCGCCGCCCTAGCCCGTGCGGCAGGGCTCCACGCCAACACCCTGCGCGATTGCGGGGACGACGATTGGAACCCCACCGCCGAGACGCTGCGCAAGCTCGACGCGTTCCTCGACGCGCAGGATGAGACGCCCGTGCTCGTCGGGATCGAGGAAATCATCGAGGAAGCGCGCAACGGCCGCATGTTCGTACTGGTCGACGACGAGGATCGCGAGAACGAAGGCGATCTCGTCATCCCCGCGCAGATGGCGACGCCCGATGCGGTCAACTTCATGGCGACCCACGGGCGCGGCCTGATCTGCCTGACGCTGCAGCGCCAGCGGGTCGAAGCGCTGGGCCTCGAACTGATGAGCCGCAGCAACGGCAGCCGCCACGAAACCGCCTTCACCGTCAGCATCGAAGCCCGCGAGGGCGTCACCACCGGGATCAGCGCCGCCGACCGCGCGCGGACCATTGCGGTGGCGATCGACCCGACCCGCGGTGCGCAGGATATCGTGACCCCGGGCCATGTCTTCCCGCTGATCGCGCGCGACGGCGGCGTGCTGGTGCGCGCGGGGCATACCGAAGCCGCGGTCGACATCTCGCGCCTCGCCGGGCTCAACGCCTCGGGCGTGATCTGCGAGATCATGAATGAAGACGGGACGATGGCCCGGCTCGACAATCTGATCGACTTCGCCCGTCGCCACCGGCTCAAGATCGGGACCATCCGCGATCTGATCGAATACCGCATGAAGCACGACCACCTCGTGGAACGTGCTGGCGAAAGCACCTTCACCAGCGCGCATGGCGGCGAATGGCGGGCGATCAACTATCGCAGCACGGTGGATGGTAGCGTCTCCGTGGTGCTGCAGAAGGGGCAGGTCCATTCCGACCGCTCCACTCTTGTGCGCATGCACCGCATCTCTCTGTTCGACGACGTGCTCGGCCGGTCGGGAGACAAGCGCGACACCCTGCAGCGCGCAATGCGCACGATCGGCGATGAAGGCAGCGGGCTGATCGTGTGCCTGATGCCGGGCCAGCCCGACAAGCTGCAGGCGGAAGTCGCCGGCCGGCCTGCGAGCGGGGACCTGCGCGAATATGGTATCGGTGCGCAAATCCTTGCCGATCTCGGCGTATCCGAAATGACCCTGCTGACCAATTCCCACCGCAATGTGATCGGCCTCGAAGGCTATGGCATCACCGTGGTGGGCGAACGCCCTATTCCGGAGTAATTTGATGGCCCGTTTCCTGATCGTCGAAGCGCGTTTCTACGCCGAGCTGAACGATAAGCTGATCGAAGGCGCGCGTGCCGCGCTGGAAGACGCCGGACACCAGGCCGACGTGCTGACCGTTCCCGGCGCGCTCGAAATCCCCGGCGCCATCGCGCTCGCGGCGGAGAGCGGCCAGTACGATGGCTTCGTCGCCATCGGCGTGGTCATCCGGGGTGAGACCTATCACTTCGAAATCGTCGCCGGCGAAAGTGCCCGCGCGATCATGGCGCTGACGATGGACGGGATTGCGATCGGCAACGGGATCATCACGGTCGAGAACGAGATCCAGGCGCAGGTTCGCGCGGATCCGGCGCAGAAGAACAAGGGCGGCGAAGCGGCGAAGGCTGCCATCGCGCTGCTCGATATCGCAGGCAGGTTCGCCGACCGAAGCTAACCTTCCCTAATTGCGGGGCGTGGCTGGCGCCTCACGAATTGGTGCGGTCATGAACGGACCGCTCGAATGGATCGCCGCGATCGGCACGATGATCGCCGCAGGACTGATTGCCGCCGACCTCGGTCGCAAGGCGACCGGTTGGGGCTTCGTCCTGTTCTGCGCGGTTGCGGTGACGTGGGTTGCCTCAGGCCTGATCGAGAATGCCATCCCCATCGCGGCGATGAACGCGATCTTGCTGCTGATCAACGCATGGGGCGTGTGGCAGTACCTGCTCAGCCCCAAGAGCCGGAAGAAGATCGAGAAGCTCGAACGGCTCGAGCAAGAGGCCGAAGAGGAAGTGGAGGCGGAGGAGAGCCACGCACCCTCCTCCGCCTGATCGCTGTTACCAGACCTTCACGCGCTTTTCGGGCGGCAGGTACAGCTTGTCGCCTTCCTTCACGTCGAATGCCTTGTACCAGGCATCCATGTTGCGCACGGTCAGCGCACGGTACTGGCCCGGCGCGTGCCCGTCGGTCGCGATCCGCTGGCGCAGCGCGGCTTCGCGCATCTTGGTCGCCCAGGTCTGCGCATAGGCGATGAAGAAGCGCTGATCGCCGGTGAACCCGTCGATCACGGGCGCTTCCTTGCCGCCGAGCGAGGCGTGATAGGCATCATAGGCCGCCTGAAGCCCCGCGATGTCGGCGATGTTCTCGCCCAGCGTCAGTTCGCCCTTCACGTTGAGGCCGGGGAACGGTTCGTACGTATCGTACTGGTCGGCCAGAGCCTTGCCTGCTTCCTCGAACTTCTTGCGGTCGGCATCGGTCCACCAGTCGCGCATCGCGCCGGTCGAGTCGAACGCGGCGCCATTATTGTCGAAGCTGTGGCTGATCTCGTGGCCAATGACCGCACCGATCGCGCCGTAGTTATAGGCCGGGTCCGCCTTGGGATCGAAGAACGGCGGCTGCAGGATCGCGGCGGGGAAGTTCAGCGCGTTCTGGACCGGCAGGTTCACCGCGTTGACCAGCTGCGCGTTCATCCACCACTCACCCTTGTCGAGCGGCTTGCCCACCTTGGCCAGCTGCTGACGATAACGCAGCTTTTCCGCCGCCTGCACGTCTGCATAGGCATCGCCTTCCTTGATCGTCAGGCTGTCGTAGTCGGTCCACTCGTCGGGATAGCCGACGCCGACTTCCATGGTTTCGACCTTCTTCTTGGCTTCGGCTTTGGTCTCGGGCGCCATCCAGTCGACCGCTTCGATGCGGTTGGCGAAGGCATCCTTGATATTGTCGACCATGCCCTCGATCTCGGCCTTGGCCGAGGCCGGGAAGTATTTCTCGACGTAGAGCTTGCCGAGCGCATCCCCCATGTAGGTGTTGACCGCGGCCAGCGCGCGCTTGTCACGCGGGCGCTGCTGCTCGGTGCCCGACAGGGTCTTGCCGTAGAAATCGAAGCTCATCTGGTCGAGCTTGGTCGGCAACACGGCGGTGTTGGCGTTGATCTGGTGGAACACCAGCCAGTCTTTCCACGCCTCCAGCGGCTCGCTTTCGACCAGTTTGGAAAGCCCGGTGATCGCGCTCGGGTGGTAGGCGTCGAAGGTCTTGAAACCGTCGAGCTGCGCCGCCTTGAAGAAGGCGTCCCAGTCCATGCCCGGCGCCTTCGCCTCGAAGTCCTTCTTCGACCACAGCGAGCTGGCGGTGGCCCAGTCGTCGCTATCCTCGCGGCTGACATGCGCCCGGGCGATCTTCATCTCCAGATCGTAGATCCGCTTCGCCTTGGCATCGGCATCGTCGATATCCGCCGCTTTCAGCAGGTTGGCGATGTAGGTCTGATAGTCGCCGCGCAGCCCCGCCATCTTGGCGTCGGAGGAGAGGTAATATTCCCGCTCGGGCAGGCCGAGGCCGCCCTGCAGGATGTAGGGGACCACTTCGCCACCCTTGAGTGCCTGCGTCACGAACACGCCGAACAGGTTCTCGGTCTCGAAATCGGTCGCGTTGAGCGGGTCAACATCGGCGCGAACCTGGCTGCCGAGCACCTTGGCCAGCTGCTGCTTGTCCGAAATGCCCTCGAAGCGGTTCAGGTCCGCCTGGATCGGCTTCATGCCCGCAGCGTCGATCGCTTTGGTGTCGAGGAAGGCCTGGTAGAATTTCTTGACCTTGGCCGCGTCGGTGCCGGGTTCGGGATCGGAGCTGACGATTTCCTTGATCAGCGCGGCGATGTTCTTTTCGGTCTGCTGGTCGGCGATGAAGAACCCGCCCACGCTCGACCGGTCTGCCGGGATTTCCGTCTCATCGTACCACTTGCCGTCGGCATAGCGGAAGAAGTCGTCGCCCGGATTGGCCGAGGTATCCATCCAGTCGGGCCGGATGCCAAGTTCGGTGCCGGGGGTTGAGGCGACCTGCTCGCTCGCGTCGGGGCTGTTGCAGGCGACAGGGCCAAGCGTGGCGACAGCGGTGCCGAGCATCAGCGCGGCGATGAGACGTGTTTTCATAGGGGAATCCTCGCGGCCCGGCAGAGCGTCGGGTCTTCTGCGAGGGCCGATCTAGGCCCCTGATTCGGCTGCCGCAATCGCGGCTCGTCGAAAGAATGGTGGGTTTGGTCGAAAAACCGCCCCCGCCCTTCCCGGGTCAGCGCGCCAGGCGACCGAAACAGGCGTGGCCTGCGTAATGCGCGCTGTCGCCCAGCTCTTCCTCGATCCGGATCAGCTGGTTGTACTTGGCGAGCCGGTCCGACCGGGCGAGGCTGCCGGTCTTGATCTGCCCGCAGTTCGTGGCGACGGCGAGGTCGGCGATAGTCGAATCCTCGGTTTCGCCCGAACGGTGGCTCATCACGGCGGTGTAGCCTGCGCGGTGCGCGATATCGACCGCGTCCAGCGTTTCGGACAGCGTGCCGATCTGGTTGACCTTGACCAGCAGCGAGTTGGCGAGGCCGCGCGCGATCCCGTCGCGCAGGCGCGCGGGGTTGGTCACGAACAGATCGTCGCCGACCAGCTGGACCTTGTTTCCGATCTTGTCGGTCAGCGCCTTCCAGCCTTCGAAATCGTCTTCGGCCATGCCGTCTTCGATCGAGCGGATCGGGTAGTCGTTGCACAGCGCGGCGAGGTAGTCCGCCATCTCGACGCCCGAGAGCGTCGCGTCTTCGCCTGCCAGCACATACTTGCCGTCCTTGAAGAACTCGGTCGATGCGCAATCCAGCGCCAGCACGATGTCGCTGCCCGGTGCGAACCCGGCCTTCTCGATCGACTGCATGATCAGGTCGAGCGCATCGCGCGTGCTGCCGATATTGGGGGCGAATCCGCCCTCGTCGCCCACCGAGGTGGACAGGCCCTTGGCGCTCAGTTCCTTCTTGAGCGTGTGGAACACCTCCGCGCCCCACCGCACCGCTTCGGCGAGCGTGGGCGCGCCGACGGGCATGATCATGAATTCCTGAATGTCGATCGGGTTGTCGGCATGTTCGCCGCCATTGATGATGTTCATCATCGGCACCGGCAGGACATGCGCGGACACACCGCCGACATAGCTGTAGAGCGGCAGGCCGCGCGCATTGGCACCGGCCTTCGCCACCGCGAGGCTGGTGCCCAGCAGCGCGTTGGCGCCCAGGCGGCTCTTGTTCTCTGTCCCGTCGAGCGCGATCAGCATCGTGTCGATGTCGCGCTGGTCCTCCGCGTCCACGCCCAGCAGGGCATCGGCGATGTCGTTGTTGACCGCGTCGATCGCCTTGGTGACGCCCTTGCCCAGATAGCGATCCTTGTCGCCATCGCGCAGTTCCACCGCTTCGTGCGCGCCGGTCGATGCGCCCGAGGGCACCGCGGCGCGGCCGAAGCTGCCGTCTTCCAGCAGGCAATCCACTTCGACGGTCGGATTCCCCCGGCTGTCGAGAATTTCGCGCGCGTGCAGGTCGATAATGGCAGTCATTGGGCCTCCGGTCTCAGTCATGCTATCCAGGCCGGAGAATACGGGCCGACCTTGGTTTCGGCGCGGCTTATGCGGTGGAACGAACCCATGCAAGCTGCGTTGCAACATACGAGGACGGAGCCGCGTTCGGCCTGTCGAATACGAATTGCAATAAGAGGGAAACACCCATGGCTACTGACGACAAGATCAACGACACCAGTGCGGTTCCGCTGACCACCGATGCCGCGGGTGCCCCCGCCGGCTCGGCCGCTGCCGAAGGAACGCTCGGCGGCAAGGAAGAAGCCAAGTCGCGCTTCAACTCCGCGCTCGACGAGGCCAAGGCCGGTGCCCAGGCGCTGCGCGGCGAAGCCAGCCAGCGCGCGCAGGTCTACAAGGAACAGGCCGCCGCCAAGAGCAGCGAATACAAGGATCAGGCGCTGGCCAAGGGCGGCGAACTGGCCGTCGAAGGCAAGCACAAGGCGAGCGAAGCGCTCACCTCGCTGAGCAGGCTGGTCGCCGAGAACGCGGCCAAGATCGACGACAATTTCGGCCCGAAATATGGCGACCACGCCCGCAACGCCGCCCGCGGCCTGCAGGATGCGGCGAGCCATATCGACACCAAGTCCTACGACGAACTGGGTGACGAAGCGCGCCAGTTCGTGCGCAAGAATCCCGGCTTGTCCGTCGGCCTCGCGGCGTTCGGCGGCTACGTCCTCGCCCGCATGTTCCGCCGCTGAGCGGAGCCGGCGAGGAGGGGCTGTGCCGGATCGAAGCGATCATCACCACCAGCCTGCCGCGTCTCACGATGCGGCAGGCTCCCTTAACCCGAACCTGAACCCCGAGACACCGCATCCAGAAACGACCCGCGCTCACGAAGAGCCGCTGGGTTCGCTGTTCGACGATGCCTATGCGCTCTACGAGGACGGCAAGACCTATCTGGAAGCCGAAGTCGCCTTCCAGAAGTCGCGGGCGAGCTATGCCTCGCGCGAGACCGGGTCGGGCATCGTTTTCGCGCTGGGCGCGCTGGCCTTCCTGCACCTTGCCCTCATTGGGCTGGTCGTGGGGCTGATCATCGCGCTTGCGCCGATCATCGGGCCATTCGTCGCGGTCGCTGCGGTGGTCGGCACCCTGCTGGTGCTGATGATCATCGTCGGCTTGGTCGCACGTTCGCGCTTCAAGCGGGTCAGCCAGGCCTTCAAGGGGGACGGCGCATGAAGCCGCACAAGGCCCGGATGGAAGAAGACCGCGCGCTGCGCGATGCGGCGCGCGCGCTGGTCAAGGATGACATTGATCACCTGAAGGGCGATGTAGAGGAAAAGGGCATCGTCGCCCGGATCGCCAACTCCGCCCTGCTCGGCGCGACCGACATCTTCGAAGAAGGCAAGGAGCTGGCCGAGAAGCACAAACCGGCCTCCTACGGCATCGGCGCCGTGATCGCGGCGGTGATCGGCTGGTGGGCGCTGGGCGGTGGCCGGTCCGATGAATCGGACGATGAGGACTATGCGTGGGACGAAATCGACTGACCGCCGGGTTAAACCCGGAACTCTCGCGCAGTCCCAGCGCTTTACAATCAAAGCACACTTTTAAGGCTGGAGACCAAGCATGAGCACCCAGGAACAGCGCGACGAATTGCGCCGCAAGATCGAACAGAGCGAACGCCGCAACGAAGAACGCAGCCTTGCTGACATGGCGCGCGACGCGACGGACAGCGCGACCGAATTCGTCAAGGAACACCCGATCCTGACCGTCAGTGCCGTTGCCCTGATCGGTCTCGCGATCGGCTCGCGTACCTCCAAAGGCCGCGAACTGACAGGTCGCGCGGTCGGCTTTGCCGATCACTTGGCCGATCTGGGGATGGCCTATGCCAGCGGCATGGCGAGCAAGGTCGGCGATGCCACCCGCCACGGCGGTGACCGCTTGGTCGACTTCGGCGACGATGTCGCCTTCGGCAGCCGTGCGGCCCGTCGTAACGCGGCGTATTATGCCGATCGCCAGAAGGACGCCGCGCGTCACGCCGGTCGCCGTGCGGCGCGCAAGGCCGGACGCAGCTATCGCGATCTCAAGTCCGCCCTGCCCTTCTAGTCGGATAACGCGCGTGCGGGATTGCTCCTGCACAGCTTGTTGTTTTTGGGCCCGCGCGCGTTAAGGCGTGCGGGCCCTTTTCATATCCATTTCAAACTCAGCGGAAGGCCCCCGATGTCGCAAAATTCGGACAACAACGTTCAGGAAACCACCTCCCCCCAGTTGCTCCATCTGGTGATGGGCGGCCGGGTGAAAGACCCGCGCTCGGTCGAGTTTCAGGACCCGGAGAGCATCCACGTGGTGGGCGTGTTCAGCACCTACGAACAGGCCGAGGAAGCTTGGCGTGCCAATGCGCAGCGCACGGTCGACGATGCGGAAATGAAATACGTGATCGTCCACATTCACAAGCTGCTCGAACCGGCAGCCTGAGCGTCCGCGCGCGACCTGCTCACGCATGAGCTATCGCATCCGTCTTTTCCGCGAGGATGACGCGGATGCGCTGGCGACCATCGCCGTGCGCGCGATCGAGCTGATCGGTCCGCGCGCCTATTCGCGCGATCAGGTGGCGGCGTGGGCCGCGCGCCATGGCGACGACCGCTACTTTATCGAGCGGGTGCGCGATGGGCAGACGATCTTCATCGCGGCGGACGAAGGCGACCACCCCTGCGCCTACACGCTTCTGGAAGTACCGGAGGCCGATGGCTGCCACGTCGACCATCTCTACTGCGATCCCGGCCACACCCGGCGCGGTCTGGCAGAACAGCTGCTAGCCCGCGCCGAACGGTTCGCCCGGGATGCGCGCGCACCGCGGCTCTATACCGAAGCAAGCGAGCTGGCCCGCCCTGCGTTCGAGCGGGCAGGCTATCGCGTGGAGCACAGACGCGACTTTGCGATCGAACACGCGGGCCGCAGCGTGCCGATCCACAATTATGCGATGGAGAAGGCCCTGGCCTGACACCGCAGTTCAAGCGGGTCAGGCCGGCAGGCTCAGATAAATTCGATCTTGTCGACGAGGTAGAACTTGTCGCCCGACGGCACCGTCACCTCGACCTCTTCACCCACCTTCTTCCCGATCAGCGCGCGCGCCAAAGGCGAATTGTAAGAGATGCGGGCTGACTTTGCGTCCGCTTCGGTCTGGCCGACGATCTGGTATTTGATCGGCTTGTCGTCCTCGTCCAGCAGGGTCACGGTTGCCCCGAACACCACCTTGTCGCCAGACAAGGTCGAGGGATCGATAATCTGCGCGCGGGTTACGCGGTCCTCGATCTCGGCGATCTGCGCCTCGACCTGACCCTGACGTTCCTTCGCGGCGTGATATTCGGCGTTTTCCGAAAGATCGCCATGTGCACGCGCTTCTTCAATCGCGTCGACGATCTTCGGACGTTCCGCGCGCAGGGCTTTAAGATCGGTCGTAAGCCGCTCATAGCCTTCTGCCAGCATCGGAACTTTTTCCATGGGTACCCCCGATCTATCCTAAATGGTCTGCACGCCCGCCACATCTTTTCCGAAAGTCCCGCCTGCGCCGCGCCCGGATCGGGGCGGTAGAGGCAAGGAGCGGTTTTCGGGGAGGAGAGCGGACGTCAGGTCCCGGAATAATAGGATTGCAGAGAGCGAACTTCAAGCGGTTGAGACGTAAGGGCAGTAATCGCCTCCACAGCTGCGCGCCCGGCAGACGCCGTGGTGAAGTACGGCACCTTGTGTTCGAGCGCGCTCGCGCGGATCGACTGGCTGTCGCGCAGGCTCTGCCAGCCTTCGGTCGTGTTCAGGATCAGGTCGATTTCGTGGTCGATGATCCGGTCGACGATATGCGGGCGACCCTGAGCAACCTTGTTGACCAGCGTGACCGGGAGGCCCTGATCGGCGAGGTAGGCGTGGGTGCCACCGGTCGCGACGATCTCGAACCCGTCCTCCACCAGTTCGCGCACCGCATCGACGATTGCCGGCTTGTCGCTATCCTTTACGGACACGAACGCCCTGCCCCCGCGCGGCAAGATCATCCCTGCGCCCAACTGCGCCTTCGCAAAGGCCATCGCGAATTCGCGGTCCAGCCCCATCACCTCGCCGGTGGATTTCATCTCGGGTGAGAGAACCGGGTCCACGCCGGGGAAGCGGCCCCAGGGGAACACGGCTTCCTTGACCGCGACATAATCCAGCTCGCGCGTGATCGGCGGCAGGTCGGCCAGTTTCTCGCCCGCCATGATCCGCGCAGCATATTTGGCGATCGGCTGCCCGATCGTCTTGGCGACGAACGGCACCGTGCGGCTTGCGCGCGGGTTGACCTCGATCAGGTAGATTTCGCCTTCCTTGACCGCGAACTGCGCGTTCATCAGGCCAACCACCTTGAGCTCGCGCGCCAGCGCTTCGGACTGGCGCTCGATCTCCTCGACCACTTCCGCGCTCAGCGAATAGGGCGGCAGGGTGCAGGCGCTGTCGCCCGAGTGTACGCCCGCTTCCTCGACATGCTGCATCACGCCGGCGACCACGATGTCGGTCCCGTCGCACAGCACGTCGACATCGCATTCGATCGCATCGCGCAGATACTGGTCGACCAGCACCGGGCTTTCGCCCGACACCTTCACCGCGCTGGCAATGTAGTCGTCCAGCTGGGCTTCGGAATCGACCACCTGCATCGCGCTGCCGCCGAGCACGTAGGACGGGCGCAGCAGCACGGGATAGCCGATCTTGCGTGCGGCGGCGGCGGCTTCATCGCGGCTCTTGGCGATGCCGTTGTCGGGCTGCATCAGCTTCAGCTTGTTGACCAGCTTCGCGAAACGCTCACGGTCCTCGGCCAAGTCGATCGCGTCGGGGCTGGTGCCGAGGATCGGAATGCCCTCGTCCTCCAGCGCCTGCGCCAGCTTGAGGGGGGTCTGGCCGCCGAACTGGACGATCACGCCGACCAGCTCCCCCTTCACCATCTCGCGCGCGAGGATTTCGAGCACGTCTTCCGCAGTCAGCGGTTCGAAATAGAGGCGATCGGAGGTGTCGTAATCGGTCGAGACGGTTTCCGGGTTGCAGTTGACCATGATCGTCTCGAACCCGGCATCGCTCAGCGCGAAACAGGCGTGGACGCAGCAATAGTCGAACTCGATGCCCTGCCCGATGCGGTTGGGGCCACCGCCCAGAATGACGATCTTCTTGCGATCCGACGGATCGGATTCGTCTGCCGGGGCACCGAAGGCCGGGGCCTCGTAGGTCGAATACATGTAGGGCGTGACGGCCTCGAACTCGGCGGCGCAGCTGTCGATCCGCTTGTAGACCGGCAGCACGCCCAGCTTGTGGCGCAGCTTGCGCACTTCCTCGGCGCTGGTCGCGCCCGCCATCGCCTGCATCGCATCGTGCAGCAGGCCCGAACGGGCAGCCTGCGCACCCGGCGCCGCGCCGACCGACTGGACCGCAAGCCGTGCGAGCTGGGCATCGGAAAAGCCCATCGCCTTCAGCTTGCGCAGCTCGGCCGCATCGCGCGGCAGGCCGTTTTCGGCGACCTGCTTCTCCGCCTCAACGATGGCTTCGATCTGGCGCAGGAACCACGGATCATAGGTGGTCGTCTCGCGGATCGTTTCGAACGGCAGACCGGCGCGGAACGCCTGCCCGATGCCGAGCAGGCGCGAGGGCGTGCGGCGGCTGATCGCGGCGAGGATCTGGTCGTGCGAGGCGTCTTCCAGCTCCTCGACCGGGTCGAGCCCGTCGAGCCCGGTTTCCAGCCCGCGCAGCGCCTTCTGCAGGCTTTCGGGGAAGGAACGGCCGATCGCCATGACCTCGCCGACAGACTTCATCGCGGTCGAGAGCACCGGCTCGGCGCCCTTGAACTTCTCGAACGCAAACCGGGGAATCTTGGTGACGACATAGTCGATCGTCGGCTCGAAGCTCGCGGGCGTCGCGCCGGTGATCTCGTTGGTGATCTCGTCCAGCGTGTAACCGACCGCCAGCTTCGCCGCGACGCGCGCGATGGGGAAGCCAGTCGCCTTCGATGCCAGCGCAGACGAGCGCGAGACACGCGGGTTCATCTCGATCACGATCAGGCGGCCGTTCTCGGGATTGACCGCGAACTGCACGTTCGAGCCGCCCGTCTCCACGCCGATCTCGCGCAGCACCGCGATGCTGGCGCTGCGCATGATCTGGTATTCCTTGTCGGTCAGCGTCAGCGCAGGCGCGACGGTGATCGAGTCGCCGGTGTGCACACCCATCGGATCGACGTTCTCGATCGCGCAGATGATGATGCAGTTGTCGTTGCGATCGCGGACAACCTCCATCTCGTATTCTTTCCACCCGAGCAGCGATTCCTCGATCAGCACCTCGGTGGTGGGCGACGCATCGAGCCCTTCGCGCACGATCCGCTCAAATTCCGATTTGTTATAGGCGATCCCGCCGCCCGTCCCGCCGAGCGTGAAGCTGGGACGGATGATCGAGGGGAGTCCGGTACGCTCGAGCACCTCGAACGCCTGATCGACGCTCCGCGCGACTCCGCTGGCTGCGCTTTCGAGCCCGATCTTGTCCATCGCCTCGCGGAAGCGCTGGCGGTTCTCCGCTTTGTCGATCGCATCTGCATCGGCGCCGATCATCTGCACGCCGTGCTTTTCCAGCGCGCCGCTCTCGAACAGCTTCAATGCGCAGTTCAATGCGGTCTGCCCGCCCATCGTGGGCAGCAGCGCGTCGGGCTTCTCCTTGGCGATGATCTTCTCGACCACCTCGGGCGTGATCGGCTCGATATAGGTCGCGTCGGCGAACTCGGGATCGGTCATGATCGTCGCCGGGTTCGAATTGACGAGGATGACGCGATAGCCCTCCTCCTTCAGCGCCTTGATCGCCTGCGTGCCCGAGTAATCGAACTCGCACGCCTGCCCGATGATGATGGGGCCCGCGCCGATGACGAGGATGGAGGAAATGTCGGTACGTTTGGGCATCAGGACTCCGAGGGGGTTTTAGGCGCGGCGATGCGCAGGCCGGTATAGCGATTGACGTAGGCGAGATAGTCGACCGTGCCGACCTCATAGCCATGGACGAAGGAACAATTGCGACGAATCTGGACGAGCTGCGTGTCGCGCTTGATCGCGATGTAGCTCAGCACGTGGTGATCGTGCGGCTTGCGGCGGCGGGTGATGATGTCGAGCTCGCGCACGTCGCCGTCATAGGCGCGCGCGCGGTCTTCCTCGATATGCCCCTCGCGCTTGCGCTGGCTTTTTTCAGCTTCGTAGGTCGCTTCGAGGTCGAAGGCGGCGTCGCTGTAGCCTTGAGTGGCGGCGACCACGCGGCAATCCATCCGCCCGCCGACGGGGTATTTGCTCTCTTCGCGAAAGAGCACCGGCCGCCAGAAGGTGACCACCGGCACCCCGCCCGGCCCCGCCTCGATCTCGACCGAGCCATCGGCGGCGAAGATTACGCCAGGCGCGAGTTCGACCGCGGGCCATTCCTGCGCAGGCGCGGGAGCTTGGGCAAGCGCGGGGGCTGCCGCTGCAAGGCCGAGAGCCAGCATCGAGAGAGAGCGCGCGAACATCCTGTTAGAACTCGCGATCCTGCCGCAAGACAATAGCCCCCGCAGCGATGACGACAGAGAAGCAACTGTCAGCATATTTGCGCCTCTCGGTCCGGTGTCCGCTGTTGAAATACGCATCAATCGAGCTGTGCATGCCAGCCATCCATGATCGCGTTGTGCTTCTCGGCGAGGAGATAAAGGTCCCGAAGCGTGGAGGTTCGCCAAGGCTCATCGATAATTTCTGACCTGTCCGCCATCAAACAATCCGTGCTGACCAGCCACTCAACATCTCGCCCGGTCTCTGCGATAGAGCGATGTCTTTTATCCACGTGCCAGTATTGCTCATCGCCTTTGCGGTGAACCTGCAAGCCTAACGATCGCAGCTCTTCGGCAAGTGCGTCGAGATCGTCCCCATAGAAGAAATAGACCACATGTCGGGCCACGGTCAGATCGCTACCCTCATCGCGAATGAGGTCCAGCGTCGCCTTGGCTCGTTCCACTTCGTTGGCAACTCGACCGCTGACCGGAATGCCCCCGCAATTTTCCCGATACTCCGAAGGGTTGGTGTCACCGATTGGGCCGCGCTCATTTGTCGCCAGGCAGCCCCATCCATCGCACCGCACAGAGAAGGCATCTTCGATCTGCAGATAGGTTATCGCCATCTCGCGCATTGTTTCATCGTCGGTTTTCTGAGGCCGGACCAAAAAAAGCCAAGGCTTCCCG
The DNA here is from genome assembly GCA_001306305.2 of Citromicrobium bathyomarinum. Lineage (NCBI taxonomy): Bacteria > Pseudomonadati > Pseudomonadota > Alphaproteobacteria > Sphingomonadales > Sphingomonadaceae > Citromicrobium > Citromicrobium bathyomarinum. The sequence goes on from CP155577.1 coordinate 2,034,949, forward strand.
TCCTCGTCCTTTTCGATCAGTTCCAGAACCTCGAAGCCCCAGTTTGCGCTCGCTTCCGCGACTCTCTGCAAATCCGTCAGATCTCCGCGAAACGAGACATCGACAGGCCGCGTGACGTCGGAGACATCCCCATTTCTTCTCAATCTGGTCAGGACGACGCGGTCTTCATCCCACGCCTCGTCCCACCGAGCCTGATCGAGAAGAATGGACTTCACCCCAGCATCCCCACGAACTTTTCGAACAGGTAGAAGCTGTCCTGCGGCCCCGGGCTCGCCTCGGGGTGATATTGCACCCCGAACGCGCGCTTGCCCTTGATCGCGATGCCGCAATTGGTGCCGTCGAACAGCGAGACGTGCGTCTGCTCGACATTCGCGGGCAGCGTGTCGCCGTCGACTGCGAAGCCGTGGTTCATGCTGGTGATCTCGACCAGTCCGGTCGCATCGCCCCAGCCCTCACCCACACGCTGCACCGGATGGTTGGCACCACGGTGGCCCTGGAACATCTTGGCGGTCTTTGCGCCCGCCGCTAGGCCGAGCAGCTGGTGGCCCAGACAAATGCCGAAGATCGGCACGTCACGTTCCAGCAGGCCCTGAATCACCGGCACCGCATAGGCGCCGGTCGCGGCAGGGTCGCCCGGGCCGTTGGAGAGGAACACGCCGTCGGGCTCGTGCGCCAGCACATCCTCCAGCGAGGTTTCGGCGGGCACCACCGTCACCCGCGCGCCCGCGCGGACCAGCTGGCGGAAGATATTGTCCTTCGCGCCATAGTCGATCGCGACCACGTGCGGCTTGCTCGCCGCGCTCTCGCCGTAGCCCTTGCCCAGCTCCCACGCGCCGCCGCGCCAGCCTTCGTGCGCCTTGCGCGAAACACGCCGGGCGAGGTCCATGCCCTCCAGCCCCGGCCACTCGCGCGCTTTCTGCAAGAGCGCGTCGAGGTCGAACAGGCCGTCCGCCGCATGCGCGATCACCGCATTGGGTGCGCCGTTCAGACGGATGAGGCGGGTCAGCGCGCGGGTGTCGACGCCGGCGAGGCCGATCTTGCCCTCGTCCTTCAGCCAGGTGTCGAGATCGAGCGTGGAGCGGAAATTGCTCGGGCCCGTGGGAATTTCGCGCATGATGCAGCCAAGCGCGCTCTCAACCTTGCTCTCGATGTCTTCCGGATTCGCGCCGACATTGCCGATGTGCGGGAAGGTGAAGGTGACGATCTGCCCGGCATAGCTCGGGTCGGTCATCACTTCCTGATAGCCGGTCATCGAGGTGTTGAAACACACCTCCCCAACGGCGCTTCCCTCGGCTCCGCAGCCGATACCCCACAGGGCCGTACCATCGGCAAGAAGCAACAGGCCCGTCGCGCCTTCAGGCTGCGCAGGAGTGATCTCGGCTGAAGCCATGGGCTTGTCCGTTCCTTTAAATTTGTCCGGCGATGTGTGCTAAGCCATCCGGCTAGGCCTGCACTCCGCGCCCGTCAAGCGCGTGAAGCGTCTCCCACCCACAGGAACATTTGTTATAGGCGCTCGTCTGAAGAGATAAGAGATAAAGGCAAACCGGAAACCATGATTCGCGATACCATCAAGCAGGAAACGATCGCCGCAATGAAGGGCGGCAACAAGGAGCGGACGGCCGCGCTCCGCCTCATCCAGGCCAAGATCAAGGATCGCGATATCGAGCAGCGCACCGCCAAGGGCGAGGTCAACGACGACGAGCTGGTGACCGACGTGCTGATGAAGATGGCCAAGCAGCGCAAGGAATCGATCGCGATGTACCGCGATGGCGGGCGCGACGAGCTCGCCGCGCAGGAAGAGGCCGAACTGGCCGTGATCGAGGAATTCCTCCCCAAGCAGATGGACGAGGCCGAGACGCGCGCCGCGATCGACCAGGTGAAGACCGATCTGGGTGCAACCGATATCAAGTCGATGGGCAAGGTCATGGCCGAATTGAAGGCGCGCCACGGCGCGACGCTGGACATGACGCGCACCTCGGGCTGGGTGAAAGAGGCGTTGCAGTGATTTCACGCTTCGCCTGTTGTGCCGCACTGCTGGCACTGGCCGCCTGTTCGGGCGGATCGGAAGAGGCGGAGCCCGCCCCTTCTCCCTCACCCACGCTGACCAGCGATGCACCGTCGGAACCGCGCAATCTGGTGGCGTCCGATTTCGGCGAGTTGAAGATCGGGCCGAAGATCGAAGGGCCCGTGGGGCCGGAAGTTGAGGCTTCGATCGTCGCGGGCGGGCGGTCGATCGGCGATATCGTCAGCTATGTCGCGTGCCCCGAAGAATATGACACTTGCGACCCCGAGGATATGCCCGAAGGGACGGTCTATACATATGTCCATATCGTGACCCCGGGCACGGACGAGCCCAATGATCCACCTTTCACCCGGCCCGTGGGGCTGGACGAGGTGGAGGCAGCGACGGTGTTCGCCACCGTGCGCGAGGCTTACGGCTTCACCGGCGCGATCGGCTACGACCGAGAGCAAGCTGCAAAGGCCATCGGCCCCGATGGCGTGATCCGGGTCGAAGACGATAATGGCACACTGGTGTGGCGCGCCGTTGGCGGCAACAACTGGGGCACGGGCGAGCCGATCACCTTCTTCTGGCAGAGCACCCTGCCGCCCGAAGGCCCGGCGGAAGCCTACACGCTGCGCGCGGACGAAAAGATCGCGCTGGCAACCGGCCCCTTCCCGCCCAAGGTCGAAAAGCAGGACGACACCGCTCCCTGATCCGGCCGGCCGTTCGTATCTCGACTTCGTCGGGTGCGAACGGCTAGAACGCATCCAATGGCGCTCTCTCCACAATGGCTCGATCAGCTGCGTACGCGGGTGACGCTTTCCAGCGTCATCATGCGGACGACCAAGCTGCAGCGCGCAGGGCGCGAGTGGAAGGCGTGCTGCCCGTTTCATGACGAAAAGACGCCCAGCTTCACGGTCAACGACCAGAAGGGCTTCTACCACTGCTTCGGCTGCGGCGCGCATGGCGATGTGATCCGCTGGATGACCGACCAGCGCGGCCTCACCTTCATGGATGCGGTCAAGGAACTGGCGGTGACTGCGGGGATGGAAATGCCCGCACCCGACCCGCGAGAGGCGCAGAAGGCAAAGCGCCGCGCCGGGCTGCACGACGCGATGGGCGCAGCGCAGGAATTCTTCGTGCGCGAACTGGCCGGCCCGCGCGGCAACGCGGCGCGCGATTATCTGGACAAGCGCGGCTTCTCTCCGGCGACGATGCGGGAATTCGGCTTCGGCTATGCCCCGGACGAGCGGCAGGCACTCGCCACCGCGCTCGGCACGCTGCCGCCGCAACTGCTGGTCGAAGGCGGGCTTCGGATCGCGATCGACGGCAAGGATCCCTACGACCGTTTCCGCGACCGGCTGATGCTGCCGATCCACGATGTGCGCGGGCGGGTGATCGCGTTCGGCGGACGGATCCTCACGGCGAAGGACGGCGCGCCGAAATATCTCAACTCGCCCGAGACGCCTTTGTTCGACAAGGGGCGCACGCTCTACAACATCCATCGCGCCAGCCCGGCCGCGCGCAAGAGCGACCGGATCGTGGTGGTCGAAGGCTATATGGATGTCATCGCGCTCGCCAATGCAGGGATTGCCGAAGGCGTCGCCCCGCTCGGCACGGCGCTGACCGAGAATCACATCGCCGAGCTGTGGCGCCACGTGCCCTGCCCGATCCTGTGCTTCGATGGCGATGCCGCAGGCCAGCGCGCGGTGCGCCGCGCGATCGAGCGAGCACTGCCGCTTTTGAAGCCGGGGCACTCGCTCAAGATCGCATGGCTGCCCGCCGGGCTCGACCCGGACGACCTCATAAAGAAAAAAGGTGTTGCAGCTTTCGAACAGGTGCTGGGCAGCGCGCAGTCGCTGCTGGAGGCGTTGTGGACGCTCGAAATGCAGGCCGCGCCGCTCGACACGCCGGAGGCGAAGGCGGGGCTGAAGGCGCGCCTGATGACCCATATCGAGTCCATCGAAGAGCCCGATGTCCGCTCGCTCTACCGCCGCGACCTGCTCGACAAATTCTCCGCCTTCGCCTTTCCGCGCCGCGAAAAAGCGCCATTTCAGCCGCGCAAACAATGGCGCCGCGATGAGCCGGAGCCGCTTTCGCCCGAGCTTGCCAAGCGGCTCGCCAACCTTTCGCAAGGCGGCCAGCGGCAGCGCCTGCTGGCCGATGTGGTGGGCCAGCTCGCCCGGTTTCCCGAGCTGGTCGAGAGCCACCGCGAGGCGCTTGCAGAGCTGGGCGAGATCGACCCTGCGACATTTTCTTTGTTCGATCCTGTGCTCGAACGCGCAGAAACGCTTGAAGCCGACGGTAAAAAGGCCATATTCCACGAGCGCTGGGGCTCCCGGTCCGCTGAACAATCCGTATCTGGCTTGCCTAGAGAAGCCCACGATGCAGCGACCGCGCGCGAGGACCTGGCCGAAGCCATCGAGTTGCTGGTCGAAGGGCCGGCGCTTGAAAAGGCGCTGGCTGCCGCGACGGAGCGTTTCGAACACGATCCCGAAGGCGCGTTCGCCGAACAGCAGCGTCTGCTCAAGCGGAAGCTGGCGTTCGACGCTCGCTTGGGCCAGATGGCGACGAGACGGATCGCGCGAGCGACACCGATACGAGATTCAAAAGCCGCTGCTGTTCCTGACGAAAACGGGGAACACATCGGCAAGGAAACGGATTTTCAATAGCCCATGGCATCCGAAGCGAAGACCAAAGAGACCGAAGATGCTCCTCTGATCGACCTCAACGAGGCGTCGATCAAGAAGCTCATCTCAAAGGCGAAAAAGCGCGGCTACGTTACCTATGACGAGCTTAACGAAGCGCTGCCGCAAGGCGAGATGAGCTCCGACCAGATCGAGGACATCCAGGCCGCGATTTCGGAAATGGGCGTTCAGATCGTCGAATCGGACGATGAGGTTGAATCCGAGAAGGACGAGGTCGAGGAAATCGCTCCTGATTCGGGTGCGAAGAAAGATACCAAGTCCGCCGCTGCCGCGCCCAAGAAAACCGTCGACGCGCGCACCGACGATCCGGTGCGTATGTACCTGCGCGAAATGGGCGCGGTCGAACTGCTCAGCCGCGAGGGCGAAATCGCCATCGCCAAGCGGATCGAGGCCGGTCGCGACACCATGATCATCGGGCTGTGCGAAAGCCCGATCACCTTCCACGCGATCATCCAGTGGTCCGACGCGCTCAACGAAGGCGAGATGCAGCTGCGCGAGATCCTCGATCTCGACGCGATGCTGTCCAAGGAACCTCCCGTCGACAAGATGGAGGAGGAGAACGAGGACGACAGCGGCGAAATCTCCGAAGAAACCGCTGGCCCGACCATCCGCGAGGATGACGACGACGACGATGACGAGACCGCCGAGGGCGACGAAGACGGCGACGGCGAAAGCAAACGCCGCGACGACGACGACGAAGAAGACAACACGATGTCGCTGGCCCAGATGGAGGCCGCGCTCAAGCCCGACGCGCTGGAGCGCTTCGCGCGCATCACCGACCTGTTCAAGAAGTTCGAGAAGCTTCAGGCGGAACGCGTCGACGTGCTCGGCCGCGGCGATGCCTTCCCGGCCGCCAAGGAAAAGAAGTACGAGGATCTGCGTGAGCAGCTGACGGCGGAAGTTGAAAGCGTGCAGTTCCACGCGACCAAGATCGAATTCCTGGTCGACAACCTCTACGCCTTCAACCGTCGCCTGACCGCGCTCGGCGGCCAGATGCTGCGGCTTGCCGAACGCCACAAGATCAAGCGGATCGACTTCCTCGACGCGTATCTCGGCAATGAGATGGACGACGAGTGGCTGACCAGCCGCACCAAGGACAAGAAGTGGGCCGCCTTCGCCGAGAAGGAAGCCGAGTCGATCGAACGCATCCGCACCGAGATTTCCGACATCGCCAGCCAGACCGGCATGGCGCTGGAAGAATTCCGCCGGATCGTGAACATGGTCCAGAAGGGCGAGCGTGAGGCACGCATCGCCAAGAAGGAAATGGTCGAGGCGAACCTGCGCCTCGTGATTTCCATCGCCAAGAAATACACCAACCGCGGGCTGCAATTCCTCGACCTGATTCAGGAAGGGAACATCGGCCTGATGAAGGCGGTCGACAAGTTCGAGTACCGCCGCGGTTACAAGTTCAGCACCTATGCGACGTGGTGGATCCGGCAGGCGATCACCCGCTCGATCGCCGACCAGGCGCGCACGATCCGCATCCCAGTCCACATGATCGAGACGATCAACAAGCTGGTCCGCACGAGCCGCCAGTTCCTGCACGAGCAGGGCCGCGAGCCCACGCCCGAGGAAATGGCCGAGCGTCTTTCGATGCCGCTCGAAAAGGTGCGCAAGGTGATGAAGATCGCCAAGGAGCCGATCAGCCTCGAAACGCCGATCGGCGACGAGGAAGATTCGCACCTGGGCGATTTCATCGAGGACAAGAACGCGATCATCCCCGTCGATGCCGCGATCCAGAGCAACCTCAAGGAAACCGTTACCCGCGTGCTCGCCAGCCTGACGCCGCGCGAAGAACGCGTGCTGCGCATGCGCTTCGGCATCGGGATGAACACCGATCACACGTTGGAAGAAGTTGGCCAGCAGTTCAGCGTGACGCGCGAACGTATCCGCCAGATCGAGGCAAAGGCGCTGCGCAAGCTCAAGCACCCGAGCCGCAGCCGCAAGATGCGCAGTTTCCTCGATCAGTAACCAGAAAGGCCCCGGCAATCACCGGGGCCTTTTTTAAAGTGTCAGCTTTGCGAGGCGTTGTGGAACAACCCGGCAAGCGCAAGCCACCCCACACAGAACACGCCCGTGGCGACCCATTCGAAGCCCATGGGCTGCTGACCGACCAGCAGGATGACGAGTTGGCTCAAAGCGCAGAACAGCATCAGCACAGCCATCGCCCCTGCGCGGAAGCGCGTGACCGCTCCGCCGATCAATACAGAAGCCAGCATCGCGAAATAAGCAAGGTTCAGCGGATTTCCTTCGTCGCCGATAAAGCCGACGGCCAGGTTGATCCATACCAGCAGGAACGCCCCTAGCGCCGCGCCCATGGCGGCTACCCGATAGCTCCACCTGTCCGACAGGCGATAACCGAACTCGACCAGCACGCCGAGCGTGGCGAGCCCGACCGCAGCGACCACGAAGTCGCCGAAAGTCCAGAGCATCCCCGGATAGGTCGCCTTGGCGACTGTCGGGATCATGAAAATTGCGAGCAGGCTGCCCCATAAGGCGACCCTCAAGGGGAGCGGCATGGCGGTTCGGGCGGTCGGCGCGTCATTAGTCATGAAAAAGTCCTCGCTGTTGAAGTGTTGCGGGACATCATTTGCCAAGCGCGCGGGTGAGCGGCATGAGCACAAGGTGAGGATCATCTGAGCAATGGCTTCGACGCGTTATCTGTTCGGCGAATTCGCGATCGATTGCGATCAGCGCATCCTGCTGGGTGCCTCTGGCCCGGTACCGCTCAATGCCCGCTACTTCGACGCGCTGGTGCTGCTGGTCGAAAACGCAGGGAGCCTGATTTCCAAGGACCGGTTCAACGAAGAGGTCTGGCGGTCGATGCCGGTCACTGACGAGGCGCTGACCCAGTGTATCCGCTCGCTCCGATCCGCACTGGGTGACAAGGCGTGCGATCCGCGCTTTATCGAGACCGTGCCCAAGCATGGCTATCGCTTCGTCGGCGAGGTTCGACGCGAGGAGATGGCCGAGGGACCACCCTCCACCGCATCCGCGGACCCTATCCCTTATGACTCGGCCTTCGCACTGCTCTGGCGCGCGACGATCGGCGGCGCTGGAGCCGGCTTAATCGGCGGTGTGCTGTATGGGATGATCGGCCTGCCTGACGCGCCCGGTGCCTTGTCGGCCCTGCTTGTGATGGTGGCGTTGTGCGGTGTCGTCGGCGTCCTCGCCGGGCTCGGAGTGGGGGCTGGCCTCGGCGTCGCGGCCTTTTTCGCTCCGCAATCCCGCGCATGGCAGGTGGCAGGCGCAGCTCTTGGTGGCGGACTGGTCGGCGCGTTGAGCGAGTTGCTGGGCGTCGACGCGTTCACTCTCCTCTTCGGTAGGGCACCTTCCGATATGACTGGCCTGCCAGAAGGGCTGACCCTCGGCCTTGCCATCGGATGCGCGTTGCTGGTTCCACAGCGGGAGAGCGACGGACGCCGTAGTCTCATGCCGCTCGCCGTCGCAGTGCCGCTGGGCCTGGTATCCGGGGCGATGATCGCATTTGCGGGCGGGCGTCTGATGGCGGGCAGCCTCGAAAAGCTGGCCGAGGCATTCGGAGACAGCCGGATCGGGCTCGGCAGAATCGCCGCGATGTTTGGCGAGCAGGACTTCGGCCCGCTTTCGCTGGCTTTCGCGACGGCGTTCGAGGCGATGCTTTTCGTCACCATGGTGGTCGCCGCGATCCGGTTGTTGCCGGACCGGCACGGCAACCGAACGCCCGCCGGGGATGTGGGCCGATATGCGGGTAGCGTCTAAGGACACCAGGCACTATGTGCCCCCCATGCGTATCGCGATAGCTTCAGACCATGCCGCGCTCGATATGAAGGCGGCGCTTCACGAATGGCTCGTCGAGAAGGGGCATGAGGTCGCCGACCTTGGCCCGCATACTCCCGACAGCGTCGATTATCCCGACTATGGCTACAGGCTCGCCAGCGTGGTTGCCGATGGCACTGCGATGCGCGGCATTGCGCTTTGCGGCAGCGGTATCGGCATCTCGATGGCGGTGAACCGCAACCCGCAGGTGCGCTGCGCGCTCGTATCCGAACAGCTTTCCGCCCGCCTCGCGCGCGAGCATAACGACGCGAACGTGATCGCGATGGGCGCGCGGCTGATCGGGATCGAACAGGCCAAGGCCTGCGTCCAGACCTTCCTCGAAACCGCATTTGCGGGTGACCGGCACCAGCGCCGTGTCGACAAGCTCTCCAACCCCACCGCTACCGAAGGCGCCTGACACCATGGCCACACAGACCGCCCCCACCAGCGATTCGCGCACCCCGGAAGATCGCTTCTGGCACGACACCCTCGCCGATGCTGATCCCGAGATCCACGCGGCGATTCGCAGCGAGCTGGGCCGCCAGCGCGACAAGATCGAGCTGATCGCGAGCGAGAACATCGCCAGCACTGCGGTGCTGGAGGCCGCAGGCAGCGTGTTCACCAACAAGTATGCCGAAGGCTACCCGGGCAAGCGCTATTATGGCGGCTGCGAATATGCCGACGTGATTGAAACGCTGGCGATCGACCGCGCGAAGGAGCTGTTTGGCTGCGAATTCGCCAATGTGCAGCCCAACTCCGGCAGCCAGATGAATCAGGCCGTGTTCCTCGCCATGCTGCAGCCGGGCGACACCTTCATGGGGCTCGATCTCAATTCGGGCGGGCACCTGACCCACGGATCGCCGGTCAACATGAGTGGCAAGTGGTTCAACCCGGTACCCTATGGCGTGCGCGAGGGTGACGAGCTGATCGACATGGATGCGGTCGCGGCGACCGCGCGCGAGCACAAGCCCAAGCTGATCATCTGCGGCGGCACCGCCTATTCGCGCGTTTGGGACTTCGAGGCGTTCCGCAAGATTGCCGATGAAGTGGGCGCGATCCTGCTGTGTGACATGAGCCACATCTCGGGTCTCGTCGCGGGCGGCGCCCACCCCTCCCCCTTCCCGCATTGCGACATCGTCACCACCACCACGCATAAGAGCCTGCGCGGTCCCCGCTCGGGCGTGATCTTGTGGAATGACGAGAAGTATTCGAAGCCGCTCAACATGGCAGTCTTCCCCGGTATGCAGGGCGGCCCGCTGATGCACATCGTCGCGGCCAAGGCGGTCGCCTTCCGCGAAGCGCTGCGGCCCGAGTTCAAGGAATACGCGAGCCGCGTGGTCGACAACGCCCGCGCGCTGGCAGCGAGCCTCGAAGCGCATGGGCTGCGGATCGTTTCCGGCGGGACGGACAACCACTCGATGCTGGTCGATCTGACCGCCAAGGATGTGACCGGCAAGGACGCAGAAAAAGGCCTCGATCGCGCTTTTCTCACCTGCAACAAGAACGGCATTCCGTTCGACACACGCAGCCCCTTCGTCACCAGCGGGCTCCGGCTTGGCAGCCCCGCGGGCACCACTCGGGGCTTTGGCACCGACGAGTTCACCAAGATCGGTGAACTGATCGCGCGTGTGGTCGAAGGCCTCGCCAAGAACGGGCCGGAGGGCGATGCCCAGATCGAACAGGCTGTGCGCGCCGAGGTCGGCGAATTGTGCGCCGCCTTCCCCGTCTATCCCGGGAGATAAGCAATGGACGAAAAAGAACCCGGTAACGGCCAGGACTGGGTCGAGGACGCCCGCGCCGAACTCAGCGGCATGATGAAACAGAGGATGGATCATCCCTCCACCAAGCCGGTGCTGACCGGCGCGGCGGTCGGCGTGGTCGGTGCGGCTCTGCTGCCGGTCATCACCTGGCCGGTCGGCCTCGCGGCAGGGGCCGGCTACATGCTCTATCGCCGGATCAAGCGCTGAACGAGAAACCCGTCATCGTTCTCGTCCGCCCGCAGCTGGGCGAGAATATCGGCAAGGCGGCGCGCGCGATGGCCAATTTCGGCCTTGGCGAGATGCGGCTCGTCACCCCGCGCGATGGCTGGCCCAACCCTTCGGCCGGGCCAGCAGCGGCGGGCGCGGACTTCATCCTCGACAAGGCGCAGGTGTTCGAAAGCACCGCCGAGGCCGTGGCAGACTGCGCGCATGTCTTCGCCACCACGGTGCGCAAGCGCGGCGTGACCAAGCCGGTGGTGACGCCCGAGCAGGCCGCCGATGCGATCCACGCCGAACCGGGGCGCAGCGCGTTCCTGTTCGGGCCCGAACGTTCGGGCTTGGAAACCGAGGATGTCGCGCTCGCCCGCACGATCCTGACCGTCCCGATCGACCCGGAATTCGGATCGCTCAATCTCGCGCAGGCGGTGATCCTGTGCGCGTATGAATGGTCCAAGCGGAAGGGACTGGCGCAGCCGCCCAAGGAAGATCTGCTGCCACCTGCGCCGCAGGACGAACTCGAAGGGCTGATCGCGCATCTCGAGCGGATGCTGGAGCCCAAGGGCTATTTCCTGCCCGAGTCGCGGGCAGATGCGACCCGGCGCACGCTGCGCGGCGTGCTGACCAAGCCGGGCTGGAACCACCTCGAGGTGCGCACCCTGCGCGGTGTACTGTCTTCGCTGGAAAGGGAGCCTGGGCGCGGTGCCCCCGGGTCTGCGAAGAAAAGCTAAGTACCTGCAAGGCCCGAAGGTATCATTGCTAAACGCGATTTAGACAATTGCGAAAAATACAGGTATGAAGTTCCTGATCTTACGCAAAAAGCTAGATCAGGAGAATATCATGACTCCCATCGCTAAAATAGTGGCACTCGCAATGCTTGTCGCACCCGTCGCCCTATCCGCTCAGGACGCGCCCGACGATGCGACCAATGGCTCCCAAGTCGAAGCCAAGAAAGACAAGAAGGTCTGCCGCAGGATCAAGGTGACGGGCACGCGCATGCCCCAACGTGTCTGCATGCTGCAATCGCAATGGGACGCGGCGGCGACGCGGAACGTGGACGACGAAATCATGACCAAGGGCGATAATACGGATATGGGCGCATGGAGCCCGTTTTCCGGAAGGACCTCGAGCGTGATGGGAATGGGCAGCAAACGCCCCGACTAGAAAGGCATCGCCGATCTGGCTTTTTCGCGGGCGGACGCCACAGCCTCGAACTGTTGCAATCGTCCGTTGCCGGACGGCACCTCTCGGCCAGCGGAGGTTCGGCTTTTCGTTAGACAAACGCCTGCCTCTGACATAGCACAGGCAGCGGCTAACAACCGAAAACCTCCGTTATCAGAGAGTTCTATTTTATGTCCTTGATTGCACGGTCCGTCGCTCTGGCGGTCTTGATCGCTCCTGTGTCGCTGATGGCACAATCCGAACGGGATCAGAGCGATAGCAGCACGACCCAGTCGGAAGCGCAGGCCAAGCCGGCCAAGGAAAAGAAGGTTTGCCGCAAGGTCGCGAAGACCGGTTCGCGCATGGGCCGACGCGTCTGCATGACCGAGGCGCAGTGGGCTGCACTCGAATCCGGCGAAGTCGGTGCCGAGATCCAAATCAAATCTGGCGGTGCGATGACCGGCGGCGCCGGCGGAAACTGACGCGAACGCGGGGCTAGCTGCTCCGCAACCGCTCCCATTCGACCATTTCGTAAGCGATCGACGCTTCGACCAGGGCATCCCAGATGTCGCCCAGTGCGGCTTCGGGGATGCCTTCTCTACGCGCATCTTCGCGCACGTTGTCGATCACCTGAGCCTTGCGCGCCTCGTCGCGCACATGGCCCCGCTCCGGCTTGATCCGCGCGGCCGCTCTCATGTAGCCAAATCTTACCGCGATCAGCCGCATCAGTTCGCGGTCGAGCGTATCTACGCCGAGACGCACTTCGGCCATGGTTTCGCAGTCTTCGGGGGGCTTTACGGTTTCGCTCATCACGATTGCCTCTGCCCTGACCCGGCCATCCTGTCGAGACCTTGACCCACGCACGAATATTGCTATGTGCGCGCTTCGCTTCGCGAGCTTTCCTTAAAAGCCTCACGAGATTGGCCCCGCACCCCGGTGAAGCGGTGGCCGCGACGTGGATTTACTCCCGTCGGTGCGATGCCGGGTTCGATGCTCACCACTGGGGTGGGCCAGCAAATTGAAGGAATGGATTATGTCGAAGCGCAAAAGCGCCAAGTACAAGCTCGATCGCCGGATGGGCGAGAACATCTGGGGTCGCCCGAATTCGCCCGTCAACAAGCGTTCCTACGGTCCCGGCCAGCATGGCCAGCGCCGCAAGGGCAAGATGAGCGACTTCGGACTGCAGCTGCGCGCCAAGCAGAAGCTGAAGGGCTACTACGGCGACGTCACCGAAAAGCAGTTCAAGCGCACCTATCAGGAAGCCGCGCGTATCAAGGGCGATACCGGTCAGAACCTGATCGGCCTGCTCGAACAGCGTCTGGACATGGTCGTCTACCGCGCCAAGTTCGCGCCGACGATCTTCGCCGCGCGCCAGCTGGTCAACCACGGCCACATCACCGTCAACGGCGGCAAGTGCAACATCCCGAGCCGCCGCGTGGTCGTCGGTGACGTGATCGGCCTGGGTGCCAAGGCGAAGGACATGGCGCTGGTCATCGAAGCGCAGAGCCTGCCCGAGCGTGACATTCCCGACTATGTCGCGCCCGACGGCACCGACAAGGTGACATTCACCCGCGTGCCCAAGCTCGACGAAGTGCCCTACCCGGTTACGATGGAACCGAACCTCATCGTCGAATTCTATTCGCGCTGATCGGTTCGCTAAGCTGACAACAAGAGGCGGCCTCTCGGGGCCGCCTTTTTTGTGCGTGGGATCAAGAGGTTCCGACGACAAGCGAGCGAAATTCGACGCGAACGATTTCCTAATAGTTTCCCGTTATCGCGGTCGGATGGACTTACCCGATCTCGACAAGCACGCGCGCGACGAGGACCGACGCCTTGAAGCTTTGGCGGATCTGGCGGTGCTCGACACGCCGGTGGAGGCCGAATTCGACGAGCTGACCGCGCTTGCCGCGTCGACGTTCGGGGTTGAAAGTGCTGCCATCAGCTTGGTCGATCACGATCGGCAGTGGTTCAAATCACGGGTTAACCTGTCTTTTGCGGAAACGCCCCGCGATATCGCCTTCTGCCATTATACCGTCGAACAGCGCGACCTTCTGGTGGTAAACGACGCCGCGCAGGATCCGCGCTTCCGCGACAATCCGCTTGTGACGGCCAAGGGCGGGATTCGCTTCTACGCGGGGGCTCCGCTAATCCTCGACGATGGTTCGTGCATCGGCAGCCTGTGCGTCATCGACCCCGCCCCGCGGCCCGACTTCGACGAGAAGGGTGCCGGTCTGCTCAAGGGGCTCGCCCGCCTCGCTTCGAGCCTGCTCATCGCGCGGCGCGAGCGGCTAACCGGCGAAATTGCAGCTAAGGTCATCAATGCCACCACCGACGCGATCGTCGCTGCGGATCGCGAGGGTAAGATCGTTCTCATGAATGGCGGCGCGGAGGACATGTTCGGCCACCCTGCGGCAGACGTGCTGGGCAAGAGCATCGAGATTCTCATGCCCGAACGCTATCGCCATGGGCACAAGGAACGGCTCGACCGTGCGAGCGCCTCGGGTCAGATGGGCAAGTTGAGAACTTTCGGCGAACTGCCCGTTCAGACGGCCGACGGGGAGGAACTGCTTACCGATATGTCGCTCGCCCGCTGGGGAGGCGACGACTGCGCCGGCGGCTTCGCAGCCATTTTCCGCGATATCCGCGAGAGAAAAGCGCTGGAGACAGACCGCAACCACACCCGCAATCTGCTCGACGCGATAGTCGCCAACTTGCCCTCGCTGCTGTTCGTGAAGGATCTCTCGACCAAGAAATACGTCCTCGTGAACGACAAGGCATGTGAGATTATCGGTTTGCCGGAGAGTGAAGTCATCGGTCGAAGCGACCGTGAACTGTTCGGCGCCATCGGCGAAGAATTCGAGCGACGCGACCTGAAGGCGGCGCAGACCAAGCGACCGTTCCGCTACGAAAGCACATTTGTCAGCAAGAATGGCCAGTCCTTCGATATCCGGACAAGCCGCATCGTGATGGATGGCCCTGATCGTCTTGGGCAATATGTTCTCGGCGTGGGCGAAGACATGACCGATTTTCGCCGCACCGAAGCCGAGAAAAAGTGGCTCGCGCGCTACGACGAGCTGACTGGACTGCTCAACCGGACAAGCCTTTCGGAACTGCTTGCGGATTGTGTGGGCGAAGGCACGCCGTTCGCGATGCTGTGCGTCAACCTGGACCGGTTCAGGGCAGTAAACGAGCAATTCGGCCAGGCGGCAGGCGACGCAGTTTTGCAGGAGATCGGCACCCGGCTACAGATTCTCTGCGGCGCGCAGGCGACGATCGCCCGGGTCGGCGGCGACGAATTCATCATTCTTTTGAAGGGCGACCGGCTGGAAAGCCGGACTATTCAGCTCGCCCAGAAGATCGTTAGCACCGCTGCCGCGCCCATCGTGGCCAACGGGACCTTCTGCCATATCGGCGCGTCGGTGGGCGTGGCCTTCTTCCCCGAAGATGCCAGCTTCCCGCAAGCACTGCGCGACAGGGTCGAACTTGCTCTGGATCGCGCCAAGAAGCAGGGCGGCGGAAGGATATGCCTATTCGATGCGACGCTCGATGCGCAGGTTCGCGATCGCCGGATGCTGGAAAGCGATCTGCGCATCGCGATCGATCGGGACGACATCGTGCTGCATTACCAGCCGGTGATGTCCGTCCGTACCGGGATGGTCAGCAGCGTGGAGGCGCTCGCCCGGTGGGAGCATGAGACCCGCGGACCGGTCAGTCCGGAAATCTTCATCGCGCTGGCCGAGGATTGCGGCCTGATCGACAAGCTGGGCTGTAAATTGCTCAACCGGGCGTGCGAAGACATGCTTGCCCTTCCCGACACCGTGCGGGTCGCGGTCAATCTATCGCCGCAGCAGTTCAAATCGGGCGACCTGGTTCCGACTGTGCGTGCAGCGCTCAAACGTACCGGCGCGGACCCGCGTCGGCTCCAGCTGGAAGTAACCGAGCGTCTGGTGATCGAAAATGCGCAGCAGACCTTCGCCCAACTTGAGGCATTGCGGAGCCTGGGCATTCAGATCCTGATGGATGATTTCGGGGTCGGACATTCCTCGCTCAGCTATTTTCAGATGTTTCCGTTCGACAAGGTGAAGATCGATAAGTCGTTCATCGCCGACATCGAAACCTCGAAGACTGCGCGGGCAATCGTCGAGGCCGTGATCGGCCTCGCACACCAGCTGTCGATGGGCATCGTTGCCGAAGGCGTCGAGTGCGAAGAGCAGCGCAGCTTGCTGACCGAGCTGGGCTGCACGCATCTGCAGGGCTATTTCTTCGGCAAACCCGCACCGCTGCAAAAGGTCGCGCAACTCGTTGCGCGCAAGGGGGCGCCCGCAGTTGCCGGAGCGTTGCGCAGAAACCCACCGCATGGGGGCCACGCATTCACCTCCGGAATGCGTAGCGCAGGCTCCACCACAGGATAGCAATGTTGATCGCGCTGAGCACGATCGCCCAGAACCAGTAGGACAGGCCGAGCGCGGCGGAGATCGCGCCGGTGTCCGATATCTGCGGCATACCGCCCAGCATTCCGCCTTGGGTGAACAGATAGCCCGACTGCGCCCATACGCTGATGACTGCCTGAACGCCGAGCAGCTGGATCGCGAAGCGCTGCTGGTCCGCATTGGCATTGCGGGCGATGGCGAGGATGGCGATCCCGGCGATCGGCAGGACCAGCCAGCCCGTTACGCTGCGGACCCAGATCGCGGTCGTCAGCAACAGTGCTGCCCCAAGCACTGCGAGCGCGATGCGCGTGCCCTTCAGCGTGCGAGACGAAGCGATCAGCGCCGCGCCCGCCAGCGCCGGGCCGATCGGCCCGCCCGCCGCGATGATCGCATCCTGCAGCGCGGTGCGATCGGGCGAGACCAGCGACATCGCGACGCCCGATCCGTCCGGATAGATCACCAGCGAATCGAACCGCTCGCCCATCAGGATGGCGGACAGGCCATGGCCCATCTCGTGGAACCAAGTGGACAGGATGGTGAAGGGATACAGCAGCAGCGCGCCGAAGGGCGCATGCCAGATCATCAGCGATCCCAGACCGAGAATAACGAGCAGCGTGATCCGCTGCTGCCGGTCCTGTTCTGCGAGGTAACTCATCCTGTCCGCAGATAGGTATCGCGAAAGCCGCGCGCAAAGGCGGCGAAGCGATCCTGCGCGATGGCATCGCGCATCGCCTGCATCAGCTGCTGGTAGAAGCCGATATTATGCTCGGTCAGCAGCATGGCGCCCAGCATCTCGCCCGACCTGATCAGGTGATGCAGATAGGCGCGGCTGTATGTGGCACAGGTCGGGCAGGCGCATCTGCTGTCGAGCGGATCGGTATCCTCCGCGAAGCGCGCATTGCGAAGGTTCATCGGGCCATCCCAGGTGAAGGCCTGCCCGTTGCGACCGGAGCGGGTCGGCAGCACGCAGTCGAACATATCGACCCCGCGCTCCACCGCGCCGACCAGATCGTCCGGCTTGCCGACCCCCATCAGGTAGCGCGGGGCGTTGTCGGGCAACTGGCCGGGCGCGAAGTCGAGCGTGGCGAACATCGCCTCTTGCCCTTCGCCCACGGCAAGCCCGCCGATCGCGTAGCCATCGAACCCGATTTCGCTCAGCGCCTCGGCAGAGCGGCGGCGCAGGGTCTCGTCCAGCGCACCCTGCTGGATGCCGAACAGCGCCGCGCGGGCGGCGTGCTCACCGCCTGCATCGAAGGCATCGCGGCTGCGCTTCGCCCAGCGCATCGACATCTCCATGCTCGCCTCGATCTCGGCCAGCGGGCGGTCGGCGCGCGGGCACTCGTCGAACGCCATCACGATGTCGCTGCCCAGCAGTCGCTGGATCTCCATGCTGCGTTCGGGCGTGAGCATGTGTTTCGAGCCGTCGAGATGGCTGCGGAATTCCACGCCTTCCTCGGTCAGCTTGTTGAGCTCGGACAGGCTCATCACCTGATAGCCGCCGCTATCGGTCAGGATCGGGCGATCCCAGTTCATGAATTTGTGCAGCCCGCCCAGTCTCGCGACCCGCTCCGCCCCGGGACGCAGCATAAGGTGGTAGGTATTGCCAAGGATGATGTCCGCGCCCGCTGCGCGCACGCTTTCGGGCTTCATCCCCTTGACCGTGGCGGCCGTGCCGACCGGCATGAAGGCGGGCGTGCGGATCTCTCCGCGCATCATCTGGATCGTGCCGGTGCGCGCGGCACCGCTGCGGGCGGAAATCTGGAACTGGAAACGGGTGCTCATTGCGATCATCCGCTAATGCAGCACGGCGGCGCTGTCGATCCGCCAGCGCATTCGCTTTGTGCCCGCATTCACCTTTCGCTCAGTGCTTGCACTGCAACGCAGGCCGACCGACCAGCATGGAACCCTCGCGCCCTATGATCCGCCAGCTTGCCCCCCTCGCCTGCCTGCTCGCCGCGAGCACCACTGCCGCAGCGCAAACCCCAGCGCGGCCGTGCATCTCGCCTGCGGAGAACGAGGCGCTGGTCGCCTATGTCATGCCGGAGCTTGTCGGCGCGCTGGAACAGCGGTGCGCGGGTGCCCTGCCCGCCCAGCCTTTCCTCGGCACACGCTCGGCTTCGCTCAAGACCCGGCTCGCGCCGCAGGCGGAGCGTGCGTGGCCCCGCGCGCGCAAAGTCGCACAGCGGCTCGCAGGTTCGCGCCTGCCGGTGGACGGGCCTTTCGAAGGCGTCGCCAAGGCTGCGCTCGCACCCGCCGCGGCGACCATGATCGCGCGTGGCTTCGATGGGGAACGATGCCGGATCGCCGACCGCCTGCTGGCCGAACTTGCCCCGCTGCCTCCCGAAAACCTCGCCCGCGTGATGGCGCTGTTCCTCGAGGTGGGCAGCGCCGAGCGCGACGAGGTGCCGTTCCGCGTGTGCCCCGCGAACTAGCTTCGGTCAGAAACCGTAGACCAGCGTGAAGCGGGTCAGCGTATCGGTGCTGCTCTGGTCGGCACGCACATTGCTGTTGTATTCCAGCTGATAGGAAAGGCGCGACCGCAACCGGTCGCTGACCTTGAAATCGATGCCGCTGAGCAGATTGAACGTCGTGTTCGCGCTGTCCACGATCAGCAGCGCCTCGGCCCCGGTTTCGGCCACGGCATTGGCGTCCTGCGTGAAGGTGATACGGTCGGAAAGCTTCCAGTCGAAGTCCATCCCGAAAAGCCCGGCAATCCGGTCGACGCTGGTGCCGTCGGTGCGCTGCGTCACGCGATAGGCCGGGCCAGCCTTGATCGAGAGGGTCGCGGAATCGCTATCGAGCAACGTGTAACCGATCCCTCCTGAAACCGCGTAGCGATGGTCGAAGCCCTGGAACTTGTCATGCTCGTACTGCGCGAGGCCGTAGGCGAACAGGTTCTCGCCCATCTCGAAGCGCGGTTCGTAGGCGATCAGATACCGCTCCCGGCTCGTCACCCCGTTGGAGCGCTGGTAGTCCGCGCTCGCGCGCAGCGCATGGGTCCAGTCGATTCCCTCACGCTTCAGGTTCAGCGCGACCGAGAGACCCGCATCCTCGCTGTTGCCGGTCGACAGGAAGGCACCGACCTGTCCTTCGCCGGACCACAGGTCGAGCAGTCCGGCCTGGCGGATTTCTTCCTGCTTGTGCTGTTCGGCAAGCCGCTTGGCCTCTTCCTGATCGGCCTGCCAGGCGACCGCCAGCGCCTCGATCTCCTCGGCGTGATCGGGCTGGGTCTGCTTGGCCAGGTCGAACACGGTTTCCACCTTCGCCTTGTCGCCGGTGGCGATGGCGGCGTCGATCATCGCCTGCACATCGGGCGGGACTTCGGCGAAGGCGGGCGTTGCAAACAGGCCGCATAGTGCTGCGGCAACAATCGTTCTGGTCGGCATGGCGAGCCGCTTAACGCGTCAGTTGCGCAACCGCCACCCGGTACGGAAGATGTATGCGATGACTGCTGTACAGACCACGAGGAAGGCCAGCGTCAGCGCCAGCGAAACCCAGATGCTGACGTCGGCAGAGCCGTAGAATGTCCAGCGCAGCCCGCTGACGAGGTAGACGATCGGATTGGCCAGCGCGACCGTGTTCCACGGCGCGGGCAGGTCCGCGATCGAATAGAAGGTGCCACCCAGGAACGTGAGCGGGGTCAGGATCAGCATCGGGATGATGCCCAGCTTTTCGAAACTGTCCGCCCAGATGCCCAGGATGAAGCCGAACAGGCTGAAACTGGCCGCGACCAGCAGGATGAACACGAAGGCGAACACCGGATGTGCGATGTCGTAAGGCACGAATATCCGCGCGGTCAGGAGGATGATCGCCGCCAGAATCAGGCTTTTGGTCGCGGCAGCACCGACGAAACCGACCAGCGTTTCCGCCACGCCCACGGGCGCGCTCAGCAATTCGTAGATCGTGCCTGTAAAGCGCGGCATGTAGATGCCGAAGCTGGAATTGCTGGTCGTCTCGCCCAACAGGGTCAGCATCAGCAGGCCGGGAATGATGAACGCGCCGTAATCGACCGAGCCCACATCAGGCATCCGGTCGCCGATCGCGCTGCCGAAGACGAGGATATAGAGCGAGGTGGTAAGCACCGGTGCAAGCACCGACTGGAACGCCGTGCGCAGGAAGCGCCACAGCTCGCGCCGGTAGATCGACCATGCGGAACGCGCATTGAAGCTCATGCCGCCTGCTCCTCTTCATCGCCCAGCAGCGAGACGAAGATGTCCTCCAGGCTGCTTTCGCGCACATCGATGCCGACATAGTCGATCCCGCTCGCGATCAGCGCCTTGGTCAGTTCGGCCACTTCCTCGCGGCCCTTGCCCGTGCCGTCGCCGCCGCGATAGCAGATCGAACGTCCGCCCTCCTCCAGCTCGACCGGGAAGGCGGCGATTGCGGGCGGCAGTGCGTCGAGCGGCTGTGCCAGCATCACATGCGCCTCGGTCCGCCCGAGCCGCGCCATCATCGCGTCTTTCTGATCGACCATAAGGATCTTGCCGCCGCGGATGATGCCGACCCGGTCGGCCATTTCCTCGGCTTCCTCGATGTAATGCGTGGTCAGGATGACGGTGACACCGCGCGCGCGCATCGCGTCGATCTGGTGCCACATATCCTTGCGTAGTTCGACGTCGACGCCCGCGGTCGGCTCGTCGAGGAACAGCAGGTCCGGCTCGTGCGCCATCGCCTTGGCGATCAGCACGCGCCGCTTCATCCCGCCGGACAGCTCCATGATCCGGTTGTTGCGCTTGTCCCACAGGCTCAGTGAGCGCAGGATTTCCTCGATCCGCGCGGGATCGGGCGCGAGGCCGAAGAGGCCGCGCGAATATTCGACCGCATGCAGGACCGGCTCGAACATGTCGGTCGACAGTTCCTGCGGCACCAGCCCGATGCGCGCGCGGGCCTGCCGCCAGTCGCTTTTGGTATCCTGACCGAACGCGCGGATCGTACCCGATGTCGGTCGCACCAATCCGCACACCGCGCCGATCAGCGTGGTCTTGCCCGCGCCGTTGGGCCCGAGCAGCGCGAAAATCTCGCCGCGATTGATGGTCAGGTCGATATTGTCGAGCGCCTTGAACCCTCCGGGAAACACTTTTGTGAGGCCGGCAAGCTCTAGGATCGGTTCAGGCATGCGCGACTATTTGGCGCAAGCGGCAGGCATTACAAGTGAACCGGTCAGCGATTTAACCATCAATTCGCCGATTGCCTGCAATATCGCCCCGCCCGCTCGCGCGATGCCGCCCGGGCGGCGGGTCATCGTGGCGGCAATAGCAGCGAGGAATCCCCGTAGGAATAGAAGCGATATTCGTGCGCGATCGCGTATGCGTAGGCCTCCATCATCCGTTCCCGCCCCATCAGCGCGCTGACCAGCATCATCAGCGTCGATTTCGGCAGGTGGAAATTGGTCATCAGCCCGTCAACCGCGCGAAACTCATATCCCGGCGTG
This sequence comes from Citromicrobium bathyomarinum, assembly GCA_001306305.2. Lineage (NCBI taxonomy): Bacteria > Pseudomonadati > Pseudomonadota > Alphaproteobacteria > Sphingomonadales > Sphingomonadaceae > Citromicrobium > Citromicrobium bathyomarinum. The sequence continues at coordinate 2,056,455 of CP155577.1, forward strand.
ATGAAGATGTCGGTGTCGCCGGCGAATGGCTGGATCGTGTGGTTCTGATCCGCCGCACTTTCGAGCAGGCGCAGGCTCGTGGTGCCGACCGCAATCACTCGGCGCCCCTCAGCGCGCGCGGCGTTGAGGCGTGCGGCAGCCTCGGCGGTGATCTCGCCCCACTCGGCGTGCATCTTGTGCTGCGCGGTGTCATCCGCCTTCACCGGCAGGAAGGTGCCCGCGCCGACATGCAGCGTCAGCGTCTCGCGCACGATCCCCGCCGCATCGAGCCGCTCGACCAGTGCGGGTGTGAAATGGAGCGCGGCGGTGGGTGCAGCGACAGCACCCGCCTTGTCCGCGAACAGGGTTTGGTAATCCTGGGCGTCACGCTCGTCCGCCGCGCGGCGCTGCGCGATATAGGGCGGCAGAGGCATCGCGCCCGCCCGGGCGAGCAGTTCCTCGACCGGCTCCCCACCCGCAAAGGCCAGCGTCCAGCTGCCATCCTCGGCCCGCGCTTCCGCGGTTACCGAGATGCCATCGGGGAACCTGATCGTGTCGCCTTCGCGCAGCCGCTTGGCGTTGCGCACGAAGGCCTGCCAGCGGCGCGCGTCGATCCGCTTGTGCAGCGTCGCGCCGATCGCCGCGCCCGATGCACCCTCTCGGATACGCTCGCCTTCGAGCTGGGCGGGAATCACGCGGGTATCGTTGAACACCAGCACGTCGCCTGCGCGCAGCAGGTCGGGCAGGTCGCGCACCTGCCGGTCGGCAAAGGGCGCAGCGCCGTCCACCACCAGCATCTTCGCCGCGTCTCGCGGGGAGACGGGACGCAGCGCTATCCTCTCCGGCGGGAGGTCGAAATCGAACAGGTCGACTTTCATGAAAGTCGATCCCGATTATCCTGAGCTTGTCGAAGGGCGCGCATGGGGGCTGCCGCTAGCGCGTCGAAGCGACCGGGTCACTCCCCGATCGGGGCGTTCAGTTCGTCCACGCTCATCGTGCGCGCGTCGGTGTTCGCGGGCGCGGCCAGTTGCGCCGGGCTCGGCGCGGGGCGATTGTCCGATGCGATCGATGCCTGCACGATCCGGGTCGGATTGCTGGGCGGCTCGCCGCGTACGATCGCGTCGACCGCATCCATCCCGGCGATCACCCGGCCGAAATTGGTGTATTTCTTGTCGAGGCTGAAGCGCGGGTAGAACACGATGAAGAACTGGCTGTTCGCGCTGTCTTCCGACTGCGCGCGCGCCATGGACACGGTGCCGCGCACGTGCGGCATCGGGTTGAATTCTGCCTTGAGATCGGGGAGCTCCGATCCGCCCTGTCCGGTGCCGGTCGGATCACCGGTCTGCGCCATGAATCCGTCGATCACGCGATGGAAGATCACCCCGTCGTAAAAGCCCTCGCGCGCCAGTGTCTTGACCCGCTCGACATGGTGCGGCGCCCAGTCGGGCATCAGGCGGATCGCGACCCGCTGCCCGTTCGACAGGTCGAGGAACAGGATATTCTCCCGGTCTTCCTGCAGATTGTAGTCGATCGTCGCATAGTCGGACATCTGCCGCTGGGCCGGCGGCGCATCGGCGTCGATGTCCTGTGCCGCGAGCGGAGTGGCGGCCATCGCGGAAAGGACGGCGGCGGAAAAAAGGGTCTTGAGCATGTGTCTCACAAACGAATTGTGGAGGAATGGCGCGGCGATACTAAGCGCGCGCTGTCGGTGCAATGAACGAATGCTGCGGGGCGGCGGCTCTCAATAGTCTCCCTTGAGGCCGATCTTCTCCACCCGAGCGACCACATCGTCGCGCACGGTCGGGCTGACGAAGTTGGAAATGTCGCCGCCGTACAGCGCGATTTCCTTGACCAGCTTGGACGCGATCGGCTGCAGAGAGACGTCGGCCATCAGGAACACGGTCTCGATCTCGTCGTCGAGCTGCTGGTTCATGCCCGCCATCTGATATTCGTACTCGAAGTCCGCGACTGCGCGCAGGCCCCGCACGATCATGCTGGCCCCCTGCGCCTCGGCAAACTTCATCAGCAGCGCGTTGAACCCGATCACCTCGACATTATCGAGGTTCATGTTCGCGACCTCGCGCTTGACCATCACCAGACGCTCTTCGGTGTCGAACATCGGGTTCTTGGAGGGGTTGGTGGTAACTCCGATGATCAGCCGGTCGACCAGACGCGCGGCGCGGCGGATGATGTCCGCGTGCCCCCGCGTGATCGGGTCGAAGGTGCCGGGGTAGATGCCTATACGCTCACTCAACGATCCCGCTCCACAATATATCTGGCAAGGTCGCACAGCACGCCCGCATCCTCGCCGTAATGGGCCAAATGTCCGCAGGCCTGTTCGACCAGCGCCTTCGCCTGCGCGCGCGCGCCCTCGGCACCCATCAGCGTCACGAAGGTCTGCTTGCCCTGCTCGTCGTCCTTGCGCAGCGCCTTGCCCGCCTTGTCCTCGTCACCCTCGTGATCGAGCAGATCGTCGGCGATCTGGAAGGCGAGGCCAATGTCGCGCGCATAGGCGATCAGGTGCCCGCGCGCATCGTGCGGCACACGCGCAAGGATCGCACCCATCTCCACGCTCGCGGTTAGCAGCGCGCCGGTTTTCAGCTGTTGCAGGCGGGTGATCGTGGGCAGATCGTAGGTCGCGCTGTCGGCGGCCATGTCCATCGCCTGCCCACCTGCCATGCCGCTCATCCCGCTCGCCTGCGCAAGGCAGCGGACCAGTTCGGCCTGGATGAAGGGATCGCTGCTCACCGAACTGTCGGTCAGAATATCGAACGCGAGCGCATGCAGCGCATCGCCCGCCAGCACTGCAGTCGCTTCGTCGAACGCCTTGTGCACGGTCGGCTTGCCGCGGCGCATGTCGTCATCGTCCATGCACGGCAGATCGTCGTGGATCAGCGAATAGACGTGGATCGATTCGACCGCCGTACCCGCCAGCACCGCCGCTTCGCGCGACACGCCGAGCATTGTCGCGGTCGCGACCAGCAGCAGCGGGCGCACGCGCTTGCCCCCGCCGATCGCGGCGTGGCGCATCGCCTCCACCAGCGGGGCGCGGGTATCGCCGGGCACCGGGAGCAAGGCGTCGAATGCATCGTCCACATCCGTACGGATCGTGGCGAGTGCCATCTTGAGCCGGGCGCCGTGGGTATCCTCGAAATCCATGTCGGGCGCCTGCGTCACTCGGGGCCGTCGAACGGCTTCGTACCGTTCGGCTGGCCCTTCGCGTCGAGCACGATCGCCTCGATCCGGGCCTGCGCCGCGTCGAGCCGCGCCTGGCACGCCGCGCGCAGCTTCTCGCCCCGTTCGTACAGCGCGATCGACTGGTCGAGCGGCACCTCCCCATCTTCCAGCTGGCGCACGACCTGCTGGAGAGCCCTGAGAGCTTCCTCGAAGCTCATGTCGGAAATGTTCTGTGGATCCTCTGCCATCGCGGGCGAGCATTGACGCCCTGCCGATGCCGGGTCAAGCAAGCGCACGCGGGGTTTGGGGAAGAAAGCACATGTTCATCGGTCATTTCGCGCCTGCATTCGTGGCCGCGGCGCTGACGCCGAAGAGGCCAAGGCTGGCGCTCTATTTCATCGCGGCGCAGGCGGTCGACTGGGCGTTCTTCGCTTTCCTGCTGCTGGGTATCGAGCACATGCGGGTCTCCCCCGGGATCACTGCGATGAACCCGATGGACTTGTACCACATGCCCTATACGCACAGCCTGCTCGGCAGCGCGGGGTTCGCGGTTGGCTTTGCAGTGCTTGCATGGCTGGTCACGCGCGACCGGTTGGCGAGCGTGCTGGCGGGCTGCGTCGTGTTGTCCCACTGGCTGCTCGATCTTCTCGTCCATCGCCCCGATCTGACGCTGGCAGGCAATCTGCCCAAGCTGGGCCTCGGCCTGTGGAATTATCCGGCGGTGGAAATGCCGCTGGAACTGGCGCTGACCTTCGGCGCGCTGGCATTTTTCCTCTCCCGCACGCGCGGCCCCGCGGGGCCTGCGATCGTGCTCGGCGTGCTGCTGCTGGCGTTGCAGGCGGTCAACTGGTTCGGGCCGGAGCCGGAGGCGGTGACGCCGGCGATCCCGATCACCGCGTTCTTCGCCTACGCGCTCGCCACGCTTGGCGCATGGTGGCTGGGCCATACTCGGCGTGCGAAACGGTAGCGTAGGACTGGCGCTGGCACGCGGAGCGGTTTAAGCGCGCGTGCCATGACTACTACCACATCCGAGATCACCCCCGAAGTCGTCGAACAGCACGGGCTGAGCCCCGAGGAATACGAGCGTGTATTGAACGCGCTTGGGCGTGAGCCCAACCTGCTCGAACTCGGCATATTCTCGGTGATGTGGAGCGAGCATTGCTCGTACAAGTCCTCGCGCCTGCACCTGAAGAAGCTGCCGACCGAGGCCGAGTGGGTGATCTGCGGCCCGGGCGAGAATGCGGGTGTGATCGACATTGGCGATGGGCAAGCCGCGATCTTCAAGATGGAGTCGCACAACCACCCGTCGTATATCGAGCCCTATCAGGGCGCGGCGACCGGCGTGGGCGGCATCCTGCGCGACGTCTTCACCATGGGCGCGCGGCCGGTGGCGAATGCCAATGCGCTGCGCTTCGGGCGGCCCGACCATCCCAAGATGAAGCATCTGGTGCAGGGCGTGGTCGCGGGGATCGGCGGCTACGGCAATTGCGTGGGCGTGCCGACTGTCGCGGGCGAGACCAATTTCGACCCGGCGTATGACGGCAATATCCTCGTCAACGCGATGACCGTCGGCGTCGCGGACGCGGACAAGATCTTCTATTCCGCCGCCACCGGCGTGGGCAATCCAATCGTCTATGTCGGCTCCAAGACCGGGCGCGACGGCATCCACGGCGCGACCATGGCGAGCGCGGATTTCGAGGAAGACGCCGAGGCCAAGCGCCCCACGGTTCAGGTGGGCGACCCCTTCACCGAGAAGCTGCTGATCGAGGCGTGCCTTGAACTGATGGCGACCGACGCGATCGTCGCCATCCAGGACATGGGCGCGGCGGGGCTGACCAGCTCCAGCGTCGAGATGGCCACCAACGGCAAGGTCGGCATTCGCCTGAAGATGGACGACGTGCCTCAGCGCGAAGACGGCATGACCCCCTACGAAATGATGCTGAGCGAGAGCCAGGAGCGGATGCTCATGGTCTTGAAGCCCGGCAAGGAAGACATGGCGCGCGCGATCTTCGAGAAGTGGGAGCTGGACTTCGCCGTGATCGGCGAGGTGACCGATACGGGCCGCATGGTGCTCGACTTCGAAGGCGAGACCGTGTGCGACATTCCGCTCGGCCCCCTTGCCGACGATGCGCCGCTCTACGACCGACCCTACCTTAGCCGCGAGGAATACACGCAGTGGGCGAAAATCACGCCCATGACCAACGTGCCCGACAGCGCGGATGTCGGTGCCGACCTGCTCAAACTGATGGGCAGCCCCGCCCTCGCCTCGCGCCGGTGGATCTTCGAGCAGTATGACCGTCAGGTGGGTGCCGACACGCTCCAGACCGGCGGCGATGCAGGCGTGGTGCGCGTGCACGGCACCAAGAAGGCGCTCGCGATCAGCACCGATTGCACCCCGCGCTATGTCCATGCCGACCCCTACGAAGGCGGCAAGCAGGCGGTGGCCGAGGCGTTTCGCAACCTCTGCGCGGTCGGCGCAAAGCCGCTCGCGATCACCAACTGCCTCAACTTCGCCAACCCGCAGCGGCCCGAGATCATGGCCCAGATCGTCCACGCACTCGAGGGCATGGGCGAAGCCTGCCGCACGCTCGACTTCCCCGTGGTGAGCGGCAACGTGTCGCTCTACAATGAAAGCAAGGCGACCGGCGGCGGCTCGGCGATCCTGCCCACACCTGCCATCGGCGGGGTCGGGCTGGTCGCGGATTACGACAAGCTCACCAGCATCGGTTTCAAGGGCGAAGGCGATGCGATCTACCTGATCGCACCCGAGTTCTGGGCCAAGCCCGATCCGGTCCGCTCGCACCTCGGCAAGTCGCTGTGGCTCAAGGAAGTGCATGGCCGCGACGAAGGCCGCGCGCCGCCGGTCGATCTGCTGGCCGAGCGCGGCGCAGGCCAGATCGTGCTCAAGCTGATCGACGAAGGCCTGCTGAGCGCGGTGCACGACTGCTCGGACGGCGGGCTCGCCGTGACGCTGGCCGAAATGGCGCTGGCGGGTGGTCTGGGCGCGGAAGTGACCGCGAACGAGGCATATACCGCCGCACAGTGGTGGTTCGGTGAAGACCAGAGCCGCTACGTCGTCACCGTCAGCCCGGACAAGGTCGAAGCATTCAACGCGATCGTCGCCGAAGGGCCCGAGAGCGAGGCTGCCGCACTGGTCGGCTTCCGCCGTCTGGGCACGGTCGGCGGCGACAGCCTGCTGGGCGTGAAGGTGGAAGACCTGCGCGCCGCGAACGAGGCGTTCTTCCAGGAGTGGATGGAAGGCTAGGCGTGCCCGCAGGCTACTCCGAGACGCCGCTGGCGAAAAAGCTCAACCTGCGCGACGATCAGCGGGTGTGGTTTCACGCCATGCCCGAGAATGTGCAGGACGAGATCGGCGAATATGCGCTGGACCTGATCTTCGTCGCCGATCCTGCGGAGGGAATCGACGCGGCGCACATCTTCGTAACCACGCGCGAAGAGCTGAGCAGCCTGCTCGCCACGTTGCGCAAGCAGATCGCAGCCGACGGCCATATCTGGGTGAGCTGGCCGAAGCAGGCATCCAAGGTGCCAACCGATGTCTCCGAAGACACGATCCGCGAGGTCGCGCTGCCGACCGGGCTGGTCGACACGAAAGTGTGCGCGGTGGACGAGACATGGTCGGGCCTCAAACTGGTGATCCGCAAGGATTTGCGGTGACGCGCAGGCCGGATCGGCTTCCCGGTCGATCTGCTCGCTGCTAGATGCAGGCCCGGGTCGCCTCGATTTGGAGGGGATTCGATCTATGAAACACTGGGCAATGCTCGCCGGGCTGGCGGGCAGCATGGCGCTTTGCGCGCCCGCGCTGGCGCAGGACGAGGTGCTGTCGGTCACCAACCGCACCGGCTACACCATTTCCGAAATCTACATCTCGCCCACCGGCACCGACGACTGGGAAGAAGACCTGCTCGGCTTCGATGTGCTGGAGGACGACGCTGTCCTCAACATCGACTTCTCCCGCTCTGCCGACACCTGCTGGTGGGACATTCTGGTCGTCTACGAGGTCGATGGCGAACAGGTCGCCTGGCCGGAAATCAACTTCTGCGAGATGCAAGGCCAGGTGGCGCTGTATTATAACGGCTCCACCGGAGAGACCACGGCGCGGATGCGTTGAGCCTTTCGACACGCAGGAGCCGCGCGGATAAGGAGGGGCGATGAGCGAGCGCCATCCCCCCTTCCCCGCACTGCCCCACCTCACCGACGAAGAGCGGAACGCGCGCGCCCGCACCGCGTACGAGCGTCTGAAGACTCGCCACTCCTGCCGCAGCTTTGCCGATACGCCCGTTCCGCGCGAAGTGATCGAACATGCGATCCGCGCGGCAGGCACCGCGCCCAATGGCGCTAACCACCAGCCATGGCATTTCACCGTCGTCGGCTCGCCCGAGAAAAAGCGCGCGATTCGCGAGGCGGCGGAGGCAGAGGAGCGCGCGTTCTATGCCGGCAAGGCGGGTGAGCAATGGCTCGATGCGCTCGCGCCGCTGGGTACGGATGCGGACAAGCCCTTCCTCGAGATCGCGCCGTGGCTGATCGTGTGCTTCGCGCAGCGCAAGGGCGGGATCGCGGAGGATGGCACCACGCAGAACTACTACGTCACCGAAAGCGTCGGCATCGCGTGCGGCATGCTGCTGGCGACATTGCACGAGGCAGGGCTGGCGACGCTGACGCATACACCCTCACCAATGGGTTTCCTGCGTGAGATCTGCGGGCGGCCCGAGTGGGAGAAGCCGCTGATGATCGTGGTCGCGGGGCATCCGGCGGCCGATGCCACCGTGCCGGAGCACGCGCTCGACAAGAAGCCGCTCAGCCGGATCGCCAGCTGGCTTTGAAAATCTGGTGAGTCCCAGCGAAAGCTGGAACCTTCTACCAACCAAGCGCTCTTGCCGATGGAGGTCCCAGCTTTCGCTGGGACTCACGATTTAGGCTGCGGCGGGCGCGCCCTGCGGCTCGCTGCCGAGAAGGTCGTAGGGGTCGATACCCTCTTCCTTCCACACCCGGTGGCATTCGCGATACCAGTGCGGTTCGGGGATGTTGAGCTTGGCGCGAGCCTCGTCCAGCGGCATGGCAAGCAATTCGCGGATCGACATGCCGACCAGCGCGGGGCACGCGGTTCCGGTCCGCTGCGCCTGACGCACAGCCTTGTACACCGGCGCCTTGCTGCGCCCGGCCATCTTCTTGATGTTCCACGCCCCGGCATAGCCGATCAGCAAGTGGCCATGGCTGGGCTGCTGGCCATAGGTGAACAGCAGCACGCATTGCTCGCCCAGCGCATCGCGGCCGTAGCCGGTCAGCACATGCATCAGGTCGTGCGTGTCGCGGCTGCGGAAGCCGAACCACTGGACCAGGTCGTCGAACTTCTGCCGGCCCAGCTTGTCCGCCTCGGCCACCAGCCCGGCGGCCGACAGCCCTTCGCGCTCCATGAAGTCGCAATAGGCATGGGCCACGGTACCCTCCGGGAGTTTGCGCAGGGTTTCGTGGTCGTCGAGGATCGGCGGCAGATACGGCTCTTCGGCGCGCAGCCGCTCGCCCTGCTCGCTGAGCGTGAGTTCACGCACGCGCGGCATGAAGCTCTTGTGCGGCAAGGCCTCGAAAATGCGGAAGACGTGGCTGGTATCTTCCTTGTCCTTCAGCAGCTCGCGGAAGTGGTGGATCGCGGTCAGCGGGCGGTATTTGGGCACCGGACGCGCCGGATCGCGCAGCGGCGTACCGTCGCGCGCGCATTCGACTGCAGAGGCTGCGGGATCAACAGAGCTGGCTTCAGTCATGTGATTTTCCTTACTGACACCAGTGTAAATAAACGCTCTCCGCGTCCTGTTCAAGGGCTTTTCGTACAAGCGCACTCAGCGGCGGACCCAGCTCTTCCGGTCGATGCCGAGCAGCAGCAGCAGCGCGGTCATATCCTCGCAATCGATCCATCCGTTCGCCGCCGCGCGGGTCGCGGGCTTGGCGCGGTAGGCGACGCCATAATCCGCCGCGCGCAGCATCGGCGTGTCGTTCGCCCCGTCGCCAAGCGCGAGCGTGCGTGCCCCGTCGCCCAGTTCGGCGGCTTCCTCGCGCAAGGTCCGCTCCTTCGTGGCGCTGTCGCAGATCGGTTTCTGGACCTTGCCCGACAGCTTGCCATCCTCGATCAGCAGGCGATTGCCGACCACCCGATCGAACCCGAGCCGCTCCGCAATCGGATCGGCGAAGCGGTGGAACCCGCCGGTCACCAGCACGCAGCGCGCGCCGTGGGCGGAGAGCGTGGCGATCACCGTGCCCGCGCCGCGCGTGGGCGAAATCCGCTGAGCCAGGCATTGCTCGATCGCGGTTTCCTCCAGCCCTTCGAGCAGGGCGACGCGTTCATCCAGCGCGCCCGCAAAGTCGAGTTCGCCGCGCATCGCGCGCTCGGTTATCTCGGCGACCTCATCTTTCACGCCCAGAAAATCGGCCAGTTCGTCGATGCATTCCTGCCCGATCATGGTCGAATCCATGTCGCTCACCAGCAGGCGGGGAATCGCGATCGTATCGTCAGCGAACAGCGCGGCGATGGGTGCGAGATGCTCCTCCACCAGCGGGGCGACGACATCGCGGGTGCCCTCCGGAATGGAAATTTCGAGCACCTCGCCGCAATGTTCCAGCATCATCGCTTCGGCAAAGGGCTGTCCGGCAGCGGATAATGCGGCCTCCAGCGATTGCAGGCTTGCCTCGGAGGGCACGGGCTCTGCTAGGACACGGGCGATGAGCACGAACGAGATCTCCGGAAAAGCGGTGCAAGGGCCTCTGACGCTCATCGCAGGGCCGACCGCCAGCGGCAAGAGCGCGCTGGCGCTCGACCTGGCCGGGCGGCTGAAGAACGAAGGCCGCAAGGGCGTGATAGTCAACGCCGACAGCGCGCAGGTCTATGCCGACCTGCAGGTGCTGAGCGCGCGCCCCTCTGCAGAAGAGATCGCTCAAGCAGAGCACCGCCTTTATGGTGCGTGGGACGGGGCGGAGGCCTGCTCCGCCGCGCAATGGGCCGAGGCTGCGAAGCGCGAGATTGCCGACATCCACGCCCACGGGGATGTGCCGATCCTGGTCGGCGGCACGGGCCTCTATATCCGCACGCTGATGGAGGGGATTGCGCCCGTCCCCACCATCCCTGCGGATGTCCGCGACGCGGTGCGCGCCCTGCCCACTCCCGATGCCTTTGCCGAGCTCGCGACGGCAGACCCGGCAAGCCACGCGCGGCTCAACCCGGGCGACACGCAGCGCATCGCCCGCGCGCTGGAGGTGGTCCGCGCGACCGGGCTGACGCTGGGCGAGTGGCAACAGCGCAAGGAAGGCGGGATAGCGGACCGGGTCGCGCTGTCGCCGGTCATCCTGCTGCCAGAGCGCGAGTGGCTCTACGCCCGCTGCGATGCGCGGTTTTCGGCGATGCTGGAACAGGGCGCGGTGGCGGAGGTGGAGGCGCTGCTGGCGCGCGATCTGGACCCCGATCTGCCGGTGATGCGCGCGATCGGCGTGCGAGAGATTGCGGGCTGGCTGCGCGGCGAATGCTCGCGCGAAGAGATGATCGAGACAGGCCAGCGCGCCACCCGCAACTACGCCAAGCGGCAATATACCTGGCTGCGGCACCAGCCTCCGCAAGACTGGCCGCGCGTTGAAACCGCAGCGGATGCGCTGGCCGCGCTGGGATAACGGCCCTTCCCTACACGGCCCGGTTGCGGCAGGCTGCGCGCCAATGGATCTACTTCACACAGAAGAGACCGGAGAGAGGATGCAAACGAGGCTTCGCCCACAAAATGCGAAAGGTGACACTGCGCGGGCCGCTGTGCTGCCCATGCGATTGATCCCAAGGCGAAATCCCCTCGCAACCAGTTTTGCAGACACGCCCGGTCACTGTGCCATACGGACCAAGGAGACTGCATGACCCCGCCCGAAGCGATCATCGAACCCGACCTGCCGATCATCGACCCGCACCACCACTTGTGGGATCTTCGCGCACTGCTCGGCTCGTTCCCCGAACCGCTTCATCCGTTTCTCGAAACGGTTCGCCTCTCCGCGCACTACACATTCGACCAGTTCCTGGCCGACACGAGCAGCGGCCACCGGATCATCGGCACGGTCTTCATGGAATGCGGCGCGTTCTACGATGCGTCGCGCAGCGAGGCGATGAAGGTCGTGGGCGAGGTCGAGTTCGTCCGCGGAGTCGCCGCACAGGGCGCTAGCGGCCTCTACGGACCTTACCGCCCCTGTGCGGGCATCGTCGGCCATGCGGACCTGCGCCTTGGCGCGGAGGCGGGCAACGTGCTGGATGCACTGGCAGATGCAGGCGGCCCCCGCTTCAAGGGCATCCGCCATGCCGGCGCGTGGGATGCGGACCCAAGCGTGCTCGGCCCTGCATTCCACCATCCCGAAGGGCTCTACCGCGATGCCGCCTTCCGCGAAGGCTTTGCCGAACTGGGCAAGCGCGGGCTGACCTTCGATGCCTGGGTGCTCGAACCCCAGCTGGGCGACGTGATCGACCTTGCGCGGGCCTTCCCCGACCAGACAATCGTGCTCGACCATTGCGGCACGCCGCTGGGTACCGCCTGCTATGCAGGCAAGCTGGACGAGAACTTCGAGCGCTGGCGTGGCTCGATCCGCGAGCTTGCCAAGTGCCAGAACGTGGTCGTGAAGCTTGGCGGTCTCGCAATGCAGTTCTGCGGGATGCCCGCCGAAGGCCCGACCGACAGCGTGTCATCCGAAGAACTGGCGCAGATGTGGCGGCCTTATGTGGACACCTGCATCGAGGCGTTCGGCCCGGATCGCGCGATGTTCGAAAGCAACTACCCGGTGGACAAGTGGGCGGGCAGCTACGCCACGGTGTGGAATGCGTTGAAACGGCTCGCTTCAGGTGCCTCGGATGAGGAGAAGCGCGCGCTGTTCGCGGGCAATGCGGCGCGGGTCTATGACATCGAGCATCTGCTCGAGTTGACGTAACGGCAATCTCGACACCGCCGGAATCGGCGCATAGACCCCTCGCAAAGAGCTTATCCGGAGAGATCACCAATGCCCCTTCCCGCCCCGTTCGATCGCCTTCGCCTGCCCATCATCGGTTCGCCGATGTTCATCGTATCCGGGCCGGAACTGGTCATCGCCCAGTGCAAGGCGGGGGTCGTCGGCAGCTTCCCGGCGCTGAACGCGCGGCCTTCGGGCGTGCTCGACGAATGGCTCCACCAGATCACCGAAGAGCTGGCCGCGCACAACCGTGACAATCCCGATCGGCCCGCCGCTCCCTTCGCGGTCAACCAGATCGTCCACCGCTCCAATGCGCGCCTCGAAGAGGATATGCAGGTGTGCGAGAAGTGGCAGGTGCCGCTGGTCATCACCTCGCTTGGCGCCCGTGAAGAGGTGTTCCAGGCGGTCGACAACTGGGGCGGGATCACGCTGCACGATGTCATCAACAACCGCTTCGCCCACAAGGCGATCGAAAAGGGCGCGACCGGGCTGATCCCCGTTGCCGCCGGTGCGGGCGGCCATGCGGGCACGCAGTCGCCCTTCGCGCTGATGCACGAGATTCGCGAATGGTTCGACGGGCTGATCGCGCTGTCCGGCTCGATCGCGACCGGTCGTTCGGTGCTCGCCGCTCAGGCGATGGGCGCTGATTTCGGCTACATCGGCAGCGCGTTCATCGCGACCGAAGAAGCCAACGCCGATCAGGGCTACAAGCAGGGGATCGTGGACAGCAGCGCTGAAGGCATCGTCTACACCAACCTGTTCACCGGCGTGCACGGCAACTACCTGCGCAGCTCCATCGAGGCGGCCGGGCTCGACCCGGACGACCTGCCCGAAAGCGATCCGTCGAAGATGAACTTCGGCAGCGGCGGCAACTCCAAGGCCAAGGCGTGGAAGGATATCTGGGGCTCGGGCCAGGGTATCGGCGCGGTCAAGTCCGTCGGCAGTGTGGCCGACATGGTCGACCGGTTGGAGCGTGAGTACAAGGAAGCCAAGGCCGCGCTCGACGAGGCTTCTGCACCCTACTAGGGGCTCACTGGCGGCTCAGCCGGGCCACACGCGGATCGTGCGTCCGTCTGCCGCGGGCTCGATCCGCAGCGGGTGCCCATCGGGCGTGGACAGATTCCCGGTTTCCGACTGCGGCCCGGCATAGACCAGGTGGCGAAACAGCAGCCGGGCGAGCGTATCGACTTGCTGGGTTCCGCCGACCAGCTGGGGTTCGATGCGGAACTCCTGCCCGGTGAAGAAGGCGAGCCCGCTGCTCTGCACCGCCCCGTCGAGCGTGGGCTGAAAGCTGGCGAGCAGCGTCACGGGCAGCTCCCCTCGCGCGGCCCAGGCCTGCAGGTTGCGGGCAAGCAGCGCGGGGCCGAGTGCAAGGCCTGCCGGGGTCCACACGATGCCCGCAGCGCCCAGCGAATCGGCCAGCGCGGCGGCAAGCGCGAACCATTCGCGCAGGATCGCAAGGTTGCCCCGCCCCGCCTCGATATGCGGGCCGAGCCGCAGCGATACAGCGGCGATGCTGGCAGGCGCGAAGTCGTCCGGCAACTCGCGCGCGGACAGCGGGTGCGGCACTGGAAGCGGCACTCCGGGGGCGAGACCGGCAAGGTCGAAGCCAAGCCCGGCACGCTGCAACGCGATGGTGCCGCCTGCGGTGCCACCAAGCTCAGGGCCGGCATGGTCCAGCCATGGCGCATCCCGGGCCACCTGCGTGATCGCGTCGACAGTCGGCCGCGCCCCACGCGGGACCAGGATCAGCAGATCGTCGGCCGGTTCGGGTCGCGCCGGATCGTCAGTGTGAGCGGACATGCAGATCCCCTAGCCCGGCGCCTCACCGCCGGAAACGCCCGGGTACATCCCTTGCGGATAACAGCGCGTTACGTCGAGTGCCGCGGCGCAGGATTGCTCCGGAGTCGAACAGGTTGAGAAAGGTCAGAACACGCCCATCCGCAACCCCTCGGCCATTGCCTCGCCCAGCGCCTCGCATTCTGCCAGGCGATCGTCGGGCACGGTCTTCTGCGCCAGAATCTCTTCGGGCGTTTGCGCCTGCATGTTCACGATGATGCGATCCGCCACGCGTTTCAGCCGCCAGCCCTGCGCAATCCGGTTGATCTGCGCCTGCGCCCCCTCGCCGTCGGACCCGGCGGAGATGATCGTCGCGAAGGCGCGGCCTTCGATTCGGCCAAGCACCGGGTAATAGCAGCGATCGAACATCTCCTTCATCATCCCGCTCATCGTCGCGAGGTTCTCCGGGCAGACGAACAGGTACCCGCTTGCCTCCAGCAGGTCTTCGGGCATCACCTCGTGCGCGGCGAGCACCTGTGCGACGTCGCCGGCGCCTTTAGCGGCGGCCCGCGCCATCGCCTCGCTCGCACCGGTGCGGCTGTGCCATGCGATCAGAAGGGTTGCATCACTCATGCCCCTCACCCTCCGCCCGCGCTGTCGAAAGTCAACGGGGCCGCGCTTTGTTCTACCCGCAAGGCGCGCTAGGAAGCCCCATGGCCACCACTGCTCCAAATTCCAACGCCACCCTCGTCTGTGGTGTCGAGCGCTCGCTCGGCGGGCGCAGCTGGCGCTGGCGCGGAGGTCCGAACCAGTACGATGGCCCGGCCGCCAGCCTGGGCGACGACATCCTGACCCAGCTGCTGCTCGCCCGTGGTGTCGCGCGCGACGATCTGGAACGCCAGCGCGAACCCAAGCTTGCCGCCTTCCTCCCCGATCCGGCGATCTTCCAGGACATGGAGGCGGCCGCAGAGCGTCTGGCGCAGGCGATCCTGACGCGCGAGAAGGTGACGATCTACGGCGATTACGACGTCGATGGCGCAACCTCGGCGGCGCTGCTGATTCGCCTGTTCGGCATGCTGGGGCACGAAGCGGACTACTATATCCCCGACCGCCTGCTCGAAGGCTACGGCCCCAGCGGAGAGGCGCTGGTCAAGCTGGGCGAACAGGGATCGAGCCTGGTGGTCACGGTCGATTGCGGCGCGATGGCGCACGAGGCGCTGGCCGCCGCGCGCGATGCGGGCGTGGAGGTGATCGTGATCGACCACCACAAATGCTCGCACGAGCGCCCGCCCGCCCTCGCCCTCGTCAATCCCAACCGACTGGACGAGGCAGACGAAGCGGCGGCCCACGGCCATCTTGCCGCGGTCGGCGTCGCCTTTCTGGTCGCGATCGCGCTGGTCAGGAAACTGCGGACGCACGGCTATTTCAAGGACCGCAAGGAGCCGGACCTGCGCGGCCTGCTCGATCTGGTGGCGCTGGGCACGGTTGCCGATGTCGCCGCGCTCCACGGCCTCAACCGCGCGTTCGTGTCGCAGGGTCTCAAGGTGATGGCCAAGCGCGCCAATATCGGAATGAGCGCGCTGATCGATGCGAGCCGGCTGACCCGCGCGCCGATCTCGTCCGATCTGGGCTTCGCGCTCGGCCCGCGAATCAATGCTGGCGGGCGCGTGGGCGAATCGACGCTCGGCGTACGCCTGCTGACGACCGAAGACCCGGAAGAGGCCGCACAGATCGCCGCCCAGCTATCGCAGCTGAACGAAGAACGCCGCGCGATCGAGGCGGAGGTGCAGGAAGCGGGCGAGGCGCAGCTGGCCGGGCAAGGCAACCGGGCGGTGCGAATCGTCCATGGCGATGGCTGGCACCCGGGCGTGATCGGGATCGTCGCAGGGCGAATCAAGGAAAAGACCGGGCGCCCCTCACTGGTGATCGCGCGCGACAGTCAGGCCGGGCTCGGCAAGGGATCGGGCCGCTCGATTCCCGGCGTCGATCTGGGCGCGGCGATCATGGCCGCGCGCGAGGAAGGCCTGCTGGAAGCGGGCGGCGGACACGCGATGGCCGCCGGGCTGACCGTGCATGAAGACAAGATCGAGGCGTTTACCGATTGGCTCGAATCGCGCCTCGAACGACAGGTCGCTGCCGCGAGCGCGGAGGCATCGCTCGGTTTCGATCTCTCGCTCGGGCCGCGTGGGCTCACGGTCGAACTGGTCGAGACGCTGGAGCGCGGCGGTCCCTACGGCATGGGCTGGCCCGGCCCGCGAATCGCAATCGGCCCTGTGCATCTGGTGAAGGTCGACCGGGTCGGCAGCGATCATGTGCGCCTGCTTGCGGGATCGCGCGATGGCGGGTCGATCAAGGCGATCGCTTTTCGCGCAGCAGACAGCGACTGGGGGCAGGCTTTGCTCGCCGCGCATCCGGGCACGCGGATGTGGCTCGCCGGGCGCGCAAAGGTCGATACCTGGGCCAATACGCCGCGTGCGGAATTGCACCTTGAGGACGCAGCTTTCATCGAACCGTAAAATACCTGCACAATTGCGAATGACGGGGCTTGACCGCTTCAAACGACGCCCCTAGATGCGCGGCTCGCTTCGGCGGTCCCCGGCTTTTTAGCCGCTCCGCCAGAAGCAGTTCCGGATGTGGCCCCTTCGTCTAGCGGTTAGGACGCGGCCCTTTCACGGCTGAAACACGGGTTCGATTCCCGTAGGGGTCACCATCCGGATGCTGGCACGATGGCCGGCGACTTTGCTCCCGATGACATGTAGACTTCCCCTCCCCTTCAGGGGCCCGGCGAGGCTGCGTGCTGCGCATCTGCGGCCGTGCTCTTGCATGGCGCGAACCGAATTTTCCCCAAGCCAACTCCGCGTCCGTGCCCGCGCTCTGGCGCAGGCCGACAAATCACCCTAGGCAGGCCGCCATGCACAAGCCGCTCACATTCCCCTGGGCCGGTGTAATCATCGCCACCTGCAGCGTCTTCCTGCTGATGCTGGCCGGGATCGGCGTTGGCTATGCACTGGCGGTCTGGCTTGTCTGGACGCTGACCCTGTGGATCACCCAGCCCGACGAACAGCGCGCAGAACCCGATCCGCGACCGGAGGGGATTTCACGCGCCCGGCTCGCAGAGATGATCGAGAACGCCTATTCCCCGCTGCTGCTGGTCGACCGCAAGCGCGTGGTGATTGCCAATGGCTCCGCCCGCAAGCTGCTCGGCCATCATGTCGTCGGGCAGGATATCCGGGTCGCGCTGCGTCACCCGCGCGCGATCGCGCTGCTCGATTCCGAAGATCACGGCGAAGCGATCGTCACCGGGCTGGTTCGCCGCAAGGATGTGTGGCGGGTCAGCCGTTATGCGATCGACGACCGCTCGAGCGTGGTCGAGCTGGTCTCCAAGACCGCCGAATCCGATATCAGCCGCGCGCACACCGATTTCGTCGCCAATGCCAGCCACGAACTGCGCACCCCGCTGTCCTCGATCATCGGCTATGTCGAAACGCTGAGCGAAAACCCTGAAGACATCGACCAGGCGACCGCGCGCAAGTTTCTCGATACCATCCACCGCGAGGCGCAGCGGCTGCAGAATCTCGTCAGCGACCTCATGTCTCTCTCGCGCGTGGAAGCGGAAAAGCATGACCGCCCCGAGCAGCCCGTGCCGCTCAACGCGCTGGTCGAACGCGCCGCGCGCGAGGGTGCTGGGCCCAACCGAATCGAGCGACTGGCTTTCGAGGCGAGCGAGGACTTCGAAGTTCTTGGCGATCCGCAGCAGCTGGAGCAGCTGGTCCGCAATCTGGTAGACAACGCGCTCAAATACGGGCGCGAGGGCACGCCGGTCACCGTCCGGTTGAGCGAATCGGCGCTGGGCGAAGCCAAGCTTGAGGTGGAAGATCGCGGCGACGGAATCGAGGCGGAGCACCTGCCGCATCTGACGCGGCGCTTCTATCGCACCGATCCGGGCCGCAGCCGCCAGTCCGGCGGAACCGGGCTGGGCCTCGCGATCGTCAAGCATATCGTCGAACGCCACCACGGGCGGCTCGATATCGATAGCGAAGTGGGACACGGCACGATTGTCACCGTGCGCCTCCCACGGCTGGGCAGGAGCCGTCCGGCACCCGATGCGGTGCTGGAACGGTTTGCCCGAACGGCACAGCCGGACTCAATTCCAGACGAACCGGACAGACTGTCATAACCCTGCCACATAGTTTCAACAACGCGAGCCGGGGCCCGCTAGACACGCGGCATTTCACTCGCTTCTGATTCTCAAACAAGGGGATGATCGCGCTGGCGGCGGCATCTCCGAACACCACTCAAGGGGCCGCCAACCGCATGTCACCCGTCTTTCTCTTCCTGCTTGCGATCGGCCTCGGGCTGGCCGGCTGGCTCGCGGGGCGCGCGAAGGCCCGTGCCTTCAGCCGCGACAAGGATGCGCCGCGGATCGTCTCGCGGCCCGGTTATCACGCGTGGTACGTGGCGATCTGGGTAGCGGTGCCGCTCGCCCTGTTCGCCGTGTTCTGGAGCATCCTCTCGCCCATTCTGGTCGACCAGTGGGTGCTCGCAACGCCTGCGGGCCAGAGCCTGCCCACCTTCGGTTTCCAGCGTCAGTCGATGCTCGCCGAAGCGCGCGCGGTCGCCTACGGCCATGCGGCGGGCGTGTTCAATCCCGACGCTGCCGCTCTGGTCGAGCCGTTTCGCGAGGCTTCGCGCTTCTACACGCTGGTCGGCTTCGGCTTCGCCCTTGCGCTGGCGGTCATTCTGGGACTGTGGGCGTTCACCCGGGTGCGGCCCGCGTTCACCGCACGGGTGAAGGTGGAGCGCGCCGTGATGGGCGTGCTGCTGCTCGCTTCGCTGGTCGCAATCCTGACCACCTTCGGCATCCTCGCCAGCCTGGTGTTCGAGACGATCCGATTCTTCGGCATGGTCTCCCCGATCGATTTCCTGTTCGGGCTGAGCTGGAACCCCGATCCCATGTCCAATCCGGCGGCACCGCAGGGCGACCGCTATGGTGCGATTCCGCTGTTCTGGGGCACGATCTTCATCGGCGCGATCATTGCGATGATCGTGGCCATTCCGCTGGGCATGATGAGCGCGATCTACCTGACCCAATATGCCAGCTCTCGCTGGCGCAAGATCATTAAGCCTGCTCTGGAGGTGCTCGCGGGCGTGCCGACCGTGGTCTACGGCTATTTCGCGGCGCTGACGGTCGCCCCGGCGATCCGCGACGCTGCGCAAGCGGTCGGCATTCAAAACGCATCCTCCGAAAGCGCGCTTGCCGCCGGACTGGTGATGGGAGTGATGATCATCCCCTTCGTGTCCTCGATGGCGGATGACAGTATCGCTGCCGTGCCCGGATCGATGCGCGATGGCAGCCTGGCCATGGGCGCGACCAAGTCCGAAACGATCAAGAAGGTCCTCATCCCCGCCGCACTGCCGGGCATTGTCGGCGGCGTCATGCTGGCCGTGAGCCGCGCGATCGGTGAGACCATGATCGTGGTGATGGCCGCCTCTACCGCCGCCAATCTCACCGCCAATCCGCTGGAGGCAATGACCACGGTGACGGTGCAGATCGTCGCCCTGCTGACCGGCGAAGGCAGTTTCGACCATCCGGCGACGCTCAGCGCCTTTGCGCTCGGCTTCGTGCTGTTCATGGTCACCCTGCTGCTCAACTTCATCGCCCTGCGCGTCGTGAAGCGCTTCCGGGAGGCGTACGAATAATGACCAGTCCCGCAGATACCGAAGCACGCCGGCCGACCCGCAGCGCGGCGTTCGAAAAGCGCCTGAAGCAGCGCTACGCGCAGGAACGGCGATTCAAGCTGTTCGGCCTGTTCGCGATCATCGTGTCGATCGCGATCCTGTTCGTGCTGCTGGGCAACATGACCATCAACGGCGTCGGCGGCTTCCAGCGCGCCGAGCTGCAGGTGCCGATCGACTTCGCCGAATCGGGCCTCGCCGGAGACGCCGCCTCGCTGAGCCAGCCCGGTGCGGTGCAGACGCTCGAAATGCAGGGCCTGCCCGAGATCGTCGCCTTCGCGGCCGAACAGCGGATGGGCGCGGCAGGTGCCGAACAGCTCAGCCAGGACGCTTGGCGCGAGGTTGCCGAAGATCTTCGCGCCGACCCCGCCATGCTGCGCGGGCAGGAGACCTTCTGGCTGCCCGCCAGCGGCGATCTGGCAAGCGGAATGGACGGCGAGGGCTCGCCCGAAATGCAGGCGCTGGCCGCCCAGCTTGAACGCGAGGGCTATCTGGAAAAGCGTTTCGACTGGGGCTTCCTGACCCGCTCCGACGCGACCGACCCGCAGCAGGTAGGCGTGTGGGGCGCGCTCAAGGGATCGATCCTGACCATGATCGTGACCCTCGCGCTCGCTTTCCCGATCGGCGTGCTCTCTGCGCTCTATCTGGAAGAATACGCGCCCAAGAACCGCTGGACCGACATTATCGAGGTGTCGATCAACAACCTCGCGGCGGTCCCGTCGATCATCTTCGGCTTGCTCGGCCTCGCGGTGTTCCTGTGGATCTTCCCCAATATGCGATCCGCCCCTCTGGTCGGCGGGATGACGCTGGCGCTGATGACAATGCCGGTGATCGTCATCTCCGGGCGCAACGCGATCAAGGCCGTGCCGCCCTCGATCCGCGACGGTGCACTGGCGGTCGGCGCAAGCCCGGTACAGGTGGTGTTCCATCATGTCCTGCCACTCGCCCTGCCCGGCATCCTCACTGGCACCATCATCGGCATGGCGCGTGCGCTGGGCGAAACCGCGCCGCTGCTGCTGATCGGGATGCGCGCCTTCGTCGCCACCCCGCCCGACGGCTTCACCTCGCCCGCCACGGTGCTGCCGGTGCAAATCTTCCTGTGGTCGGATGAAATCGACCGCGGCTTCATCGAAAGGACCAGCGCGGCGATTATCGTGCTACTGCTGTTCCTGCTGGTGATGAACGCCCTCGCCATTTATCTGCGCAACAAGTTCGAGAAAACCTGGTGACCGTAATCCACGACATGGACGACAAGGCCGAGCCCAAGATGCGCGCAAGCGACGTCTCGGTCTTCTATGGCGACAAGAAAGCGATCGACGATGTGTCGATCGACATCCCGACGAAGTTCGTCACCGCCTTTATCGGGCCGTCGGGTTGCGGAAAGTCGACCTTCCTGCGCACATTGAACCGCATGAACGACACGATCCCTTCGGCCCGCGTCGAGGGTCAGATCGAGCTCGACGGCGAGGACATCTATTCCAGCGGCATGGATGTGGTTCAGCTGCGTGCCCGGGTCGGGATGGTGTTCCAGAAGCCCAACCCCTTCCCCAAGTCGATTTACGAGAACATCGCCTACGGCCCGAAGATCCACGGCCTGGCGGAGAGCAAGGGCGAGCTGGACGAGATCGTCGAACGCTCGCTGCAGCGCGCCGGTCTGTGGAACGAGGTCAAGGATCGCCTGGGCGAATCGGGTACCGCGCTTTCGGGCGGGCAGCAGCAGCGCCTGTGCATCGCGCGCGCGATCGCGGTCGACCCCGAAGTCATCCTGATGGACGAACCGGCCTCTGCGCTGGACCCGATCGCGACCGCCAAGATCGAGGAGCTGATCGACGATCTGGCCGGTCGCTATGCGATCGTCATCGTGACCCACTCCATGCAGCAGGCGGCGCGCGTTTCGCAGCGGACCGCCTTTTTCCACCTCGGCAAGATGGTAGAATATGGTCCGACGGACCAGATCTTTACCAATCCGCTCGAAGAACGAACCAAAGACTATATCACCGGACGCTACGGATGATCTCGGAACACACAGTCAAAGCCTTCGATGAGGACATCACCCGGCTGCGCGGGCTCATCACGGAAATGGGCGGCCTGGCCGAAACCGCGCTGGAAGGCGCGCTCGACGCGCTGATCCGCGGGGACGAAGTCCTTGCCGAGAGGATCGTGGCAGATGACCGCAAGCTGGACGCGCTGGAGAGCGAGGTCGACCGGCTCGCGGTGAAAATCATCGCCCTGCGCGCGCCGATGGCCGACGATTTGCGCGAAGTGATCGCCGCCCTGAAGATCGCCGGGGTGGTCGAGCGGATCGGCGACTATGCCAAGAACATCGCCAAGCGCGTCGGGCGGATCGAAGGGCGCACTCGGTTCGAACCGCTCACCCTGCTGCCCGCGATGGCCGACGTCGCGGCGGAGATGGTGCACGACGTGCTGACCGCCTATGCCGCGCGCGATGCCGCGCTGGCCCGCGAAGTGATCGCGCAGGACAAGAAGGTCGACGCCTTCTATAACTCTATTTTCCGCAATCTTGTCAGCCACATGGTTGAAAATCCTGCGACCATTTCGAGCGCTGCGCAACTGCTGTTCGTGGCCCGCAATATCGAGCGTATCGGCGACCACGCGACCAACGTGGCGGAGATGGTCTATTTCGCCGCGACCGGCGATTACCCGCTCGACGAAGACGAGAATTGACCCACGGCTGGTCCGCCATAACAGGCAAATCAGCCGCATATTAGCGAGACACCCAGTGCCTTCTGCCAAGCTGATCCTTGTCGAAGACGACCCGGCACTTGCCGAGCTGCTCGAATTCCGGTTCGCCAACGAGGGCTATCAGGTCCGTGTAACCGCCGATGGCGACGAAGCCCTGCTTATGGCGAGCGAGGACGTGCCCGACCTGATCATCCTCGACTGGATGATCGAGGGGACCAGCGGGATCGAGGTCTGTCGCCGCCTGCGCAGGGACAAGGGGACCGCGCACGTCCCGATCATCATGCTGACCGCGCGCGAGGCGGAGGATGACCGGGTCCGCGGGCTGGAAACCGGTGCCGACGATTACCTGACCAAGCCGTTCAGCCCCCGAGAACTGCTCGCCCGGGTAGCCGCCGTCATGCGTCGCATCCGCCCGGCGCTGGCCGGCGAGACGATCGAGGTCGGCGATATCAGGCTCGACCCCGTTGCGCACAAGGTCGAACGGCGCGGGCGCAACCTGCAGCTGGGGCCGACCGAGTACCGTCTGCTCAAGTTCTTTATGGAGAGCCCGGGCCGCGTGTTCAGCCGTGGGCAGTTGCTCGACGGCGTATGGGGCACGGGCAGCGACATCGAGCTGCGCACGGTCGATGTGCATATCCGGCGGCTGCGCAAGGCGCTGGAGCTGGAAGGCGCGAGCGATCCGATCCGTACAGTCCGCTCCGCCGGATACGCGCTCGAGGCGGTGTGAGCACAAGTGGTTGGCCGCGCTATGCGGTCCCGGCGGTTCTGATCGCGGGCTGGACCGGGGCATTGTTCCTCCCGGTTGCGACCACCGATCACATAAACGAAAATCAGACCTTTGCGGGTTGGATGGTACTGTTTCTCGGCACGCTTTTCGGCTGGATGACCCTCCAGTTCGCAGCGTACGCCAATCCCGTGTTTTTGCTCGCTCTGGCCTATAGTGCTTGGCGCGGCGAAAAGGCCGGGCGGCGGATTTTACGGATCAGTGCGGTGCTGCTTGCGCTGGGTATCGTCAGCGCGTTGTTCTGGCGCAATGTTCCGGACGATTCAGGCATGAACGAGATCATAACCTATCATACCGGATATTATGTGTGGCTGGGTGTGATGGCTGGCGCAGTTGGCTGGCTCTGGTTCATGGCCCGGAAATCACCGGCACACACCGCCTAACCCGCGCGCCGCCTGATCGAGGTGGAAGTGGTCGCGATGCGCTTCATTGTACTCGGGTGAGAGGACGGTGCCGAAGGCCCGGCATGCCCCATCGCGCACCTCGCGAAGGAAGCGGGCCTTGTCGCCCTCCCCCTGCCAGTCGTTGACCACCGCGATCCGGGTACCGTCCGCCAGCACGAAGCCCGCGATGTCGATCGCGTTGGCGGTGGCATGTTCGCTCCACGGGCCTTCGTCGCGCCCGTACATCCGCCGACAGCTGAAACTGCCGAAATGCTCGATCCGCGCGACCTCCTGCCCGAAGATGTCTCGCGCGGCGGGCTGCACGGCATCACGCCGCCAGATTTCCATCGCGGCGGCAGTCGCACAGGTCGTGTCGGGCCGCTCGCCAGCGTAGGGAAAGTCATCGAGCCGTGTGCGGTTGGCGCGAAGGCATGGCGCCTCGCCCAGCGGCTCCAGCGCGGTGAAGGCAACCGCGCTGCGCTCCAGCACCGCGTGGCATTGCGCCGGGTCGTCCCGCAGCGCCGCAATCTTGGAGCGTGTCGCCCAGCCCGGTTCGTCGCGCAGGTCGAGCGGGGCCCACGGATTGCTGCCCGGATTCTCGGCCAGCCACGCCCGCCCGCCGACGAATAGCGCCAGCAGGACCAGGATCGCAAGCACGCGCCGATCGGTCCCGAGGCTGGCGAGCGGCCTCAGCACGCGGACGACACCACGCAGCCATCGGGAATGTCGCTTGCCCTCGCTCATCCTCAATGAAAGTCGCGCGACTTGGGAATGATCCGGACATTGCGTGGATGGCCCCCGGTGCCGGGCAATTCGTCGATCAGGTCGCGGGTGCGGATCGCCCGTCCGCCAGCGGGATCCTCCGCCCCGTCGCGCAGGTCATCGCGCGGGTTGATCTTACCTGACGGCAGCGGTGAATTGACATGGTCCGCCCGCGCCAGCTCATAGCGCAGCGCATCGTCGGACAGGCGGGCAAGCATGTGTGTCGCGTCGGTCATGTGGTGGGCGATGACGTGGATCACCTCCTCATCGTACTCCACCCGCCCGCGCACCTCCATAAGCCGCGCGCCCATCACCACCTTGCGCTGTTTTTCCTTGAGGTCGGGCCACACGACCAGGTTCACCACCCCCGTCTCGTCCTCCAGCGTGATGAAGCATACACCCTTGGCGCTGCCCGGCCGCTGGCGGATCAGCACCACGCCCGCGACCTGTACCATGGAGCGGAACTTCCGCTCGCGCAGGTCGCACGCGCGCACGAAGCCACGCTCGGCCAGATCGGCGCGCAGGAAGGCCATCGGGTGCGCCTTCAGGCTGAGCCGGGTGGTCTGGTAATCGGCAACCACTTCTTCGGAGAGCGGCATCACGGGCAGCGCGGTTCGCACCTTCTCCGCCCCCTCCTCACGCTCTGCCGCCGCGCGAAACAGCGGCAGGTCTGGCGCGGCGATCAGGCTGCGCGCGTCCCACAGCGCCTGCCGACGCGGAAGGTCGAGCGACTGAAAGGCATCGGCGCTGGCGAGCCGTTCGACATACGAGGGAGCAAGCCCTGCGCGATCGCGTAGCTCTGCCACATCACGATAAGGGCCGTTTTCGATCCGTTCCGCCACCAGCTTGGCCGCGACATGCTCAGGGAAACCGTCGATCTGACGCAGGCCGAGGCGCAGGGCCATGTGTCTCTTATCCTCCCCGGCACGGGGAGGAATGTCCTCCAGCGTACAATCCCAGTCCGACCCATTCACATCCGCCGGCAGCACCGCGACCCCATGCTCCGCCGCATCGCGCACGATCTGTGCGGGCGCGTAGAAGCCCATCGGCTGCGAATTGAGCAGCGCGCAGGCAAAGGCCGCCGGATAGTGGCACTTGAGCCAGCTGGAGACGTAAACAAGGTGCGCAAAGCTGGCCGCGTGACTCTCCGGGAAGCCATATTCCCCGAAACCCTTGATCTGGTCGAAGCAGCGCTGGGAGAAGTCGGGGTCGTAGCCACGCTCGATCATCCTCCCGACCATCATTTCCTCATGCGCATGCACCATTCCCCGGCTGCGGAAGGTGGCCATCGCCCGGCGCAATCGATTGGCCTCTGCCGGAGAGAATTTGGCCGCATCGATGGCGATCTTCATCGCCTGCTCCTGAAAGATCGGCACCCCGAAAGTGCGCCCAAGGATCGAGGACAATTCGTCAGGCGGTCCATGCTCGGGCGCGGGCGCGGGAAGCTGGAAATCGGTCTTTCCCGCGCGCGCCAATCGCCGTTGCTTGAGATAGGGGTGAACCATATCGCCCTGGATCGGGCCAGGACGCACGATCGCGACCTGCACCACCAGATCGTAGAATTGGCGCGGTTGCAGGCGCGGCAGCATGTTCATCTGCGCCCTGCTCTCGACCTGGAATACGCCGAGCGAGTCTCCCTTGCACAGCATGTCGTAAACCGCAGGATCCTCCTGCGGGATGGTGGCGAGGGTCAGCGGCCGCTCGTAATGGTCCTCCAGCAGATCGAGGCCCTTGCGAATGCAGGTCAGCATCCCGAGCGCGAGCACATCGACCTTGAAGATGCCAAGATCGTCGATGTCGTCCTTGTCCCATTCGATGAAACTGCGATCGGGCATTGCGCCATTACCGATCGGCACGGTCTCGGTCAGTAACCCGTCGGTGAGGATGAAACCGCCGACATGCTGGGATAGATGTCGCGGCATTCCAATCATTTGACTGGTGAGCGTGAGAACGCGCCT
The DNA here is from genome assembly GCA_001306305.2 of Citromicrobium bathyomarinum. Classification (NCBI taxonomy): domain Bacteria; kingdom Pseudomonadati; phylum Pseudomonadota; class Alphaproteobacteria; order Sphingomonadales; family Sphingomonadaceae; genus Citromicrobium; species Citromicrobium bathyomarinum. Next base: position 2,082,686 of record CP155577.1, read on the forward strand.
CAAGTGCGGATCGGTGATATCCATGCCCGTTTCGGCAACGTGATCCTCGCCGATCTCGCGCCCCCAGCCACCCCACACGGTCCGCGCGAGCGACGCGGTTACGTCTTCCGACAGGCCCATCGCCTTGCCCACCTCACGGATCGCCATGCGCGGGCGATAGTGAATGACGGTGGCGCACAGGCCGGCGCGATCCCGTCCATACTCCTTGTAGATGTGCTGGATGACTTCCTCGCGCCGCTCATGCTCGAAATCGACATCGATATCGGGCGGCTCGCTGCGCTCTTCGGAAAGAAACCGGTCGAACAGCAACTGGTGCTCGGCAGGGTCGACGCTGGTGATGCCGAGGCAGAAGCATACGGCGGAATTGGCCGCGCTGCCGCGCCCTTGGCACAGAATCGGAGGCGTCTGGCTACGCGCGAAATCGACGATTTCCTTGATGGTGAGGAAATAGGGGGCGAGATCGAGCTTGCCGATCAGCTCCAGCTCATACTCAAGCGTGGTTTTAACTTTAGCAGGTATCACGTTGGAATAACGCCAATTTGCACCCTCCCAGGTCTGCTGTTCCAGATATTGCTGCGGGGTCATGCCGTCGGGATAAGCCCGCTTCGGGTACTCGTACTTCAGATCTTCAAGGCTGAAGGTGCAGGCATCCGCGATATCGCGTGACGCCATGATGGCATGGGGCCAGCGCGCAAACAGGCGGATCATTTCTTCGGGCAATTTGAGGTGCCGCTCGGCATTGGCGTGGAGCAGGTGGCCGGCGGCCTCCACGGTCGTCTTGTGGCGGATTGCCGTCATGACGTCATTGAGCGGCCGCCGCTCGGCCGCGTGGTAATGCACATCATTGGTGGCGAGCAGCGACAGGCCGTGCTCGCGCGCCATCGCGTCCAACCGATCGATCCGCGCGATATCGTCGCCGCGATAGAGATAGGCGGCGGCAAGGTGGCGCAGCGTCGGCAACTGCGCGGTCAGGTGCGCAAGGAGCCGGGGGAATGGCGCGGTCAGTTCGACCTTGTCGTTACCCCGGACCTGATCCGGGCTAACGCTTCCCTTCTGCAGCTCCGAAGAAGGATGACGGAAGGGGATCACATTGCTCGGCACCGCAATCGTGAATCGTACATCGAGATCGTCCGGCGGTAGCAGGATCAGTTGCACATCCTCAGCATGGTCAGCGAGCATCGCGAGGTCGATCTCGCACACACCCTTCTCCTGCCACTTTCCCGAAAGCGTCTGCATCCGGCCTTGGCTGATCAGACGACACAGGCACCCGTAAGCCGCGCGATCCTTCGGGTAGGCGAGAAAGGCGAGGCCTTCGACCGTCTCGATCCGGCAACCGATCACGGGCCGCAGCTTTAGCGTCTTCGCCTCGGTGTGAATACGGACCACGCCAGCCATCGTATTGGCATCGGCAATTCCGAGCGCGTCATAGCCAAGCATTCGCGCGGTGGTAACGAGGTCGACCGCGTCCGAACTGCCGCGCAGGAAGCTGAAGCACGAGACGAGACCCAGCTCGACGAAGGGCGCGCGGGGTGGCGGATCGACGCCATCCGGGTCGATCTCTATCCGGCGCTTGTCGGGGGTGAGTGGTGCGTCGGGCATGGGTGGATTGTCCTGCCCTCCCCGTCATTCGCGCGAAGGCGGGAATCCAGCTTTTCTCGGCGCACCGACCTGCAAAAGAAGCTGGACCCACGCCTTCGCGGGGGTGACGAGAAAAATGGAATGGCTCACTGCTCGGCCAAATCCGCCAACCGCGCGCGGACTGCAGCAAGGTCGGCATCGAACAACGCGGCCTGCTTCTCGCGCGCCTCGCCATCGAGGCGCAGGAGATAGGAAGGATGAGAGGTGACCCACAGCTCGCTGCCGTCCTCAAGCGGGATGGCCTGCCCGCGAACCTTGGAAATGCTGACGGTCTTGCCCAGCATCCCGCGTGCTGCGCTGGCACCCATGGCCAGCACCAGCTTCGGCTTCACCAGTTCGCGCTCGCCCTCGATCCACCAGCGGCAGGTGTCGATCTCCTTGGCAGTGGGCGACTGGTGCAGCCGCCGCTTGCCGCGCATCGTGAACTTGAAGTGCTTGACCGCATTGGTGACGTAGGCCGCACTGCGGTTGATCCCCGCGCGTTCCAGATGCACGTCGAGCAGTTGTCCGGCAGGGCCGACGAATGGCCGCCCTTCCTGATCCTCGTGATCGCCCGGCTGCTCGCCCACGATCATCAGCGCCGCATCGGAAGGCCCCTCGCCCATCACCGCGCGATTGTCCAAGCACCCGATCGGGCATTTGCGGCAGCCTTCGATAGCCTCGCCGATCGCCTCCAGGCTTTCGGGACGTGAGCCGTCATCGCGCTCTCCTGCCGCCACCATTTCGCTTTCCCGCTGCTGCGCACCCGCGATCAGTTCCGGGATAAGCGCGGCTTCGGGCAGATTCTTCCAGTATTTGCGCGGCATTTCGGAGAGCATCGCGCCCACTTTCAGTCGCGCGGGATTGAAGATCGACGCGTAGTAGGTGCGCCACAGGTCCTCGACCGGGTCGCCGTGCGGCGCGTCGGCCTTCTGCGCGGGTGGCCCCTCGCGCATGGTCTCGCCATCCCAGTGGAGCGTGCCCTGCGGCGTCAGGATCGACCAGCGCATGCTCGCAAACCGGCGCCGGAAGAAGCCCGCATTGGCGCGCAGGATGTGATGCTCGGGCTCGAACCAGGCGACGTAATGCTCGCCATCCTCTGCTTCGACCTGTCGGAAGCGGACGAAGGCGTGCATCTTGTGGCTGTCGCGCCGGACGTTCTTGTCGAGTTCCTCGACGCGGCCGACATCCGGATCGGCCTTGTCCTCCATGATCCGCGGATTGCGCTGGAGCCGCCAGAGCAGGCGATAGAGCAGCGCGAAACGCGCCGGATCGCGGTGCAGCGCGGCATTGCTCGCGAGGCTCAGGTAGCGCTTGCTCGCGCGGACCGGAGGGGCATCGGCGGGCGGCTCTGGCAGGCGCATGCCGCCGCTCGAAAAGAGATCGTCGGTCCCACCCGGCTCGACCCACGCGATCTTGTCGGGCGGAATATCGCATTGAATCAGCGCCCGCGCGCGTTCGCGCCAGAAAGCGAAGTCGTCGCTGCGCGGCAGCTGGACGGTGTAATGCGCGTGGGGTTTGACGTGCTGGAGCGCGGTCATGACGCATGCCCCAAGCCCTCACCCCCGCGCAGGCGGGGGTCCAGATAAGAGTGGTGGCACGAACCGGCGGTGTTAGCTGGGGCCCTGCTTTCGCAGGGGTGACGGGAAATGATGGTCATGCCGCAAACAGCTCCAGCTGCTCGGTCTTGGGTGCGAGCAGCGTGCGCAGGTCCGCGCGGTCGGTCAGCATCGTCGGGCGCCAGTCCACGGTGCAGATGAAGGGCCGCACCTTGGTCAGCGACACGGTCAGCCGCGCCACATCGTCGAGCCGCAAGGTCCGGTACCGACGCGAGGCGAGGATGCGGTGCACCGCTTTCACCCCCAGTCCCGGCACGCGCAGCAAATCCTCGCGGCTCGCGCGGTTGACGTCGACCGGAAAGCGTTCGCGGAATTTCAGCGCCCAGGCGAGCTTGGGATCGATGTCGAGTGGCAGGTTTCCGTCGGCCTCGGCCGCCTGCATGATCTCCTGCGGGCGGTAATCGTAGAACCGCATCAGCCAGTCGGACTGGTAGAGGCGGTGTTCGCGGATCAGCGGCGGGCGCTTCAAGGGTAGCACGGCGGAGGCATCGGGGATCGGCGAGAAGGCGCTGTAATAGACGCGGCGCAGGCCGAAACTGTCGTACAGCCGGCTCGCCCGGCCCACGATATCCGCATCGCTCGCCGCGTCGGCACCGACGATCATCTGGGTCGACTGGCCCGCGGGCGCAAAGCGCGGCGCGTGCTTGAACCGCTTCTTCGCATCCTTCGCCTCGACGATATCGCTACTGGTCTTGCCCAGTGCGCCCTCGATCTGGCGCGCATCCTTGTCCGGCGCGAGGCGCGTCAGCCCCGCATCGGTCGGCAGTTCGACATTGATCGAGACGCGATCGGCGTAAAACCCCGCGCGGTGAATGATCTCCGGGTCCGCCTCGGGGATCGTCTTCAGATGGATATAGCCCCGGAAATCGTGCTCCTCGCGCAGGATGCGCGCGGCCTCCACGATCATCTCCATCGTGTGGTCGGAGCTCTTGATGATGCCCGAGGAGAGGAACAGCCCCTCGATATAATTGCGGCGATAGAAACTCAGCGTCAGGTCCGCGACCTCCTGCGGTGTGAAGCGCGCGCGCTGCACATTGGAACTCTTGCGATTTATGCAATAGTGGCAATCGAAGATGCAGTGATTGGTCAGCAGGATTTTCAGCAGCGAGATACACCGGCCATCGGGCGCGTAGGCATGGCAGATACCCATCCCCTCGGTCGAGCCGATTCCCCCGCTTTTGCTGTTGCGCTTGGCCGTGCCGGACGAGGCGCACGACGCGTCATACTTGGCCGCATCGGCGAGTATTTTCAGCCGGTCGAGGATCGGAGAGCTCATTTGTTCTTTATATGTTCACTTTGCCTTCCTGCCTAGCCCCCTTGTCAAATCGTCCCTTTCATGCATATAGTGCAACTGCGGGACCGGGCCCCTCTGGCGCGTCAATGACGCGTGATGTCGGACCGCATCATTAGTCGAAGGGCTGCAACAGCCCTCAGGATGAAGATGCGCGTGCGACCGGGGAAAGCGATCTTTCCGATTACTCCATCGCACGCACAAGGGATGGAGAATGACGTGAAAAGTTTCGTTCTTGGTTTCACCGCAATTTCAATGATGACCGCCACCGCCGTGACTGCCCAGTCGCTCGACTGGCGCTATACCGATGGCACGGCGCCCGAACACTGGGCCAAGGCCAATGCCAGCTATGCTGCGTGCGATGCGGGCAAGATGCAAAGCCCGATCGATCTCAACCAGGCCAATGCGATCGGCGATATCGAACTTTCGACGAATTACGGCCCGGCAAAGGCGAAGCTCAGCCTGGGCCAGCACAAGGTGCAGATCGATGCAGCAGAAGGCCAGGGCATGGTTTCGGGCGACCGCCAGTTCAACCTGATCCAGGTGCACTTCCACACCCCCTCGGAGCATGCGATCGACGGCAAGCGCTATCCGCTGGTGGCCCACTTCGTCCACGCGACGGATGACGGCACGCTGGGTGTTCTGGGCGTGATGTTCGAGGAAGGCGAGGCCAATCCCGGGCTGCAGGCAATCATCGACGCGCTGCCGCAGGGAAACAAGGCGAGCTTCGACATAGACCTGGCCGAGATGGTGCCCGAGGAGCTGCAGGTCTATCGCTACATGGGATCGCTGACCACGCCGCCGTGCAGCGAAAACGTCAACTGGCATGTCGTCGAGGAGGTGCTGGAGGCAAGCCCGGCGCAGATCGCGGTCATGGAGCAGGCGCTCGGCATGAGCGCGCGTTCGATCCAGCCCGCCAACAACCGGCTGATTGTTGCTCCCGCAGACTGACCGGCCATGACAACCGATGGGTGCCGGCCCCCTGAGCGGGGTCGGCACCTGTGTCGACATCACGCAGCGGCCCTGCGCGCGTGCCGACCGGGCCGTGTCAGCGAGGAATTGACATAATGCGACATTTGGCACCTGCGATCGCGGTGGTGGCGGCCATCGCGAGTCCCGCCCACTCGTCTGACGAGGGGTTCGAAGTGTGGCTCAACCCGTCCATCTCAACCGATCTCGACGCGGACACCGCTGTCGAGCTGGAGACCGCTCAGCGCTTGCGCAGTGCAGACGACGGGCGGGTCGACACCTACTTCTTTCGCCTGTGGCTGAAGCAGGATCTGACCGACGCGTTCACCCTAGCGGGCGCGGTCGAGCGACGGATCAATGATGGCGGTTGCGACGAAACCCGTACCATGCAGCAGCTTTCGGGCCGGCACGGTGTGCTGCGCACGCGGCTACGGTTCGAACAGCGTTTCGTCGACGGGGCCGACCGCAGTGGGCTGCGGCTGCGCCCGCGGGTGGGCGTGTCCTTCCCACTGGATGAAGCCGGACGCTGGTCGGCCGGTGCCAATGCGGAACTGTTCTGGACCCTTCTCAGCACACGCGCGGGCGGTGACGATGGCATTACCGGCCTGCGCACGCAGATCGGGCTTGGATATGAAGTGAGCGACCGGGTCGAACTCAGCCTCACCTATCTGCGCCAGCAGGACTTTGAGCCGGGCGGCCCGGACAAGGTAGGACATGCGCCGCTGATCGGGCTCGAATATTCCTTCTAGCCATCACCTGGCGATCCCGGGCCTGGGGATATCGTACGCGCGGTCGGTGTACAAAAGCCCTTTGTGATCCGCATCTTGCGATCTCGTGTCCATTGACGCATGATTGCGTTGGAGGAGAGTACGACATGGATGATCTTTCGATCACGTCGGGTATTGCGAACCGCATCTGGCGCGTGGCGTTGTGGGGTTCCTTTCTCGCCATCCTGATTGCACCGCTGGTCGCGATGCAATTCACCGGCGAGGTGCACTGGACCCCCTTCGATTTTGCTGTGGCGGCGGTGCTGCTGGGCGCGACTGCGCTGGCGATCGAGTTCGCAATCCGCGCCATCGCCCGGCCCGTCTGGTGCGTGGCCGCCGTGCTCGGCATCCTCGCCGTGCTGCTGCTGGTATGGGCCGAGGTGGCGGTGGGGGTGTTCGGGACGCCTTTCTCGGGCAGCTAATAGGGCCGCGATCGCATCAGGCATACAGGCCCTGCAAGAACCACTCAGGCACCCCGCCGCGTCCGTCGCCCGCAATACCGTAGCGATAAATCCAGTAGCGGCGCCCGGCATCATCCTCGATCCGGTAATAGTCGCGCAGCCGCGCGCTGCCGCGTTCGCGCCACCATTCGGGCGCGATCCGTTCCGGACCCTCGACCCGCGCGATCTCGTGCACTTCGCCGCGCCAGCGAAACCTTTGCGGAAAACCGTCGGGCGTGGCGTAGAGCACCGCGATCGGCTCCGCACGGTCGAGCAGCTTGAGCGGGCGCGCGTGGAAGCGAAAAGCTTCCTGCTCAGGTGGTTCGGGCGATAGTGGCGGCTGCCAGGCTTGCGAGCGTTCGGGCACATGGCTTCCCTTCAGCACCGGGCGGCGCACTGCCTTGGGGCCGAGACGCGTGGTCAACCGGTCCACGAAAGCGGATAGCGAGGTGCCGTGCCGTTCGGCAGCGGCCTCGATGTCGTCCTGGCTAGCGGGCAGCGCCTCCGCCCAGCTCGCGCGCAGGCGAACCAGCTCGATCCCGAAGCCCGCGTCGATATCGCCCAGCTTTTCGCCTAACAGCCGCACGATATGGGTCGCATCGCGGGTCGCGGCGGCGAGTTCGAGCCGGCGCACGATCACCTCGCCATCCACGCGCCACATGCCCAGATCGAGCCGCCGGGCACCGGTGCCCTGCCCTTCCAGCTCGCAGATCATGTCTTGCGCAAGATCGGCGAGCACCCGGTCGAGCAGATCGCGATGGCGAATCGGCTCCATCAATCTGCGCTGCACCAGCGGCACTTGCTGCGGCACCACCGGCAGCAGCGGTTCGGGCACCCGGCCGAGCAGCTGGTCCATCCGGACCAGCGGGTTGGCGGCGGGCGATTTGCGGTTGCGGAAACGGCGATGGAGTGCGTCGCGGCCCACCGTGCCCAGCTCGCCGAGCCGCTTGAGCCCGAGCCGCCGCAGCACGGTGAGCACGTCGCCGTCGAGCCGCAGCGCGGCAACCGGCAGATCGGACAGGCGCGCCTCCATATCGTCTTGGGGGGCGAGAATGCTGCGATCCGGCCCGTAATGCGCCAGCGCCCATGCCGCGCCAGAGGTAGGCGCGATCGCCGCGCGCATGGCGAAGCCGCGATGCGTGAAGGCATGATGGACATCCGCCAGCAACTTCGCCTCGCCGCCGAACAGGTGCGCCACTGCGGTCACATCGACCAGCAGGCCGTTGGGTGGGTCGAGCGCGGACCACGGGCCCCAGCGCATGGCCCACGCGGCAAGCTTTTCCAGCTCGGCAAGATCGCCCGCCGGATCGCCGGGTACAGCGACGATCGAGGGACACAGCGTGCGCGCATCGGCGAGCATGGTGCCGATCCGCGCGCCTGCGTTTCGCGCTGCGCTGTTCGTCGCCTGGATGCGCGGGCCGTGCGCGGTCTCGGCAATCAGGACCAGCGGCTGCGCGTCCGCGCCTTCGCCCCGCGCGCAGCCTTCACCCAGACGCCAGCGGTCGATCGCGAAGGCGGCAAGCCAGATCGAGAGGATGCGGCGGGGCGCCATACTCAACCAAGAACCCTCTCCCCGTCGGGGGAGAGGATGGCGACACTTGCTCCGAAGGAGCTCACAGGGCCTAGAGAAGGGGACTTGCCATTTGGAACCTTAGTTCGCCCCTCTCCAACTCCGGCTAGGTCGCTATGCGACCAAGCCTTCGTATCCTCTCCCCGCACGGGGAGAGAGGTTTCGCGCTCCGCCACCAACGCCTCCGCATCCTCGCTCAATCGCCACAGGCCCGGCGGATGCTTGCGCGCGCGGAACAGTTCGGCCTGCCACGCAGGCACGCCCGGAGCCTGACGGTTCCATTGCGGCCTTGCCGAGGGAGCAGCCTGCACCGCCCACCGTTGCCGCGCGGACGAAAGATCGCGCGTCCCATCGAGGCGCACCAGCGTCAGCGGGACACCGTACTTTTCCGCAGCCAGCGTCAGCCGGCGCGAGGCGGTGAAATCGAGCGCGCGGGGGCTGCCCACGATCTCGCCGATCACGAAGGCAACATCGCGGCAGCGCACCGCCTCTTCCAGCGCGAACAGCGCATCCTCGTCCTTCTCGGCGAGCACGTGGATCAGGCGGTGACGAATTTCCTGCGGCAGGCCTGCCCGGAACGGGCGCCCACCGCGCTTCACCGCGGCGCGAGTCTGCACCCACACCACCGCGCGGCGATCCTCCGCCTCCTCCCCCTCTTCGCGCACCCGGTGTCGCCACGCGTCCAGCGCCAGAGCGAGCGCCGCGCCCGCCCCGCTGCCCTCTCGACCGGAGGCGAAGATTTCGCTTTGCGCGACGGCATCCAGCCCGGGCTGCCAGCGCTGTGCGGTGGCATCCGATGCAAGCTGGGCGGCGGTGGGAAGGCTGTCTTGGATCATGGCGGAACGACTCATATGTTCCTTTTATGTTCCATTTTATTCCGGACGGCAAGCATCCGGCGAAGGCCGTTCCATCCGGGGCTCGAAACCATCTCCCCTCCTCGCCGTTGGAGAAACAAAGGAGATCACAATGAGATACAATGAAGGCAAGGCCGACGAACTGCGTGAGAAATTCTGGAAGGCGCTGGCAGACAGCCCCTACCTGTTCCTCCAGCTTGACACCGATCCCAAGAGCGCGGTGCCGATGTCGCCGCAGCTCGACAAGGATGCCAACAGCTCGATCTGGTTCTTCACCCATACCAAGAGCGATTTCGCCAAGCTGGGCGCGGCGACCGCGACCTTCGAGGGCGAAGACCACAAGATGTTCGCGCGCTTCCACGGCACGTTGACCAAGGAGACGAGCCAGGAGCGGTTCGACCAGTTCTGGAATAACTTCGTCGAAGCTTGGTACGATGGCGGCAAGGACGATCCCGACATCCTGTTCCTGCGCATGGATCTGGGCGATGCCGAAATCTGGAACGGCGACATGGGCCTGCTCGACGTCGCCAAGATGGCGCTGGGCATGAACGTCCACGAGGACGCGAAAGACAAGCACGTCAAGGAAACGTCGCTCTAAGCGAGCATTTCCAGCTTATGGAAAAGGGGCACATCCGAGAGGATTGCGCCCCTTTTTCATGCATCAGGCAGGCGGCGGCTCGATCGGCACCATCGTTTGCTCACCCGCGACATCGTCGACCACTTCCACGATCCCGCGCCCCAGATGGCTGCGCGAGCGGCTGTAGGCGAAGTAGATCACGATCCCGAGCAGGCCCCAACCGGGCAGGAACAGCATCGCCTCGTATGGCAGGTTGAGGAACAGGAACACGCAGCCCGCAATCGTCAGCGGCGCAATCAACCACGCCGCAGGCACCCGGAACGCCCGTTTGCGCGAAGGATCGCGACGGCGCAGCACCAGCAGCGCGACCGCCACCATCATGAAGGCGTAAAGCGTGCCAGCGTTCGAGATATCGGCCAGCTTGCCGACCGGGAAGAACGCTGCACCCAGGGCCACCGCGCCGCCGGTGAGCATGGTCACGATATGCGGCGTCTTGAACTTCGGGTGCACCCGGCTGAGGCTTTCGGGCAGCAACCCGTCGCGCGCCATCACGAAGAAGATGCGCGTTTGCCCGTAGATCAGCACCAGAATGACCGATGGCAGCGCAAGGAACGCGGCGATGCCCAGCAGGTTACCGATGCCCGACCAGCCGATCTGGCGCAGTACATGCGCCAGTGCCTCGTTCGAGCAGACCAGCGGCAGTTGGTCCGCGGCATAGGTCGCGCACTGGCGCGCGAGCTCTTCCGACCCGGTCGGGAACGGCACGCCGTTCGGCCCCATGATCGGCTGCCCGCCAATGGTGCCGATCGCGCCCGCCGCGACCAGGATGTAGAACACCGTGCAGAACAGCAGCGATCCGACCAGCCCGATGGGCACGTTGCGCTGCGGGTTCTTGGTCTCCTCCGCCGCGGTGGAGACTGCATCGAAGCCCACATAGGCGAAGAAAATCGTCGCCGCCGCGCCGACTGCGCCGAGCCCCGAGCCAAAGCCGCCGAACACGCCGGCAGGCAGGAACGGGTTGAAATGGCTCGCGTCGAAATCCGGGCTGGTGAAGGTCAGCGCAATGAACGCCGTCAGCGCGGTCACCTTGATCAGCACCAGCACCGCGTTGACCTTGGCACTCTCGCTCGTCCCCACGATCAGCAGGCCGGTCACCAGCAGCGCGATGATCAGCGCGGGCAGGTTGATCAGCCCGCCCGGTGCGCCGCCCAGCACCAGCGGCCCGGCGGCAAGCCAGGCCGGCAGCTGGACGCCGAGAATTTCGTTGAGGAAAGTGCCGCTGAAATAGCCCGACCAGCCGACCGACACGGCAGCGGCGGCGATCGCGTATTCCATGATCAGCGCCCAGCCTACGGTCCACGCAAGCAACTCGCCCACGCTGGCGTAGCTATAGGTATAGGCAGAGCCCGCGACAGGAATCATCGAGGCGATCTCTGCATAGCAGAGCGCCGCGATGATGCAGACCGCTCCGGCGATGGCGAAGGCGAGCATCAGGCCCGGTCCAGCCTTCTGCGCGCCTGCCGCCGTCAGAACGAAAATCCCCGTGCCGATCACGCAGCCGATGCCGAACAGCATCAACTGGAACCAACCGAGAGTGCGATGGAGAGACTTCTTCTCCGCCGTCGCCAGAATGGCGTCGAGCGGCTTTACGCGGCCGAAAATCATGGGCGCAGATCCACGGTCCGGTTGCGAGACCCCCTCGCCCTGCCGACCGCGTCTGCGCCAATATTACAACTCGAAGACCTCGGGAAGCCGGATTCTTGCCTCAGCTCAGCAGGCTGGGGAACAATCCGGTAACCAGAATGGTCGCCACCGCCAGCGGGCACAGCCACGCGAGCAGGAAGCGCCACAGCGCAAAGACCGGCGCGGAAAGCTGGGTGGTCGTCTCCAGCAGCCGCCGGTCCGCCTTCCAGCCGATGAAGATCGAGGTCAGCAGCGCGCCCAGCGGCAGCATGATCTTGCCGGTGAACCCGTCCACCGTGTCGAGGATGTCGGTATCGGCGAAGATCGGCCAGAACGACAGCGGCCGCACATCCGACCACACGTTGTAGCCCAGCAGGCAGGCGATGCCGATCAGGAAAGCGCCCCCGCCGAAGACCAGCGCGGAGGTCGTCCGGCTCCAGCCCAGTTCTCCGATCCCGTAGGCGGTCGGCACTTCGAGCAGCGAGATCGAGCTGGTGATCGCGGCGACCAGCACCAGGATGAAGAACAGCAACCCGATGAGCGAGCCCGCCGGCATTGCCTCGAACGCGAAGGGTAGCGTCTGGAACACCAGCGTCGGCCCTGCTGCGGGGTCGAGCCCCACGGCGAACACGATGGGGAAGATCATGAGCCCGGCGATCAGCGCCACCGCGGTGTCGGCGATCGCGATGGTGACCGCAGTCGATCCCAGCGGAGTGCCTTCGCGGATATAGGAGCCATAGGTGATGATCCCCGCCACGCCGAGCGAGAGCGAGAACAGCGCCTGACCCAGCGCCGAGTTCATGACCTCAGGCGTCAGGCGCGACCAGTCGGGGGTGAAGAGGAAGGCTGCCGCCTCGCTAACGTCGCCGACGACGGCGCCGTAGATGGTGATTCCGATCAGCAACACGAAGAAGGCGGGCATGAGCCAGGTCGCGGCCTTTTCGATCCCGCCCGATACGCCGCGCGCCACGATGAACAGCGTGCCGCCCATGAAGGCGAAGTGCATCCCCAGCAGCAGGCTGGGGCTGGCGAACAGGTTGGTCAGGCGGTTGGCGATCTCGTCCTGGCTCTGCCCTTCCAGCGCGCCCCGGAAGGGATCACCCGCAGCAATGGCCGAACCGAAATCGGCGGCGAAGACGCCCGCGTAGTAGAGCACCCAGCCCGCGACGACCGAATAGAAGGAGACGATCAGGAAGGCCGCCAGCGCACCGATCGCACCGAACGAAACCCAGCCCTTGGAGACGTTCGATTCCTCGGCGACGCGGCGAATGGAGCCGATCGCATCGGTCTGCCCTGCCCGGCCGATGAAGATTTCCGCCAGCAGCAGCGGCAGGCCCAGCAGGAACACGCAGCCGATATAGAAAATCACGAAGGCCCCGCCCCCGCTCTCGCCAGCCAGTGTCGGAAACCGCCAGAGATTGCCCAGCCCCACCGCTGCGCCGATCGCGGCGAGGATGAATGCCGAGCGCGAGGACCAGCCCTCAGCCGAGGTTGTCCCCGTGGTTGTCGATGTGGCGACCATTGAAATTCTCTCCCTGCCGCACCTCTCGGGCGCGGTTTACCCTTTGCATTGGCGGGGCTTTTGCAATGTTTCTTCCGCCACGTCGAGTGCTGTGCTTTGCGTTTGTCCCGTCGAGGGGCTAGCACGCGGTCCATGTCGACAACCTTCCAGATCGATACGGCGACCAGCCGCGCGACCCCCACCCCGCAGCCGATGAAGCGGCTGACGGTCCCCAAGATCCAGAATCGCAAGGCGGATGGCGAAACCAAAGAGCCGCTGGTGATGCTGACCGCATACACCGCACGCCAGGCCCAGTTGCTGGACGAGCATTGCGACCTGCTGCTGGTCGGCGACTCGCTCGGCCAAGTGATCTACGGCTTGCCCTCCACGCTTCAGGTTACGCTCGACATGATGTGCGCGCATGGTGCCGCCGTGGTTCGCGGCAGCTATCACTCCGTGGTCGTGGTCGACATGCCTTTCGGCGCGTATGAGGGCAGCCCGCAGCAGGCCTTCGAAAGCGCGAGCCGGATCATGGCCGAAACCGGCTGTGCGGCGGTGAAGCTGGAAGGCGGCGAGGCGATGGCGGAGACCATCTCGTTCCTCTCGCAGCGCGGCATCCCGGTGATGGCGCATATCGGCCTCACCCCGCAGGCGGTGAACGCGCTGGGCGGCTATGGCGCACGCGGACGCAGCCAGGAAGAGCACGCCAAGATCATCTCAGACGGCAAGGCCGTGCAGGAGGCAGGTGCCTTCGCTGTCGTGGTCGAAGGCGTGGTCGAACCGATCGCGGTCTCGCTGACCCAGTCGCTTGAAATCCCGGTGATCGGCATCGGCGCTTCCGCCCAGTGCGACGGGCAGGTGCTGGTGGTGGACGACATGCTCGGCATGTTCGAACGCGTGCCCCGCTTCGTGAAGAAATACGGCAACCTCGCCGAAGAGATCACCGACAAGGTGCAGCAATACGCCAGCGAAGTGCGCGCGCGCAGCTTCCCGACCGAAGACCAGACGTACCAGCCCAAGAGCTAGTCTCCCCCTCAACCCACCGGATCGCCCCGGCACCGCACGGACACCAATTTCGTGAACACACTTCTGCGACATTACTGGGGCTCGCTGCTCTTCACTCTCGTGTGCTTCATCGCGGCCGGGTTCTACGCCTGGAACGCGGGCGGCAGTGTCGGCAGCGTGGCCCACGTGCTGTGGATCGTGCTGGTCCTCTCGATCCTCGAAATCTCGCTCAGCTTCGATAACGCAGTGGTCAACGCGACCGTGCTGCGCGAGATGGACGAGAAGTGGCAGCGCCGCTTCCTGACATGGGGCATACTGATCGCGGTGTTCGGGATGCGGATCGTCTTCCCACTCGCGATCGTGGCCGTAGCGGCCAACCTCGATCCGCTGTCCGCAATAGACCTCTCGCTCAACGATCCGGAGCGCTACGAGGCGATCGTATCATCGGCGCATGTCGGCATCGCAGGCTTCGGCGGTGCCTTCCTGACCATGGTCGGGCTGAATTTCTTCTTCGACGGCGACAAGGATGTCGACTGGATCCGCGGGCTGGAGCTGGCGCTGCGCCGCTTCTCCGAAATCCGCGCGGCGGAGATCGGCATCCTACTGCTGATGCTCTACGGCATTTCCACGATGCTGCCCGAAGGTGAGGCGATGGTCTTCCTGACCGCCGGCATCCTGGGCCTGGTCACCTACATCGCGGTAGATGCGATCGGCACGGTGCTGGACAAGGTGGAACGCCGCAAGATGGCCGAAGGCGCGGTGCGATCCGGCCTCGGCGGGTTCCTCTACCTCGAAGTGCTCGACGCGAGCTTTTCCTTCGACGGGGTGATCGGGGCCTTCGCGCTCTCGAACAACATGCTGATCATCGCACTGGGGCTGAGCATCGGGGCGCTGTTCGTGCGTTCGATGACAGTCCACCTCGTGCGCGCGGGCACGCTGACCAAGTACCGATTCCTCGAACACGGGGCCTTCTGGGCGATCATCGCGCTGGGCCTGATCATGCTGCTGTCCGCGAAATTCCACATTTCGGAGAGCATCACCGGTCTGATCGGCGCAGTGCTGATCGGCATCTCGCTGCTGTGGTCGATGCGCTACAACCGCAAGCACGGCATCGAGCGCGAAACCGCCTAGTTCTGCAGATCGTACTGCTTGAGCAGATCGTAGAGCGTCGGCCGCGACACGCCGAGCAGCTTTGCGCTGCCCGAGATATTGCCTTCCGTCCGCGCCAGCGCCTTGCGGATCACCTGCCGGTCGACCTGCTCGCGCGCGCCCTTCAGGTTGAGAGGCGCGGCATCGTCCATATCCGGTGATGCCAGATCGAGGTCTTCGGCGCCGACCAGCTTGCCGTCGGCCATGATCACCGCGCGCTTCACCCGGTTCTCCAGCTCGCGGACATTGCCCGGCCACTTGTGCGCGTCGAGCGCGGCGAGCGCATCGGGCGCAAAGCCCTTTACCGAGGGGTTCATTTCCTGCGCGAAGCGGTTGAGGAAGGCCTTGGCAAGCAGCGCAGCATCGCCTGCACGTTCGCTGAGCGAGGGGATGCGCACGACGATCTCCGCCATGCGGTAGTAGAGATCCTCGCGGAACGTCTCTTCGCCGATCATTGCGTCGAGATCGCGGTGGGTGGCGCAAACGATCCGCGTGTCGACCGCAATCGCCTTGCGGCCACCTATCCGCTCGATCGTGCGTTCCTGCAAAAAGCGCAGCAGCTTGACCTGCAGGGCCAGCGGAATGTCGCCCACCTCGTCGAGGAACAGCGTCCCGCCGTGGGCGGCTTCGATCTTGCCCTCGGTGGTCTTGACCGCGCCGGTAAAGGCGCCCTTCTCGTGCCCGAAAAGCTCGCTTTCGAGCAGGTTTTCGGGGATCGCGGCGCAGTTGATCGCAACAAAGGCCCCCTCGCGGCGCGGACTTGCGTCGTGAAGGCCGCGTGCGAGCAGTTCCTTGCCCGTCCCGCTCGCGCCCAGCAGCATTACCGATGCGTCGGTGTTCGCCACCCGCTCGATCGTGCGGGCGACCTTCACCATCTCGGGTGCGCCGGTGATCAGCGTGCCGAGCACGGTCTTGGTCTTGCCGACCTTCTCCGCCAGGCGACGGTTCTCCGCCTCGATCCGGTGGAGGTTGAGCGCACGCGATACGATCAGTTCCAGCGCCGCAATATCGACCGGCTTGTGGTAGAAATCATAGGCCCCCGCCGCGATCGCATCGAGCACGCTTTCATGCGCGCCGTGCCCGCTGGCGATAATCACCTTGGTCGCGGGGGCCTGTGCCATGATTGCGTCGAGCACTGCGAAGCCCTCGCTTGTACCGTCCGGATCGGGCGGCAGGCCGAGATCGAGCGTGACCACCGGCGGTGCCTCCGCGCGCAGGATCGCCAGCGCATCCTCGCGCGTACCGGCCACGAACACCTGATAGCCTTCGAAAGCCCATTTGAGCTGCGTCTGCAGGCCCTCGTCGTCTTCGACGATCAGCAGCTTGGGTTTGGGATCGCTCATCAGGCTGCCTCGCGGGAGAGTTTCTTGTCGACCGGTTCGCTTGCGACGCCGACCAGTTCGATGGTGAAGCGCGTGCCCAAGCCGACCCGCGACTGGACCAGCAGCCGCCCGCCCATCGCACGGATCAGTTCGCGCGCCTCCAGAGCGCCGATTCCGAAGCCATCGGATTTGGAGCTGACGAAGGGCGCATAGAGCTTGTCGCGCAGGAAGGCCGGGTCCATCCCTTCGCCGACATCGACGATATCGATGCTGGCGCCAATGTGGTCCCCGTGGATCGCAACGCAGACCGGCGCGTTCGCGGGGCTTGCGTCGAAGGCGTTCTGGATCAGGTGAACCAGCGCCTGCTCCAGCCCCTCACGATCGGCCATCGCGGCACCTTCTCCCGTGATCGAAACGCGGGCCTGCGACGAAGGCCCGAAGCGGGCCGCAACATCATCCATCAGGTGCGCCAGCTCGACCCGTTCGAGCTCGGGCGCGCGCTGGTTGCCATACCGGCCAAGCCGCTGAATCAGTCCGTTGAGCTTGGCGGTGCTGGTGCCCAGCGTCTTGAGCATATCCTCGCGAAACGCGGGATTATCCGCGTGGCGCTGCGCATTGTGCGACAGCAGCGAAAGCTGGCTGGCGAGGTTCTTGATGTCGTGGAGGACGAAGGCCATCCGCCGATTGAACTCGTCGAACCGCGCCGCTTCCATCAGCGCGTGCTGCCCCGCCTGTTCGGCAAGATAGCTGGCCAGCTGACGCCCCACGACCTTGAGCAGGTCGAAATCCTCCCAATCGAGCTGGCGATCGATCAGCGGCCGGGCAAGCAGCACCGCACCCTGCAACCGGTCGAAATGGCGCAAAGGCACGATCGCCCAGCTCGCGCTGTCTGCGTCGAGCCAGGCAGGCAGCGGATCGACATCGCCTGCCTCGGACTTTCCCGAACGCCATTGTTCGAGATCGATCACGTAGTCGTTTTGCGAAAGGAAGCCGGCCAGTTGATCCGGCAGGCTCACCACATCGTCAGCCAGCGTGGGCCAGCGCCAGGTCTCCGCAAGGACAAGCGTGCCTTCGGGATCGGGCAGGAACAGCGCGGCAGACGGGCTCTCGGTAATGTCCGCCATCGCCTTGGGCA
This sequence comes from Citromicrobium bathyomarinum, assembly GCA_001306305.2. Taxonomy (NCBI): domain Bacteria; kingdom Pseudomonadati; phylum Pseudomonadota; class Alphaproteobacteria; order Sphingomonadales; family Sphingomonadaceae; genus Citromicrobium; species Citromicrobium bathyomarinum. The sequence continues at coordinate 2,100,185 of CP155577.1, forward strand.
CGCGCAGATGTAGCGCATCGCCAGCCTCTCCGCCACGTCCGATCGTATCGGCAAGCCGCAGCCACTCGGCCCGGTAATCGTAGCGATGGCTGAACAGATGCTTCTGCGCGGTCACCTTCAGCCATGCGCGAAACCGTTCGGACGGCAGCCACAGCGCCATTACGGTCAGCAACGCGACCAAGAAACCGACCTGCGCAAGCCGCGCTCCATCCGCTTCCATCAGGTTCAGCACCCGCGCGAGACCCGCCATCGCAAGCAGATAGCCGCCGATCAGCAGCAGCGAGAGCGAACGGAACGCCACCTTGCGCGAGGCACGAAAGCGCAGAGCGCTCACATCCGCGCCCAGCGCCATCGCCAGCGGCACAAATGCGATTGCGACCACGACCCCGCGCAGCGCCGCGATCTGGTCCGGAAATTCGCCCGACAGCCAGGTCGCGGCGTAGTAATTCAATTCGAACAGCCACAGCGCAGACAGCGAGATCGCGACCCACCGCGTGCTCGCCCGGTCGCGATGCGAGGCACCGACATAGAGATTGTGCAGCAGGACCAGCGCGCCGATCGCGACGAGCATGTGGAACAGCGAGGATACGCGCAGTGCGGCGGCGGCAAATTCAGGCCCTGCATCGATCAGTGCGTCTGCGGCCAGCACGGCGCCCTGCAACAGCTCAACAAACACCAGGCTGACGATCACGAAGCGCACCTTGCGCGCGCTCTCCTGATCCACCCCGCCCGCGAACAGCGCATGGACCAGCGCCAGCCAGCTGAGGTTGCGCAACACCTCCGCCCCCGCAGTGACCAGCGCCGCCGGGCCGAGCGCGGCGAGCACGCCCGCCCACACACCCGTCAGGCACAGCGCGAACAGCCCCGCGATCCGCTCACGCCGCCAGGGCAGCGGCCTGCGGCACAGCCAGATCGCGGCCAGAGCGCAGGCCGCGGCGCATACGGTATGGCTAGCCAGAGCGATCACATGCCACAATCCCGCGTCGGCCATCAGCGCGCGCCTTCGGGATAGAGGATCACCCGCAGCGTCTGGAGCAGGATCAGCAGGTCGAGAAAGGGGGTGTAGTTCTTCGCGTAGTAGAGATCATACTCCAGCTTGTGCCGTGCATCCTCGATACTCGCGCCGTAGGGGTAGTTGATCTGCGCCCACCCGGTGATCCCCGGCTTCACCATATGGCGTTCGGCATAGAAGGGCAGCTGGTCCTCCAGATCGCCGACGAATTTCGGCACTTCCGGACGCGGGCCGACGAAGCTCATCTCGCCCTTCAGCACGCTCCAGGTCTGGGGCAGCTCGTCGATCCGGACCTTGCGAATGAAGCGGCCCAGGCGGGTTACTCGTGGATCGCCGACGGTGGCCCACTGCGCGCCATCCTTCTCCGCATCGGTGCGCATGCTGCGCAGCTTGAGCAGGACGAAGGGCCGCCCGTGGAGGCCGACCCTCTGTTGGCGAAAGAAGGCCGGGCCCTTGCTATCCAGCTTCACGAGGATGGCGAACAGGGCGATCACCGGCAGGGTGATGGTCAGCACGATCAGGCTGGCGATGATATCCACGGTTCGCTTGGTGATGCTCGACCAGCGCCGCCCGGCGGAAAACCCGTCCGAAAAGATCAACCAGCTGGGATTGAGCGTGTCGAGATCGACGCGTCCCGTCTCGCGCTCGAGGAAGCTGGAGACCTCGTGCACCGGCACGCCTTTCGTGCGCACGCGGACCAGATCCGCCAGCGGCAGCGCATTGCGACGTTCTTCCAGCGCGAGCACCACCTCGGTCGCGCGGACACGTTCGACGAAAGCGCCCAGATCGCCCAGATCGTCGCGCCCTATGGCCTGTTCGAGAATACGATGGGGTTCGTTCATCGCGATGAAGGCCACGATCTTGAAACCGCTGTCGCCACACTCTTCGAGCGCCTTGAGCCGGGCGGCGCGGGTACCGGCGCCCATTACGACGACGCGCCGTTTGAGGTTCTCGCGGTTGACCGCATGGCTGAGTGCAATGCGGGTTAGGCCCATCATGACCTGGGCCAGGCCAAGGGCATAGAGCAGCGTAGAACGCCAGAATCCGACGGTCGGCAGCACGAAGTCGAGCACCGCCAGTGCTACCCCGGCGAGCGAAAGCGCGACCAGCGAGCGGGCAAAGGCATAGCGCGGGCTGCGCAGCGCCTCGGGGCTGTAGAGCCCCAAGGCGATTAGCGACAGCGAGCAGATAATTGTAAAACCGATGATCGGCGGAAGCCGCTCGGTCCACGGGCCAACCTCGATCCCGATCTGCATCGCGCGCAGGTGCCACGCGAGATCGCCTGCAAGCAGCAGCAAAACAAGGTCGCAGAAGCCGTAAAGCAACACGGCCTGCGGGATATAGTGCTTGAACAGCCTGATCATCGCGCCCTGCCGGAACCCTTCTCCGCAACGTTCTGCGGAGGTTCGGCTTAGGGGCGAGTGATGAAATGTCGGTAAATTTTACACCCTGCCGAAAACCTCCGGCAGGGTGCTGCAATCACTCGGACGGGGCGACCCGGTCCGCCGCGTTCTCGATCGCGTCGCCGGCTTGGTTGGCAGCGTCGCCCACCTGGTTAGCCGCGTTCTCGACCGCGTTGTCCTTCGCCACTTCGGCATTGCTCATGTTGGAAAAAAGATAAATCGCCGCGACGACGGCGATGAGGGCCACGATCAGCAGCACGATCGTCGTGCCGCCGCTCTTGCTTCGCTCGCCATCGGTGACGATAGTGTGCGTGGTGTGCGTGTGGCCGTCCTGATCGGTGTGTTCGGTAATGCGTTCTTCGGTCATGGCGAATGCGCCCCTTGCGGTTTTACTGACTTGCACAAAGCGCAAGGAGCCTTGCGGTTCCGTGCAAGGGTCAGGCGACCGCCGTCTGGATTGGCCCGCGTAGCGAACGCGCGGGGCATTCGATCCGGCGGCAGGTGCGGCAGCCGGGGCCGATCGGCGTCGCATCATCTTCCTTCAGCGAGACACCGCGACCGATCGCGGTGGCATCGGCGAACTTCGCCTCCAGCCCCAGCAGCAGAACGTCGGTGCGCGGTTCGTCGGCATAGGGCGGCGCGGCGATATGCGCGACCAGCCAGTGTTCCGGTCCCAACGCACCGCTTTCCATCATGATCGCCTGCGAATGCCATTCGGCCCGCCGCTCCAGACCCAGACGCGGGCAGCCGGGCCGTCGGTCGAGCAGGCTGGTCCCACTCGCGCCCAGCAGCCGTTCGAACAATTGCACCGATCCGTCGATCCGTCCGACGAAGAACGGCAGGCCGCGCTGGCCGACCCGCTGGAGCGTGGTGAAACGGCGAGCGACCTCGCCCACATCGGTGGCGAAACGGCGGGCAAGCACCTGCGGCTCGTAAGCGGTCGCCTCGCACGCGCGCAGGAACCGGCCATAAGGCATGACCAGCGCGCGCGCGTAATAGGCGCGCAGGTAGCGGGCGAAGGCATCGCGCCCCTCGCGGTGATCGAACGACGCGCCATCGGCGATGTCCGCGATCAGCTCGCGCTGCTCGAGTTCGGCGACCTGCTTGGCCATCTCGATATTGCGCGCCGCGGGGGAGAGCATTTCGGACAGCTGGACCTGCCGCGCATGCAGGTCGAGCCGCCGGTTCGCCTCGGGCAGCACGGCGCGCGGGAGATATCGGATCGCGAGATCGTGCCGCTCGCGCAGGTGATCGGTGAGAGCTGCCCCGATATCCGCGCGGGCAAGGCGCAGCTCGTCGGCCAGATTCTCCGCCGCCTCGTCCAGATCGGCGAAGTGGTTGCGCCAGCGCTCGATCGCGCGCCACACCTCTTCCTCGAACGGGCGGGTTTGCGCGGCCGCCCTCCCCCGCTCGTCAAACAGGCGGGCGAAAGCAGCGGCGGCCTGTGGCGCGGCGGCGAGGAATTCGGTCACTTCCGCACGGTCGATCCCTAGATCTGCGAAGCGGTCGTCGCCCAGGCGGCGGGCGAGCCCGTCGACACCGCCGATTGAGCTGCTTTCCTGCAGGGAGCGTGGATCGTAGTCGAACTGGTCGACCAGCTCGAGCACCACGCGCGCGGTGACAGGGCGCTGGTTGCGCTCGATCAAATTGAGGTAGCTGGGCGAGATCGACAGACGCTGGGCCATGCTCGCCTGCGTCAGGCCTTCACGACGGCGAAGGCGCCGCAGCGCGGCACCGGCATAGAGGGAGGGTTCGCTCATGGCTTTGGGCTAGCTTTCGTTTGTAAACATCTTCACAAGAACACAAGCGCTCACTAGCGAATGAGGCATTTGAGACAAGATCGTTTGTAATAAACTCTGTCGGGAAACCCGTGCGAGCCCTACGTAAGGGATCACAGAGACCATTTCCTACGGAGTCCCCCATGAGCAATTCGAACTACGCAAGCGAAACCGAGCACCTGAAGATCCGCATCGGCCAGGGCGGTGACGCCTGGGCCGCGATCGATGCCGAGAGCGCTGCCCGCATGCGCCTGCAGAACCGCTTCCGCACCGGGCTCGACATCGCGAAGTACACCGCAAAGATCATGCGCGAAGACATGGATGCTTACGACGCAGATCCGGCGAACTACACCCAGTCGCTGGGCGCGTGGCACGGCTTTATCGGCCAGCAGCAGATGATCGCGATCAAGAAGCACTTCGGCAGCACCAAGCGCCGCTACCTCTACCTGTCGGGCTGGATGGTCGCCGCGCTGCGCAGCGAATTCGGGCCCCTGCCCGACCAGTCGATGCACGAGAAAACCGCCGTGCCCGAGCTGATCGAGGAGATATACACCTTCCTCAAGCAGGCTGACTCTCGTGAGTTGGGCGGAATGTTCCGCGATTTGGATGCAGCGCGCGAAGCGGGCAACGCGACCGAAGCGAAGCGGCTGGAGAACGCGATCGACAACTACGAAACCCACGTCGTCCCGATCATCGCCGACATCGACGCGGGCTTCGGCAATGCCGAGGCGACCTACCTGCTCGCCAAGCAGATGATCGAGGCGGGCGCCTGCGCGCTCCAGATCGAAAACCAGGTGTCGGACGAGAAGCAGTGCGGCCACCAGGACGGCAAGGTCACCGTGCCGCATGAGGACTTCCTCCAGAAGATCCGCGCAATCCGTTACGCCTTCCTCGAACTGGGCGTCGAAGACGGGATCATCGTTGCGCGCACCGACAGTCTGGGCGCGGGCCTGACCAAGCAGATTGCTTACTCGACCGAGCCGGGCGATCTGGGCGACCAGTACAACAGCTTCCTCGATTGCGACGAAGTCGATCCGTCCGACATCAAGAACGGTCAGGTCTTCATCAGCCGCGACGGCAAGCTGCTGGCGCCCAAGCGTCTGCCGAGCAACCTGTACCAGTTCCGCCCCGGCACGGGCGTCGACCGGGTCGTGCTCGACTGCATCACCTCGCTTCAGCACGGCGCCGACCTGTTGTGGATCGAAACCGAGAAGCCGCATGTCGAGCAGATCGCCGAGATGGTCGACAAGATTCGCGAGACGGTGCCCAATGCGAAGCTGGTCTACAACAACTCGCCCAGCTTCAACTGGACGCTCAACTTCCGCCAGCAAGTGTTTGATGCGTGGGAAGAAAGCGGCAAGGATGTCAGCGCCTATGATCGCGCCAAGCTGATGAGCGTGGACTATGACGGCACCGATCTGGCGATCGAGGCGGATGCGAAGATCCAGAGCTTCCAGGCCGATGGCGCGAAGCGTGCGGGTATCTTCCACCACCTCATCACGCTGCCGACCTATCACACGGCCGCGCTGAGCACGGACAACCTCGCCAAGCGCTATTTCGGGGAAGAGGCGATGCTGGGCTACGTCAAGAACGTCCAGCGCGAGGAAATCCGCCAGCAGATCGCCTGCGTGAAGCACCAGAACATGGCCGGTTCCGATATTGGGGACGACCACAAGGAGTACTTCGCAGGCGAGGCCGCGCTGAAGGCGGGCGGTAAGGACAACACCATGAATCAGTTCGCCGCCTAGGCTGCCAAGCCTTGTCACCGGGTCGCTGGGGAGGCATTGCAGCCCCAGCGACACCCGAATTGCCGATGGAGCGGATGCACTTATGACCGACGAAACCCCCAAAGAGCCCGGCCGCGCTCGCGCTTTGCTCTCCACTGCAGACTTCCGCCTGCTGCGCGCCGCTCTTGCGAGCCATGCACGGACAACGGAAGACCGCGAGGAACTGGCCAAGATCAACGCGCTGCACCACCGGCTTGGGACCTACGTTCCCGACGCCGAATAGGCAGCCGCACTGGCACCATCCGGGCGCGCGAGGTCACCATGGCCTCGCGCGCCCGCTTGCATTCGGGCGATGACCGGCTAGACCCCCGGCCACTTTACTAGCTGCAGATCGAGACTAGCGTGGCCATTCCCCGTTTCGCCCCCGGCGTGCTGAAATTCCAGCGAGATGTATTCCCCGCGCGGAAGGATTTCTTCGAGAAACTGAGCCAGGGCCAGTCGCCCGAGGCGCTGTTCATCACCTGCTCGGATTCGCGAATCGAAACCGGGATGATGACGCAAACCGATCCGGGTGAGCTGTTCATCTGCCGCAACGCGGGCAATATCGTGCCCCCGCATACCAATCAGACCGGCGGGATGACCGCCAGCATCGAGTTCGCCAGCGCGGTGCTCGAAGTGCCGCACATCATCGTGTGCGGGCATACCGAATGCGGCGCGATGAAGAGCGCGATGCAGCTGCACGACGATTCCAACTCGCTCGACACCCTGCCTCACGTGCGCGAATGGTTGGGTTACAGCCGCGCCGCGGTCGATATTGCCGATGCGCTGGGCAACGGGAAGAGCGACAAGGACCGTATGCGGCTGCTGCTGGAGCAGAACGTGGTCCTGCAGTTGCAGCACCTGCGCACCCACCCGACCGTCGCCCTGCGGCTCGCCCAGGGCGAGCTGCAGCTGCATGGCTGGGTCTACGACATCGCGACCGGCATGGTCGACGTCTACGACGATGCGCAGAACCGCTTCGTCCCGATCGACGAACGCTACAGCCTGTAGCGCTCAGCCGCCCTTGGCGGGCATCAGATCGATCGCGGCGGCGGCCAGCGCCTCCGCCCCGGTCTCGATCACCTTCTCGGCATCGGGCGCCCAGAACGGGCTGTGGAGCGACGGCAGCGTCGCCTCCCCGTTCTGCGCGGCCTGCCATTCGTCCTCCGGCACCCCGCCGATCCAGAAGATCAGCGACTCGACGCCATCGGGGTCGGCCCTGCGGTACTGGCTGAAATCCTCGCCACCCATCACGCTGGGCACCTGCATCACCCGGTCTTCGCCGAAGCGGGTGCGGAAGCCGCTCATCACGGTTTCGGTGAACTCAGGATCGTTGAAGGTGGAGGGCGTGTAGGGATCGGCCACGGTCACCACCGGCAGCTGATCCTCCGCAATACCCGCCGCAATCGCCTCACCGCGCGCGATCCGCGCGATCCCGTCGAGCAGCAGCTTGCGCGCTTCGTCGGTATAGCTGCGCACGGTAAGCTGCAGCTTCGCCTCGTCGGAGATGATGTTGTGCTTGGACCCGGCGCGGAAGCTGCCAACCGTAACCACGCCCGGCTCCAGCGGAGACAGCTCGCGGCTGACCAGCGTCTGGAGCTTCATCACGATCGAGCTCGCCAGCACGACCGGGTCCTTGGTCGATTGCGGATAGGCGCCGTGCCCGCCGACGCCCTTCACCGTGATATCCACGCTGTCGACATTGGCCAGCGCATAGCCCGGCGAATAGCCGATCGTCCCGGCGGGGAACTGCGCGGCATCGTGGAAAGCGATTGCGTAGTCGGGCTTGGGGAAGCGGGTGAACAGCCCGTCTTCCAGCATCGCCAGCGCGCCCTCGCCCACCTCTTCGGCGGGTTGCAGGATCATCACCAGCGTGCCGCTCCATTCGTCCTTATGGTCCACCAGCTGCTGCGCTGCGCCGATCCACGCGGTCATATGCGTGTCATGCCCGCAGGCGTGCATCACGCCGGTTTCCACGCCGGTCGCAGGGGTCGCCTTGACGGTGGAGGCGAACGGCAGCCCGGTCTGTTCGACCACCGGCAGGCCGTCCATGTCCGCGCGGATGAGCACGGTCGGCCCCTCGCCGTTCTCCATCACCGCAACCACACCGGTCTTGCCGACACCTTCGGTCACCTCAAAGCCCAGCTTGCGCATCCTTGCGGCGAGCTTGGCGGCGGTCTCGTCTTCCTCGAAGCTGAGTTCGGGATTGGCGTGGAGATCGCGGTACAGCTCCATCAGCTCGGGCATGTCTTCCTGCACGCCCGCGCGCAGGCCACCATCCTGCGCGAAGGCGCCGGTGGAGCACAGCAGCGCGCCCGCCGCCATCAGTGCCGCGCGCGTCATCCGAACCTGCTTGTGCATACCCTGTACTCCCCTTTGCCCCGATTTGCCTGACACACCTGACACACAGTCCAGGCGTTCAATTCCATTCGATATGTCGCCGCCCGTTGATCGATCCGGTCGATGAAAGGCTGGCTGTGCGCAACGTCATAACCGATCCATCGCAGATTTGCAGGGGGTAGGAAATGCTAGAGGCGATAGGTCAGCACCAGCAGGACCGAGAGCGTCGTCACCATCAGCAGCACCAGCGGCACGCCCGTGCGGATGTAATCCGAGAACTCGTAGGAGCCTTCGCCCATGATCAGCATATTGGTCTGATAGGCGATCGGGGTCGCGTAACACAGGTTGCAGCCGAACAGCACCGCGAGCACCAGCGGTTCCGGCGGCAGGCCCAGCTCGGTCGCGATGCTAAAGGCGATCGGGGTGCCCACCGTGGCGGCCGTCGCGTTGGAGGCGAAATTGGTCAGCACGGTCACGAACAGCATGATCGCGCCCAGCACGAGTGCGGGTGGCAGCGAGGAGAGGCCAAGCGACAGCGCCATACCAAGCCACGCGGCCGCGCCGCTCGCCTCGACGATCGAACCCACCGCGATGCTCGCCGCGACCAGCACGATCACCTTGGCCGACAACGCACGCCCGACCCGGTCGAACTTCACGCAGCCGGTGAGGAACATCAGGATCGCACCCGCCAGCGCGGAAATCGCGATCGGAAACAGGCCGATGGAAGCGGTGAACACCGCCCCACCCATGATCACCGCCGAGAGTACCGCCTTGGACCGGCGCGGCAGTTCGCGCATCCCTTCCAGCATCAGCAGGCTGTCGCCGCGGGCGAACTCTTCCAGATCGGCGCGCAGGCCCGTCACCATCAGCACGTCGCCTTCGGCAAAGCGCAGGTCGCCGGCGGAATAGTCGTTGAACTCGTCGGTCACGCCCGTCCATCGTTCGGGACGGTGCACGCCGAGCACCGCGACACCATATAGATCGGCGACGCCCGAACTGGGCAGCGTGCGGCCGATGAGGCGCGAATCTGCGGTGATCGCCATCTCGACGACGATCACATCCTCGTTCTGCGCGCTCGCCTTGCGCTTGATCTTCGACAGCACCCAGTCGGGCGCAGCCTCACCGCGCAGCGTGCGCATTGCCTCTTCCACAGCCTCCTGCGGGCCGGAGATGAGCAGGCGCTGCTGCGGCTGGAGTCTTCCGATCGGCGGATCGTGCACGGTCACGGTGTCGGGCAGGCGTGGCAGGATGTCCGCCAGCAACTCTCCGGTCAGTGGCCCGTCCTCGCTCACCCTCAGTCGCGCCTGGAAATGGCGCCGCGGGCGCGTGTCTTCCTGCGTGTTGTCCTTCAGCAGGCGGGGCATCACTAGCCACAGATAGGGCAACGCGACTGCAGCGGCGACCAGCACGATCGGCGTGTAATGGAACACGCTCATTTCCGGCAGGCCCAGGTCGCTCGCGATCGAGACGACCAGGATATTGGTCGAGGTGCCGATGGTGGTCGCCATCCCGCCGATCAGCACGGCTGCGTTGAGCGGGATCAGCGTCTTGGAGGCCGGCATCGCGCCGCGTGCGGCAAGACTGACGAAGATCGGCAACAGCAGCACGAGCACCGGCGTATCATTGACCGCCATCGACAGCGCCATCGCCGCGACCAGCGAGACCAGCAGACCGATCTGCAGGTTCCACTTGAACAGCCGTTCCAGCAGATGCGCCGCAGGCTCCAGCGCCCCGGTCACCACCAGCCCCCGGCCCATGATCATCAGCGCGCAGATCGTGATCAGTGCGTAATGGCCGAAGCCCGAGAAGGCGAGCGACAGGCCATCGGTCGGGCGCGTGTCGGGCAGCGGGAAGAAATAGAGGAACACCGCGATCACCGCGATGGTCATCAGCGAAACGATCTCGGTGGAAGGCTTGCTGCGCGCGAAGCCGATGAACATCGCGATCGTGACCACCATTGCGGCAATCGCGTGAAAGGAGGGAGCTTCGAGCATTGCTGGACCCAGCGATAGCGGGACGAGGCCCTGCTAGGCAATCGGTGACGCGCATATCGCGTGCGATCATGCACGGATCATCGCAGCTGGAGAGTGGTGGTGCCCCTGGCCCGACTCGAACGGGCACTCCGTAAGGAACTCGATTTTGAGTCGAGCGCGTCTACCAATTCCACCACAGGGGCACTGGGTCTGGCCGACCCATAAGACCAGGCCGCAGCCTAACGCAAGGCGTTGGCGACGACCTTGTGCATCTTGGAATGCAGGCCGTCATTGCCTGCCAGCACCTGTTCGTGATGGACCGGCTGGCTGCGCCCGCGATAATCGGTCACGAAGCCGCCCGCCTCGCGCACCAGCAGGCAGCCTGCGGCGGTATCCCACGGTTGCAGGTCGCTTTCCCAGAAACCGTCGAAGCGCCCTGCGGCAACCCATGCGAGGTCGAGCGAGGCGGCGCCGAAGCGGCGGATGCCAGCGACTTCGGGGCCGAGCGCACCGTAAATCCGGCTCCATTCGGCAATATTGCCGTGGCCCTGGAACGGCATGCCGGTCGCGATCAGCGCTTCGTTCAGGCGAGCGCGCGAGGATACCCGCAGGCGCCCGTCATGCAGCCATGCGCCGCGCGTCTTTTCCGCCCAGAAGGTTTCATCGGTAATCGGCTGATAGACCACTGCCGCAGTCACATCGCCCCAGCCCGATCCATCCAGCTTGCGCTCCTGCACCGCGATCGAGATCGCGAAATGCGGGATGCCGTGGAGGAAGTTACTCGTGCCATCGAGCGGGTCGATGACCCAGCGCGGCTGGCCATCCTCGCCTTTGATCTCGCCCGCTTCCTCCAGCAGGAAGCCCCAGTTGGGGCGTGCCTGCAACAGGTCGTCGTACAGCGAGCGTTCGGCCCGCATGTCCGCCTTGCTGACGAAGTCGGCGGGGCCCTTGCGGCTGACCTGGAGGTGTTCGATCTCGCCGAAGTCGCGCCGCAGGCGGTTGCCCGCGCGGCGTGCGGCACGTTCCATAACGCGGATCAGGCCGGTGATTGCTGCCATGTCGTGTCTTGGCCCGTCCTAGCGCGTTGCAGGTTCGGCAGGAGCCGCAGCCGGCGCGTCGGCCGACGGAGCACCCGCTTCACGCGCGCCGCACACGATCGCCGCGACCAGATAGACATTGGTCGGGTCGCTGGCATCGATCTGCGGATTTTCGGCCAGCGCCTTGCCGGTCGCCTCGCTGATCGTCTTGAGCGTGTTGGAATAGAGGCACCCGATCAGGGCGTCCTTTTCATCTTCCGCGATATTTTCCAGGTCCATCGCCTTGGCGAACAGGCTGAAGATGGTGCCCGCGCGCGACATGGTCTGCTGTTCCTGCTCCGTAACCGGTGCAGGCGCTTCGGGCGCGGTCTGCGCGGCGACGGGCGCAGTGGCGAGGCCGAGGCTCGCGGCGAGGATGATGCTATTCTTGAACGGCATGATCAGCCAGCCTTTCCGACGTAAGTCTGTTCGTACACGTCGACGATGATCCGCGTGCCGCTTTCGATATGCGGCGGGACCATGATGCGCACGCCGTTGTCGAGGATCGCGGGCTTGTAGCTGGACGAGGCAGTCTGCCCCTTCACCACCGCGTCGGCTTCGACGATCTGTGCCTCGACCTGTTCGGGCAGCGCGACCGAGATCGGCTTTTCTTCCCACAGTTCCAGCGTCACCGTCATCCCATCCTGCAGGAACGGGCGCGCATCGCCGAGCAGGTCGCTCGGCAGGTTGATCTGTTCGTAGGTATCGGTGTCCATGAACACCAGCTGGTCGCCATCCTCGTACAGGAACTGGTAGTCCTTGGTGTCGAGGCGGACCTTCTCGACCGTGTCGGCGCTGCGGAAGCGCACGTTGGTCTTGCGGCCATCCTGCAGGTTCTTCATCTCGACCTGCATGTAGGCACCGCCCTTGCCGGGCTGGGTGTGCTGGATCTTGGCGACCTTCCAGATGCCGCCTTCATATTCGATGATATTGCCGGGACGAATGTCGACGCCGCTGATCTTCATGGGGATACCTTGGGTTTAGCGAAACGGGGGCTGCCGATCGGGGCCGAAACCAGCGCCGCAGCTGCAAAGCGCGCGCCTTAGCCGAGCACTCATGGTCAGGCAAGGCAAGCAACGCTATATGGCCGCCCATGGACAGGACTTCTTGCTTCACCCGCGCGCTTCGTGCCGTACCCGCACTCGGCCCATCGCTCGCTCTCGCGCTCGCTGCCACGCCGCTGATGGCGCAGAGCGGACCGATCGACACCCTCCCGCTGGGCAAATACGAATGCACCCTTCCCGGCGATGCCGGCGGCGCCGCGTGGCACCGCATTCCGGGCCGCGATTTCACGATTCTCAACGCGTCCAGCTACGAGGCGGGCGGAGAACGCGGGGTCTACCTGCTGCGCGGCACCCACCTCACCTTCACCCGCGGTCCACTCAAGGGAATGATGCTGGAACGCTCTGGCCAGCGGATCCTGCGCGAGTGGGACGAGAAGGGCGAACTGGGCCCGATGCGCTGCGTGCTGACCTCCCCTCCCCGATAATATACGCTCCCGCAGGCCTCGACCGGTTCAGCGACCCTCGCCCGCCAGATAGGGATAAGGATTGATCGCGTTGGTCGGCTCCCACCATTCGGCATCCTGGGTGGTGCGCATGATCGCAAAGTGCAGGTGCGGTGCATCGGGCGCGGCATTGCCCGTCGTGCCCACTGTGCCGAGGCGCTGGCCCCGGCGGACCTTCTGCCCTTCCTTCAGCCCCGGCGCATATTGATCGAGGTGCGCGTAGTAAAAGATCGTCTCGCGGTCCGGCGAGCGCACGTAGAGCGAATTACCGCCGGTTTCGGACTGATAGATCCGCTCGATCGTGCCCGGCGCGGCGGCGATGACCGAGGTGCCCTTGGGTGCCATGATGTCGATCGCCTCGTGAAACCGCTCTCCGCCGTCACGCTCCGCCAGGAAGCTGTCGGACAGCTCGTCCGGCCTCACGTTGAGCACGGGGATCACCATCTGCGACAATTGCCGCATCTGCGGGCGGGTCGCAGTGGCGCGATCGTTCGACGCGACGTTGCGCGCGCGCTGCGCGGTGGAGGCCTGGGGCGCGCTATCCTCGTCCCCCTCCTCCGCAGCCACGGTTTCCTGCGTCAGCGGACGGGCCGCCTCGCTCGCCGAAGCGCCCGGGCGGGTCTTGTCTCTCTGACTGTCCGCACCGGACATCTCGATCAGGCTGCCGCCCGCCACGATCCACACCATCGAGGTGATCGTGGCGGTGACGAGGATGGTGACGATGCGATCGACGGTGCCCATGGCCTTGCGTTTAGCAGATTTAAGCCCGTCGATCATCCGGCTACCCCTCTATCGCCCTTACGAAGGCTTTAACGGCGGCAACCTCGTCACCGTTCCACACCGCACCAGACACCGCGAGGAAATCCGCCCCCGCGGCGATCAGAGGCGCGCAGTTATCCGGTGTAATTCCACCGATCGCCACGCTGGGAAGCTCGAATATCTGCGACCACCACTCGAGGATTTCGGGCTCGGGCCGCTCGGCATCGCCCTTGTCCTTGGTGGTGCTGGGATAGAACGCGCCGAACGCGACGTAATCCGCCCCCGCCTCGCCCGCTTCCATCGCCAGATGGCGGCTGGCGTGGCAGGTGACACCGATCTGCGCCTGCATGCCCAGCGCGTCGCGAGCCTCGGCCACCGTGCCGTCGTCCTGCCCGAGATGGACGCCATCGGCCTTGAGCCGCTTGGCGAGCGCGATGTCGTCGTTGACGATGAAGGCAACCTCGCGCTCGGCACAGATCTCGCGCAGAGGTGCCGCCAGCGCCGCCGCCTCGTGCTGACCGGCCGAGCCTTCGAGGCCTTTCACCCGGAACTGGAACGCGGTGACGTGGTCGGGCCCGGCGTCGATCGCGCGGGCAAGCCGTTCGGGAAAATCGCCGCCCACGTCGAGCGGGGAGATCAGGTAAAGCTGGGTCGGAATGTGCGGGATCGCGGGATTGCTGGTGCTCATGACCGCCGCACCTAGCGCTCGCGAGCCCGCCAGTCGATCTTTTGCAGCCGATCTTGCCGCAGGGCCATTCAGCTATTCGCAAGCGGACTGCGCGCTAGAGCCGGGAGGATGATGAAAAAGCCCCTCCTGCTCGCCACGCTCCTGCCCGGAGCGATCCTGTCCCTCGCCGCCTGTGCGGTGGTCCCCAATGCCGGGCCGGTGGTCGATTCGCCGCGCGAGGTGGCGCAGCAGGGCAGCGTGGTGCCGCTGCTGCAGCCGGTCCAGCTTGCCCGCACGGTTGTGGTGACGCCGATGCGCGTGACCGAAGACAGCCGTTGCCCGCAGGGCGTGCAGTGCATTCAGGCCGGCCGGGTGGTCGTGGAAACGCGGATCGACGGGCCCGGCTGGCGCCAGACGCAGCCGCTTACGCTGGGTGAGCCGCACACCGTGCGCGGCGTCACCGTAACGCTGGTTTCGGTGACGCCCGAACAGCAGGCCGATTCGCAGGTCAAATCGGCCGAGTACCGCTTCGCGTTCGAGGGCGGGTAGGGTCGCAGCGTAGGGGGTATCCCGCCTCGGCACTGAGCCTCAGCGGGTGCCCCTCCACCACTTCGTGGCCCCCCTCCCCGTTTCGGGGAGGATTGTCAGCCCGCCACGCTCGCGGCGTAGATCTCGTCGATCGCGGTTTCGAGCGCGTTGTCGAACTTCTGATCGTCCATCTGCGCGCGCAGCTCTTCCAGCAGCGCACGGCTGAAGCTGGCGATCATGCCGCGGTTCTTGGCCAGTTCACGGCAGGCTTCTTCCCGCTCGTAACCGCCCGACAGCGCGACCAGGCGCAGAACCTTGGGGTGCTCGACCAGCGGCAGGTACAGGTTCGGCTCGCTCGGGATGGTCAGCTTGAGCATGACCTGCTGCCCCTCGGGCACCCGCTCCAGCTGATCGAGGAACGCGGCGAGAAGGTGCGCTTCGGCAGTGCCGCGCGTTTCCGACTTCAGGCTGACTTCGGGTTCGAGGATCGGCATCAGCCCGTGGCTCAGGATTTCGAGGCCGAAATCCATCTGCTGGCGCACCGCGTCGGCGATGCCCTGCTGGTTCGCCTCGTGCACGACGGAGCGCATCTTGGTCCCGAACACGCCCAGTTCCTTCGCGCGCGCGCATTGCTGCGCCAGCTCGGGCATGTCCTTCATCAGCTGCACGCCGTTTTCGGTATCGTGCATCCCCTTGTCGACCTTCAGGAAGGGGACGATGCCCTTGCCCGCAAGCCGTTCGGGGATCGGCATGCCTTCCGGGTTGCAGCCTTCCATGGTCTTTTCGAACAAAATCGCGCCAACCACCTTGTCACCGGTAAAGGCCGGGCTTTCCACGATGCGGCAGCGCATTTCGTGGATCTTGGCGAACATCTCGTCTTCGCCCGAATACTCGTCTTCGCCGACGCCATACCCGGCAAGCGCCTTGGGCGTGGAGCCGCCCGACTGATCCAGCGCCGCGATAAATCCGTCGCCCGCTGCGATCTTCGCCTTCATCTGTTCGAAATTCATGGGAGAGTTCGCCTTCCTCACATTCGTATGCGTTGCAAGGCGCTTAGCCAGCCGGAACCGGGCTCGCAAGCCGTGGGCGCTCGCAAACAGCCGATCGAATCGTCAGACGAGGAAGGCAAATACCGCCGAGGCGGACCACGACTAGCCCTTGCGTGCCGCAATCAGGTTGATCGCGATCGAGATGCGGGTGCCGGAACCGTGGAACGGTCGCACCGCATGTTGCAACCAGCTGGGAAACAGCACGATCTCGCCCGTAGATGGCCGATGGAGATATTCGTTGGGCTGGCCGCTGCCCTGCCCGTCGGTCAGAAACAGATCGGGGGCGGTCATGCGGATCATCGGCATTCGCGGATCGAGCAACTGGAGCTCACCGCCAAGCGTCGCCTCCTCGGAACCGTCGTAGCCGTCATCCACATAGGCGACGGCCGACCAATAGCTGCCGGGATGGGCGTGATACTGGTTGGCGTGGCCCTTGCCGCTGACATTGGCCCACATCTCCGGCACCCATTCGAAACGGTTCTGCTGGGGGCTGCGCGCATCGACGGTGAACTGGTCCGCCATCGTCATCGCCTTGTAGGCAAGCGCACGCGCCGCCTCCCCGCCCCATTCCAGCATTCCGGTGTTGGAATGCCAGCCGCCGACGTTGGAAATCTGCATCCCTGCCGGATCGCGCAACCGCTCGGCCCCGATCGCCTCGCTCAGCAGGCGAAGCCCTTCCGCGCTCTGCAACCGGTCGACCACGAAAGGCGTGGCGAACAGCGAGCGCGCTTGCGACATCGCTAGCGCTGCCCGCTCACCTTGCGGATGATCCCGTCGAAGCGCAGCACGGGATTGCCGTCCGCCTTCACAATTCCGGCGACGAAGATCGTCTTGCCGCCTGCGCGCACGACCTCGCCGGTCGCCTCGATCAGTTGACCTTCGCGTGCCGGATCGAGGAAATCGCCGGTCAGCGTGAGCGTCACGCCGTGGCTGTCGCCCATCGCGTCGCGCGCGATGGTGAAGATGGCGGAATCGGCGAAGGTCATCAGGCAGCCGCCATGCATGAAGCCCGCACCATTCATGTGGCGGGCTTCCGCGCGAAACGCGGTCAGCATGGTGCCGTCGTCCTGCCGCCGCTCGTAGAACGGCCCAGCGCGCTGCTCGAACGCATCGGACTGCCACACCTGCCAGCCCGCGAACTCACCCTCGTGCACATCGACGAGGCCGTTGCCGCTCTCGCCCACTCCCTGATTTTCGCTCATTTGGAAGCCTTCAGTGCCGCAACGCCGGGCAGCGTCTTGCCTTCCATCCACTCGAGGAACGCGCCCCCGGCGGTGGAAACATAGGAGAAATCGTCGGCCACGCCGGCGACGTTCAGTGCGGCAACCGTGTCGCCCCCGCCCGCGACGGAGACCAGCGATCCTTCCTTGGTCAGCGCGGCGGCGGTGCGCGCCAGGCTGACGGTCGCCTGGTCGAACGGCTCGGTCTCGAACGCGCCCAGCGGGCCGTTCCACACCAGCGTCTTGCAGGTCTTGAGAACGTCGGCCAGCGCCTCGGTCGCCTGCGGGCCGATGTCGAGGATCATCTCGTCGGCGGCGACCTCATGCACGTTGCTGGTGCGCAGGGACGGCGGGTTGGCGGCGAATTCGGTGGCGACGACCACGTCATAGGGCAGATGTACGGTGCAGCCCGCATGGTCCGCCTCGTCCATGATCGCGTTAGCCTTGTCGACCAGATCGTGCTCGCACAGCGACTTGCCGACATCGGCCCCGCGCGCGGCGAGGAAGGTGTTGGCCATTCCGCCGCCGATGATCAGGTGCTGGACCTTCCCGACGAGGTTTTCGAGCACGTCGAGCTTGGTCGAAACCTTGGCACCGCCCACAACCGCCGCAACCGGTGTTTCCGGGTTGCCGAGCGCAGCATCCAGCGCTTTCAGTTCGGCCTCCATCGCGCGACCCGCGTAGGCGGGCAGCAGGTGGGCGAGACCTTCGGTGCTGGCATGCGCGCGGTGCGCGGCGGAGAACGCGTCGTTGACGTAGAAATCGCCATGCGCGGCGATTGCCTTGGCGAAGTCGGGATCATTGGCTTCCTCGCCCGCCCAGAAGCGGGTGTTTTCCAGCAGGCCGATATCGCCATTGCGCAGGATGCCGATCGACTGGTCGACCGTGGGGCCGGAGACCTCGGAGATGAACATCAGTTCCTTGCCCAGCACATCGGCCACGTCACCCTGGACGTAGCTGGTGCTCATGGTCGAGTTGCGCTCTCCCTTGGGCCGCCCGAAATGGGCGAGCAGCAGCACTTTCGCGCCACGATCGCACAGTTCGAGGATGGTCGGCCTGACCGCCTCGACCCGGGTCACGTCGGTGGCCGAGCCATCCTTCATCGGCAGGTTGAGATCGACGCGCACCAGCGCGACCTTGCCGGAAAGATCGGCAGGTAGATCGTCGAGGGTTTTGAAGTTGGCCAATGTAACATCCTTTCCTCTCCCCGTGGGAGAGGGATACGGAGCCTTGCGAGTATGCTCGCTAGGCGGAGTTGGGTGAGGGTCTCGGCGCCCGATACCCTCATCCAAGCTTCGCTAGTCGCGTTCGCGACAAGCTGCGCTGTCCTTCTCCCATCGGGAGAAGGATGCGCCGACCTTAGATCAGCTTCGCCATCACGCCGGCGGTGTCGATCATCCGGTTGGAGAAGCCCCACTCGTTGTCGTACCAGCTGACCACGCGAGCCAGCTTGCCTTCGAGCACCGCGGTTTCGAGGCTGTCGACCGTTGAGCTGGCGGGCTGGTGGTTGAAGTCGCTGCTGACCAGCGGCTTGTCGGTGAAGTCGAGAACGCCCTTCATCGCACCGTTCGCGGCGGACTTCAGCGCTTCGTTCAGCTCTTCAGCACTCGTGTCGCGGCCCGGGGTGAAGACCAGGTCGATCAGCGAGACATTGGGCGTCGGCACGCGGACCGACGAACCGTCCAGCTTGCCGTTCAGCTCGGGCAGCACCAGGCCGACCGCGCGGGCAGCGCCGGTGGTGGTCGGGATCATGTTCTGCGCGCCGCCACGGGCACGCCGCATGTCGGAATGCATCTGGTCGAGCATGCGCTGATCGTTGGTGTAGGAGTGGATCGTGGTCATGAAGCCACGCTCGATCCCGACGAGATCGTTCAGAACCTTGGCGACTGGCGCGAGGCAGTTGGTGGTGCAGCTGGCGTTGGAGACGATCAGGTCGTCCGAGGTCAGCACATCGTGGTTCACACCGAAGACCACGGTCTTCAGGTCGCCCTTGGCGGGGGCGGAGATCAGCACGCGCTTGGCACCGGCATCGAGGTGCGGCTTGGCAGCGTCGACCGACTGGAAGAACCCGGTGCATTCCAGCACGATGTCCACGCCCATCTCGCCGTGCGGCAGCTTGCCGGGCTCACGCTCGCTGGTGACGGCGATCTTCTTGCCGTTCACGACCAGCGCATTGCCGTCGACATCGACCGAACCGGGGAAGCGACCATGGGTCGAATCGAACTGGAACAGCAGCGCATTGGCGCTCGCGTCGGCCAGATCGTTGATCGCCACCAGTTCGAGGTCGTGATCGGTCCGCTCCAGAATCGCACGCGCAACAAGCCGCCCGATGCGCCCGAAACCGTTGATTGCAACCTTGGTCGCCATGATGTGTCTACTCCTGATCTACTCTTCGAGCTTGGCGACGACCTTGCGGATAATCGCCTCGCTGGTGAAACCGAACTTCTCGAACGCGTCCTCAGCCGGGGCCGAGGTGCCGAAACTGTCGATGCCGATCCGCAACCCGTTCGCCATCGTGTAGCGTTCCCACCCAAAGGTGGTGCCTGCCTCGATGCTGACCCGCAGGATCTCTTCGGGCCCGACATTGGGGAGGATGTTGTCGCGATAGGCCGGGCTCTGTTCGTCGAACAGTTCGGCACAGGGCATGGAAACAACGTCCGCACCAATGCCGCGCGCTTCAAGATCTTTCGCGCATTCCATCGCGAGGCCGACTTCCGAGCCCGTGGCGATGAGGATCACCCGGCGATCCGCCTCGGCATCCTTAACGCGATAGGCACCGCGCGCGGAGCGGTTCTCTTCCGCTTCCTCGTTCCGGAACTGTGCCAGCCCCTGCCGCGACAGCGCGAGCACGGTCGGGCGCTTCTTCTGCTGAAGCGCGATTTCCCAGCATTCCGCCGTCTCGACCGCATCGCCCGGGCGCATCACCAGCAGATTGGGGATCACCCGCAGCGATTGCAGATGCTCGACCGGCTGGTGGGTCGGCCCGTCTTCGCCCAGACCGATCGAATCATGCGTCATCACATAGATCACCCGCGCCTCTTGCAGGGCGGACAGGCGGATCGCGGGGCGGCAATAGTCGCTGAACACCAGGAAGGTACCGCCATAGGGGATCACCCCGCCATGCAGTGCCATCCCGTTCATCGCGGCGGACATGCCGAATTCGCGAATCCCGTAATAGACGTAGCGGCCGGAGCGATCGTCGGCCGAGAAAATCTCCTGCCCGGGGGTCTTGGTGTTGTTCGAGCCTGTAAGGTCGGCCGAGCCGCCAATGGTTTCGGGCAGCTTCGAATTGATCACCGCCAGCGCATTCTCGCTCGCCTTGCGGGTCGCGACCTTGGCCGGCTCGCGGATCAGGCCGGTGATGAACTCGCTGAGGTCGAAGCCTTCGGGCAGATCACCCGCCATCCGGCGTTGGAACTCCGCCTTGCGCTCGCTGTTGTCGAGCCGGGTGCCCCACTCGCTGCGGATCTCGTGCCCGCGCGATCCGGCAGAGCGCCATTCCTGGCGCACCTGATCGGGAATTTCGAAGGGGGCGGCCTGCCAGTTGAGCTCTTCACGCGCCGCAGCAACCTCTTCCGCACCCAGCGGGGCGCCATGCGTTGCCGCCGTGCCCTGCTTGTTGGGTGCGCCGCGACCGATCATCGTGCGGCAGGCGATCAGTGCGGGGCGTCCCGCCTCCATCGCTTCGTCGATCGCGCGGGCGATGTCGGCATAGTCGTGCCCGTCGCACGAATTGACGAACCATCCGGTCGCCTCGAACCGGGCGCGCACGTTCTCGCTCGTCGAAAGGTCGGTGCTGCCGTCGATGGTGATCTGGTTATCGTCCCAGAACACGACCAGACGGCTGAGGTTGAGGTGCCCGGCAAGGCCGATCGCCTCGTGGTTGATGCCTTCCATCAGGCAACCGTCGCCCGCGATCACCCAAGTCCGGTGGTCGACCAGCTCGTCACCGAATTCGGCATTCAGATGCCGCTCAGCCATCGCCATGCCCACCGCCATCGCGAGGCCCTGCCCCAGAGGGCCGGTGGTGCATTCGACGCCCGGCAGCAGGAAGTTTTCCGGGTGGCCCGCCGTCGGGCTGCCCAGCTGGCGGAAATTCTCGATCTCCTCCATCGTCGGATGCGCGTAGCCCGACAGGTGGAGCAGCGAATAGATCAGCATCGATCCGTGGCCCGCGCTCAGCACAAAACGGTCGCGATCCGCCCAGTGGGGCGCGGCCGAATCATACTTGAGGTAATTGGACCACAGCACGGTCGCCACGTCGGCCATGCCCATCGGCATGCCGGGGTGACCGCTCTGCGCTTTCTGCACCGCGTCCATGGAAAGGGCCCGGATGGCATTGGCCATCGGGATCATGCGGGCGGGGTCGAGACTCATGCGGGGTTTACTCCTGCGCGGCGCGTCCGGGCCGCGATTCGTTTGCCGGGATGCCTTCGCCGCGCGGGGCGCGAAGGTCAAGGCGGGCGGCGGCGGAGATGCCCGCCCCCTGCCCTCTGTCGCTTGCGCGGGAACGCACGCCTGCCGGTGCCGCGATGCGCAAACTGTCCAAAAATGCGAGCGCGCTCTTGGGGATATGGCCGGAGGCTATTACAGCTTTGCGGATGAGGGACCGACGGCTCGAACAGACGATCCAGCGGATCGAGCGGGCGCTGGCGCGGATCGGCGCGGCAGCCGATGCCGCCGCGAGTGGGAGCAAACCCACGCATGACCTGGCCGACCGGCACGAGGCGATGCGCAGCAAGGTGCGCGCAGAGCTCGACCGGCTGGACCGGGTCATCGGCGAACTGGAACAGTGAGACGATTCGCGTGAGCACGGTGGAAATCACGATCGGCGGACGCGAATTCCCGATCTCCTGCGGGCCGGGGGACGAGGCGCGCGTGCGTTCGCTCGCCGAAGCGATCGACGGGCATTATCAGCCGCGCAGCCCGCGCTTCTCGCAAAACCTGCTGTTCGCCTGCCTGCTGGCGGCGGACGAAGTGTTCGACAAGGCGGGCGTCTCGCCGGGCAAAGACCCGGAGCTGGCGCAGCTGCGCGAACGGCTCGACGAGGTAGAGCGTGAGCGCGACCTGCTGGAGACCGCGCTGTCCAGCGCCACCGATGCGCGCGGGCGCCTCGAGCGCGATCTGCGTACGGCACGCGAAGAAGCGGATAGCCGCAGCAATGCGGAAGCCAGCGCTCAGGCCGAACGGATCGCCACGCTGGAAAAGCGCTGCGCCGACCTGCAGCACAGGCTGGAAGATGCGCAGATGCAGGAGCTGCCGCTATCCGGCGGATCGTTCCGTTCGGCGGGGGAAGACCTGCTGCCCGCGCTGGAGCGTTTCGCAGGCCTGCTCGAATCCTGCGCAGACAAGCTTGAGGGTGGCCCCGGGAACGCCTAGATAGGGGTTGGCGGGACTGCCCGGCACGAGCCGTAGAACATCCCTGAGGCTATAAGTTTATCCTAGGGAGCTGTCCCTGTCCTGGTCCACCAGTTCGGCTGTGGGGCCGGGGTATACGGCGCCCACCTGACCTTTTGCGTCAGAGGATTTCCCAGGCACCGACCCATGGTGGTTCCGCCACTCCATCGGTCGAGTACCAATTCCCATTTTCGTCATTTCGAGAATAGCGAAGCATTTAATGGATCACGCCACGATCAAATCGCAGCTTCGCAAGGATATGCGTGCCGCGCGCAAGGCCGCCGCCGCCGCGCTGCCCGAGGCTGTGCGCACGCTGGTGTTCTCGCGCCCGCCCGCGCCGGTGCTGGCGCGTATTCCCGAAGGCGCGACGATCGGCCTGTATCGCGCGGAAGGGTCCGAAGCGCCCGCTGCGCGCTATGCGCAGTATTTCATGGAGAACGGCCACCCGATCGCCCTCCCCCGCCTCTCGGGCGAAGACGGGGCGATGCAGTTCGCCGCGCACAGCGATCCGCTGGAGGAGAGCGACCTGACAAAGGGCCCGCACGGCCTGATGCAACCGGGCGAAGATGCCGCGCTGCTGGTGCCCGACGTGGTCTTCGTCCCCCTGCTCGCCTTCGACGAGGATGGCGGCAGGCTGGGACAGGGCGGCGGATATTACGACCGCTGGATTGCCGCGAACCCGGATACGCTGCGGATCGGGCTCGCCTGGGATGCGCAGAAGGTCGATCGCGTTCCGATGGAGGCGCACGACCGCAAACTGCACATGGTCGTCACCCCGCAACGCATGTACGAGATGGGCGCATGAGCCACGAACCCAATTGGCGCATCCCGGTGGGCATGCTGATCCTGCTTGCAGGCCTGTCGGTCTATGCGATCCTGATCGCGCGCTACATGCCCGGCCTGATCGGCGGCTGGCACGTCGTCTTCCAAACCGTTATCTACCTCGTGCTGGGGCTGATCTGGCTGCTTCCGCTCAAGCGCTTCCTGATCTGGATGGAAAGCGGCCGGCGCAACTGACCGGAACCGCCTGAGCGCGGACGCCGTTCTGCGTTCATGCCCGAACTGCCCGAAGCCGAAGCCAATCGTCTGCGTGTGGAGCGCGACTGCCTCCATCGCACGATCGAGGCGGCGGAGCCGGGCGATGACACCAGCTATATCGAACTGCCCGGCGATAACGAGCGCGGTCGGCTGGTCGGCCACCAGTTCACCCGCACCCACCGCCACGGCAAGCTGATCTTCGCTGGCAGCGAAAGCGGCCCGTGGATCTGCGTCCACCTCGGCATGAGCGGATCGCTGCGCCCGTTCGACGAGGCGGATGGCCCGCCCGATTATGCGAAATTCCTGATCCGCTTCGAAGGCGAGCGCCGCCTCGCCTTCCGCTGCCCGCGCAAGCTCGGCTGGGTGCGCGTGGTCGACAGCCCCGAGGCGGAGATCGAGCGGATCGGCTTCGGCCCGGATGCGCTGGAGATCGGGAGGGACGCCTTCGCCGAGGTGATCGGCGATTCGCGCGGCGCGATCAAATCCGCGCTGATCGAGCAGAAGAAGCTCGCCGGGGTCGGCAACCTGTGGTCGGACGAGATCCTGTACCGCACCGCTATCGATCCGCAGCGCAAGGGCACCGATCTCTCCGACAGCCAGCTAGGCGACATCTACGATGCGATGCGCGACATCCTGCACGCGGTAGTCGATACGGAAGCGGACTACAGCAAGCTGCCCGACGACTGGCTGATCCATACCCGCGACGAAGGTGCCGAATGCCCGCGATGCGGTGGCGAGATCGTCAGGACCAAGGTGGGCGGGCGCAGCGCTTTTCACTGCACCCGCCACCAGGAATAGCGCCTAGAAGCTGAACACAAACGTCTCGCGCCCGTCCTTCTCCATCGCGCGCTGGAAGGATGGCGTCTCGCGCATCTGCTTCATCCAGCGCTGGCAGTTGGGCCGCCCCTCCAGCTTGCCCTGCGCATCGGCGGAGGCGATCGAGTAGCACATGGAGATATCGGCTGCGGTCAGCCGGTCGCCCGCCAGCCAGGTGTGGCGGCCCAGATCGCTCTCCAGCTTGTCGAAGATCACCTTGAGGCGCGGCGCGACCAGCATTTCACGGACCTTGTCGGTCGCGAGGCCGATCACCGAGCGGACCAGCGCAGGGCTGCGCGCCTTCATCATCGTCAGCAGGCCGTTGAAGAACTGCATCGGCATCAGGCTGCCCACCCCGGCGTGGAACCAGAACAGGTAGTCCACGCGCGCTGCCTCGCCCGGCGCAGGGCGCAGGGCGCTCTCGGGATGCATATCGAGGATGTAGTCGATCACCGCGTTGCTCTCGGCCAGCACCAGACCGTTCTCGTCGGTGATGACCGGCGCGGTGCCCAGTGGAGAGAGCGCCTTGTACTCGGCCGGCGCAAGCCGCGTTTCGGCATCGCGCTTGTAGACCTTCAGTTCATACGGCGCGCCGATTTCCTCCAGCAGCCAGAGGATGCGGAAGCTTTGCGAATATTCGAGGTGGTGCAGCGTGATCATGGCCGGGTCTCCTGACGGTCGATTGCCTGTCAGGTGCCCAATGGCGCGCATGGGCGCAAGCGGCCCGTGCCCGAAATCGGGGGGCGATGCACCATTCCATGAGAAAGGAAATGGCGCGAGTGACGGGACTCGAACCCGCGACCTCCGGCGTGACAGGCCGGCGCTCTAACCAACTGAGCTACACCCGCGCAAACACGTGGGAGAGAGTGTCTCCGCTGCGTGGGAGGGGCGCGATTAGGCCAGCATTCGCAGGGTGTCAATTGATTCGCGCACCCCTTTTTCACATCTGTCGAGAAAAGATGGTTAGGAGCGTTTTAACCGCATTTTGAGCTTTCTCTGCGAGCACCCCCAGAGCCCTGAAAATCGGCATGGGGAGCCGTTTCATGCGTATCGGAATGCTGACTGGAAGTGTGGCCCTATGCGTGGCGCTGTGCGCCGCCACCATCGCCTCTGCCCAATCGCTGGTCGAGATCGACCGCGAGGTGTTCGTGGAGCGCTCTCAGCAGCAGGGTGGACGCACGCAGCGCATTCTCGCCCCTGCCGACACGCTGGAGCGCGGGGACACGGTGGTGCTGATGCTCGCCTGGAGCACGCCGCACGACAGACCCTTCACCATTTCGAGCAGGGTGCCCCGCACCCTCGCCTTCCGCGCCAGCGGCGGCGATGCGCCGCAGGTATCGGTCGACGGAGGGCGCACCTGGGGCACGCTGGAGACCTTGCGTGTCGAAGGACGCAAGGCGACCTCCGCCGATGTGACCCATGTGCGCTGGGATGTCGCCAACCCGCGCGCCGCGAGGGGACGCGGCGTGTTTACCTACAGCGCGGTGGTTCGCTGATCAGTTCGCGAGAATCGTGGCAGGTGCTTCGAGGCGCTTCTTGAGCGCCTGAATGAAGCTTGCGGCATCCCAGCCATCGACCACGCGGTGGTCGCAGCTGATCGAGATGTTCATCAGCAGACGCTTCTCGACCCGCTCGACACCATCGGCACCCTTCACGAACATCGGACGCTCGACAATCTTGTTCGGGCCGATGATCGCGACTTCGGGACGGTTGATGACCGGCGTGGTCGCAATCCCGCCCAGCGGGCCGAGCGAGGTGACCGTCAGCGTCCCGCCCTGCATCTCGTCGGACTTGGCCTTGCCGGTACGCGCAGCCTCGGCCAGGCGGCCAATCTCGCGCGCGAGCTGCCACAGGTTCTGGCTCTGCGCGTCCTTGATCACCGGCACCATCAGCCCCGCATCGGTCTGCGCGGCCATGCCCATGTTGACCGATCCGTGGCGCGTCACCACGCCTTCCTCGTCATCATAGGTGGCGTTGATCATCGGGAATTCGGGAATCGACTGGCAGATCGCAGTGATCAGCAGCGGCAGGATGGTCAGCTTGGGCCGATCGCCGCGATTTTCGTTGAGCTGCGCGCGCATCGCTTCGAGATCGGTCACGTCGACCTCGTCCACATAGGTGAAGTGCGGGATGTTGCGCTTCGACGCGCTCATGTTCTGGGCGATCCGGCGGCGCATGCCGATGACCTTCACGGTCTCGTCAGAACGCGGGCCGGTGGCGGGCGAATAGCCGCCCGAATAGGCGAGGAACTGGTCGAGATCGCCGTGGCGGATGCGGCCATCCTCGGCCGGTTTCACCTGCGCGAGATCGATACCGAGATCCTTGGCGCGCTTGCGCACCGCCGGGCTGGCGAGGACCTTGGTTTCGGATGCTGCGGGCGCGCTCTTTTCGACCGGCTGCTTGGGCGCAGGCTCGGGATCGGCTTCGTGCGCGTCGTCCGCATCGCTCGCGTCGGGGTTCTCGACCTCGATCCGCTCTTCGACCTCGTCGTCCTTCGGCGCGGGGGCCGGAGCTGGCGCGGGAGTGGGCTCCGCCTCGGCGGCAGCGGCGTTTTCTTCCGCGACATCGTCCGGAATTTCGCCTTCGACTTCGATCGTGACGAGCATCGATCCGATCGCGATGGTGTCGCCCACCTCGCCCGCGACTTCGATAATCTTGCCCGCGACCGGGCTTTCCATTTCGACGGTCGCCTTGTCGGTCATCATGTCGGCGATCTGCTGGTCTTCCTCGACCATGTCGCCAACGCTCACATGCCAGGCGACGATCTCCGCCTCGGCGATGCCTTCGCCGATGTCGGGCAGGTTGAAGGTGAATTTCGCCATGTCGGTGTTACTCGCTCAGAAGCTTGTCGAGGGCCGCGCCGATGCGCACCGGGCCGGGGAAGTAGGCCCATTCGAGACTGTGGGGATAGGGGGTGTCGAAGCCGGTCACGCGTTCGATCGGAGCTTCGAGATGATAGAAGCAGCGTTCCTGCACCAGCGCGGAAAGCTCCGCACCGAAGCCGGAGGTGCGGGTCGCCTCGTGAATGATGAGGCATTTCCCCGTCTTCTTCACAGACTTTTCCACAGCCTCGATATCGAGGGGGACCAGCGTGCGCAGGTCGAGGATGTCGGCTTCGACGCCCTTCTCCTCCATCACCGCCTTGGCGACGTGGACCATGGTGCCATAGGTCAGCACGGTCAGCTGCTCGCCCTCGGTCACGAGGCGCGCCTTGCCCAGCGGAATCGCATAATGCCCCTCGGGCACGACGCTGTCGGGGTGCGACTTCCAGTTCTTCACCGGACGGTCGAAGAAGCCATCGAACGGGCCGTTATAGATCCGCTTGGGCTCGAAGAAGATGACCGGGTCGTTGTCCTCGATCGCGGCAATCAGCAGGCCCTTCGCGTCGTAGGGCGTCGCCGGGATGACCGTCTTGATGCCCGATGCATGGGTGAACAGCGATTCGGGGCTCTGGCTGTGCGTCTGCCCGCCGAAGATGCCGCCACCGAAGGGCGAGCGGATCGTGATCGGGGCGCTGAATTCACCCGCGCTGCGATAGCGCAGGCGCGCCGCCTCGCTGATGATCTGGTCGTAGCCGGGGTAGATATAATCGGCGAACTGGATTTCGGGCACCGGGCGCAGGCCATAGGCCCCCATCCCGATCGCCGTCGCGATAATCCCGCATTCGGAGATCGGCGTGTCGAACGCGCGCGTCTTGCCGTATTTTTCCTGCAGCCCTGCGGTGCAGCGGAACACCCCGCCGAAATAGCCGGCGTCCTCGCCGAACACGACCACGTTGTCGTCGCGGCCCATCGCCACGTCGAGCGCGTCGTTGATCGCCTCGATCATGTTGAGGCGGCGATCGTCGCCGGTCGCGTCGCGGCCCTGCTTGGGCTTTTCTTTCGTCTCGCTCATCAGTGCGGCACCCCGTCCGGATATTTCTTGTCGCGTTCAGCCTGCGACTGCGCGTTCTGTTCCTTGAGGTGCCAAGGCTCTTCCTCGAACACGTCTTCGAACATGGTGTGGAAGGGCTGGTGCATGCCGTGGCCCAGGATGCCGTTCTTCTCGGCCTCCTTGGTGTCGGCCTTGACCTTTTCGGCCGCCTTCAGGTCCATCTCGGCCTGCCGGTCCTCGTCCCACTCGCCCAGTTCGATGAGGTGGTTCTTGAGCCGCACCACGGGATCGCCAAGCGGCCAGGCCTCGCGCTCTTCCGCGCTGCGATAGCCGCTGGGATCGTCCGAGGTGGAGTGCCCTTCGGCGCGGTAGGTGAAGAACTCGATCAGCGTCGGCCCGCTATTGGTGCGCGCGCGGTTCGCCGCCCAGCGCTGCGCTGCGTAGCAGGCCAGCGGATCATTGCCGTCGACCCTTAGCCCAGCGAGGCCATAGCCGATGGCGCGGCTGGCGAAGGTCGCCCGCTCGCTGCCCGCAAAGCCGGAGAAGCTGGAAATCGCCCACTGGTTGTTGATCACGTTGAGGATCACCGGCGCGTTGTAGACGCTGGCGAAGGTGCACGCGGCGTGGAAGTCGCCTTCCGCCGTGCTCCCCTCGCCCACCCAGGTCGCCGCGATACGCGTGTCGTGTTTGATCGCGCTCGCCATCGCCCAGCCGACCGCCTGGGGAACCTGCGTGGCGAGGTTGCCCGAGATGCTGAAGAAACTGTGCTCGCGGCTCGAATACATGATCGGCAGCTGGCGGCCCTTCAGCTTGTCGCCGCTGTTCGAATAGATCTGGTTGATCATCTCGAACAGCGGATAACCGCGCGCGATCAGCACGCCCTGCTGGCGATAGCTGGGGAACACCATGTCGTCGGACTGCAAGGCCATCGAGGTGGAGATGCTGGTCGCCTCCTCCCCGGTGCACTTCATGTAGAAGCTGGTCTTGCCCTGCCGCTGCCCGCGGAACATGCGCTCATCGAACGCGCGCACCAGCGAGAAGTGGTGCAGCATTTCGCGCAAGGTATCGGGGTCCAGCTTTGGGTCCCACGGACCGTGCGCCCGGTTGTCATCGCCCAGCACCCGGATCAGGTCCGTGCACAAGCCGTGGGTTTCGGTCGGGTCGCAGGCCTCGTCCGGGCGTGGCTGGGCGCCAGCCTCGGGGATTTCGATGGCGGAAAAGTCCACCTCATCCGCCCCGGGACGATAGTTGGGCTCAGGAATGTGCAGCGAAAGCTGCGGCTTGTTGTCGGTTCGCTCGGGCCGATCGGCCATGCGTCTCTCTCCCGCGCCTCCGTTTGCCGAGACGCAATCTTTCACATCGGCGACCGGATATTGCGCAAGGCCCGAAGGGTCAAGCGCCCAGACCTTCCCCCGCGACCGCTCAGACCGCCACCGGTGCCTTGATCGGCGGATGGGGATCGTAGCCGCTGACCGAGAAATCCTCGATTGCGTAGTCGAAGATGCCCGGCGGACGCCTTGTAATCTCAAGCCTCGGGGCCCCGCGCGGTTCCCGGCCGAGCTGTTCCTCGATCAGGTGCGCGTGGTTGAGATAGAGGTGCGTGTCCCCGCCCATCCACACCAGCTCGCCTGGCTCCAGATCGGTCTGCTGCGCGATCATGCGTGTCAGCAGCGCCGCGCCGAACAGGTTGAACGGCAGGCCCAGCGCGACATCGCAGCTGCGCTGATAGAGCAGGCAGTTGAGCTGCGTACCATTCGCGCCGACGTGGAACTGGTAGGTCTTGTGGCACGGCGGCAGCGCCATCCGGTCCAGCTCGGCGACGTTCCAGCCTTCGATGATGTGGCGGCGGCTGCCCGGATTGGTGCGCAGCGAATCGATCACCTGGCTGACCTGATCGATCCCCTCCCCCTTCTCGTACAGGCCATCTGGGCGATAGCGGTAGGTCGGCCAGTCGACCCACTGCTTGCCATAGACCGGGCCCAGATCGCCCCAGCGCGCGGCGAAGCTCTCGTCATCGGCGATTCGCTGGACGAAATCGTCGAGCGGCAGGTCGTCGCCCGTCTCCTTGACGTAGCGCGCATGCGGCCACTCGTTCCAGATCTTGACCCCCTGCAGCACCAGCGGGCGAATATTGGTCGCGCCCGTCAGAAACCACAGCGTCTCGCGTGCGGCGGTTTTCCAGTAGACGCGCTTGGTGGTGAGCAGCGGAACGGCATTATCGGTGAGGCTGCACCGCAGCTGCGCGCCGAATACCGAGCGCGTGCCGATACCGGTGCGGTCCACCCGCTCGTCGCCGGTGCGCCAGATGTGCGCCATCAGGTCGAGATACTGCTGTTCGTAGTGCGATTCGGTCACGGTGATCGGCCTAATCCTTTCGGCGATCAGCGATAGGACAAACTTGTCTGCAATGTCCGCTTGCGTGTGCGGTGATCCACACCTATAGGGCCGCCTCTGCCTCGCGGGGTCCGCCCCGCAAGCATCGGTCGGGGAGTAGCTCAGCCTGGTAGAGCACTGTCTTCGGGAGGCAGGGGCCGGAGGTTCGAATCCTCTCTCCCCGACCAATTTGCGCCATTTCGCATAGCAAGCCGCATGAGCCCGCCGTATTCCTCTCCCTTGAGGAAACGACCGGGAATCCTGCGGTATCGGCAGGTACGACAGCACGCGCGGCAAACCAGAGCGGGATAACTGCCGGCTGCGCCTTTGCGCCGTGGCGCGGTGCACTTATTCGTGAGGCATATGAAAGCGCAGATCGAAATTGGCACGGATTCGGCCGGGCAAGGCATTTGCGTCGATGTCGAGGAATTGCTCGCTACGCGATTGCTCGTCCAGGGCAACTCGGGTTCCGGCAAATCGCACCTGCTGCGCCGCCTGCTCGAACAGACCGCCGGGCTCGTCCAGCAGGTGGTGATCGACCCTGAGGGCGACTTCACCAGCCTGGCCGATGCGTTCGACCATATCGTGATCGATGGTGCGGCGCATTCGGTGCGCGAGATCGAGGCGCTGGCCGGGCGCGTGCGCCAGCACCGTGTCTCGGTCGTGCTGGCGCTGGACGAGCTGGAGGTCGAGCAGCAGATCCGCTGCGCCGCACTGTTCCTAACCGCGCTGTTCGATGCCCCGCGCGAGCATTGGTATCCCGTGCTGGTGGTGGTCGACGAGGCGCAGATGTTCGCCCCTGCCGCGGCGGGCGAGCTGGCCGAGGATACGCGCCGGATGACGCTGTCCGCGATGACCAACCTGATGTGCCGCGGGCGCAAGCGCGGTCTGGCGGGAATCGTCGCGACGCAGCGCCTCGCCAAGCTTGCCAAGAACGTGGCCGCGGAAGCCTCCAACTTCCTGATGGGCCGCACCTTCCTCGACATCGACATGCAGCGCGCCGCCGATCTCCTGGGCATGGACCGCCGGCAGGCCGAGCGCATCCGCGATCTTCAGCGCGGCCATTTCCTCGGTCTCGGCCCCGCGATCAGCCGCCGCCCGGTCTCAGTGCATATCGGCGAGGTGCGCACCGGCGGCAAGAACGCCGCCGAGGGTCTGATGCCGCTGCCCCAGGCCTCGGGAGAGGATCTGGAGGCGCTGCTCCATTCCGAACTGGCGGAGGAAGCCGCCAAGCCCGCGGCGCCGCCCCCTCCACCGCCGAAACCCGCCGCCGATCTGGAGCAGGCGATCACCGCGCGCGCCGCAGAGCAGGCGCAGCGTAGCGAGAGCGGCGAGCGGACGGCGAGTGAGCCATCCTCGCCCGTCGATCAGGCTCCTGCCGAACCGCAGGACAAGGAAGCCGCCATCACGCGGGTCATCGTGGAGCTGGCAGCGGAGGAAGGCGCGACCTTCCAGTCTTCCGCCGCGCTGTTCCGCAATTTCGCGCAGCGCTGCCGCCAGCAGGGCGTGCCCAGTGCGCATGTCGACATGCTCGAATTTCGCCGCCTGTTCGCCTTCGCCGCGGCAGGGCTGCACGAGCTACCCGAAAAGCTGCGCGACACGATCGAGGAGCTCTCGCAGGCCGTCCCCGAGGACGTGCTCGCCCCCTATCTCGCGCTGGCGGTGTCGGTCGCGAGGGGTGCGTCCGCGCCCGACGAGGATGAGCTTGCGCGCGTTTACGGCACATCCTCGCCCAGCCGCATCCGCCGCCTGCTGGAGCATATGGAGCGGCAGGGACTGATCGTGGTGCGCGAAGAGTTCGGCGGCGGGCGCACGATCATCGTGGTCGGGCTGGAAGATCTGGCGGACGCGGCCGCGGCGTCGTGAGCTAAGCCGCTCTTTTTGCAAGGCGGCCATTCTGCACATTTGCGCGGAACAGGCAGGTTCAGGCGCGGTTGATCAGGCAAAGGAGAGTTTCTTACATGCCTATCATCATCCTCATCGCCACCATCCTGCTTCCGCCGCTGGGCGTCGCGCTCAAGCATGGGCTCGGCACGCAATTCCTCATCAGCCTGATCCTGACGCTTATCTTCTATGTGCCCGGCCTGATCTACTCGCTCTATGTGAACTACGCCTAAGACCATGGCGCGGGAGGATGACGCGAAGGGTCGCCATCGCGCGGTCCCTTCGTCCCGGATCGGAAGGCTGGGCGGCTTCGGTCGGCTCGCCGGCGGAGTCGCCGGCGGAATGCTGGCCGAGGGCGCGCGCCGCGTCGCCTCGGGCGAGCGGGTGCGGATGAACGATCTGGTTCTCACTCCCGGCAATATTGGTCGTCTGACCGAACGCCTGTCGCACCTGCGCGGCGCGGCGATGAAGATGGGGCAGATGCTCTCGATGGACGCGGGCGATGCCCTGCCCTCCGAGCTGTCCGAAATCCTCGCCAAACTGCGCGACAATGCCGACTTCATGCCCCCGCGCCAGCTCGACCGGGTGCTGGCTGAGGAATGGGGTAGCGACTGGCGCAAGAATTTCCGCCGGTTCGAGCCGCGCCCGATCGCCGCCGCGAGCATCGGCCAGGTCCACCGCGCGCTGACCCGCGACGGGCGAATGCTGGCGATCAAGGTGCAATATCCC
Organism: Citromicrobium bathyomarinum; assembly: GCA_001306305.2. Lineage (NCBI taxonomy): Bacteria > Pseudomonadati > Pseudomonadota > Alphaproteobacteria > Sphingomonadales > Sphingomonadaceae > Citromicrobium > Citromicrobium bathyomarinum. The sequence continues at coordinate 2,133,373 of CP155577.1, forward strand.
GGCGTAGCGCAGAGTATCGATTCCGACGTCGATAATGTCGCCACGCTGCTGCGCGTGACCGGCCTGCTGCCCAAGGAACTCGACGTCACTCCGCTGCTGGCGGCGGCGAAGGAGCAGCTGCACGAGGAAGCGGACTATCGCCGCGAAGGGCGGATGATGCAGCGCTATGGCGAGCTGCTCGCCGGGCACGAGGCTTTCGTGGTGCCGACGCTCGACGAAGAGCTGACGCGCGACCGCATTCTGGCGATGAGTTACGAGGAAGGCCGCCCGGTCGAACAGCTTGGCGACCAACCGCAGGATGTGCGCGACAGCGTTTTCGCTGAGGTGATCGAGCTGGTCGCGCGCGAATTGTTCGAATGGGGCCTGATGCAAACCGACCCCAATTTCGCCAACTACCGCTACCGCGAAGCCGACCGGAAGATCGTGCTGCTCGATTTCGGAGCGACTCGCGAGGTCGACCGCGAAGTACAGCAATCCTACCGCGAACTATTGCGCGCCGGGCTCGACCGCGACCATGCGGGCGTTCGTCAGGCGGCTATCGATGCGCAATTCATGTCGCCCGCCGTGGTCGAAAAACATGGCGAGGCGATCGACCGGATGATCGCGATCATCCTCGGCGAAATGGCCAAGGATGCTCCATTCGATTTCGGGGACCGGGGTTTTGTCCCCGTGCTGCGTGACGAAGGCATGGTCATCGCGCAGGACAAGTCCATCTGGCACATCCCGCCCGCCGAGACCTTGTTCGTCCAGCGCAAGGTCAGCGGTACGGCGCTGCTCGGCGCGCGGATCGGTGCGGTGGTCAACATCCACGCCATCGTGCGCGATGTGCTGGAGCGGACGGCAGCTACCTAGAAATTCGTCATTGCGAGCGACCGCAGGTCGCGCGGCAATCCACGGTGGGATCTCGCAAGCCATGAGCAAGGCAGAGCGTCCAGTCCATGGATTGCTTCGTCGCTTCGCTCCTCGCAATGACGATTGGGAGGGTCAGCCCTCCCGCTGCTCCGCGATCCAGCGATCGATATGCTCTTCCAGCACGTCGAGCGGGACCGCACCGTTTTCCAGCACCGCGTCATGGAACGCGCGCAGGTCAAACCGGTCGCCCAGCGCCTCCTCAGCACGCCCACGCAACTCGCGGATCTTCAGCTCGCCGATCTTGTAGGCCAGCGCCTGGCCGGGCCAGGTGATGTAACGGTTGACCTCGGCGTCGATATTCGCGGCACTGAGCGCGGTGTTCTCGGTCATGAAATCGACCGCCTGTTGCTTGGTCCAGCCCTTCGAGTGGATGCCGGTATCGACCACCAGCCGGGTCGCGCGCCACATTTCGTAGCTCAGGCGCCCCATCTGCTTGGCGGGCGTATCGTACAGCCCCATCTCGATCCCGAGCCGTTCGGAATAGAGGCCCCACCCTTCCACGAAGGCGGTGAAGAAGGTGCCGTTGCGGCGCAGCGGGTGGAGGTCGAGCTCCTGCTGCAACGCAATCTGGTGGTGGTGGCCGGGCACCGCCTCGTGCACGCCGAGCGCGGGCAGTTCCCACAGCGGGCGCTGGTCCAGCTCGGTCAGGTTGATGCGGTAGATACCCGCCTGCCCGGTTTCGAGCGAACCGGGCTCGTAATAGGCAGTGGTGTTGCCCGGCGCCTGCGCGGCGGGGATCGGCTGGACCGTGTAGGGCTGGCGCGGCAGGGTGCCGAAGAGCTTGGGCATCCAGCCGTCGATCTGCTTGGCCAGCGCGCCGACATAGCGTTCGTACTCGGCTTCGTCGGTCATATAATATTGCGGATCGGTGCGCAGGTGTTCGACGAAGGCCTCGCGGGTGTCGAAGCCCGCCTCTGCCGCGACCTCCTCCATCTCCGCCCGGATCCGCGCGACTTCGGACAGGCCCAGCTGGTGGATCTGGTCCGGCGTCATGTCGGTCGTGGTGAAGCTGCGGACGCGATAGGCGTAGTAGTCATCGCCGTTCGCGGTTTCGGCGACACCGGGCAGGCCGGTGCGGCATTCGGGCGCGTATTCCTCGGTATAGAAGCTGAGGAAATCCTCGTAGGCGGGGAACACCACATCGGTCAGCGCGGCACGTGCGCGGGCCTGCAGGGCTGCCCAGTCGGCTTCCGAAATGGTCGAGGGGCGCTTTTCGAACGGACGCCAGAAGCCCGATTCCTCGGGGCTGTCCGCCATCTGCCCGGTGATCTGGTCCTCGACGCCTTCCATCGGCCCGCACGCCTGCGTCAGCCCGCGCGCCACCGCCTCTCGGCTGCGGGCGATCCCGGCTTCGTTCTGCGCGCCATAGGCTTCGAGCCGCGCAACGTAGCTTTCGTAATCGGCCTTGGTGAACAACGGGGAGCTGTAGGGCAGCGATGCGATCCAGCTGAACCAGCCGCCGCGATTGGTGAACAGGACGTAGCGGGTCTGGTCGAACTGCGCGCCCTCGATCCCGTCTTCGAGCGACGACTTGAGGATCGCGTAGTCCACCCGCAGGTCTTCGGGCAGCGCGCTCTCGTCGATGGAGTTGAGCCGGGCGAGGAATTCGCGGTCTTCGGCGACGTTGCGATCATAGGCCGCCATGCTGAGGTCGCCCAGTTGCCCGTCCCCGCGCCGGTCGCCCACCGAGGTCGCCAAGGTAGGATTGTCGTCGAGCATGTCCTGCCACACGTCTTCGCGCAGCTCGGTGTAATCTTCGACCGGTCCGGCAGTCAGCGGGCTGGCGATGGTGAGTGTCAGCGCGGTTGCGGCGAACAGGTGCTTCATGTGTGTCTCCCCTTGTTGGGCGATCTCTATTGCTCTGGCCCGGCCCCGTCCAGTACGTCGGGGCCATGGAAAAACCCGCGATCCTGTTCGTCTGCCTTGGCAATATCTGCCGCTCCCCGCTCGCCGAAGCGGCGTTTCGAGACGCTGCGGAGAAGGCCGGGCTGGAGGCGGAGGCCGACAGTGCAGGCACCGCGGACTACCACGTCGGCAGCCCGCCCGATCCGCGCAGCGTCGAGGAAGCCGCGAAGCACGGGATCGACATTTCGGGCTATTCCGGACGGCAGCTGGTGGTCGAGGACTTTCACCGCTTCACGCATATCTTCGCGATGGACCACCAGAACCTGCGCAATATCGAGGCGCTGCGGCCCGAGGGATCGCGTACGCATGTCTCGCTGCTGATGGACCTGGTGCCCGGCCGCGAAGGCGCGGTGATTGCCGACCCGTACCATGATGGCGAGGAGCAGTTCGAGGCGACGTGGGAGGATGTCGACGCGGCGGCGCGGGCGCTGGTGGAGCGGCTTTCGAAGCCGAGTTAAACCCCTCCCCCCAAGGAAGGGGATAAATGCTCACCCGCCCCGAAGCGTGCGCACGCCCATGTCGCGCTCCATCAGGTAGAGCAGCACCCGCGCCGCCTCGCCCCGCTCGCCTTCCAGCCCGGCATCGCGGTCCATCAGCAGTTTGGCATCGGCGGTGGCGGGGTCGAGAAAGCGCTGCATCTGGTCGAGAGTGGCGATCCGGAACGGCGTGTCACCCGACTGGCGCGTGCCGAGCAATTCGCCTCCGCCGCGCAGTTCGAGGTCTTCCTCCGCAATTCGAAAACCGTCCTGCGTCTCGCGCATCAGGGCGAGGCGGCGCTGGCCCGTTTCGGACAGCTGGTTGCCGCGCAGCAGCAGGCAGACCGACTTCTCGCTCCCGCGCCCCACGCGGCCACGCAGCTGGTGCAACTGGGCGAGGCCGAAGCTTTCCGCCTGTTCGATCACGATCAGCGTGGAGGCGGGCACATCGACGCCGACCTCGATCACGGTGGTCGCGACCAGCAGCTTCGCCTGCCCGCTGGCGAAGCGCGCCATCGCGGCGTCCTTCACCTCGGGGTCGAGCTGGCCGTGGACCATCACCACGGCATCGTCGTCGAACCGCGCCTTGAGCGCTGCGTAGCGCTGCTCGGCCGCGGCTTTCTCCATGCCCTCCTCATCGCGGACCATCGGGCACACCCAGTAGGCCTGCTGCCCGCTCGCGAGGTGCCGCCCGACCGCCTCGACCACTTCTGGCAGGCGATCCATCCCGACCACGCGCGTATCGATCGCCTGCCTGCCCGGCGGCAGTTCGTCGAGCCGGCTGACCTCCATCTCGCCATAGTTCGCCAGCGTCAGCGTGCGCGGGATCGGGGTGGCGGTCATCGAAAGCGTGTGCGGCGGGCGCTTGCCCTTCCCCGCCATCTGGAGGCGTTGCGAAACGCCGAAGCGATGCTGTTCGTCCACCACCACCAGCCCGAGATCGCGGTACTGCACCGCTTCCTGGAAGATCGCATGCGTGCCGACCACGATCTGGATGCTGCCATCCATCAGCCCCATCAGGATGCTTTCGCGCGCCCGGCCCTTGTCGCGCCCTGTCAGCAGAGCGACCTCCACGCCGGTGGGCCGCGCCATCTCGCGCAGGGTCTCGAAGTGCTGGCGGGCGAGGATTTCGGTCGGAGCGAGCAGCGCGGCCTGCGCGCCCGCCTCCACCGCGACCAGCATCGCGTGCAGCGCCACCACCGTCTTGCCCGCGCCGACATCGCCCTGCAGCAGACGCAGCATCGGCGCGTCCTGCGCGAGGTCGCCCTCGATCTCGCGGATCGAACGCTCCTGCGCGCCGGTCAGCGGGAACGGCAATTGCAGCTTGTCGCGCAGGTGTCCGTCGCCTGCCAGCGGGCGTCCGCGCTTGCGGCGGTTATCCGCCTTCACCAGCTGCAAGGCCAGCGCATTGGCGAGCAGTTCGTCATAGGCGAGCCGGTCCTTCGCCGTCTCGTCGTCGCGCGCATGCACGCTGCGCAGCGCTTCGCCCCAGGCGGGCCATTTCTGCTGTGCGAGCATGCCGGGCTCGATCCATTCGGGCAGGTCGGGCAGCTTCTCCAGCGCCTGCGCCGCAAGGCTCGCCATGCGCGGCTGGGTCAGCCCTTCGGCGAGGCTGTAGACCGGCTCGCGCATCTGGCCGAGGCCTGCATCGTCCAGCTTCATCACATGGTCGGGATGGACCATCTGGAGCATGTCGCCATACCGCTCCAGCTTGCCCGCCACGCGGCGCTTCTCGCCGACGGGCAGCTGCTTCTTGGCCGTGTAGGAAGCGCGCCCGAAGAAGGTCAGCGCCAGCACATTGCCCGCGCTGTCGGTCGCCAGCACGCGATAGGGCGCGCGGCGCGAGGCACCGGAGCGATGCTCGGTCACGGTCAGCGCGATAATGATCTGCTCGCCCTCGCCCGCCTCGTCGAGCGTTTCGACCGGGCGGCGGGTCACGAAGCGATCGGGCCAGTGATAGGCAATGTCGCGCACGCGCGTGCAGCGCAGCTTTTCCAGCGGCTTCTTCAGCTTGGGCCCGACACCGTCGAGCGTGTCGACCTCGGCAAACAGGGGGTTGAGGATTTCGGGCCGCATGGGACCATCGATATGGCCCAGCTATCGCGTCATTGCGAGCGGAGCGAAGCAATCCACGGCGTGCCGCTGTGGATTGCCGCGTCGGGTCAGCTGCGGTGCCCCTCCTCGCAATGACGAGTTGAAAGCGGTGCGCAGAAAATCTACCTCCCGCCCCATGACCTCCCCCAGCTTCGAATCCCGCCTCGCCCGTGCCAAGTTCCGCGCCTGGCACCGTGGCACGCGTGAAGCCGATTACATGATCGGCGGCTATTTCGACCGCTATCACGCCGAATGGGGCGAGGAAGACCTCGTCTGGTTCGAAACCCTGCTCGATTACGACGATGTCGAGATCATGGCCTGGGCGCTCAAGACGCAGCCGATCCCGCCGGAAATGCAGGGCGAGCGGATCGCGATCATGCAGAAGCTCGATTACGTCGATATTCCCCGCTAGGATTTGGCGCATGCGGGCTGGTGCATTGCGCCACCGCCCGCTAGTCCCACCCCGAACCCCGGCCCCCCTCCTCTTCGCGAGCAGGGGGCTATTTTCGTTTGCGCGGAACACGCACAGCACGGATCGACTTACGCCATAATGCCCGACCTTTCCCGCATCCTCTCCGCCAAACAACCGCTCACCTTCGCCAATCTTGCGCGGGGGAGCCAGCCGCTGGTGATGGCCGATCTCGCCCGCGCGGCGCACAAGCGCGCGGTGTTCGTCGCGCCGGACGACAGCGCGATGCGCGCGGTCGCGGATGCCGCGCGCTATTTCGCGCCCGAGCTTAGCGTGATCGAGTTGCCCGCTTGGGACTGCCTGCCCTACGACCGGGCATCTCCTGCGCTGTCGATCAGCACCCAGCGCCTTTCCGCGCTGCATCGTTTGCAGGCGGAAAAAGGCGCGCCGCAGCTGCTGGTGACCACCGCCAACGCCGTGGTCCAGCGCATGCTCACCCCGTTCCGCATCCGCGAGGCGGTGCGCGAGCTGAAGCCGGGCGTGCATATCGGGCACGAGAGCCTGACCCAGCTGCTGCAGAAGCAGGGTTATAGCCGCACGGACACCGTGATCGACGCGGGCGAATTCGCGGTGCGCGGGTCGATCTTCGACATCTTCCCCTCCGGCCTCGAACAGGGCCTGCGGCTCGATTTCTTCGGTGACGAGCTGGAAAGCCTGCGCCTGTTCGACCCGAACACGCAGCGCACCACAGGCACGCTCGACAGCTTCCTCCTGCTGCCCGCGTCCGAAGTTTTGCTCGAAGACGCGACGATCAAGCGTTTCCGCGCGGGCTATCGCGAGCGGTTCGGCGCGAACGCCACGCAGGACCCGCTTTACGAAGCGGTCAGCGAAGGGCGGCGGCAGGCCGGGATGGAGCACTGGCTGCCTCTGTTCGAGGAGAAGCTGGCGACCCTGTTCGACCATCTGGGCACCAGCGATCCGGTAGTGATCGATGTCGGCGCTCTGGCCGCGTTCGAGGAGCGGCTGGGCGACATCGCCGAATACCGCCGCACCCGCACCGAAACCGCGGGCCAGAAGGCGGGCAGCTATCGCCCGCTCGACCCGCAGGCGCTCTATCTCACCGAGGACGAGATCGGCACCACTCTCGAAACACGCCCGGTCCACCGCGCGACCGGGTTCGACGAGCCCGAGAGCGACAGCGTGATCGACTTCGGCTTCCGCTCTGCCCGCGACTTCGCGCCCGAGCGTGCGCGCGGCGACAATGTGTACGAGGCAGCGGCCGAGCACTTCAAGAAGCTCGCCAAGGCGGGCAAGCGCCCGCTGCTCGCCGCCTATTCGAAGGGTAGCCGCCAACGCATCGCCTCGATCCTGGGCGAAGCGGGCACCGAACTCGCGCTGGCCGAAAGCTGGCAGGAAGCGCTGGGCAAGTCCGCCAAAGGCAAGCCCACGGCGATGATCCTCCCGCTCGACAGCGGCTTCGCGAGCGAGGATATCGAGCTGGTGACCGAGCAGGATCTGCTCGGCGACAGGCTGGTCCGCCGCCGCAAGAAGCGGCGCGATTCGGATGCCTTCCTCAGCGAGCTACAGGCGCTGTCGCGCGGCGACCTGGTGGTTCACACCGAACACGGCATCGGCAAATATCTCGGCCTCGAACCGGTCACCGTGGGCAAGTCCAAGCACGACTGCGTGATGTTGCAGTACAAGGGCGGCGACAAGCTCTACATCCCGGTCGAAAACCTCGAAGTCCTCTCCCGCTACGGCAGCAGCGAGGATGCGGTGATGCTCGACCGGCTGGGCGGCGAGGCATGGCAGAAACGCCGCGCCCAGCTGCGCGAACGCATCCGCGAGATCGCCAGCGAACTGATGCGCACCGCCGCGCAGCGCGCGCTGAAGAAGGCGCCCGTGCTGGAGGCCGATCATGCCAGCTACAACCAGTTCGTCGACCGCTTCCCCTGGGAAGAGACCGAGGATCAGGAGCGCGCGATCGCCGACGTGCTGGGCGATCTGGAAAGCGGCAAGCCGATGGACCGCCTCGTCTGCGGCGATGTCGGCTTCGGCAAGACCGAGGTCGCGCTGCGCGCCGCCTTCGTCGCGGCGATGGGCGGCCAGCAGGTCGCAGTCGTCGCGCCGACCACGCTGCTCGCGCGCCAGCATTTCCAGCATTTCAGCGAACGCTTCGCCGGTTTCCCGCTCAAGGTCGGGCGGCTCAGCCGGCTCGTTTCGGCCAAGGAAAGCAGCGAGACGCGCGATGCGCTGGCCGACGGCACGATGGACATCGTGGTCGGCACCCACGCGATCCTCTCCAAGTCGACCAAGTTCAAGGATCTGGGGCTCGTGATCGTCGACGAGGAACAGCGTTTCGGCGTGACCCACAAGGAAAAGCTGAAGCAGCTGCGCGCGGACGTGCACATGCTCACGCTGACCGCCACGCCCATTCCGCGCACGCTGCAGATGGCGATGACCGGCCTGCGCGAGCTTTCCACCATCCAGACCCCGCCGGTGGACCGCCTTGCGGTGCGGACTTACGTTATCGAGTGGGACGATATGGTGATCCGCGAGGCGCTGCTGCGCGAACATCATCGCGGCGGCCAGAGCTTCATCGTGGTGCCGCGCATCTCCGACATGGACCCGCTGCTCGACTGGCTGCACGAGCATGTGCCCGAAGTGAAGGTGGTGCCCGCACATGGCCAGATGAGCGCGTCGGAGGTCGAGGACCGAATGAGCGCGTTTTACGAAAAGAAATACGACGTACTGCTGTCGACCACGATCGTCGAAAGCGGGCTCGATATTTCGAGCGCCAACACGATCATCATCCACCGCGCCGACCGCTTCGGCCTCGCCCAGCTATACCAGCTGCGCGGGCGCGTGGGCCGCGCGAAGCTGCGCGCCTATGCCTACCTGACCACGCCTGCGGACGAGGCTCTGTCGGAGGTCGCAGAGAAGCGGCTGAAGGTGCTGAGCGATCTCGATTCGCTGGGCGCGGGCTTCCAGCTCGCCAGCCACGATCTCGACATTCGCGGCGCGGGCAATCTGCTGGGCGACGAACAGTCGGGCCACATCCGCGAGGTCGGGTTCGAACTCTACCAGTCGATGCTGGAGGACGCGATCCTCGCCGCGAAGGCGGGCGAGATGGGGCTCGAGAAGCCCGCTGAGGACTTCAGCCCGCAGATCACGGTCGATGCGCCGATCATGATCCCCGAGGATTACGTGCCCGACCTCGCCGTGCGCATGGCGCTCTATCGCCGCCTCAACCAGGCGAGCGACAAGGCCGAGATCGAAGGGCTGGCCGCCGAGATGATCGACCGCTTCGGCGAACTACCCTCCGCGACGCAGAACCTCGTCCGCCTGATCGAGATCAAGCATCAGGCGATCGAGGCGAATATCGCCAAGATCGACGTCGGCGCGCGCGGCACGCTGGTCACCTTCCACAAGGACGATTTCCCCGATCCGGTCGGCCTGCTCGCCTATGTCGACAAGCGGGCCGAGGCGGTGAAGCTGCGGCCGGACATGAAGCTGGTCGTCAACCGCGCCTGGGGCGATCCGCAAAGCCGCCTCAACGGTCTGTTCCAGCTGACCAAGGGCCTCAGCGCGATCGCCAAACGCGCGGCGAAGAAGGAGAAAGCGCCAGCCTAGGCTTGCCCGCTCGCCAGCGCGAGGAACTCCTCGTGCGGCAGCGGGCGCGCGCGCAGGAAGCCCTGGTACGCGCTGCACCCTTCCTCAAGCGCGATTTTGCGCTGCGTTTCGTCCTCGACCCCCTCGGCGATCACCGCCAGCTCCAGCGCGCGGGCCATGGCGATCACCGCGCGCAGCACCGCGCGGTCGCGCGCGCTTTCTGCCACGCCATCCAGCATGATCCGGTCGAGCTTGATGAAATCGAGCGGCAGGTATTTGAGATATCCGAAATTGCAGAACCCCGCGCCGAAATCGTCGAGCGCGATCCGCATCCCCGCATTGCGCAAGCGGCCGAGCGAGCGCGCAGCAAGGTCCAGATCGCCCAGCAGCGCCTGTTCGGTGATCTCCAGCGTAAGCCGCGCCGGGTCGACGCCCCGCTCCTCCACCATCCGCAACAGGTCATCGGGAAAGCGCACCACCGCCAGATCGGCGGCGGTGATGTTGATCGAGCACTTGAGCCCCTCGGGCCAGCCCCGCACCGCATCCAGCGCGGCCTCGATCACCTTGCGGGTCAGCTGCGTGGTCAGGTCTGCGCGCGCGGCGATCCGCAGCAGCGCTTCGCCGCCGATATCGCCCAGTAGCGGCTGATCCCACCGCACCAGCGCCTCCGCCCCGATCAGCGCATCATCGGCGAGCGCGAATTGCGGCTGGAAGCGCAGCGAGATCGCGCCCCGCTCTAGCGAACGCCGCAGCTCCGCCTCGATCTGGCCGACATCGAACCCGGCGGGTGCCAGATCGCGGTCGATCCACACGATCCTGCGCCCGGACTCCCCGCGCAGCGCGATCTGCGCATCGCCGAGCCGCGCGAGCACCGTGGTAGGATCGTCGCCCGACAGCGCGCGGATCAGCGCGATATGTGGCCACAGCTGCGGCACGCCCAGCGCGCTGCCTGCCATCGGCTGGGCGACCCCGTCGGCCAGCGTCTCGGCCAAAAACTGCCACCGCTCCCGGCTGCACTTGTCGCGCGTGGCGAGCAGGAACTTGCCCCCGTCGATCCGCGCGACCAGCCATGATGCCCGCGCAAACTCGTCCTGCGCGAAATGCGCCATCCGCCGCCCGACCTCGCCCAAGGCATAGTCGCCGGTCTGCGCCCCGTGGGCCAGATTGACGCTATCGAACCGGCCCAGCACCAGCAGCATCGCGTGGACCCGCGCCTCCCCCTCGGCGAGCCACATGCCGAGGATCTCGCGCGCCTCTTCGGTATCGACAAGCCCTGTGGGGCGCTCGCTCGCGGGATGTTCCGTCGGACTCATCGCCGCCTTATCGCAAGGCCCTGCGTTTTGGGGAAGCCTGCAAGCTGCGCTTGTCCCACCAATCGCCAGGTTGCATTGCCAAGCAGGCATCGCCTCCATAGGCAGGCGAACGGGTTTGAGAGAGGGTTTTGATGGCCGGCCAACCGACATACGAGCGGCTCGCGCTCGCGATATCGAACTCCGCGCTGGCGCAGGATACCGCCGCCGCGCTGCGCGATGCGCATGACTGGGTGCCGCAGGAAGAGGCGGAGGCGGTGGTCGCGCTGGGCGGCGACGGGTTCATGCTGCAAACCCTGCACAAGATGCTCGACAGCGGACGCATCCTGCCGGTTTACGGCGTCAACCGCGGCACGATGGGCTTCCTGATGAACAAGCACCGGCCCAAGGGCGCGCTGGTGGAGCGGGTCAACCGCAGCCGCCCGGTCGGCATCTCTCCCCTGCGGATGGAAGCGATCAACCAGAACGGCGACACCCGCGTCGAATGCGCGCTCAACGAAGTCTCCCTGCTGCGCGAGACGCGCCAGACCGCGAAGATCGAGATTCTGGTCGACGGCAAGACCCGGATCGAGGAGCTGGTCGCCGACGGCGTGCTGGTGGCGACGCCCGCCGGGTCGACCGCCTACAACCTGTCTGCCAACGGGCCGATCCTGCCGCTCGATTCCCAGCTGCTCGCCCTCACCCCGATCAGCGCCTTCCGCCCCCGCCGCTGGCGCGGAGCGATTCTGCCCGACCGTGCGAAGGTGACCTTCCGCATAAACGAGCCGTCCAAGCGCCCCGTGGCGGCCGTGGCGGACCAGAAGGAAGTGCGCGACGTGGCCGAGGTTCACGTTGAAATCGCACGCGATTCCGAGCTGACCCTGCTGTTCGACAAAGGCCACGCGCTGGACGACCGGATCGTCGCCGAACAATTCGTCGTGTGATTTTGCAGCAGGGGCTTGCGTTAATCTGAGCACCCCCATATAGGCGCGGGCCTGCCGACAAGGCTGCTCCCCGATAGCTCAGCGGTAGAGTAGGTGACTGTTAATCACTTGGTCGTTGGTTCGAATCCAACTCGGGGAGCCATTGAAGGCCGCGATAAATTCGCGACAGTCGGCAGGCCAGCTAGATATCTCCTTTTTTGACCTAGAGAGCTTGGGCCTAGTTGCCCCCTCAGGTGCTGTTCCCTTGTGAAGATAGCCTGATGGCGCCAACAGCCAAAGCTAGCTAAGGCGTCCACGGGAGGTTTATTGACCTCCAATTTTCTTATCGCCCGCCGCAATCGCAGGCCTCTCTGCCGCCCATCGCACGAGAACGATGGGGAAAAAATTGAGGGCCTGATTGATCCCAATTCCTTTCCGACCAAATTCGTGGCATCGAATTAAGGAGGGGGAAAGGTATGGTGAAGACGCTTGACGACTTAGAGGAGGAGGTCGCCTCTGCTTTCGAAGAAAGGTCTAAACGCTTTGTCCGCGCATCTCTGTTCATAAAAGGCGTTGTTATCGCTGGCGGCGCAGCGGCAGCTACAATAGCGCAATTTATGATGGATATGCCCGATAGCCCCACGGGGGTGCCGTGGTCTAGAATTATCGGCATAGGCTCGTCTATTATAGTCTTTATCGGCGGCCTCATTCTAGCTGTCACTGAAACCGACGCGTCAGAAGAGCTTCAGAAGGCGCGTGAAGCCATTCTCACTGCACGCTCAGTTCTCTCTCAAAACTCCCGCCTCCTACAATTTCGTCGCAGGTATCAAAATCTCATCGCTGCCAACGAGGCTCAGCGCACTTGGGCGGACTTCTCGCACTCCAGGCTCAGACAGACGGGGACCTCCGAGGAAGATACTGTAAAAGAGATGCTCGAGGACACCGGCCATTCTCTCTCTATCTCCTGCGGCTTTGAGCAAAATGACATTTGGTCGATAGCCATTCAACGTCCCATAGACGAGAACGGAACGAAGGTGTTGAGACCTATCGCGCACAAGCGTGCGGTCGATTGCTCGCTCGATAAGGCTCGTTCATGGCCTTCGGATGTGGGAATCAGCGCGAGGTGCTTTCAGACCAGAACTCCGGTGCTGGTGGGAGACATGAAGGACCCGGCAGTGCAATCAGCCTTGGGTACGCAATCAGTCCAACCAGACGTTTATCGATCTATTTACGCTCATCCTATAATTTTACAGGACGAAGATGAATGCTGGGGCGTACTGATCGCGACTAGCAACGTGCGCAATCACTTTTCGAAGAGCCAATTGCCGTCGGAAGAACATCACTCCTCACTCGCCCAGTTTGTGACGATGGCTCAGCTCGCGTTAGGCATAAGAAGGATGAGCGAGGAACTGGAGAAAACCTCCGACGCACCGAAACCCTCGGTCGATTAGTGCATTCTAACCTTTGAAAGGGAAATCAAGATGGCATCGGCTGCAATCGCCTCGCATGAAGATGCAATTTACGAGGTCAAAAGTTTCGCAGAAATGCGCATTGCCGAGTTGCTTGCAAAACAAGCGCGAGGTCACCTGTCACGTGACGAGACCTGCGAGCTCACCGAACTCCTCGCGCAGCGGCGCGCTGAACGGATGACCTTTGATTTGGACTCTTAGAGCCTGTCTTCAAAAGTAGTTGGGAGATATCAGCTGGTTGCGCTTGACGCGCTGGTGCATCGCTGATTCCGGGGTTTCGCCAGAAACGACCGAGGAATAAGCGATGTGGACCGATACCTCCCGGCAGCAGCATAGCCGCCCGGGTCTACGTTATCCAAGCGATTTGCGCGATGCCGAGTGGGCCTTGATCGAGCCTCTGTTGCCGCCCGCGAAACCTGGCGGCAGGCCGCGCTGCGCCGACCTGCGCGAGGTGATGAACGCGATCCTCTATCTGGCAACAAGCGGTTGCCAATGGCGGATGCTGCCCAAGGATTTCCCTCCGCTCTCGACGGTTCAACGCTATTTCTATGCCTGGCGCGACAGCGGCCTATGGCAGACGATCAATCACCTGCTGGTGATGGCTGCGCGCCAGATCGAAGGGCGCGAGGCCAGCCCCAGCGCCGGGGTGATCGATAGCCAGAGCGTCAAGACCACCGAGAGTGGCGGCCCACGGGGCTACGATGCGGGCAAGAAGATCATGGGACGCAAGCGTCACATCATCACCGATACGCTCGGACTGATGTTGTTCGTCACCATCCACGCTGCCAGCATTCAGGATCGCGACGGGGCGGTCGATCTCATCAAGGCAATCCGCTACCGCTTCCCGTGGCTGCGCCACCTCTTCGCCGATGGGGGCTACGCAGGCGACAAGCTCATCGGCGCGCTTCAAGGGCATGGGCAATGGACGCTCGAGATCGTGCGCCGCTGCGACACCGCCAGGGGCTTTGTTCTGCTCCCGCGCCGCTGGGTGGTCGAGCGCACCTTCGCCTGGCTCGGCAGATGTCGACGGCTCGCAAAGGACTGGGAAAGAACTATCGAAAGTTCCACCGCATGGACTACCATCGCCCACATCCGCCGCCTCACCCGCCTCATCGCAAGCCACTGCCAGATCGCATAAACTTCTGAGTCAGGCTCTTAGCTCCAACATCCCCCCTCTTGTGCAAGAATTTGCAGCGATACCGGTACTCCAATGGCCCGGCACTGGGCGCGAAACGTTTACCTTCGATCTTTGTTATGGGTTCCTCATTCGCTCGTACTTTGATGGGCGCGTCGATTAACCGAGTGTCCATTTTCCTACTCCGCCCCCACCCGCTAAACCCGCCGCACGATGGCGCGTGCGCACCTCTCCCCTGCCCGTCCAGCAAGGCCTCTCAACAGGCATTCCGCGCGGAGGGAGTTTTCCATCCCCTGGACTGTGTGTCAGGTGTGTCAGGGCTCGGCCCGCCAAACGCCTCGGACGGGGCAAATGCGCGCTTCAGCCGCCCGCGAGCAGCCTTACGCCCACGAACAGCGTCAGTGCCGCGGTCAGCCAGCGGATCAGTTGCGGCTTGAACAGGCGCACCGCGAACAGGCTGCCGATCTGGCCGCCGATCACCACCGCAATCATCAGCGGCAGGCCGGTGCTCGCCGCCGCGCCCAGCATGTCCGCGCCGTTCTTGCTCAGTTGGCCGACGAGGCCGAACAGCGAATTGACGAGGATGAACAGGCTGGCGGTCGCCGCGATCGCGCGCGGGCCGTTCCAGCGGACCAGATGGAGCAGCGGGGCGAGGAAGATGCCGCCGCCGATCCCCACCAGCCCGGCAAGATAGCCGAGCGGTGCGGCGGCGAGCAGCATGGCGCGCTTGGCGTGGCGCGGCGCAGGCTCTCCGTCCGGTGCGGCCCGCGCGCTGGTCTGGGGGAGGAGCAGCAGCGCTCCGGCAAGGCACAGGCTGGCGCCCAGCAGCGCCATGAAGGCCTGTTCCCTGATCGGGGTCAGCCCGCCCAGCAAGGCGGCGGGCGCGGCGATCGCGGTGAGGCCCAGCGCGCCGCGCCACGGGGTAATCCCGGCACGCGCGAACCGCAGCGTGCCGCCGCTGACGACCACCAGATTGCACAGCAGGGAGACCACCGGCAGCAGCCGGTAGTCCATCCCCGACAGGGCCAGCAAAGCACTATACGTCGATCCGCCACCAAAGCCGACCGACGCATAGAGCAGTGCGGTTACGCAGAAGGCGGCGAGGAGGGCGGCGAGGCCGATCCCGCGGCTCCCGCAACAGCCTTGGCCGCGCCGTGGCAGTGCTTGTACTTGTTACCCGAACCGCACGGGCACGGGGCGTTGCGGCTGATCTCCTGCCCCGCCCACGGATTCTCGGCCGTATTGCCCGGCCCTGCATTGGCGCGGGTCGAGCCGGCGAGCGAGCCGAACATCGCGGCGCGGCTTTCCGAACCGTCGCCATCGTTGGAATCGTCCAGTCCAGTCAGCGGGTCGATATGGCCGGTCAGGAAATCGGGCAGGTCGGGCAGCGCACGCTGGGGCGGCGCGATCCGCAGCTCGTTCTTGAGCAGGATGCTGGTCACATCCTCGCGCAGCGATTCCAGCATCTTCTCGAACAGGCCGAAGGCTTCCTGCTTGTACTCGTTGATCGGCGTCTTCTGCGCGTATGCCCGCAGGAACACGACCTGCCGCAGCGCGTCGAGCGTGGCGAGGTGTTCCTTCCAGTGGAAATCGAGCCGTTCGAGCAGGATGCTCTTCTCCACCCGGCGCCACAGCTGCGGATCGTTCTGCTCGATCTTGCGCTCCATCAGTTCGTCGGTCTCGGCGCGCAGACGTTCCTCGAACATCTCTGGTTCGACCGCGTCCTCTTCCAGCCACTGGTCGATCGGCGGCGTCAGGCCGAGCACTTCCTCGACCCGCGCCTTCAGGCCCGCGATATCCCACTGTTCCGGATACGATCCCGGCGGGCAGGCTTCGGCCACGATCGCGGAGATGGTGTCGTGCCGCATGTCGAGAACGACATCGTCGACGGTTTCGGAATCCATGATCTCAGCGCGCTGTTCGTAGATGACCTTGCGCTGGTCGTTCATCACGTCGTCGTATTCGACGACCTGCTTGCGGGTGTCGTAGTTGCGCGCCTCAACCTTCTTCTGCGCGGTCTCGATGGCCTTCGACAGCCACTTGGACCCGATCGCCTCGCCGTCCTTGAGGTTGGAGTTCATCATGCGGGAGAACAGCGTGTCCGGCCCGAAGATGCGCAGGAGGTCGTCTTCCAGACACAGGTAGAAGCGCGACAGGCCGGGGTCGCCCTGACGGCCCGAGCGGCCGCGCAGCTGGTTGTCGATCCGGCGGCTTTCGTGGCGTTCGGTTCCGAGCACGAACAGGCCACCGGCCTCCAGCACCTTGGCCTTGTCTGCTGCGACCTGCGCCTTGATCTTCTCGATCGCCCGGTCGCGCTCGGGCCCTTCGGGCATCTCGCCGACTTCGTCTTCGATCAGGAAGTCGAGGTTGCCGCCCAGCTGGATGTCGGTCCCGCGACCGGCCATGTTGGTCGCGATGGTAACCGCGCCCGGGCGGCCCGCCTGCGCGACGATATGCGCCTCACGCTCGTGCTGGCGGGCGTTGAGCACTTCGTGCTTGACGCCTTCCTTGTCGAGAAACTGGCTGAGCAGTTCGGACTTCTCGATGCTGACCGTACCGACCAGCACGGGCTGGCCGATGTCCGACTTCTCCTTGATCGCCTTGGCGATGGCCTGGAACTTGTCGAGCGTGTTCTTGTAGAACTCGTCGTCCTCGTCGATCCGCTGGACGGGGACGTTGGTCGGGATCTCGACCACGTTCATCTTGTAGATGTCCCAGAATTCCGCCGCCTCGGTCGCCGCGGTCCCGGTCATGCCGGAAAGCTTGGGATACATGCGGAAGAAGTTCTGGAAAGTGATCGAGGCCATCGTCTGGTTCTCGGGCTCGATCTTGACGCCTTCCTTGGCCTCGACCGCCTGGTGCAACCCGTTGGACCAGCGCCGGCCATCCATCATGCGGCCGGTGAATTCGTCGATGATGACGACTTTGTTGTCCTTCACGATGTAGTGATCGTCCAGCTTGAACATCAGGTTGGCGCGCAGGCCTTCGTTCATGTGGTGGACGACCTGCGTGTTCTCGACATCGTAGAGGTTGTCGGTTTCGAGCAGGCCCGACGCGACGAGGCGCTGTTCGATCTCTTCCGCGCCTTCCTCGGTCAGGGAGACGGTGCGGCTCTTCTCGTCGGTGTCGTAGAAGCCCACGCCTTCGCTGGCGCTGTCGGGGATCGCGTTGTGATCGGCGACGAAGTTCTTAATCACCTGATCGATCGTCACGTAGAGATCGGTCTTGTCCTCGGTCGGGCCGGAGATGATCAGCGGGGTGCGCGCTTCGTCAATCAGGATCGAGTCGACCTCGTCGATGATCGCGTGGTTGAACGGGCGCTGCACCATCTGGCTACGCTCGTGCTTCATGTTGTCGCGCAGGTAGTCGAAGCCGAACTCGTTGTTCGTGCCGTAGGTAATGTCGGCCTCGTAGGCCTCGCGCCGCTCGATCTCGCTGAGATTGGGTACGATCACGCCGACCGACAGGCCGAGCCAGCGATAGAGCTGGCCCATCCACTCGGCATCGCGGCGGGCGAGGTAGTCGTTGACGGTGACGACGTGGACGCCCTTGCCTTCCAGCGCGTTGAGATAGGTCCCCAGCGTGGCGACCAGCGTCTTGCCCTCACCCGTGCGCATCTCGGCGATCTCGCCGCGATGGAGCACGATGCCGCCGATCATCTGCACGTCGAAGTGACGCATCCCGAACACGCGTACCGAGGCTTCGCGCACGGTCGCAAAGGCTTCGGGCAGCAGGTCGTCGAGCTTGGCCCCCGCATCGAGCTGGTCGCGCAACTTGCTGGTCTGCGCGCGCAGCTCGTCATCGGAGAGCGCCTGCATATCGGGCTCGAGCGCGTTGATCTGCGCGACGATCTTGTGAAGCGACTTGACGTAGCGATCGTTGGAAGAGCCGAAGACGGACTTCATCACGGACTGGAACATGGGAATACGGGCCTTGCGATAATGGGATTATGCTGTGCAGCGCCCTGACACTGCGAGTGCCGGGCGGTCCTGCGAACGCGAAACGAAATGTGTGGGGTGACGCGCTATTCGAGCGCGCGATCGGGGCCGAGCTGGACCGTCGGCACAAAGATCACGGGGGTACGCGGACGGCAGACCCGTTCCAGCGCAATCCGCCAGTTGCGCACCCGAATCGCGGTGCTGCATTCGCACCGGGCGTCCTCCTTGTCGCTGCTGCAGACTTCCGCAGCCGAACCGGCCACGGAGCTTTCCGTGAACATCGCGCTTGCCGGCGTACCGACGGCGACGAGGCCGGTCAGAAAGGCAAGACAGGTGAGGAGAAGCCGAAGCATGCGGTCAGACATAGTCAAACGCGGGACAAAGTCCAAGGTGCAAACCTTAAGCACCTATTCGTTCTCGATCTCTTCGATCGTCGTCAGAATGCGGAAGGTTTTTGGGGTACCGGAGCCATCGGAGAAAGGCGCAAACGAGAACCCCTCGCAGAAGTTATTCAGAAGGCCTTCGGGCAAGTCCCGATTCACAGCGCCCCCAGACGTCTCCCACGTACAATCCGCCACCGTGCCATCGGGCCTGATCGTCATGACGATTTCCGTTCTGCCCGGCTCCGGATGCGGCACATCTGCGCCTATCCAGAAAGGGATCGGCGGCAGGGCGTAGGTTTTGCTAGGCACTTCGCCGGCCGCCGGGATTTCCCACGCCACGGTGGCTTCATAGGTTCCCTCGGCCGGGTCGCCCTTACTGTTGCTCGCCGGCTTGAATCGCGCCCTCTCGCGGACCAGCTGGCAGGTCAGTTGCTTGAGGTTATCGGGCGCGGTGCCACCGGTGGTCTTGCAGCCGGTCACCGTCCCCTCGGGCGAAACGGAGAGCTTGAAGGTGACCCTTCCCTCGTCCTCGTTGCTTATCGCAGCAGCGGGATAGTCATGAGCCGTGATCCATTCCTCCGGATTGGTCGGCTTAGGCCCCACTTGGGCCAACCCCGGCGTTGCCATTCCAAACAGCGCCGCAGCGCAGATCATCCGCCAGTCCAGCATCGTGGCCCCTTCTTTTGCTGCCTCACTCCTACCGCGTCGATCCCGGGGACGAAAGCCGCTTGCCTCGCCCGGAGAGCAAACCTAACCCGCGATTACTATGGACCTCGCCCGCTCCCCTCTCGCCCGGCCCTTCCCCGACATCCCGCCGATCGACGGCGTTACCCTGCGCATCGCGCGGGCGCGCTACAAGGAATGGGACCGGTGCGACCTGACCTTCGCCGAACTGGCGGAGGGCACCAGCGTGGCCGGCGTGTTCACGAAGAACCTGTGCTGTTCGAGCGAGGTCGAGCTGGGCCGCGAACAGGTGAAGGGCGGCAGCGCGCGCGCGCTGATCGTCAACGCGGGCAATTCCAACGCCTTCACCGGCTATCGCGGGCGCGAGGCGGTGGAGCAGATCATGGGCCAGGTGGCAGACCACCTCGGCTGTGCGACCAACGAGGTGTTCGTCTCCTCCACCGGCGTGATCGGCGTGCCACTGCCTAAAGACAAGGCGCGCGCTGGCGTAGAGGGGGTGCTCGATGCCCAGCCATGCAGCTGGGAGGACGCGACCAACACCATCGGCACGACCGACACCTTCGCCAAGGGCGCGCATGCCAGCGCGATGATCGGTGAGACGCGGATCGAGATCGCGGGAATCGTCAAGGGCAGCGGGATGATCGCGCCCGACATGGCGACCATGCTCGGCTACATCTTCACCGATGCGGCGGTCTCGCCTGCTTTCCTGCAGGAATGCCTTTCCGCCGCGAACCGGCAGACATTCTCCTGCATCACGGTCGATTCCGACACCTCGACCAGCGACACCGTGCTCGCCTTCGCGACCGGCAAGGCTGGCCATGCGCAGCTGACCTCAGCGAACGATCCGGGCGCGGATGCCTTCATGGCCGCGCTGCACGATGTCTGCCGCCAGCTCGCACATCTGGTCGTGCGCGATGGCGAAGGCGCGCAGAAGTTCATCGCGGTGCATGTCAGAGGCGCTGTGTCGGACGAGAGCGCGCGGACCATCGGCCTCGCCATCGCCAACTCGCCGCTGGTCAAGACCGCGATCGCGGGCGGCGATGCGAATTGGGGCCGAGTGGTCATGGCGGTGGGCAAGGCGGGCGAGCCTGCCAACCGCGACACGCTGTCGATCGGTTTCGGCGGGCACTGGGCCGCGCGCGAGGGACAGCCGGTTGAGGATTACGACGAAGCGCCCGTCGCCGCGCATCTCGCAGGGCAGGAAATCGACATCGCGGTCGATCTCGGCATGGGCGACGGCCGCGCCAGCGTGTGGACCTGCGACCTGACGCACGGATACATCGACATCAACGCGGATTATCGCTCCTGAGGAGAAACTCATGAGCGTACTCGACCGCGAAATTCTGGCCCTGATGCGCGATGTGGCGGAGCGGATCATCATGCCGCGCCACCAGGCGCTCAAGGCGACCGAAATCATCGAAAAGGCGGACGACGATCTCGTCACCATCGCCGACCGAGAGGCGGAGGTCGCGCTGGCAGAGGGGCTAGCGAAGCTGCACCCCGAAGCGGCCATCGTGGGCGAGGAATCGGTCCACGCCGACCCGTCGGTGATGGATCGCCTCTCCGGCACTTGCTGGATCATCGACCCGATCGACGGGACGAGCAATTTCGCCAGCGGGACGGGCCATTTCGGGATCATGGTAGCGCTGGCCGAAGAAGGCTTTGCGCAAGACGGCTGGATCTACGACCCGCAGCGCGACCGCTTCTGCGCGGCCCATCGCGGCCAGGGCGCGATGATCGACGGGGAGACGGTGACAGCGCGCGCGAGCGGCGCAAACCCGCCGCGCCTCGCCGCGATGAAGAAATTCATGACGCCCGAGCAGCGCCGCCAGTTCGAGCTGGAAATCGTGCCCAACTACACGCTGGTCCACGCGCCCGGTGCCGCGTGCGAGCAATATCCGCTGACCGTGCTCGGCGAACACGACGTTGCGATCTACGAGCGCACGCTGCCGTGGGACCACGCTGCGGGATCGCTGTTTCTCAATGAAGCGGGCGGCGCCTGCCTGCGCCTCGACGGCACACCCTACCGGGTCGACGATGGTCGCAGGGGGATGGTCGGCGCGGCGAGCCGCGAACTGTTCGACCAGCTGGTCGTGCGGCTGTCGGCGGCAGGCTACCAGCCCGCCGCCTGAGCACTTATCAGAGCTGTTCTTCGAGCCACGCCTTGAGCTGGCTCTTGGGCCGCGCGCCGGTCAGTTCGGCGGCGCGTTCGCCATTCTTGTACAGCACCAGATAGGGGATGCCCTGCACGCCCAGCTTGCCGGGGGTGTCGGTGTTTTCCATGATGTCCATCTTGGCGATGGTCACCTGATCGGCCAGTTCGTCGCTGATTTCTTCCAGCGCGGGCGCGATCATCTTGCACGGGCCGCACCACTCGGCCCAGAAATCGACCAGCACGGGCTTGTCGCTCTGCAGGACGTCGGACTGGAAGCTGGCATCGGTGACGGTTTTGGTGGCCATGGGGGATGTCTCCTGTTTCTTGGCTCGATATCTAGGGATGCGAAGCGATTACGCAAAGGCGGAGCCGGGCAAACTTAGCTGCTTGTCCCCCAAGCCGGGCTTGTGAGCGGCCAGAACCGCGTGCGGAAGCACGATCAGCTGCGGGGTCTGGGTATAGAGCAGCGCCGCGCAAATCCGCCGCCCGGGATAGATCGCGGCGAGCGCGTGGGCATAGGCGGACATCTGCCGCAGCGTCGCGGTGGGCACCTGTTCGAGCGATGTGGGCGCGCGGCGAGTGGTCTTGTAATCGACCACCAGCACCTCTTCCTCGGCCACACACAGCCGGTCGAGCTTGCCGGTGACCACCTGCCCCTCAACCGTCGCGGCGAGCGAGACCTCGGCCAGCGCACCGGGCGCGAACAGCGCGGCGAAATCGGGATGGTCGAGCACGCCAAGCGCCTGCTCCAGCATCGCCGCGCGCGCCCCCTCCGACAGATCGCCGGCCTGCGCGGCGAGCCATGCCGAGCCCCGCGCCTCGCGGTCCTCGGGCGCGATATCGGGCATGCGTTCGAGCAGGCGGTGGATCAGCGTACCGCGCTGCGCCGCCTCGGCCCCGGTCGCCAGCCCCGGTGGGTTCGGCGCGAGGTCGTCCCCGGCGGCAGACGGCGCGAGCGGTCGCGGCGGGCTCGGCTCGGCGGCGGGAGCGCGGGTGGCCCATTCAGGCAGCGCGGGGCGCTGTGCTCGGCTCGCTGCATCGGGAGCGGGCGGCGCGATATCGGCCAGCGTGCCCAGATCGTGCCGCTCGCCCCAGATCGGGTCGGAGACGCCCTCCCCCTCGCCCCCGCCTTCGCTGTCGAACAGCGCAGCGGCCTGCGCATACCAGCTCGCCTCGGGCACGTCCTTGTCGCTCGGCAGCAATGCGCCGCCGATATAGAGCGCTTCCTCGGCGCGGGTCATCGCGACGTACATCAGCCGCCAGTGCTCCTCGCGCTCGCGCGCCTTCTTCGCTTCCTCGGCCGCGACCACCGGCCCCGCCTTCGCCTCCTTGGGCAGCGAGGGAAGCGGGACGGTGCGCCCGTCATCGGTCGCCAGCTCGCCCGCGCGCGCAGGGCCGCGATCGGGATTGCCGGTCGCATCGGCGAGGATCACGATCGGTGCCTGCAACCCCTTCGAGCCATGCGCTGTCAGCACGCGCACGGCATCACCGCTGCCCGCCGCTTCGCGCTTCAGTTCCTCGTCCGAAGCATCGAACCAGTTGAGGAAGCCCTGAAGGCTGGGCGTGTGTTCGGCGCAGTAGGCGAACGCCGCGCCGACCAGTTCGTCGATCGGATCGTTCGCCTCGCGCCCCAGCCGCGCGACCAGCTTGCGCCGCCCGTCCCACGGACCGGTCAGCAGCCAGTGGAGCAACGCCTGCGGATGCTCGTAATCGACCCGCGCCAGCAGCGCGCGCAGCCGGTCGGCCGTCGCCATGCACAGCGGCGCGTCGCTGCGACGGATATGGTCCCACAGGCCGACGCTCTTGTCGCGCAGGCCATGCTCGAGCAGGTCGTCCTGCGACCAGCCGCCCAGCGGAGAGACCAGCAGGTTGGCGAGCATCAGGTCGTCCCTCGGCTGCGCGGCGAAGCGCAGCGCGGCGAGCAGATCCTTCACCGCCAGCGGAGCGCCCAGCCGCAGCCGATCGACGCCCGCCACCGGCACGCCCGCCGCATGGAGCCGCGCGACGATCAGCCCGGCGAGCGCGCGGC
Organism: Citromicrobium bathyomarinum; assembly: GCA_001306305.2. NCBI lineage: Bacteria > Pseudomonadati > Pseudomonadota > Alphaproteobacteria > Sphingomonadales > Sphingomonadaceae > Citromicrobium > Citromicrobium bathyomarinum. The sequence continues at coordinate 2,156,786 of CP155577.1, forward strand.
GCTTGCGCACGAGGATCATGATATCGCCCGGCCCGGCCCGGCGCGTGCCGCCCTTGGTCAGCGGGTGGCCGTCTTCGAGCCACTGCTTCACCTGCGCGGCAATCCGGTCCGCCATGCGGCGCTCTGGCGCGGGCAGCCAGGTTTCCGCACCGTCTTCCTCGACCGCTTCGGGATCGTCGCTTTCCTCGGCCCTGATCGGTGCCCACAGCGTCACCCGCCCGGGACGATCTTCGCCGGTATGCTGCACCTCTTCGCCCGGCATCCCCATCGCCTGCGTGCCGACATGCGCCACCGCGCGGTCGACGAAATCGAGGATCACCTGCGATGATCGGAAATTGCGCTCCAGCCCCAGGCGGGCGAGCGGCGCGAGCGGGACCAGCGGGGCCTCGCGGGTTTCATGCGCGAGCGCCTCGGCATTGGCGATCGCGCTGTTGATCCGCGCGTCATATTGCTCGCGCTTGTCCACGAACAGGCGCGGTTCGGTGCCCTGAAAGCCGAAGATCGCCTGCTTGTAATCGCCGACCACGAAGATCGTGCGCAGCCGCGCCCCCGCCGCACCCAGCCCATCGAAGAAATCCTGCGTCAGCGCGTCGATGATCGCCCACTGGCTGTCATTGGTATCCTGCGCCTCGTCGACCAGGATGTGGTCGAAACTGCGGTCGAGCTTGTAGCCGATCCACTGCGCCATCTCCGAATTGCCGAGCAGCGTGGCCGCGCGTGCGATCTGGTCGTCGAAATCGACGAGGCCATGCACCCGCTTCGCCTCGTCCCACCGCAAGGCAAAGCGCCGCCCCAGTTCGAGCGCGGGGGTGAGATATTCCGCGAGTGCGAGCAGCGCGAATTTATCCCGGATCGCATCGAGGCTGGCCTGAACCGCCGCGACATTGCCCTCGTAGGTCGGGTCGCGCTTGACCAGATTGGTCAGGTTCTTGGGCTTTGAGCCGTCTGCGACCAGCAGGCTGCCGTTGAAACAGGCAAGCGTGGCGAGGCGCTGATCGGGATCGGCAGCGAGCCATGCGGAGATCGGCTCCGCCGCGTCGCGCCCGCTCTTTGTGTTCCAGTCCTGCAAGGTCGCAAGGCATGCGCGCAGAGAGCCGCAGTCGAACCTGTCGTCGGCGCATTCGCGCACCAGGTCGGCCTCGGAAAAATCGCTCGGCAGGCCTAGCATCGCGAGCACCTGCCGGCGCATCGGGCTCTGCCAGCCCTGCGGCCCTTCCCACAGCTCGCGTGCCTTGGCGCAGGCCATCAGCCATTGCTTGACCCCGTCGGGCCCGAGCCTGAGCGAGAGCATCGCCAGCGCGCTGTTATCCGCCTCGTCCGCGTTGGCGACCAGTTCGGTCAGCACCTCGCGCGCGAGCAGGCCGCGCGTGCGATCGTCCATCGCGACCGTGCCCGGCTCCAGCCCCGCTTCCTCGGGAAAGGCGGCGAGCAGGTATTGCGCAAAAGCGTGGATCGTATCGATGCGCAGCCCGCCGCCGGGGCAATCGAGCACCCGGGTGAACAGCGTGCGGGCATGGGCCAGCGTTGTCGGATCGACCTTCGCCCCGATGGCGCGCAGGTGCTGGGCCAGCAGGGTTTCCTCCATCCGCACCCAGCGGGCCAGCGTCTCGTTCACGCGGGTCGCCATCTCCGCCGCGCCCGCCTTGGTGAAGGTGAGGCACAGGATCGATCCGGGCTCCACGCCGGGCTGCAACAGGAGGCGCAGCACGCGCGCCGAGAGCACCTGCGTCTTGCCGGTGCCCGCGCTGGCGGAAAGCCACACGGAATGGCCCGGGTCCGCCGCGTGGCCCTGTTCCGGCAAAAGCGTGTGGATTGTGTCGCTCATCGCGTGGCCCCCGGCTCGCTCTCTCGGCCCAGCCATTCCTCCAGCCGCATCAGCTGGTCGTAGGTGGCATACAGCTTGAGGTCGGGATTGGGCCGCGCGGTGAAGGGCGCATCGCCGAGGATCCAGGTGTCGAGCGCTTCGGCAAGGTAGCGCCGCGTTTCGGGCAGGAAATCGTCGGGCTCCATCCCTGTGCGGGCATTGCCGATCTTCAGCGGGGTGGTGACGTAGCCAAATCCCGTGTCCGACTTCGCATCGCGCCCGAGGGACCAGTATTCGAACCGCGTTGGCACGCCTTCGATGCCGCGATCGGCATAGGCGCCCTCCTCCACCAGCAGGCCCAGCGTGCCGAGCTGCAGCGCGAAGCCTTCCTCGACCATCCGCTTGGATGGCGGGCCGCCGGTCTTGTAATCGACGATGGCGTAGCTGCCGTCGGCCAGCCGGTCGATCCGGTCGGCGGTGCCGGTGATCTCGACGCCAGAGAACAGGTGACGGCCCTTCTGCTCGACCGCAACGATCCGGCGATCGGGATCGGAACTCACCTCATTCTCGATCCATTCGAGCGCGGCCATCAGGCGCGGCTCCCAAAGCGCACGGGTCAGCGGGTGCGCGTCCATCGCGCCCAGATGCTTGGTCGCCAGATCGACCAGCGCCCCGCCCTGCTTGTGCCATTCCTCCAGAATCGCGTGGGCGAGCGTGCCCTGCCACGCGGGGCTGGGTTCTGAGTCGAGCGGGTCGCGCTCCTTCAGCCGCAGGATCGCATTGGCGTAGAACTGGTAGGGATCGGAGCGTAGCCGGTCGAGCGCGGTCGCGCTGATGGTCACCCGACGCACTTCGGCAGGCGGGCACGGCTGCGGCACCGGATAGAGCGGCGCAGGATCGGCATCGCGCAGGGCGTCGACCAGCGCGGGCAGCTCGCTTTCCTCATGACGCTTGGCCAGATCGCCCAGCAAGGCCTTGATCCGCAGGAAGAAACGCGATGGAATCGCAGGCCCGTTGGCATCGAGCGCGGCGCGGGTGAGCAAGACCTGCGGCGCGCCCAGCGCACCCGCCAGATCGTGCGCGGCAAGCCCGATGCGGAACTCGCCGCCGGGCACGCCCAGAGCGCGCAGCACCGGCGGGGCGAGTAGCGGATCGGGCGAGGCGCCGCCCGGCCAGGTGCCTTCGTTGAGGCCCGCGCAGATAATCAGGTCGGCCCGCGCCATCCGGCTTTCGAGCAGGCCGTAGACCGCCACGCGCGGGTGCCCACCATAGGCCGGGCGCACCGCGACCCGCTCCATCGCATCGGTCAGCACATCATGCACCTCGCGCGGGTCGATCATGGTGCCCGCCGCGCTCGCCTGCTGGCGCAGATCGTCGACGAAGCTGCCCAGCGCGCGGCCATCCTCGCGGCCCCAGACCGCTTCGCCGCAGAATTCTTCCAGCACCTGCGCCAACGTTCCGAGCAGTTCGGCGAGCGGCGCGTCCTCGTCCCGCTCCATCAGCGGGGCGAGCCTGTCCGCAACCGTGCCCCACCATGCATCGACATCGGCCTTCGCAGCGATGGCGCGCAAGGGCGCGAGGCCGGGTGCCGGACGCGGGCCGCGCAGCCGGTCCTCGAACCGGCGCAGCGCATCGAGCCAGTCGGCCCGCGCGCCACCGGAATCCTCCGCCCCCGCGACCCCGACGAAGGGATGACCGAGGAACGCAATCAGCGGCACCGGCGCGGCCCGTTCCGCAATCACCTGCGCCAGCAGCAGCAGCGCGCGGCCAGCAGCGGTATCGCACAGCGGTGCGCCCGCCGAATCGTCGGCCTGAATATCCCACCGGCGCAGGTGATGGACGATCCGCCGGGCGAGCGAGCGATCGGGAGTGACCACCGCCACGCGCTTTTGCGGCTCTTCCAGCTTGCGGCGCACCGCCAGCGCGACCGCCTGCGCCTCCTCCTCCGGATTGCCCGTTTCGAGCAGCTGCACCGCCGCCAGACGGCGCTTCTCCGATGGCAGCTCGACCCAGCTCTTGCTCGCCTGCGGAGGCAGGAACAGCGCGCTGACCGCGTGGGTCCGGTCGGGGTTCGCGGCAGTCAGCCCGCGCCGGTGCCATTGTCGCACCTCGCCGCGATTGACGCCCATCCGGCCCAGCAGCAGCTTGAGATGATATTGCGGATGGGTCGGCGCATCATGGCGGCCCAGCCGCTCGCCATCGGCATCGTCGGACTGGCCCGCGCGGCCAAGCTCGTCCCACGCCTCGTCTGACAGCGCGAGGTCGAGATCGGGCAGGATCACCGCGCCCTGCGGCAGCTCGCTCACCACCCGCAGCAGCCGCGCGAGCGCGGGCGCGGCGCTGGTGACGCCTGCGGCGACGATCGGCGTGGCGGGCGGCTCGGCGCGCCAGCTTTTCGCGGCATGGGCGAACAGCTGGTTGCGCCGTGTGGCGGAATCGACGCGGCCCATCGCCTGCAACTCGGCGAGCCAGCGCGCCTGCACCCTTGCAAAGCGCCGCAGGCTGTCTTGCCAGTGCCCGGCGACCGAGCCGACCACGTCGAGCACCCGGTCCCCCAGCAGATCTTCGGGAGCGATTTCTTCGACCAGCAGGCGGTCCATCGTCTCGGCAATCATCCGCGCCTGCCGGAACAGCGGCGGGCCTTTCGGAGCCCCCTTGCCAATCTCCTCCGCCAGCAGCGCGGCGAGCCGCAGCCAGCGGAGGGTCGGGTCGACGGCTGGCGGAATCTCGTCGGCCCCCAGCGGATCGAGCAGCGGGCCGAGCGCTTCGTCGAGTGAAAGGTCGCCGATGGTGACCATGCGCGGCAGCAGCAGGCCCGCGCCGCCTTCGTCGCCCATATGGCGCACGAAGGCTTCGCTCACCGTGCGGATCGCGCGCCCGCTCGGCAGCAGCAGGGTCAGCCGGGCGAGGCCAAGGCCGTCTTCGGAATATCGCGGAACCAGACCCGCCACCAGCGCATCGGCAAACCCGCGATGGGCTGCGATCGAAAAAACTTGCGGTCGCGTAGCGTCAGCCACGCGACAGCGCCTCCTCGGTCGGGCGGATCGCCTGCGGCGTGCCGACCTCGAACCAGTCGCCGGTGAACGGCAGGCCGAACAGTCGCCCTTCCTCGATCGCGCGGTTCCACAGGATGTTGGTCGAGAACTTGCCCTCGGGCGCATCGCGCAGCAGGCGGTGGGAAACCAGCTGGATGCCGGTGTAGATGAAGGGCGCGATGCGCCCCGGCTGTCGGCGCGAGACCTTGCCCGCCGCATCGAGATGGAAATCGCCCGGCCCGTCGAAATTGGCCGCGCGCTTGTGCGGCACCACCAGCACCAGCGCGTCCATCCGCTCCGCATCCCACAGCATCGACAGGTCGGCAAAGGCGTTGCGCGGCCCGTCGAGCCAGATGTTGTCCGAGTTGAGGCAGAAGAACGGATCGGGCAGCAGGCCCTGCGCCTTGATCATCCCGCCGCCGGTTTCCAGCAGTGCGTCCCGCTCGTCAGAGATGGTGACCTTGGGGTTCGCCCGCCCGGTCACATGCGCTTCGAGCGCGTCGGCCAGGTAATGGACGTTGACCACCGCGCGCGCGACGCCCGCATCGGCCAGCCGGTCCAGCGTATGGTCGATCAGCGGCTTGCCCGCGACGCGGACCATCGGCTTGGGCATGGTCGCGGTCAGCGGACGCATCCGCTTGCCCAGCCCTGCCGCCATCACCATCGCGGTATCGGACGCAAGAAGGCTGCTCATGCCTCAAGAGCTCCGTTGCGCGCGCGTAGATCGGCCGGGATATTGGCCTTGAACCACTGCGCCACCGGAGCCAGCGCGGGGTGCGCCAGATCGCGCTCCAGCGCCTCCCACACGCGCGGGATCAGGGCGAGGTAGCGCGGCTTGCCGTCGCGCTCGTTAAGCCGCGCGAAGATGCCGACGATCTTGGTGTTCCGCTGCGCGCCGAGCCGTGCGTAGTCGGCATCGAACTCGTCGCCGCAATCGGCACATTCGCGATAGCGGGCGAGCATCCGCGCCTCCAGTTCGGGCGTCACATCGCGGCGCGCATCCTGCAGCAGGGAGACAAGGTCATAGGCCGGGTGGCCGACCAGCGCGTCCTGAAAATCGATCACGCCCTGACTGCCCGCCCCGCTATCGGGCGCGAGCAGCATGATGTTTTCCGCGTGATAGTCACGCAGCACGGTCACGCCGGGCTGCTGGTTCGCGGTCAGCGGGGCGAGCACTTCGCGCCAGGCGGCATCGAACTCATCGCTATCGACTTCCAGCCCCAGCGCCGGGCAATACCACTGCGTGAATAGCTGCGCCTCGCGCAGGTAGGTTTCTTCGTCATAGGGCGGGAAAGGCCCGGCGGGCTTGCGGTGCAGATCGGCGAGCGTGTCGATCGCAGCGGAATAGGCCTCGTCCTCGGCGGCCGGATTCTCGTCCAGCCAGTCGCGCATCCGCGCATCGCCGAAATCCTCGATCAGCACCCAGCCATTGTCGAGATCCTCGGCATAGATCTGCGGCGCGCGGATCTGCTGGTCGAGCAGCCAGCGCCCGACATGCAGGAACTCGCGCGGCTCCTCCGGCGGGGGCGCGTGCATCAGCATCGCGCTCTTGCCTTCATGGTGGAGCCGGAAATAGCGGCGGAAGCTGGCATCGCCGGTCAGCGGTGCGATCTGCGCCCCGGCCCAGCCTGCCGCGCCGAGGAAGTCGTGAATACCGTCAGGCAATGTCGTCATGGCGCGCGTCCTAGCCAATCTGCCCCGCCTTCGACAATCGCCTTGCGACCAGCTTGCGCATTTGCCCCCGCGAAAGATACGTCGATGGAGAGGCAGGCGGGCTCGTGCGCGAAGCCGCCCGCGCGTTCGGGCCATTCGGCGATGAGCACCGCGCCCTCGCGATAATCGTCGAGGCCCAGTTCCTCGACCTCGGCAGGGTCTTCGAGGCGGTAGAAATCCGCGTGCGCGACCGGCGGCTGGAGCGCCTCGTACATTTCGATCAGGGTGAAGGTCGGCGATGGGACTTCGCCCGCGTGACCCGCCGCGCGCAGGATCGCACGGGCGAGCGTGGTCTTGCCCGCGCCGAGCGGACCGGACAGCGCAATCACGTCGCCGGGGCGCATGTCGGCGGCGATCCGCGCGCCCAGCGCCTCCATCGCCGCGAGATCGGGCAGGTCGATCGCTGTTCGCGTCATGCCAGCGGCAACCACAGGCTAACGCTGGTGCCGATGCGCTTTTCGGAATGGATATCGAAGCGCCCGCCATGCGCCTCGATCAGCTGCCTGGCGAGCGGCAGGCCCAGCCCCTGCCGGCGGGTCGCCTCCGCCCCGCCCTCACTCGCCGAGCGCATCCCGTCGAGCGCCAGCGCCAGCTCGTTCTCGTCCATGCCGCGGCCATTATCCGAGATCACGATCCGCACTCCGCCATCCTGCTTCGCCAGATCGACCAGAATGCGGCCCTTTTCTCCGGAGGCTTCGATTGCATTGTCGAGCAATTGCCCGATCGCACGGCCCAACTGGCGCGGATCGGCCTGCAATTTGAGTGCCTGGCTGCCGCGCAGGTCGAGCGTGATCGACTTCGTCTCGATCACATCCTCGCGCGCCCGGGCCACGCCGGTGACGAAGGCCAGCAGCGACAATTCGCGCCGCGCGATGGGCAGCAGCCCCGCCTCGCTCTGCGACAGGTCGAGCACGTTTTCGACCTGGTCTGTCAGCCGTGCGACCGATTCGATGATCGCGGCGACATATTCCTTCGCGCCATCGCTCAGCGGCCCGGCAACCTCGGCCTGCAACAGCTCGGCAAAGCCGCCGATCGAGGTCAGCGGCGTGCGGAATTCGTAGGACATGTTGGCGAGGAAGCGGGTCTTGACCTTGTCCGCCTGCTCCAGCGCTTCGGCGCGGTCGCGCAGCGCGGTTTCGGCCTGTTCATTGGCGGTCACGTCCAGCGTGGTGAGCAGGCCGTTGCCATCGGGCAGCGGGATGCCGGCAAATTCGATCGTCCGCCCGTCGGCCAGCTGGAGCCGTCCGGCCCGCTCCTTGCGGTCGAGCGTGGCGGAGCGGATCACCTCGCCCACGCCCTTGGCCTGCTTGGGCCGGGCGAGATTGGGCTGGATCAGGCCGAGCAGCGCATCGACCGAGGGGTGTTCATCCAGCGCATCGGGTTCCAGCCCCCAGGTCTCGGGGAAGCTGTGGTTCCACAATTGCAGCCGACCGTCGGGCGCGAACACCGCGAGCGCTTCGAACAGGCTGTCGAGCATGGCGGTGCGCGTGCGCAGCAGCGTGTCGCGGTTGGCCGCCAGGCTCAGCTGTTCGGTCCGGTCTTCGAGGATCAGCGCGAGCCCGCCATCGGGCATCGGCTGGCCGACCACCTGCAGATGCGTACCGTCGGACAGCGGCCAGTCTTCCTCTTGCGTATCGCCCGCCTCGAACCAGGCCATGCGGTCCTTTCGCCAGCTGGGGAAGTCGCGCACCTCGGGCAGGCGGCCTTCGTCGCGCGCATCGCTGAGCAGGCGTTCGAACGGCGTGCCCAGCCCGCTGGCGCCCGGGCGCACGCCCAGCAGGCGGCGGAACGGCTGGTTGGCGAAGGTGAGCCGTCGCTGGTCGTCGAACTGCGCCACGCCGACCGAGAGACGATCGAGCATGGAACGCTGCGCCTCGCGATAGGCGCGGTGTTCGCGGGCCAGATCTTCCTGTTCCTGAATATCGACTGCGTAACCGGCCACCCCTTCCTCGGCCAGCGGCAGGTCGGATACGCGAAAGCGCCGCCGCATCCCGTCGACATTGGTGACCGAAACAACCCGTTCGATTGGCGCGCCGCTTTCCGCCGCCTGCCGCGCGATCTCGGCCGGCGGCTCCCCGTCGACCGCTTCGACCAGCTCGATCTGCTGGTCGATCACGCTTTGCGCGTCATCGGCCCCCACGGCTGCAACATAGGCTTTGTTGACCAGTTGCAGCTCCATATCGGCATTGCGGAACCACATCGGCGTGGGCGCGGCCTCGATCAGGCCGACCAGCGCTGCGAAATCGGATCGGGCGCGCGCTGCCTCCTTGCGCATCCGGCCCAGTTCGAGCTCGCTCTCGCTGAAATCGAACACCCAGATCAGCGCTGCGCCCGCGGGCGAGACCTGCGGATCGGCGAGGCTGCCGCGCAGGGCGAGGCTGCGCGAGGAGCCGGGCAACGTCACCGCCATGCGGAACGGCGCGGCGGATTTCTGCGCGAGGCGGACCTTCTGGGTCAGTTCGTCGAGCTGTTCACGGCTCAGCCCGCGGTCGGGATATTTGGCCAGCTCGCTGATGAACTGCGGCAGCTGATCAAAGCCGAGCCAGTGGGCAAGCCTGTCGCTGCCTTCCAGCCGTCCGTCGCTGCGCACCACCAGCGCGGCGGCGGGTGCCTCGTCCAGCAGGCGCGCCATCCGCTTGGCATTGCGGCGCGCGGCCTCGGCCCCGCGCGAACGCGAGGCGGCGGCGATCATCAGCCACGCCGCAGCAGCGGTCCACGCCGCGAGCAGCAGGCCGAGCAGTGCCAGCGCGGTTGAGCCTAGGTCCATGAGAATCAGCTAGGCCCGGCAATGATCGCTTGGCAACCACGCCGGGCCTGCAAGACGGGCGAGTTTCCCCGCCCGTGAGATGATCGCTGGCTTAGTAGCGATAGTGCTCGGGCTTGAAGGGGCCTTCCTGGGACACGCCGATGTAGTCGGCCTGTTCCTTGCTCAGCTCGGTCAGCTGGACGTTGAGCTTGGCGAGGTGGAGCGCGGCAACCTCTTCGTCGAGGTGCTTGGGCAGAACGTGGACCGCGTTCTCGTATTCGCCCGCCTTGGTGAACAGTTCGATCTGCGCGAGCACCTGGTTGGTGAAGCTGGCGCTCATCACGAAGCTGGGGTGGCCGGTCGCGTTGCCGAGGTTGAGCAGGCGGCCCTTGGACAGCAGCAGGATGCGCTTGCCATCGGGGAATTCGACCATGTCGACCTGCGGCTTGATCTCGGTCCACTTCATGTTGCCGAGCCCTTCGACCTGGATCTCGTTATCGAAGTGGCCGATGTTCCCGACGATCGACATGTCCTTCATGGCGCGCATGTGATCGACGGTGATCACGTCCTTGTTGCCGGTGGTGGTGACGAAGATGTCGGCGCGCTTGGTCGCCTCTTCCATGGTCACGACTTCGTAGCCGTCCATCGCGGCCTGCAGGGCGCAGATCGGGTCGATTTCGGTGACCATGACGCGCGCTCCGGCACCGGCCAGCGAAGCTGCCGAGCCCTTGCCGACATCGCCGTAGCCCGCGACGCAGGCGACCTTGCCGGCCATCATCACGTCGGTGCCGCGACGAATCCCGTCGACCAGCGATTCCTTGCAGCCGTACTTGTTGTCGAACTTCGACTTGGTGACGGAGTCGTTCACGTTGATCGCCGGGAACGGCAGCTTGCCCGCCTTCGACAGCTGGTAGAGGCGGTTGACGCCCGTGGTGGTCTCTTCCGACACGCCGCGCACGGTTTCGACCGTCTTGGTCAGGTAGCCGGGCTTGCGTTCGATAAAGGCCTTGAGGGCGCGCTGCATTTCGCGCTCTTCCTCGTTGGTCGGCGCGGGCATTTCCTCGCCCGCTTCGATCCGTGCGCCCCACAGCGCGAACATGGTCGCATCGCCGCCATCGTCGAGGATCATGTTGCAGGGCTCATCGCCCCAGTCGAAGATGTGCGCGACGTAGTCCCAGTATTCGGCCAGCGTTTCGCCCTTCACGGCGAACACCGGAATGCCCTGATCGGCGATCGCGGCGGCGGCGTGATCCTGCGTCGAATAGATGTTGCAGGTGGTCCAGCGCACGTCCGCGCCCAGCGCGACGAGCGTTTCGATCAGCACCGCGGTCTGGATCGTCATGTGCAGCGAACCGGCGATCTTCGCGCCCTTGAGCGGCTTGTCCTTGCCGTACTGTTCGCGCAGCGCCATCAGGCCGGGCATTTCGGTTTCGGCGATCGCGATTTCCTTGCGACCGTAGTCTGCCAGGCCGATGTCTGCGATAATATTTGCGGGGGTAGCCATGCTAGCTCCTTTGGGTTTGGTGGGCATACGCCCTTGAAGGCGCAGGGAACCCGGGGAATGTTCCGTTGCGGGCGTTGAGGTGCCGCGCAGATTGATACGGCCCATATAAAGACTTCTTTATATCTGCAAGCGATGTGCGCCGGTGAATGCGCCCGAAAATTCTTTGCGTGCGACGAAAAGCGCCCAAACGGGAAAGAATGCGGTGCCGAGCCGTATGTTCTGTTGAACGCGGTTGCGCGCGCGCCGATCCCTTCAGGATTGCCCGAAGCCTAAGACCGCGCCACACAGCGCTCCACGACTCAAACCGCGAAGGATAGACATGATGAAGATTTCCGAAGGCGACACGATCCCGCAGGTCACCCTTACCAAGGCGACCGAAAACGGCCCCGAACAGGTCGACAGCCGCGAATACTTCGCCGGCCGGAAGGTTGCGCTGTTCGCGGTGCCCGGTGCCTTCACCCCGACCTGCTCCGCCAAGCACCTGCCCGGCTTCGCCGAAAAGGCGGACGAGCTGAAGGCCAAGGGGATCGACGAGATCGCCTGTATCTCGGTCAACGACGCGTTCGTGATGGGCGCGTGGCAGAAGGCCGACGGCAGCAAGGATGTGACCATGCTGGCAGACGGGAATGGCGATTTCGCCGAAGCGGTCGGCCTGACGATGGATGGGTCGAGCTTCGGCATGGGCCAGCGCAGCCAGCGCTATTCGATGCTGGTGGACGACGGCCAGGTGCGTAAGCTCAACGTCGAAAAGCCGGGCGACTTCAGCGTCTCCAGCGCAGAATACATGCTCGGCCAGCTCTAAGCTTCAAGCCAGGATAAAAAGAAAGGGGGCGCGCCTTCGCAGTGAAGGCGCGCCCCCTTTTTTGTGTCACCCGGCGGGTCGGATCAGAACTTAAAGCCGATCGTCGCAAAGACTTCGCGCGGATTGCCGTAGAACGCGGTCAGCGTGCCTTCCGGCCCCAGCGTGGGGATCGGGAAGCCGTTCGCGCCATTGATGATCTCGCCGGTGGTCGGATTGGTCGCGACGAAGGTGTAGCCGCTGGTCTTGTACCGCTTGTCCAGCAGGTTCTTGCCGTGGACCCCGATCGTGATCCGGTCGCCCGGCAGGGTGTAGACGATGTCCGCGCTCAGCAGCGCATAGCCATCCTGATCGAGATAGGGATTGGGAATCTCGAACTGGTAGGTCTTGCTACGGTAGCTGACGGTTGCACCAGCATAGAGATCGCCGGTCCCCACAGCGGCGTTGTACGCCAGCGTCGCGCTGCCGGTCCACTTGGGCGTGTTCTGCACCTCGCGGAAATCGGCGACGTCGGTCGGCGTGTTGTTGATGTTGGTGATGTACTCATCATACTGCGCGTCGATATAGCCGAGCGAGCCGGACAGCACGAAGCCCGCGCCAAGCCGCGCCGATCCTTCGAATTCCAGCCCCTTGAAGGTCGCCTTGCCCGCATTGGACACGACCCCGCAGAAGCTGGGCAGGCCAGCCATGGTACACGCGACCGATCCGGGGATCTGGACGTCCTTGTAGTCGGCATAGAAGCCGGCGATCGCGACATTGATCATGCCGTTCAGCAGACTCCCTTTGTAGCCGACTTCGTAGCTGTCGACCTCTTCCGGCGCGAAGCTGAGGAACGCAGTGATCTCGTCGTCGGAGCGGACGCCGTCATTGTTTAGATCGGGGGCGTTCGCCCCTACCCCGCGCGGGTCGAAACCGCCGCCTTTGAAGCCCTTGGAGTAGCTCGCGTAGATATTGTGGTCCGGCGTCGGCTTGAAGCTGATCGAGGCGCGCGGAGTAAACTTCTTGAAGTCGCGCTCGCCGTCGAAATCGGTACCCGGTGCGCCGAACGGCACGCCTGCGCCGCCGAACACGGGCGATCCGCCGCCCAGATAGTTCTGCCGCAGGATCGACGCCTGCCGGTTATCCCAGGTGTATCGACCGCCGACCGACAGCGAGAGCTGGTCGGTCAGATCGTAGGAGAAATCGCCGAAGATCGCGAAGGTCTCGGTATCGACGTCCGCCTGGGTGTACGCGGTCAGCCCGGCCAGCGTGGTGAAGATGCGCACGTCGAACAGCGTGTCTGCCGTCGCGTCGAGATAGTAGGCACCGATCAGGCCGGTCAGCGGGCCGCCATCATCGTACAGAACCTGCAGTTCCTGGCTGATCTGTTCGTTCAGATAGAGGCCGGGAACGTCCAGATCGACCGCGGGCAGCGCGTCGAAATCGATCGGCGTGCTGCTGTCGTCCTTGCGCCATGCGGAGATGGAGCGCAGCGTCAGCCCTGCTCCCATATCGATCTCCGCCTGCATCGACAGGCCGTAGGATTCGACCTCCTGCTTGGGATCGTCGAGCCCGCCGCGCGTGTCGAACACATCGTCCAGCACCGGCGCGCCGGAAACCTGGCCCGGGATCAGGCGATGGCCGCCGCGCGGATTGCTCTTGTCCTTGGTGTAGTCGCCCTGGATGCGCAGGAACACCGGTTCGCCATAGCCGCCCATTTCGAAGCTGGCGCGGCCGGCCCAGATGTCCTTGTTGTAGTTCTCGGTCCCCAGCGTCAGGTTGTCGCCGAAGCCTCCGCGCGAAAGCCGTGCGACCGAACCGCCGACGCGGATCAGATCGTTGAGCGGAGCGGACGCGGTGACCACGCCTTCCGCCAGATTATAGGTGCCGTAGCTCGCCTTCGCCTTGAGCGAGAAATCCTGCGGCAGGCGACGGCTGACATACTTGACCGCGCCGCCGATCGTGTTCCGCCCGTAAAGCGTGCCCTGGGGCCCGCGCAGCACTTCGATCCGCTCGACATCGTAGATTTCCAGCACCGCGGCCTGCGGGCGGTTGAGATAAACGTCGTCGAGATAGATGCCCACGCCCTGCTCGAAGCCGGAAACCGGATCCTGCTGGCCGATCCCGCGGATGAAGGCCGACAGCGTCGAATTGGTCGCGCGGCTCGCCTCAAGCGTCACGTTGGGGGTGTAGTTGCCGATATCGGTAATATCGACCGCGCCGCGCTGCTCCAGCTGCTCGCCGCTGAACGAGGTGACCGAGATCGGCACGTCGATCAGCCGCTCTTCGCGGCGGCGGGCGGTAACGGTGATGACGTTGAGATCGGGATCGGCGGGTGCCTCCTCCGAATACGGCATCGCGTCCTCGGCGGACGCATCCTGCGCCATGGCAGGCGCCGCAATGAAGGCTGCAAAACCCGTCCCAGCCAGCAGGCCGGCACGCAAGGCATGACTCTTGGCGCTACGCATCCTCAAATTCCCTCTCCATTTCGTTTCTTATTCCGAAGGCATATTGAAACCTGAACCATGTTTCAAGTTATGTCTTGTGAGCGCGGTGGAGTTTCCATAGGCTGTGGCCATCATGGCACGTACCGATCCGGATATTTCCCCCGCCCCGCCCGCGACCGAGCGGGGGCGACGCACGCGGCGCAAACTGCTGGATGCGGCAACCATCGAGTTCGGGGAACGGGGCTTTCACGAAGCATCAATCGCCTCGATCACCCGCCGCGCGGGTGTCGCCCTGGGGAGTTTCTACACCTATTTCGGCAGCAAGGAGGCGATCTTCCGCGATCTGGTCCGCGACCTGAGCGAAGGCGTGCGGCAAGCCGCCGCGCAGAGCCTGGCCGAGCGGGAGCTGGACGCACTGGAGACGGAGCGCGCTGCGCTGGGCGCATTCCTCGCCTTCGCGCGCGAGCACAAGGAAATCTACCGGATCATCGACGAATCGGAATTCGTCGATCCGGAAAGCTACCGCCTGCACTACGAAAAGACCGCAGAGCGCATTCTGGGCCGTCTGCGCGCGGGCGCGGCGGCGGATCAGCTACGCGGCGATCTGAACGAAGCCCATGCCTGGGCGATCATGGGAATGAACGTGTTCCTCGGCCTGCGCTACGCGGTGTGGAGCAATGGCGACGAGGATGATGGCGAACGCGCGGCGCTGGCCGCAGCCTCCATCCTGAAAGACGGCATCGGACCGCGCGAAGCGTGATCGGTGGCCCCGGGGCCTAGTGCCCCATCAGCTTGAGCACTTCCTCGCGGCTGCGGGGATCGTCACGGAACACCCCCATCATTCGGCTGGTCACCATCGTCACCCCCGGGGTGCGCACGCCGCGCGCGGTCATGCAGGCATGGCTCGCCTCGATGACCACCGCCACGCCTTCGGGCTTGAGATTGTCCCAGATGCACTCGGCGACCTCCGCGGTCAGCCGTTCCTGCACCTGCAGCCGCCGGGCGAAGCCGTGCAGCACGCGGGCGAGCTTGGAGATGCCGACAACGAAATCGGTCGGCAGATAGGCGATGTGCGCCACGCCGATGATCGGCGCCATGTGGTGCTCGCAATGCGACTGGAAGGGGATGTCCTTCAGCAGCACGATATCGTTGTACCCGCCCACTTCCTCGAACACGCGGCCCAGATGCACCGCAGGGTCTTCGGTATAGCCGACGCAATATTCCTTCCACGCGCGTGCCACGCGCTTGGGCGTGTCGAGCAGGCCTTCGCGCGCGGGATCGTCGCCCGCCCATTCGATCAGCGTGCGGATTGCCGCCTGCACGTCTTCGGGCACTGCGGGCTTGCCGTCTTCCCGGTCCTCGTCGGGCCCAACCAGACTGCTCATCTCTTCAACCGTCCCTTCACCTTGCGCTTCACCCTGTCGCGCAACCGCGCGAGCAGGCCGCCTTTGCGGAAAAGTCCGCCGCGCGCAAATGGTCGCAGCAGATCGTCGGGACGTTCCGGGTCCAGCATCGCCGATTCGGCGAGGTAGCGCGTCACCCCGTTCTTCTCTGGCGGGCGATAGGGCACCAGCCTGCGCGAACCCTCCAGTCCCAGCTCGCCAATCGCGCCCTGCATCGTGCCGTGCCGCTCCAGCGCCTGCGCCATCGCATCCTCGGCCACGCCGCAATGTTCGGCCAGCAGCGAGACGCGGATGGAGCGGATCTCCTCCTCCAGCCCGCGCCCGGTATTGTGCGGACGGTTGGCATCGAGGATCACGTCGCATTCGCTGTCCAGCGCCATCGACCGGTTGTTGAGGTTGGCCGATCCGATCCGCACCACCTCGTCGTCGACGATCATCAGCTTGGCGTGAACGTAGATCGGCGTCTCGCCGGTATAGGGCACGTAGATCTCGAAAAACTCGTCGCCATCCGCCGCCTCGACCGCTTCGGCGACCAGATCGCGCGCATGATCCATCGCCTGCTGCTCGACCCAGCCATCGGCGTGTTTGGGATGGATGATGACGATTTCGGGCGGGTTCTCGCCCGACAGCCGCAGAGCGATCGCCTCAGCAATCTTGCGCGAGGTGAAATACTGGTTCTCGATATAGATGAACCGCTTGGCCCGCGCGATGTGGGCGAGGAACAGCGTCTCGATCTCGTTGACTTCGGTCACGTCGCCGCACTCGGCACGGGTACGCGCGAGGCCCACCTCGACATCCTCGAACCCTGCCTTGAGCGGCTTGGGCCAAGGGGAGCGGATATTATCGGCGGGGCGTGCCAGCGGATCGCCACCCGCGACCTGCCAGCGGGTGTTGCACAGGTCGTGCAGCGCACCGGCGACCGGCCCCTCCATCATCAGCGTGATGTCGTGCCACGGGCCGTGTGTGCTGCCCGGCCAGTTGAGCCGCCGGGGGTCGTCTTCCAGATGCTCACGCGTGTCCCACCGGTCGTAGGTCAGGTCGATCCCGCCGCACACCGCCAGCTTGCGGTCGAAGACGGCGATTTTCTGGTGATGGCTGCACCCGGTCGGATGGTGGCTGTCGAAGCGGAAGCTGATCCCGTCGACCATCCACATCCGCGCAATGTCGTAAGCCATTCGTCCGCGTTTGAGGAATTGAACCCACGACAGCCCCCATTTGAGAATGCGGATGTCGAGATCCGTGTGTTCCTTGACCAGCCACGGGAGATAATCGCCCAGCCGCGCGGGACGATCGGCATCGCCATTGTCCCATTCCTCACCACGCCTCAGCGAGATGCGGGTGTCGAAATCCCACCCGATCAGCACGATCTGGTCGCGCGCGTTGTACATCGCGGTGTGGACCAGCGCGAAGTAATCCTCCCCGTCGATCACCACCGCCAGTCGGTCGGCGATCGCATAGCGCCAGATGCCGGGTTCTGCGGACGCGTCGGGGCCGGTGCCACCGGCGATGGCACTGTTCGACCCGTCGCTGTCCCCCTCGCGACCCACTATTCCGTCGCGTCTTCGCGGGTTTCGAGGGGGAGCTCTCCCTGGTTATGCCGGGTGGCATCGCCCCGCCTCGGACGTTCGAAAATCGCTTCTGCACTGCTCACAAGGGGGCTCCGGAATGTGGTGTCCCTTCAACCAGAAGGCACGGCATGAGTTCCGCGAGCAACCCGACATGACGCGAGGACAGTCAGAACTTGAGCGTCGCCTCGATCGCCCAGGTCGAGGGCTGGGCAAGGAAGCCGATATCGGTGGTAAGGCCGGAAAATTCCCTGGGATTGTAGTCCGCGTAATACTTCTCGTCGAAGATGTTACTGGCGCTCAGGAACAGGCCCATGCGGTCATTCTCGATCCCGATCCGCGCGCCCAGCAGGTTGAGCGGCCCCTGCACGTCGAGATTGTCGACCTGCCAGTACTTCTTGCCCCGATGTTCGTAATCCGCCCGCACGAGAAGATCGAATGTGTCCGAAATCGGCGCCTTGTACTGGAAGCCGAGGTTACCGGTGAAGCTGGTCGACTTGGGCGTGTGGTTGCCGATGAAGGACGGGTCCAGAGCATATTCCTTGATCTGGGTATCGGTCGTGCCAAGCGCCGCGAAGACCTGCAGCCCGTCGGCGACCAGCGCCTGCACCTCCAGTTCGACCCCGAAGATGTCGACCCGGTCGATATTCCCGATGATCTGCGATGCCGATAGCGCGTCGATATAGAAGAACTGGAAATCGTCGCTTTTGGCGAAATAGACCGCTCCGTTGAGGATGAGGCGGTTGTTCATCCAGCTCGACTTGAAGCCTGCTTCGAAATTCTGGAGATACTCGGACTGGTAGACGGGGATCGACACCGTCGGGGCATTGAACCCGCCCGACCGGAAGCCGGTCGAGTAGGTGCCGTAGACCAGCTTGTCGTCGTCCAGCCGGTAGGTCAGCGTAACTTTCGGCTGGACCGCGGAGAAGCTCTCGCTCCGCACGCCGCCATTCTCAAGGTCGGTCTGCCGCCGCTCGTCCAGGTCATAGCGCAGGGCACCCGACAGGATGAGAGAGTCGGTCAGGTCATATTCGAAGTTGGAATAGACCGCATAGGCGTCGTTCCGGTTGCTCTCGTTGAGCGTGATCAGCCTGAGCGCGGGATTATTGATCTGGTCGCGCGATCCGATGCCGCCGGCGGTGCCCTCGGCATCGATGAAGGCACGGGTCAGCAGGTCGCGGTTGGTGTGGAGATAATAGACCCCCGCGATCCACCGGAACGGCAGCGCGTCGTCGGAAACGTAGCGCAGTTCCTGGCTCATCAACTCGACCGAGAGATCCTGGCCCTGCCCGGCCTGAATACCCAGGCCTGCAAAGCCGCCGGGATCATCAATCGCATTCGAGAAATCGAGATCGCCGCGGACGTTCTCCGCTAGGTCGGTGTAGGCGGAGATAGAGGTCAGAGTGCCGTTGCCGATCTCGAAATCCCACTTCATGGCCCCTTCGACAATATCGCCGAACGTCAGCCCTTCGATGTTCTCCGCAGGGTAGACGATATCGTCCGCATTGCCCGATCTGACCTGCGAATCGTAGATCCCGCCCGCCTGGAAATCGCGATAGGATGCACGCAGGTCCAGTTTGGTCGCGGCCCCGATATCCGACACGAAGCGACCGCGCAGCGTGTAGTCGTGATCGACGAAATCGACATTCTTGCCCGTGAAGCTGTTCTCGATCCGGCCGCCGTCGGAAATGTAGTTGCCCGAAACCCGCAGGCCGGAGCTGTCGCCGATCGGGGTCGAGATTGCTGCGTTGAGGTCGACGAAATCGCCCCTGCCGTAGGTCGCCTGAACCATGCCGGAAAACTCGTCCCCGGGGCGCTTGGTAACGATGTTGATCGCACCGCCGATCGCATTGCGCCCGTAAAGACCGCCCTGCGGGCCTTTCAGAACCTCGATCCGCTCCAGATCGAACAGATTCATCTTGAGCTGCTTCTGGCTGTTCTGCGGCACGCCGTCGACGATCACCGCGACCGGAGAATCGGCGTTGTTGATCTGGGTGACGCCGCGCACGACGACGAAGCTGTTGAGGTAGGTGAAGCTGTCGTCGAACGAGACGTTGGGGACCAGGTCCATGAAATCCTGGGTCGAATCGATGCCCGCGTCCGCAATCTGCTCTTCGCCGAAAGCCGACACTTGGATCGGTACGTCCTGCAACTGCTGGTTGCGCGTCTGCGCGGTGACCACGATGACACCGAGGCCTTCTTCATCGCCACTCTCGTCGTCGGCGACGGTCTGCGCGAAGCCGGGTGCAGCCATGCTCGCGGCGCTGGCGATGGCAAGGGCGCTGACGGTTCTGGCAAGAATTGTTGGGCGCATCATTTGGCTCCTCGGCTGGGTCGTAGTTCGAAAATGGGATGGCTGGTTTCAGGTCCGGGGCCGACCCGGCGGTCGATATCGTCGAAGGATCGCGCGCCCGCGCTCATCCCGGAGTTGATCACGTGCATTCCGCTCATGATCCGTCCTCCTGCAGTTTGCCCAGCGGACTGTACTGTTCCGAAAGTCCGAACTGGTCGGGGCCGACGATGGCGAGCGCCTCGGGCGTGGTCAGCGCAGGCGGAGCCTCGCACGCGATCACCGACACGCGCTGACCATAGGCCAGTCGCTCGGTCGGGATCGCATGGGCGGTTTCGCTGTCGACGATGGTCACCAGATCGGGAACGACCGCGCGAAGCGTGCCGTCGACGTGAACCGACAGATTCTCGTTCTGGAAGGCAACCACGGCCGAACTGCCACCCGCAATCGTCTCGACATGGCATTCGCCGGTGACCCAGCCATCCTTGGTCGTGCGCTCCACCGCAGTGATCTTGCCGCTGAACACCTCGGTCGGCGTGTTGTAATACTGGTGATCGTCGAGCGCGCGCAGCAGCCGCTCGATCGGCGGCAGATCGCCATAGGTCGCACCGGCAATGGCCTGTCCGATCTCGATCGCGGCACTGATGGTATAGCGTACACAGGCCGTGCGCGCCTGCGCGCCCGTCATCGGATAGCACGACAGACAGCCCGCCGCGCCCATCACGGCGACGACGGGGCGGGCGAATTCCTCCGCCTTCTTGCCGTTTTCCGCTTCGAAAGTGACGACATTGCCGTGTTCGTCCGCGAGCGTCATCGGGGCCACCGCAACACCGGCAATATTGAAGCTGGTCATCTGCAACTGCGGGAAGGCACGGCCCATCCCGTCGCCATCCAGCAGCGGCAGGCCGCGCATCGCAGCGTAGGCGACCGGCATCATGGAATTGCACCCGCCGATCTCCGCCGAGGTGATCACGCTGGCCTGGCAGCCGAGCCGCTGTTCGAGCGAGCGAACGGCGCGATCCTGATCCTCCAGCGAGAACAGCTTTTCCAGCATCACCGTCGGCGCGCCCATCGCCGCGGCCACGAACACGGAGTCGCTGTGGGTCAGCTCTGCCGGATCGGCCAGTTTCACCGGCCCGTATTCGGCCAGCGCCTCGCGGCACAACAGCGACCCCAGATAAGGGTCCCCGCCGCCGCCGGTGCCGAGGAACGCCGAGCCTATCGCGAGATGCTCGATATTTTCGAGCGTGACTGCCTCAACCACCAACTGTCTCCTTAATGGCCAGATCGCCGACGGCGCGGCAGAAGACGCGCGTTGCCCCGCCCGGCAGGTATTGGAGCGGGAAGGTCTCGATATCGGTGATCTCCACGCTCCCGGCGGCAGCGCCCGCCTCGATCGCCTTGTCGGTTGCTTCCTTGCGCGCCTGTTCCAGCGCGTGTTCCCGCTCGGTCGGATCGGTAATCGCGAAGATCGAATCCACCTCGCCGCTGACCTGCCCGATCGCCGCGCCGATCGCATTGGCGACGCCTGCATGGTCGGGACGCATCATCTCGGACACGCCTGGCGGTTGCTGATTCACCAGTACCCCGCCGCCGCCGACCAAGATCATCGGCATCGGGTCCGGGCTCGTTTTGACCTTGTCTATCGCCGTCGCAACGATCTGCCGGATCGCCTCGGCCGCGCCCGTGACCAGAGCGGGGTCGATCGCGCCCAGCCTCTCGCGATCGCCGATCTGCGCCCAGCCCCCGGCCACTGCAATATCGCTCGCCGTGAGTTGCTCGCCGCCGAAAATCAGGGCTTCTTCGGTCAGCCGGTATCCCACCGAGTCCGGGCCCACCGTGACAACGCCATCCTGCTCGCGAACCCGCGATCCGCCTCCCAGGCCGACCGAGAGCACATCCGGCATCCGGAAATTCGTGCGCACTCCGCCGACATCTACGTGGACGCTCGACTGGCGGGGGAAGTTCTTGACCAGCACGCCGACATCGGATGTCGTGCCGCCGATATCGACGACGATCGCATCCGACGCTCCGGTAAGCCAGGCGGCACCGCGCAGGCTGTTGGTCGGCCCCGCAGCGAAGGTCAGCACGGGATAGCTGCGCATGTGATCCGCGCTCATCAGCGTGCCGTCATTCTGGCTGACGTAGTACGGGCAATCGAGGCCCAGCGTGGCGAGCGCATCGGCGAAGGCGGTGGCCACCTTTTCCGCCAGCGGACGCAGGCTCGCATTCATGATTGCGGCATTCTCGCGCTCGATCAGACCGGTCCGACCCAGCTCCGACGACAGCGAGACCTCGATCTCGGGCGCGGCCCGCTGAACGATCTGCGCCGCGCGCCGCTCCTGGTCATCGTTGATCTGGCTGAAGATGCCTGAAATGGCGAGCTGCCCGACCCCGTCGCGCTGCAGAGTGCGGGCAACCTCCTCGACCGCATCTTCGTCCAGCTCGCCAATCGTGCGGCCGTCGAACTCGTAACCGCCCCTCACCAGCGTGCGCCCGGCGAAGACTGCATCGCGCACATCGTCCGGCCAGCCGGAAAACGGCGGCACACCGCGCGATGCGGGCAGGCCCAGGCGCAGGCAATGCACCTTGGCCAGATCGTGGCGCTGGACGAAAGCATTGGTGAAGTGGGTCGTGCCGATCATCACCGCTTCGACCGCGGCGGGGGACGCCTGCCCCTGCTCCAGAATCGTGCGAACCGCGGCGACGATGCCGCTGCCCACATCGCTGGTGGTAGGCACCTTCACCGTCGCGAGGACGTCACGATCGGACAGTAACACCGCATCAGTATTGGTGCCGCCTACGTCTACCCCTATGCGCAAACCCGATCTCCCGTTCATGGTCGATCAGGAGCATGCCGTTCGCGGCACGCAGAGCAATTGAAGCGGTGTGGAGGGTGGCAAGCCTACTTGGTAGTCATCGAATCCGGCACGGCTTCCGGCACTACCGAAACAAGTAGGTCCGCCGTCAGATCCAGCCCTTTTCCTGCGCGCGGACCACGGCTGAAAGCCGGTCGTGGACGCCCAGTTTCTTGAACACGCCTTTCAGGTGAAAGCGCACGCCGTGATCAGAAATGCCGAGTTCGCGCGCGAGCTCCTTGTCCGATCCGCCGGTCGCCAGCGCCCGGAGGACATCGGTCTCGCGCTTGCTGAGCTCGCTCGCAGACGCCCTCGCCGCACGATCGCGATTCATCACACTGCGCAGAAAGTGCAGCTGGGCCTCGTCCGCATCGGGCTGCGCGGACAGTTGTGCGACGTAATCGGCCAGATAGCCGCCAAGCATATCGGCGCAGGTCTGGCGCATCCCGGTTGCGATGCCCAGCGACGCCAGTTCGGCAACCTCGCGCAGCGCGCCTTCACGATCGCCCGAAACATGCCGCAGCGCGAACAGCAGCTGGGTCATACGCGAAACCGAATGGACCACTCCGCTCCTGCCCGCTTCCTCGCGCGCGTCGGACAACAGCGCGATCGCCTCCTCCGTCTTCCCTGCCCGGTGCATCTCATGCGCGGCGGCGAGAGAGAACAGCTCGCGCTCCTGCCAGCTCGACGCGGCAAGCCCGGAAAAGTCGGTGAGAGGCGGCTCGACGTCGACCCCATTTCCTCCCAGCCGGGCCTCGCCCACCAGACAGGCCATCACCGCGCCGAGGAGGTTGCCGATGCGGCCAAGCCCGCGTGCCTCCAGCTTGGCCCGCTCCTGCTCGACCAGTTGGATCGTCCGCGCGATCCCGTAATCTTTCACATAGATACGGGTCATCGGCTCGTAGGCCGCGAAGTAGATGTCGAACCACGCCTCTGCCTCGGGCATGCGCTGGGCCGATTTGCGCAGCGAGTTGCGCGCGCTGGTCAGGCGTCCAGTCTCGAATTCCACCTTCGCGCCCAGCGCGGCGATCACCGTCTCGACGCCCTGATCGGTCGAGAATTCGTCGCGCCACATCTTACGCGCCTTGGCCAGGCTTGCGCGCGCCTCGACCAGCTTGCCGCGCGCAATGTCGATCGTGGCCTGGTGGGCGTGCAGAAACATGAGGTTGTAGCGCGAACCCGCGCGCTCCCCCTCCAGCCGCGCCTCGCGCAGATTGGCTTCGGCCGCATCGAAACGGGCACGCTGCGAATTGAGGACGCAGGCCAGCGTCGCGAGGAAGGTCTGCCAGCCCGGCTCGCTCGACTGTTCGGAAAGAAGTTCCGTCAGGAACTCCAGATCGTCACGCCGCGCGAGCGCGCAGCCATAGACCAGCAGGGTCACCCGGACGATCTCGATCTCCCGCTGCATCGAGTTCGCCACGCGAGGGTCTTCGGACAGATCGCGCAGCTCCTGCTCCGCCAGATTGATCCGGCCCGACTTCAGGTTGACGATGCACCGCATCATCCGCAGCTCGGGAGACGCCGCGATCACCTCGTCGCTGGCGTTCTTCACCAGCGCGGCCAGATCCGCGAATCCGCACAGCACCCAGATCAGCAGCGCGCCATGTTCTTCCGCATAGGCGCGGACCCGCTCCGGCATTGCGGCCTCTCCGGCCAGGCGCGCTGCATCGGTCAGCCTGCCGTTACGCGAGCATCGGTCCGCAAGGGCAATCACACGGTGCCGGTGCCCGGCCGGGTCCTGCAACAGCGACCATTCGCGCACGCATGCCGCAAGCGCGGGATTGATCGCATAGTGCCGCCCTTCGATGTCGACGAGACCGGACAGAACCCGCGCTACCGACGCCAGCACCCGGTCCGTTCGGACCTCGTCATGCAGCAATTCCCGATCCGGAGAAGGCACCAGCGATGCCGCGGCCAGAGCCTGTTTCTGGCTGTCATCCAATAGCGGCAGTACCCGCCGCTCGACGACATCATAGATCCCGCAATCGCGCAGGATATCGATATCTTCCCGGCCCCACGCATCGGTCTGCGCGCTGGCCGCCCAGTGCGAGAGCCTGACCGCCGCGTGCGGCCAGCCCCCGATCAGATCGAGAATGCGCATCCGGTTGGCGGGCCGGGCGATCTTGCGAAAGGCACGCGCGGCTTCGGCTCGGGTCAGTCTGAGCACCGCCGGCCCCACGATCGGGATCGGCTGCGCCAGCCCCTCTTCCAGAACGGAGAGGCCCTGCGGGTTGCTCATCCCGAGAAAGATCTGCCCTGCCCCTGCGCCCCGTGCGAACCTCTGCAGGGCCGAGCCGAGCCATCGGGCGTCGCACAGATCCGCATCCTCGACGATGATCCGGCGCGCCGCGTGGTCCATGTCCATCACCGCCTGGGCGGCGCATGTCGGATCGGCCAGATGGTCCAGCCTGTCGAAGTAGGAGACGCCCCCTTCCCCCGCATCCGGCTCGGCAAGCGATTGCAGCAGCCGCCTGGTCTCGAACCCGGGCGGCGCGCAGACGGCCACGATCGGTCCCGCAGCACAGGCCTGTTCGATAAAGCGATGGACCCGTTTGGTGAAAACCGGAAAAACCTCCAAGGATTACCTACCAAGTAGGTGGCCGCACGCTAACGCGCGGAAATGGCTCGGGCAAGCACCACCCGAAGGCAGACGTGCCGACGGCCGCCTGCCTAGGTTCTTTCGCAATCTTGGGAAAATTCCGCGCGCAGCATGGCGCGCTGCCTCGAATGGAAATGGTGCGCCCGACAGGATTCGAACCTGTGGCCCCCAGATTAGGAATCTGATGCTCTATCCGACTGAGCTACGGGCGCGCCGGTGGGAAGCCTTAACCGCCGCCTCGCGCGCCCGCAATCCCGGTCAACCCCGCGAAGGATAGACGCCCTGCAGCGCCACGCAGAAACGCAGGGTCTGCGTACCGGGCACGTCGAGCCGGCCTTCGGCGCGATCGGCCATTGTCGGCCCGCCATCCCGGCGATCTCCCAGCCGGTTGCGATCCCCGACATGGATCGGCGCACGGCCGCGCAGATCGGGCAGAGCGAACGTCGTCCGCCCATCTCCGCCATAGGTGGTGCCGTAGAGCGAAAAGAGCGCCGTGTTCTGGCTGATCGACAGCAACTGCCCGTTGGCCTCCGCCCAGCCATACGGGCAGAAGGGATAGCCGACCATGATGATTTCGCCGAGATAAGGCGTATCCGAAGCCTGAGCCGGAGCCGTCGTTGCAACCGTGCCGATCGCCGCAGCAAATGTCGCCAAAATTCCGATTTTCATGCAGTTCCCCCGATTAGCGACCCGAGCCGATCCTACCGCCCCCATATCCGCTGTCAAAAATGGGAGAAATATCGGCTAGTTGGTTTCCTCGGGGGGAGTGAACGGGATCAGCAGCGGGGCGAAGGAGATCCCCTCCTCCAGCAGCTCGCGCGCTTCTTGCGCATCGGCCTTGCCGTGGATCAGCGCCGCGTCCTTCTCGCCGTAATGCATCGCGCGGGTTTCCTCGACGAAACGATCGCCGACATAGGTGCTGTCCTTGATCGTCTCGGCCTGCAGCTTCGCCAGCTTGCGCATCGCTTCCTGCAGCGCGGGAGGCAGTGCGCCGCCCTGCCCGGTCGCGTCCTCGGACGTGCGCGCGACCTCCACCTTGCGGGCATTGCCCTTGGCAGGCACGGCGGGGGCCATCGGCGCCTTGCCGACCTCACCGCTGCCGCAATGCGGGCACGCGATCAGGCCGCGCGCGCCCTGATCCTCGTAATCGGAGGAGGAGCGGAACCAGCCTTCGAAGCGGTGGCCATTGTCGCAGGAAAGGTCGAACACGATCATGACGCGCGGTATTCCGGAATAGCGCGGCGATTGGCAAGGCTGGGCACCTGCGCGCGGGCCTTCGCGATGCGGCCCTGGTCGATCTCGGCAAAGCCAAGCCCGGCCTCGGCGCCCATATCGAGCAGCACTTCGCCCCACGGGTCGACCACCAGGCTGTGGCCGTAGGTTCTGCGCCCGTCGGCATGTTCGCCGACCTGCGCCGCGGCGACCACGAAGGCACTCGCCTCGATCGCCCGCGCACGCACCAGCGTATGCCAGTGGGCAGAGCCGGTGGGTACGGTGAAGGCGGCGGGGATCGCGATCATATCGCAGCCTGCGCGGCCCAGCGCATCGAACAGCGCAGGGAAGCGGATGTCGTAGCAGATCGTCAGGCCGAGCCGCCCGGCAGGCGTTTCGCCCGTCACCGACAGCGCCTCGCCCGGCTGGTAGGCGTTGGATTCGCGCCAGCTTTCCCCGCTATCGAGGTCGACGTCGAACATGTGCAGCTTGTCGTACCGGCCCGCGATCTCGCCCGTGGGCGCAATCAGCAGCGAGCGGTTGGCGAGCATCCCGTTCTCCAGCCTGACCGGCAGGCCGAAGGTCGCCCATATCGCGTGTTCACGCGCGGCATCGCGCAGCCGGTCGACCAGCGCAGGGTAGCCATCCGCCGCCATCGTCTCGCCGGCACGCCGGCGATCCCGGTCGAGCAGCAGCGCCATCTCGGGCGCGAACAGCATATCCGCCCCGCCCTCGCGCGCCTGCGCCATGCCGGCGATCAGCGTATCCGCATTGCCCGCGGGATCGACGCCCGAGGTCATCTGGAGGACGGCGATTGTGCTCACGAGTGCGCTCAGCCTTCGAGCATCGCGTCGAGCTTGCCCTGCCGCTCCAGCGCGTGCAGCTCGTCCGATCCGCCCACGTGGGTATCGCCGATGAAGATCTGCGGCACGGTGCTCGCATTGGGCGCGCGTTCGCGCATCTCGTCCCGCTTGGGGCCGCCCATGGTGATGTCGTATTCGTTGAACTCGACGCCCTTCTTTTCCAGCAGGGACTTGGCGCGGAAGCAGTATCCGCATCCGAACTTGGTATAGATATCGATCTTGGCTGCCACTGCTTGTTCCTCGCGTTTTCGGTGTTTGAGGGCTCTTGCGCGCCTTCGCACGCTCCCTACATTCGATCTGTCCGGCGATGCCACAACGGGTCGATCCGGACACCATGTAACTGACAGAATCGCTCAATGGAGGATTTGTTTCAATGGCACGTATCGATTTCACCCCCTATCGCCGCAGCACCGTGGGCTTCGACCACCTGTTCGACCTGCTCGAAAGCTCGGTCCGCAACAGCGGCGACAACTACCCCCCTTTCAACATCGAGAAACGTGGCGAGGACGAGTTCCGCATCACGCTTGCGCTCGCCGGGTTCAAGCCCGAGGATATCGACATCACCGCGCAGCAGAACCTGCTGACCGTCACCGGTCGCAAGCAGGACGAGGCGCGCGGCGCGGATAGCGAGATGCTGCATGTCGGCATCGCCAACCGCGGGTTCGAGCGGCGCTTCGAACTGGCCGATCACGTGCGCGTTTCCGGCGCCGATCTGGCGGACGGCCTGCTGGTGATCGACCTGCTGCGCGAAGTCCCCGAGGCGATGAAGCCGAAGAAGATCGCGATCAACGGCCAGAAGTCGTCGCTGAGCCTTGTCGACGACAGCTCCGACAAGTCGGAAAAAGACGCCGCCTGACGCGGCACGGATAGCCTGAGAGGCTATCGCGCAAACCAGTCGCCCGCTGCTCCACCCCAATGGAGCGGCGGGCTTTTTCTTTATTTCTATAAGTTTGGGCGGGGTTTGGGGCGGCCCAATAAAGGACCGCCCCGCGGCATGGCCGCCCTGACCGAGTCTGCCCGTCCGGGTCGCAGAAGACGTTCAAACCCGGGACAAGCTGGATAGATGGGCCCCCCCATAAAATCCTTACGTTGCCCCCACAACGCGTTGGAATCCTATGACGGATAAATTCTGAAAGATAAAGACTGTTCGATGTTAACTTTAACTTGGAGCGATCCAAGTTGAGTTACAGCAGTGCTAAACCAGACGCGACTGACGCAGCGCAGCCGCTACAAAACCGGCAAACAGCGGGTGCGGCGCGAACGGGCGCGACTTCAATTCCGGGTGCGACTGGACACCCACGAACCACGGATGGTCGGGCCGCTCGACAATTTCCGGCAACAGGCCGTCGGGCGACATGCCGGAGAAAATCAGGCCGTCCTTCTCCAACTGCTCACGATAGGCGTTGTTCACCTCGTAGCGGTGGCGGTGACGCTCCGAAACGACGGTCGCGCCGCCGTATATCTCGCTGATGCGGCTGCCAGGTTGCAGTTCGGCATCATAGGCGCCCAGGCGCATGGTACCGCCCAGATCGCCGTCGGCAGCGCGGGTTTCCAGCCCTTCCTTGGTCATCCATTCGGTGATGAGGCCAACCACCGGCTGGTCCGTGTCACCGAATTCTGTGGAGGATGCGCCTTCGACGCCCGCAGCGCGCGCGCTCTCGATGCAGGCCATCTGCATGCCCAGACAGATGCCGAAGAACGGCACCTTGCGTTCGCGCGCAAAGCGCACGCTGGCGATCTTGCCCTCGCTGCCCCGTTCGCCGAAACCGCCGGGCACCAGGATACCGTGCAGCGGCTCCAGCTGGGCGGCGATGTCGGACGGGTCACGCTCGAACACTTCGGCGTCGATCCATTTGAGCTTCACGCGGACCTTGTTCGCCATCCCGCCGTGGACGAGCGCTTCGTTGAGGCTCTTGTACGCATCCTTCAGTCCGACATACTTGCCGACCACGCCGATGGTGACTTCGCCTTCGGGGTGGAAATAGCGATCCGTGACCTCGCGCCACGGGTCCAGATCGGGCTCGGGCGCGTCGGTGATGCCGAAACCGCGCAGAACCTCGGCGTCGAGGCCTTCCTCATGGTATTGCAGCGGCACGGCGTAGATCGATTTCGCATCGAGCGCGGGGATGACTGCCTGCTGGCGCACGTTGCAGAAATTGGCGATCTTGCGCCGTTCGCTGTCCGGGATCGGATGCTCCGCGCGGCACAGCAGCACGTCGGGCTTTATCCCGAGGCTGGCCAGTTCGCGGACCGAGTGCTGCGTCGGCTTGGTCTTCAGCTCTCCGGCCGCGGCAATGTAGGGCACCAGTGTGACATGGACGCTGAGCGTCTGCATCGGCTCCAGCTCGTTCCGCAGCTGGCGAATCGCTTCCATGAAAGGCAGCGATTCGATGTCGCCGACGGTGCCGCCGATTTCGCACAGGATGAAATCGTGGTCGCCCTGATCGGCCAGCGCGAACTGCTTGATCGCATCGGTGACGTGCGGAACGACCTGCACCGTCGCGCCCAGATAGTCGCCGCGGCGCTCCCTGGCGATGATGTCCTGATAGACGCGGCCAGAGGTTATATTGTCGCCCTGGTGCGCCGAAACGCCGGTGAAGCGTTCGTAGTGACCAAGATCGAGGTCGGTCTCCGCGCCGTCGTCGGTCACGTAGACCTCGCCGTGCTGGTAGGGGCTCATGGTCCCCGGATCGACATTCAAATAGGGGTCGAACTTGCGGATGCGGACCTTGTAGCCACGCGCCTGCAGCAACGCGCCGAGCGATGCCGCCATGAGACCTTTGCCGAGCGAGGAAACCACGCCGCCGGTGATGAAAATATACCGCGCCATGGGAGGTGGGCCTTACGGGTTAACGGCGTGCGAAGGCAAGCCGTTGCAACGCGCCGGCCCGTCTCCATCACCGCCTTTTGAGAAAATTTATTCGGTTGCGCCTGCGAGCGGGTCGGCCGCTTCGCCCTGATCGGCCGCGTCACCCTGCTGTGCAGGTGCTGCAGCAGGTGCCGCTGCACCGCCCTGCGCCAGCGGATCGGCCGGCGCAGCGGGGGTGACATTGCGGTCGAGCGTCGATTCGATCGAATCGGTGCCGGTCATGTTCACCGCGAGCGAAGCGAGGATGATCGACAGGACGACGAAGACGACCGCCAGCCAGCGGGTCGCGCGGGTCAGGAAATCCGCCGCGCCGCGTGCGCTCATCATGCCGCCAGGCGACCCACCGCCGCCGATCCCGAGGCCGCCGCCTTCGGAACGCTGCATCAGGATCACGCCGACCAGCGCGGCTGCGATGATCGCCTGGAGAACGGTGAGGAAAAGAAACATGATGATGGCTGCTTTCGGCTGATATCTTGGTGCCAGATGGGATCTTGGCGCGCGTTAGGCAAGCAATGCCTGCGCCCCGCCCCGGCTCAATCGCGGTTGGTGATAACTTCCTGCACCGCGAGCACGATGTTCATGAAGCTTTCGGCAGACAGGCTCGCCCCGCCGACCAGCGCGCCGCCAACCTCGTCCCCGGCGATGATCTCCGCCGCATTCTCGGCATTGACCGAACCGCCGTAAAGGATGCGGACCGCTGCGCCCTCTTCCTCGCCATAGGTCTTGACCAGGAAGGCGCGGATCGCGCTATGCATCTCGACGATTTCGTCGATGCTCGCCGCGCGGCCGCTGCCGATCGCCCAGATCGGTTCGTAGGCAATGGTCAGCCGCTCGCCGGGCTCCTCGATCGTCGCGGGAAGCGACGCCTTGAGCTGGCGGAGGACGAAATCGACCGCCTTGCCCGATTCGCGCTTCTCCATCGGTTCACCGCAGCACAGGATCAGCTTGAGCCCGGCGGCAAGCGCGGCGGTGCCCTTCTCGCAGATCAGCGAATCTTTCTCGCCATGACCCTGGCGCCGCTCGCTGTGGCCCAGAATCACGAAGCCCGCGCCCGCATCGGCGACCATCGCGGCGGAAATATCGCCGGTATGCGCGCCGCCATCTGCGGGGTGACAATCCTGCGCGCCGACCCCGATCTGCTCGGCCTCGCGGCGGACGGGGTGGATCAGGGTGTAGGGCGGCGCGAGCGCGATCTCGACCTGCATCAGCCGCTGCGCCGCGCGGTCGATCGCGCGCGCTTCGGACAGCATCGCACGCGTGCCGTGCATCTTCCAATTGCCAACGATGAAAGGGCGGATCGCCATTCCGATAGGTTTCCTGCTATTTTTCTAAGAAATTACGTCGCGCAACGGGTTTCTCCCGTCACGCAGACGCGGCTCGGTAGCGAAGGACAGCCCGAAGGTCAAAACCATGCTCGCCTTGCGGCACGCTCTTCGCCGAATTAAGGCTTGCGCGCGATGCGTCAGCGCAACACAGCGCCGGTGCTTACCAGCAATCTGCCAGCTTCCACCCGTAAGGCCCCCGCACCCATGATCAATTTCTTCCGGTCCTTCTTCCAGTCCAAGATCGGCCTCGGTCTGACGATCGGCTTCCTGGTCCTGATCGCGATCGCCTTTGCCGCCGGCGATGTCGGCAATTCGGGCTCTTTCGGTGGCCTTTCGGGGACCAACAGCGTGGCCGTGGTGGGCGATGAAGACGTGACCACCGCCGAACTGCGCCAGTCGGCGGACAATGCCTTCCGCCAGGTGCAGCAGGATGAACCGACGCTCTCGATGGCCGAGTTCGTCGAAGACGGCGGCCTGATGCAGGTGCTCGACACGCTGCTGGACCGGGTCGCAGTCTCCGAATTCGGCAAGATGCTGGGCGTGCGCGCGGGCGAGAACCTGATCAACAGCGAGATCCGCATGATCTCCGCGTTCCGCGGCCCCGACGGGAGCTTTAGCACCGAGGCCTACCGCGCCGCGCTGCAACAGCAGGGACTGACCGACCAGATCGTGCGTGACGACCTGTCCGACGGGCTGATTGCCCAGCAGGTGCTGGTGCCCGCGGTGTTCGGCGCGAAATTCCCCGACAGCATCGTCGCGCGTTACGCGACCCAGCTGCGCGAGAAGCGCGAGGGCTCCATTGCGCTGGTGCCCGCCGAACTCTTCGCGCCCAAGGACGACCCCACCGACAAGCAGCTGCAGACTTTTTATAACGCAAACCGCACAGACTTCATGCGGCCCGAGCGGCGGCAGGTACGTTATGCTCTGTTTGGCGCCGATCAGCTGGCCGACTCGGTCGAGCCGACCGCTGCGGAGATTAAGAAGCGCTACGACGACAATGCCGATCTTTACCGCGCGAGCGAGGACCGCACCTTCACCCAACTGATCGTGCCCACCAGGCAGGCGGCAGAAAGCTTCCGCGAGCGCGTGGCCGATGGTGCATCGCTAACCCAGATCGCCGAAGAGGCAGGTCTCGAAACGCAGCAGATCGGCCCGATCAAGCGCGAGGATTACGCCCAGCAGGCCAATGCTGCGGTCGCCGAGGCGGTGTTCTCCGCCGATCGGGGCGAAATTGCGCCGATCGCACGCAGCCCGCTGGGCTATCACGTGGTGCGGATCGACGATGTGAAAACGATCCCCGCCCGTACCCTCGCGCAGGCCCGCGACGAGATCGCCGATGCGCTGCGTGCGGACAAGCAGCGCCGTGCGCTGACCGAGCTGGCCAGCGATATTGATGCCCGCGTGACCAGCGGCGAATCCTTCGCCGACATCGCCGAGGCACTCGACCTCGACATCCAGACCACCCGGCCCCTGCTCGCCGATGGCCAGGTCTATGGTGGCCAGCAGGGCGAGACGGCACCCGAAGTGGTCCAGCCACTGATCCAGACCGTGTTCCAGATGCGCGAAGGGCAGCCGCAAATCGCCGAGGTCGAGACGGGCGAGACTTTCGCGCTCTACGAAGCGTCTGAAATCTCACCCGCCGCAGTCCCGCCGCTGAAGGAAATTCGCGATGCAGTGACGGCACGCTGGACCATGGCCGAAGGTGCCAAGGCTGCGAAGGCGGCTTCCGACCGGATCCTCAAGCGGGTGAAGGATGGGAAATCGCTCGCCGAGGCGATCCGCGCCGAAGAGACGCGCCTGCCCCCGCCCCAGCCGCTCAGCCTGACGCGTGAGCAGATGATGCAGATGCAGCGTCCCAACCCGCCGATCTCGCTGATGTTCGCAATGTCCGCGGGCACTGCCAAGCGCCTCGAAGCGCCGCGCAATGCCGGGTTCTTCCTCGTCCAGCTGGACGAGATTACCGCAGGCAAGGTCGCCAAGGACGATCCGCTGATGGGTGAGGCGCGGCGCGGCTATGGGCAGCTGCTGAGCCGCGAATATGGCGATCAGCTGCGCAATGCGATCCGCACCGAAGTTGGGATCGAGCGCAATGCGGACGCGATCGAAACCGTGCGCCGCCAGCTCACCGGCCAGTCCGCCAACTAGTCGGCGCGAGATGCTGCGTAACCGAGATGCCGCACACGACCGGCTGACGCAGGGCCTGCCCGCGCTCGTCTGGCAGCGGCGCATCGCCGATACGCTGACGCCGGTCGGCGCGGCGTGCGCGCTGATGGAGGACGGGCGCGGAGACTTCCTGCTCGAATCGGTCGAGGGGGGAGAGATTCGCGGGCGTTACTCCATGCTCGGGCTCGATCCCGATCTGGTGCTGCGCGCCGATGGCGAGAGCGCCGAGGTCAATCGCGACTGGCGGCGCAATCGCGATGCCTTCGCCCCGGTCCAAGGCGACGGGCTGGCCGCGCTTCGCAGCCTGCTGGGCGAGATCGCGATGCCCACGCCGGAGGATCTGCCCCCCGCCCTCGCCCTGCTGGTCGGCTATTTCGGCTACGAAACCTTCGCGCTGGTCGAGAAGCTGCCGCGCGCCAGCGACGATCCGCTGGGCCTACCGGACATGGTGTTCACCCGCCCCGGGCTGGTGCTGGTGTTCGATGCGCTGACCGACGAGGTTTTCGTGATCGCGCCGGTGTGGCCTTCGGATGCCGAGCCCGATCATGTGCTGGACGCCGCGGAAGAACGGATCGAGGAGGCGCTGCGGCGCCTGTCGCAGCCTGTTCCGCACGGCGATGCCGTGCCGGACACGCTCGATCCGGCGACGATGGACCTGCGCCCGACCGTCGCGGGGGATGATTACGCCGCGCGGGTCGCTCGCGCGCAGGACTACATCGTTGCAGGCGACATTTTCCAAGTGGTGCTCGCCCAGCGCTTCACCACCCCCTTCCCCCATTCCGCGATGGCGCTGTATCGCGCGCTGCGGCGGGTGAACCCCTCGCCGTTCCTCTATCTGCTCGACCTGCCCGAGGTCGGAATGGTCGGCTCCAGTCCGGAAATTCTCGTGCGGCTGAGAGACGGGCAGATCACCATCCGCCCGATCGCGGGCACCCGTCCGCGCGGCAAGACGCCCGAGGCGGACCGCGCGGCGGAGCGCGAACTGCTCGCCGATCCCAAGGAACGCGCCGAGCATCTGATGCTGCTCGATCTCGGGCGCAACGACACTGGTCGTGTTTCCACACCGGGTAGTGTCGAAGTGACGGACAGCTTCATGGTCGAGCGCTATAGTCACGTGATGCATATCGTCAGCAATGTTCAGGGCCGGCTCGACGCAGGCAAGGATGCGCTCGACGCGCTGTTCGCAGGGTTCCCCGCGGGCACCGTCAGCGGCGCGCCCAAGCTGCGCGCGTGCGAGATCATCGCCGAGCTGGAGAGCGAGAAGCGCGGGCCCTACGCGGGCGGCGTCGGCTATTTCGCGCCCGACGGCAGCTTCGATTCGTGCATCGTGCTGCGCACCGGGCTGGTGAAGGACGGCACGCTGCACGTCACCGCAGGCGCGGGTATCGTTGCGGACAGCGATCCGGCCTCCGAACAGCGCGAGTGCGAGGCGAAGGCGGGCGCACTGCTCGCCGCCGCGCGCGAAGCGGTGCGGGTGGCTGGCGAAGCGGGGTTCGGCCAGTGATGCGCCGCAGCCTCCCCCTCATCGCCCTCTCGCTCCTGGCGCTCACCGCCTGTGACCAGCCTGCGGCGGGCGATCCCGTGATCCGCACCGATATCAGCGGCGAAAAAGGCGTCGAGATTGCGCGCGCCGAGCAGGCCGAGGCGAAGCCTTCGGCCAGCCCGACGCCCACGCCGACACCCAGCGAGACCACCGCGCCAGAGGATTCGGCGTGCCAGCCGGTCCGCTTCGAGGATGTCGTCTTTACCGAATGCGTCGCCGATCCGGCAAAGCATCGCGTGGCAATGGTCCTCGGCAATCCGCCTTATCGCAGCCTCGCCAAATATTCGGTATCGCGGCCCAAGGATGCGCCGCGCGTCGCCTTCGCGATGAATGCGGGGATGTATGACGGCGAAGGCAAGCCGATCGGCTATTACGTCCAGAACAAGGATCGGCTGCAGGAACTCAACCGCAACGACGGCTCGGGCAATTTCCACCTGAAGCCCAACGGCGTGTTCTACGGCACCGGCGGCACCTGGCGCATCCGCACCGCGGACGATTTCTACCACACGGTGGGCGACCGCCCCGATTTCGGCACGCAGAGCGGCCCGATGCTGCTGATCGAGGGCAAGGTCCATCCCGAGATTTCGGCGGACGGCCCCTCCAAGCGCATCCGCAACGGCGTCGGCGTAGACAAGGACGGCAAGGCGCATTTCGTGATTTCGAGCCGCCCGGTGAGCTTCGGCCAGTTTGCGCGTTTCTTCCGCGACGTAGCGAAGACGCCCAACGCGCTCTATCTCGACGGGACGGTATCGAGCCTGTGGGACCCTGCGCGCGGGCGGATGGATACCCGCGCCGATCTGGGCCCGCTGGTGGTCGTCGAATTCAAGGAATGATGATGGAATACGAACGCACGCTCTATCCCGAGATCGAACCTTACGAGACCGGCATGCTCGATGTTGGCGAAGGTCACTCGCTCTATTACGAGCGGGTCGGCACGCCCGGCGCGAAGCCCGCGGTGTTCCTCCACGGTGGCCCCGGCGGCGGGATGAGCCCCGATCATCGTCGCCAGTGGAACCCGGAGAAGTACGACGTCCTCCTGTTCGACCAGCGCGGCTGCGGCAAGTCGCTGCCCTTTGCCGAGATCGAGAACAACGACACGTGGCGGATCGTCGAGGATATCGAGCGTCTACGCCAGATGTGCGGGCACGAGAAATGGCAGGTATTCGGCGGCAGCTGGGGCGCGACGCTCTCGCTCGCCTACGCGCAGGCCTATCCCGAACGCACCAGCGAGATCGTGCTGCGCGGCGTGTTCCTCGGCCGCCAGAAGGAAAAGGACTGGCTCTACTCCTACGGCGCGAGCGAGATCATGGCCGAACAGTGGGACAAGTTCACCGGCCTGATCCCCGAGGACGAGCGCGACAATCTGGTCAAAGCTTACCACGCGCGCCTGACCAGCGACGATGAGCAAACCCGCCTCGCCGCCGCGAAGGAATGGTCGCTGTGGGAAGGTAATGTCGCGACGCTGCTGCCCAACGAGGAACTGCTCGGAAGCTTCGCCGATCCTTCCAAGGCCGTGCCCTTCGCCCGAATCTGTGCGCGCTTCTTCCTCGAGAATTTCTTCCTCGAAGAAGGCCAGCTGCTGCGCGATGTCGGCAAGATCAAGGGCATTCCCGGCATCATCGTCCAAGGCCGCCACGACATCTGCACCCCGCCCGTCTCCGCGTGGGAGCTCAAGAAGGCGTGGCCCGAAGCCGAGCTGTGGATCGTCCACGACGCAGGCCATTCGGCGGGTGAACCCGGCATTATCGATGGGCTGGTGAGGGCTACGGACAAGTTGGCCGATGCGTGAATACCGGTTCACGCAACCGTATGACCTCGACCGGACTGTAGACGCCTATGAAATTCACACGCATGTCAGCCGCTCGCAGTCCGAACGCAGAAATATCTTCTTAATTCTGGCGGTGACCTTTTTGGCCCTCACCTGGGCGCTGTTCGGGATGCGCAGCGATGCCGGACTGGCCGCTTACTGGCCTTGGATACCTTTGTCGCTCGGCCTTTCGGCACTGATCGCATGGTTTCCGCGACGCTGGAATAGGGTTGGCTTGAAGGGCCAGCTCGCTACGCGGATGAAACAGCTTGGGATCGAAGAGGGGCAGACAACCTACGTTTTTAACGACGCGCAAATGCGGATCGAGGACGATTATGTCGGCGGAAAATTCGCTTGGAACGATCTCTATGCATGGCACGATAGCGCGGAGTACTTGCTGATCTATCGCGCGCCCCAATTCTTCTACTCCATCGTTAAGGCGGACGTTGAGACGGAAACCTTGTCGGCTCTCGTTCAACGCTTGAAATCGTCCCCCGCCAAACAGCTTTAGGCCGAAGATTCCCATGATCCTCGTCATCGACAATTACGACAGCTTCACCTTCAACCTGGTCCACTACCTGCAGGAACTGGGCGCCGAGGTGCGCGTGGAGCGCAACGACGCGCTGACCGCGCGCGAGGCGGTGGCGAGCGGGGCGAAGGGCATCCTGCTCTCGCCCGGCCCGCGCACGCCGAACGAGGCGGGGATTACGCTCGATACCGTCGCCGCCTGCGCCGATGCCGGGCTGCCGCTGCTGGGCGTGTGCCTTGGCCATCAGGCGATCGGGCAGCATTTCGGCGGGCGCGTGGTTCAGGGTGGGCTGATGCACGGCAAGACCAGCGCGGTGACGCATGACGGCAGCGGCGTGTTCGCGGGCCTCCCCCGCCCCTTCGATGCCACCCGCTATCACTCGCTGGTGGTGGAGGACATTCCCGAGGCATTGCACGTCAACGCGACCAGCGAGACGCCCGGGCTCGACGGCACCAGCGTGATGGGTTTCCGCCACGCCGAGCTGCCGATCCACGGTGTGCAGTTCCACCCGGAAAGCATCGCGACGCAGCACGGTCACGATCTGCTCGCCAACTTCCTGCGCGTTTGCGGCATCGAAGCGCGCGAGAGGCAGGCGGCATGAAATCGCTCCCGCTCGCCGTCCCGCACATGAACGAGGCCGAGGCCGAGGAGGTCTTCGGCTGGATACTCGACGGGGAAGCCAGCGATCAGGAGATCGCCCGCTTCCTGCTCGCGATGACCGAACGCAGCGAAACCGCCGACGAGATCGCGGGCGCGGCGCGCGCACTCAGGGCGCGCTACATCCCGGTCGACGGACCCGACAACGCGATCGATGTGTGCGGCACCGGGGGCGATGGACACCATACGCTCAACGTCTCGACCGCCGTTGGACTCGTGGTCGCAGCCTGCGGCGTGCCCGTAGCGCGGCATGGCAACCGCGCAATCTCCTCGCTCTCGGGCGTGGCGGACACGCTGGAGGTGCTGGGCCTCGACATGGAAGCCGCCGGGCGCACGGCGGAAAAGACGCTGAACGAGATCGGCATCTGCTTCCTCTTCGCACCCAACCACCACCCCGCGATGCGTCGGATTCAGCCGATCCGCAAGGAACTGGGCCGCCGCACGATCTTCAACCTGATGGGGCCGCTGTCCAACCCGGTTGGCGTCAAACGCCAGCTGATCGGCATCGCGCGCCCCGGCTATGTCTCGATCTATGGCGAGGCGGCCGCACGCCTCGGCACCGAGCGGACGCTGATCGTCTCGGGCGACGAGGGGCTCGACGAGCTGAGCCTCGCTGCGGGCAATGAGATGGCAGACGTCACCGGCCACGAATTCGCCATGCGCCGCGTCGATGCCAGCATGGCGGGCCTCGAACACGCGCCGGTCGAAGCGATCCGGGGCGGCGATCCCCAGCACAACGCCAAGGCGCTCGATGCACTGCTGTGTGGAACGCCGGGGCCGTACCGCGACGCGGTGCTGTTCAACTCCGCCGCCGCGCTGATCGCAGCGGGCGAGACCGAGGACTGGAAGGAAGGCGCCGCGCGCGCCGCAGAGGCGATCGATAGCGGCGGGGCGCAGCGGTTGCTCGAGCGCTGGATTGCGATGGCGAAGTAGCGGTATGAACAAACTCGAAGAAATCTGCGCCACCAAGCACGACGAAGTGCGCGAGCGGCAGTCCGCCACGCAAGTCAGCGAACTGATCGCCCGGATCGCCGCGCAGGCCCTGCCGCGCGGGTTCGAGGCTGCGCTGCGCCAGACCCACGCGGAGGGCCGCCGTGCGCTGATCGCAGAAATCAAGAAAGCTTCGCCCTCCAAGGGGCTGATTCGCGAGGATTTTCAGCCCGCAGAACACGCGAAAGCCTATGCCGCCGCCGGTGCAAGCTGCCTCTCCGTCCTCACCGACGCGCCCTATTTCCAGGGCCACTCCGACTACCTCGTCGCCGCGCGCGAAGCCTGCGCCCTCCCCGCGCTGCGCAAGGATTTCATGGTCGATCCGTGGCAATGCGGCGAAGCGCGCGCGATGGGCGCAGATGCGATCCTGATCATCGTCGCCGCGCTCACCGACCAGCAGGCGGCCGAGATCGAAGCTGCGGCGGACGAACTGGGCATGGACGTTCTGGTCGAGGTCCACGACGCCGCCGAGATGGAGCGCGCGCACAAACTGAAATCGCGCCTGATCGGGGTCAACAACCGCGACCTGCGCAGCTTCACGACCGACATCGCCACCACCGAAGCGCTGATCCCGCTCGCCCCCGAAGGCGCTTTCCTGATTTCCGAGAGTGGCATCGGCAGTGCCGCCGACTGTGCGCGGCTGGAGGCGGCGGGCGCGCACGGCTTCCTGGTCGGCGAAAGCCTGATGCGGCAAGCGGATGTCGAGGCGGCGACGCGCGATCTGCTGACACGCTGAGTCTGTCCTACTCGCGTCTTGCGTGGCATGATCGGCGCATGGCCCGCATCCTGCCCTTGCTGCATGCTCTCCCATCGCCGTCCGACGTGATGCGGGCGGGCGGCTTTTTTGCCTTTAGACAGTGTGTCAGGTGTGTCAGCCGTTCTGCAGGAGCGACGAGATGAGCGGCCTTGCGCATCTGGACGAGCACGGCTCCGCCCGCATGGTCGACGTGGGCAGCAAGGCGGAAACCGCCCGTTCCGCCACCGCCACCGGCAGGATCGCGATGAACGCGGCAGCGCTGGCCGCGATCCGCGATGGCACCGTGCCCAAGGGCGATGTGCTCGCCGCCGCGCGCATTGCCGGGATCATGGCCGCCAAGCAGACCGCCGGCCTCATCCCGCTGTGCCATCCGCTGGCACTCGACAGCGTGAGCGTAGACTGCGCGGTCGAGGATGATGCCGTGCGCGTCACCGCCACCGCCTCGCTTACCGGCAAGACCGGGGTCGAGATGGAGGCGATGGTCGCGTGCAACATCGCGCTGCTGACGATCTACGACATGGCCAAGGCGCTGGATAAGGGCATGGTGATCGAACAGGTTCGGCTGCTGGCCAAGACCGGCGGCAAGTCTGGCGACTGGCACGCGGATGAGACCCTTGGAGGAACGGCGGCATGAGCGCACCGCTGGAACTGGAGGAGGCGCAGGCGCGATTGCTCGACCTGCTCTCACCAACCCCTGCCAGCCCCTGCCCGGTGGACGAAAGCGCCGGCCTGTTCCTGGCAGAGCCCGTCATCGCGCGCCGCACGCAGCCGCCAACGGACCTCTCCGCGATGGATGGCTATGCCACCGCTGGCCACGGCCCATGGCTGCTCAAGGGGGAGAGCCGCGCGGGCGCGCCCTTCGACATGGTGCTGGGCAAGGGAGACGCGATCCGCATCTCGACCGGCGCGCAGATGCCGCTCGGCGCGGATGCGGTGCTGGTGCAGGAGGATGCGCAGGTCGAGGGCACGCGCCTCACCGCGACCGAGCCGCCCACCGCCCGCTTCATCCGCCGCGCCGGGCTCGACTTCAAGGCATCCGACACGCTTCTGGCTGCGGGCACGCGCATGGGCGCGGCGCAGATCGCGCTGACGCGGGCGGGCGGTTTGGCCGAGGTCGTGACGCATGATGCCCCCCGCGTGGCGGTGATCGAGTGCGGCGACGAACTCGCCCAAGATCCAACCGCCTGCGAGCCGCACCAGACGCCCGCGGTCAACGGTGCGATGCTGGCCGCGATGGCGCGCGAGGCCGGGGCGCAGGTTCGCCAGATCGGGCCGGTCGCAGACGACGCGCAGGAGATCACCCGCGCGATCCTTGCAGCAAGCGAGGATGCCGCGCTGGTCGTCATCAGCGGCGGCGCCTCGGTGGGTCCGCACGATCTGGTCAAGCCCGCGCTGGAAGCGGCGGGTTTCACGCTCGACTTCTGGCGGATCGCGATCAAGCCGGGCAAGCCGCTGCTGGTCGCGACGCGCGGCGATACGGTGGTGCTGGGGCTGCCGGGCAATCCTGTGTCGAGCTACGTCACCGGGTTCCTCTTCATGGTCCCTGCACTTCTGCGCATGGCCGGTGCGAAAGACTGCCTGCCCCGCGCAATACCCATGCCGCTCGCCTGCGATCTGCCCCCCGGCGGCAGCAGGCGCGAGTTTCTGCGCGCGCGGTGGACGCAGGACGGGCTGGTCGCGGCTGAGCTTCAGGACAGCTCCGCGCTGACGCCGCTCGCACAGGCGCAAGTACTGATCGACCGGCCCGCGCGTGCCGAAGCATCCGAAGCGGGGGCGTTTGTTCCGGCGTTCCTGTTGGAAACCCGCACATATGCTTGACTTGTTCCGGATGGTTGCCTAGTTGTTCCGCATTCGTTCGCATGAGCCCGCGAACAAGTAATGCGGAGAAGAAGTCCGATGTTGACGGCGAAACAGCATGAATTGC
This sequence comes from Citromicrobium bathyomarinum, assembly GCA_001306305.2. Lineage (NCBI taxonomy): Bacteria > Pseudomonadati > Pseudomonadota > Alphaproteobacteria > Sphingomonadales > Sphingomonadaceae > Citromicrobium > Citromicrobium bathyomarinum. The sequence goes on from CP155577.1 coordinate 2,198,167, forward strand.
TCCGGTTCATCCATGAACGTCTGGAAGAAACCGGCATCTCGCCCTCTTTCGAAGAGATGAAGGAGGCGCTCGACCTCAAGAGCAAGTCGGGTGTGCATCGGCTGATCTCCGCGCTCGAAGAACGCGGCTTCATCCGCCGCCTGCCCAACCGCGCGCGCGCGCTCGAAGTGCTGAAGATGCCCGAGAGTGCGGTCGCCGGATCGGCGCCCAAGGCGGCGAACGATCTGGGCGCGCGGACAACCAGCGTGCCTGCGCGGATGCCCGAGGCGGCGAACGACGTGATCGACATTCCGCTGCACGGCCGGATCGCCGCCGGCGCCCCGATCGAGGCGCTGGAAGATCACCAGAGCCTGCCGGTGCCCGCCGCGCTGCTCGGCCCGGGCGAGCATTTCGCGCTGGAAGTCTCCGGCGACTCGATGATCGAGGCAGGCATCTTCGATGGCGACTACGCGCTGATCCGCCGCGCCGACACCGCGCGCGATGGCGACATCGTGGTCGCGCTGGTCGAGAACGAGGAAGCGACTCTCAAGTACCTGTGGCGTGAAGGCGGCCGGGTCCGGCTCGATCCCGCCAATCCCAGCTACGAACCGCAGGTCTACGACGCGCGTGCCGTGCAGGTTCAGGGCAAGCTGGCGGGGCTGCTGCGCCGCTATCACTGATCGGGACGAGTGCGGCGCTCCGCCTCGCGCGGAACGCCGCCCGCCCCATGCCACCAGCCATGCGCGCCCTGCCCCTGCGCGACTGTTTCGACCTCGCGTGAAGAGAGCCGGATCGCCAGCCCGCCGGTTTTCTCAAGCATCCGCCGGTCGGCCTTGAGCCAGCGCGGACGGCAACTGTAGGGCAACCAGCGGTCGGCGACCACGATGTCCACCCGCGCGCAGGCCGCGGCCAGATCGCGCTCGGTCACATACTCGCGCCCGCGCGCCAGCAGCAGGCGATAACGCCGCCCCTCGCGCTCGATGGTCGCGACGCAGAACTCCGCGCTGCACCGCGCACCAGGCCATTGGGACAGCGGTAGCGGCGGCTCGTCGAGCGCGCCCAGCTCGGCCAGTGTGTCGCTGGCGTAGGAGGACTGGCTGTCACGCAGGCTCATCAGCCGCCCGCCCTCGATGATCGCGACATCGCGGCCATCTCGCGAGACCAGCACATCGGGCCGCGAAGTGGAGAGCATCAGGATGGTCGCGATCAGCACCGGCACGAAGCCCCAGAACCGCCCTCGCCCGCTCCACAGCGCGATCCACAGGCCTCCGGCGACGAACAGGCCGAACGCGAGACCGCCCATATGCGGTGCCAGCTTGACTGCGCCGGGCTGGCTCGCGGTGAGATGCGCAATGCCCAGCAGCAGGTCGAGCGAGGCCCCCGCGAGCCACCACACCGGAGCACCCGCGCCCACAAGGTCAGCCAGCAGCGCCAGCGCGATCAGCGGCATCGACACGAAAGTCACCAGCGGAATGCCGACCATGTTGGCCAGCGCGCCGTACATCCCCGTTCGGTGGAAATGGAATAGCACGATCGGCATCAGCGCGATCTCGATCACGAAGCCCGTCACCAGCAGCATTGCCCCTCCGCGCAGGGGGCGCATGAACCACGCCTCCTCCCGCGGGGCGAGAAAGGCGCGCACTGGCGCGCTGTTGTGCAACGCCACGATCGCGAGCACCGCGGCGAAGCTCATCTGGAAGCTGGGGCCCACGACGCTCTCCGGCCACAGCAGCAGTACAAAGCCCGCTGCCACGGCGAGCAGGCGGAACGTCAGCGGCTCACGACCTAGCGCCAGTGCGACCAGCACCAGCACCGCCGCCGCACAACTGCGCACCGTGGGAACCTCCGCTCCGGTCAGCAGGGTGTATCCGATCCCCGCAAGCGCGCCGAGAGCCGCGGCGACCACTGGCAGCCGGACGCGCAATGCCAGCCAAGGCCACAGGGCCAGCAGCTTGAGCGCGAGGAAATACGCCGCCGCGACCACCGCGCTCACATGCAACCCGCTGATCGAGAGCAGGTGGGTAAGCCCCGCATCGCGCATCGCCACCTCGTCCGCCTCAGCAATCGCACCCCGGTCGCCGCTGGCGAAGGCGGCCGCGATCGAACCTGCCGACCCGCCGAGCTGGCTGCGGACGTGTGCGGAGAGGTTGCGCTGGACCGATGCGATTCCGCCCAAGCCCGGCGGTGGTGGTGCGATCACGTCGACCGGGCCGACCACCGATCCGGTTGCCGCCAGCCCCTGGAACCACGCGGCGCGCGCGAAGTCGTATCCACCCGGCACCAGCGGAGGCGCGGGCGGCATCAGCCGCGCGGTCAGACCGATCACCGCGCCGCGCTGCATCGCCGGGCTCTCCTGCTCCAGCGGCACGTTGACCCGCAGCTTGATCGCCTCGCCCTGCTCATCGCGCGCAGCCAGCACCAGACGCACACGCTCTCGCGCGGGCTGCTCCTCCCGCTCGAGGATGCGCGCGTGCATGGTCAGCATCTGCGGATGCTCGATCGCCGGCTCGCCCACGCTGGTCGAGCGGGCCCAGATCAGCCCGATACCGAACGCCACCGCCAGACCAAGCGCCAGCAGCGCGAGCGCCAGGTCGGGAACGCGGTCCATGCGCAGCAGCAGCACACCGGCGACAGCGACGCCAAGTGCCACCCCGATTGCGGCCATCCACGCCATTGGCCCGGGCAGCACGAACCACGCCGCGATCCCTGCGATGACGCCGACGATCACCCATGGCCCGCGCTCCAGCGCTGCGTCGCCGAGGCTGCGATCGAGCCCCTGCGCGACCCTCGCGAGCGGGCTGGACATCATCGCGACCACCTGCCAAAGCCTGCGCTGCGCTGCACCATAGGCCGCACCTGCTCCGCCATCGGATCGAAGGTCGCTGCCGCTCGTTGCGTCGTCAGACGGAACGGTGGACGAAGGCTGCGTCGTCATGAACCGAAATGGAAAGGAACCGCGCCAGGATGGCAAGCGAAACCGGTACGATCATTACACGCTTCGCCCCATCTCCGACCGGCTACCTGCATCTCGGCGGCGCGCGCACCGCGTTGTTCAACTGGCTCTACGCCCGCCACCACGGCGGCAAGGCGTTGCTGCGGATCGAAGATACCGACGCGAAGCGCTCCACGCAGGACGCGATCGACAAGATCATCGAAGGGCTCGACTGGCTCGGCCTTTCCTTTGACGAGGAGTCGGTGTTCCAGTCGCAGCGGGCCCAGCGCCACGCCGAAGTCGCCAATACCCTTCTCGCCAACGGCCACGCCTACAAATGCTACGCCACGCCCGAAGAGCTCGAGGCGATGCGCGCGGAGCAGCGCGCCAACAAGCAGCCGATGCGCTATGACGGCCGCTGGCGCGACCGCGAGCCTGGCCCCGAACAGGAAGGCCAGCCCTTCACGGTCCGCCTCAAGGTGGCCAAGGACGGCGAGACCGCGATCGAAGATCAGGTTCAGGGCCGCGTGACGGTCAGAAACGAAGAGATCGACGACTACATCCTGCTGCGCGCAGATGGCACGCCGACCTACATGCTGGCGGTGGTGGTGGACGACCACGACATGGGCGTCACCCATGTGATCCGCGGCGACGATCACCTCAACAACGCCTTCCGCCAACTGCCCATCTACCGCGCGATGAACGCGATCGAAGGCGGGTGGGACGATCCGGTCTATGCCCATGTCCCGCTGATCCACGGCAGCGACGGGGCCAAGCTGTCCAAGCGCCACGGCGCGGTCGGCGTGGAAGCCTATCGCGACGAACTGGGCATCCTGCCCGAAGCGCTGTTCAACTACCTTTTGCGGCTTGGCTGGGGCCATGGCGACCGCGAGGAAATCACCCAGGCCGAAGCGATCGAACTGTTCGATCTGGACGGCGTGGGCCGCAGCCCGGCGCGCTTCGACATCAAGAAGCTGCAGAACCTCAACGGCCACTACATCCGCGAGGCCGACGATGCGCGGCTGGCGCAGATCGTCGCGGGCGAACTGGCGGGCAGCGTCGATGGAGAGATCGACCAGGATCTGCTGACCCGCGCCATGCCCGTGCTCAAGACCCGCGCGAAAGACACCCACGAGCTGGCCGAGAATGCGCGCTTCCTGTTCGCCAAGCGTCCCCTCACCATGACCGAGAAGGCCGCCGGCCTGCTCGACGATGAGGCACGGGCGCGGCTGGCGCAGGTGTCTGCCGAGCTCTCCGGGCAAAGCGACTGGACAATCGAGGCACTGGAAGCCACTACCAAATCGCTTGCGGAGCGGCTGGAAGTGGGCCTCGGAAAGCTCGCCCAACCTCTTCGTGCCGCCCTTACCGGGACCACGACGAGCCCTGGAATTTTCGATGTTCTCGCCCTCCTCGGCAAGGAGGAGTCGCTTGCGCGGATAGACGCACAGGCTGCTTCGGCGAACCCCACTCAAGACTAAGGAGACCCACATGTCGGATACTACCGCCAAGCTGGAGATTGCCGGCGACACTCAGGAATTTCCCGTTCTGCAAGGCACGTGCGGGCCCGAGGTCGTGGACATCCGCAAGTTCTACGGATCGACCAACCGCTTCACCTACGATCCCGGTTTCAAGTCGACCGCGAGCTGTGAAAGCGCCCTGACCTTCATCGATGGCGAAGAAGGCGTGCTGCTGCACCGCGGCTATCCGATCGGGCAGCTGGCCGAGAATTCCAGCTTCATGGAAGTGTCCTACCTCCTGCTGAACGGCGAGCTGCCGTCCGCCAACGAGCTGGACGAGTTCAGCTACACCATCACCCGCCACACCATGCTGCACGAGCAGCTGATGACCTTCTACCGCGGTTTCCGCCGCGACGCGCACCCGATGGCGATCATGTGCGGCGTGGTCGGCGCGCTGTCGGCCTTCTATCACGACAGCACCGACATCGCGGACCCGGAACATCGCAAGATTTCCAGCCACCGCCTGATCGCCAAGATGCCGACCATCGCGGCGATGGCGTACAAGTATTCGATCGGCCAGCCCTTCCTGCAGCCGGACAATTCGCTCAGCTACACGGGCAATTTCCTGCGCATGACCTTCGGCGTGCCGGCAGAGCCTTACGAGGTGATCCCCGAGGTCGAAAAGGCGATGGACCGGATCTTCATCCTCCACGCCGACCACGAACAGAACGCGTCGACCAGCACCGTGCGTCTGGCCGGTTCGTCTGGTGCGAACCCGTTCGCGTGCATCTCCGCCGGGATCGCGTGCCTGTGGGGCCCCGCGCATGGCGGTGCCAACGAAGCCGCGCTCAACATGCTGCGTGAAATCGGCCGTCCGGAAAACATCCCGCACTACATCGAGCGTGCGAAGGACAAGGACGATCCGTTCCGCCTGATGGGCTTCGGCCACCGCGTGTACAAGAACTACGACCCGCGCGCGACCGTGATGCAGAAGACCGTGCGCGAAGTGTTCGAAGCGCTCAAGGTCGACGATCCCGTGTTCGAAACCGCCTTGCGGCTGGAAGAAATGGCGCTGAACGACGACTACTTCATCGAGAAGAAGCTGTTCCCCAACGTCGATTTCTACTCGGGCATCATCCTCTCGGCGATCGGCTTCCCGACCACCATGTTCACCGCGCTGTTCGCGCTGGCCCGCACGGTCGGCTGGGTCGCGCAGTGGAACGAGATGATCTCCGATCCCGCGCAGGTCATCGGCCGTCCGCGCCAGCTCTACACCGGCCCGACGCAGCGCGACTACGTGCCCGTCGAACAGCGCTGAGGCGTATCCTGAATGAAAAGGCCGCGCGATCTGCGCGGCCTTTTTTTATTCGCTACGTCTGGGCACCGACAGGGTGAAGGTGGCCCCCTCGCCTGGAGTGCTCGCAATGGTGAGGTCGCCGCCCATCGCCTGTGCCAGGCGCTTGGAGATGTAGAGACCCAGCCCCGAGCCGCCGCCGCCACTGCGGCCGAGCCGTTCGAACTTGTCGAACACTATTCGCTGCGCCTGCTCGTCCAGCCCCGGCCCCTGATCGATCACCGATACGCGCGCGCGCTTTTCGTCGGCGCCCAACTTCACCGTGATGGTCGAGCCTTCGGGCGAATAGCGGATCGCATTGCCGATCAGATTGAGCAGAACCTGCAACACACGGCGGAACTCCGCAGTGGCAGGCTGGCTCGCGTCGGCAGGCGGCGCGCTGATGCTGATCCGCTTCTCCTGCGCGCGAACCGCCAGAATGCCCGCAGCGCGGCGTGCGACATCGGCCAGATCGATGGGATCGGGCGCGGCGCGGAAACCGTCCGCCTCCACCACTTCGAGATCGGTCAGGTCGTCGACCAGCGACAGCAGATGCTGCCCCGCGTTGACGATATCGCGCGCATACTCGCTGTATTCGTCGCCCAGCGGCCCGGCGAGGCGCGCGCGGATCGTCTCCGCATTGGCGACGATGCGGGCGATCGGCTGACGCAGGATCGGGGTGAGATCGCGCCCGATCGACGCACCATCCTCGGTCCGGCGGTCGCGCCGCTGCGCACGCGTGACCCACGCGCGATTGGCGATCAGATAAAGCTCGAAACCCTGTGATCCCGGGGTAGGCTCACCGACCGGGATCAGTCGTGCGGTCCATTGGCGCGGGCTGCCATCGATTGAGACGCGAGACTGATCGAGCAGCCGCCAGTGCAGCGGCTGGGCGTGCTGGCTGCCAGCGATATTGACGAAATCGGTCCACGGCTGGCCGAGGTTTTCGCTCATCCGGCGAAGCAGCGGTTGCAGGTCTTCGGCGTCGGTATGGACGGTCAGGACCTTTTGCGCGGGGTCGAGCCGCGCGTGGAGTTCCGCCAGCGCATCGTCGATCGCATCGCGCCGCGCGGCAGCCTCGTCATCACGCTCCACCGGCGGCGGGCTCGCCTGCCAGGTGACGATGCCGATCGAGCAGCCCGATTCCGACTCATCGTCTCCCTCGACAGGTACGATCTCCATCCACGACTTGATCCGGTCGGTCCCGTCGAAGGCATGAATCGTGCGCCCGAGCCGCAGGTTCGTGCGGCGCGCCTTGCGCACCTGTTCGCGCAGCTCCGGAATCGCGATCGTGCCGGGGATCTCGCCCCCCGCCCGCCGCTGGAGCGAGGCGAGCGGCTCGTCCGCCGCAATCAGGCGGTCCTTCGCATCGGTGCGCGCACGCGCGATATAGCTGGTTGTACTCTCGTCCATGGGCTTACTCGACATGCCCGAAGGGCGAGGAGGATAGCAGCGCGCGCGCATCATAGGTCGTCAACTGATCGACCGCGGCGGGCAGCGTTGCGTCGGGATGCAGGCAGCGCAATTGCGCCCGCGCTTCTGCCGGGCTGAGGCCCGCAGCGCGCAAAGACAGCGCAAAGCGGACAAGCTGGCGATCATTGGTCGAGACGACTGCGATATCGCGCTCCTGCCCTGCCCTGTGCCCCAGCGCGGTCAGGAACATCGCCGCGCCCGCATGGGTCAGCGACAGCGCGACGTCACTGCGTGCACCAAGCCCCTGGAAAGTGCGGTCGAGCAACGAAAGCCGCGCCTCGTTCTCGCTGCGCATCTGGCGGATGCGGCTTTCCACCGTGCTCGCCAGATCATCGCTCACATCCTCGCGCTGGCGGCGCCAGACGCCGATCAGGTGGGCGAACTGATCCTCCGGCAATTCGGCCAGCGGCATCTCCATGCGCTTCTGCTGCTCGATAAAGCGCGCCTGCGCGGCCAGCGTGGCCATTGCCGCGTCCGGCAGATCGCCATCGCCCGACGCGATCAGCGATTGCAGTAGTGGCGAGAGCACGGGATCGATCCCGTTGCGCCCGCGCAGCCGGTCGGCCAGCTGCCATTCGATCGACAGCGCATGGCAATGGCTCAGAAACGCGGCGTGCGTGGCAAGGTCTTCGGCCAGCGCGTCGGCGCGGTTTTCGGCATAGGCGAATACGTCGTTCGCGCCGATCTCCTCCGCCTCGACCCGCAGCAGGCGGTAGGCGGCGCTGCGCATCATGCCGCGCACACGCGCGATGATCGAGTCGCTGAACAGCGACCGGTCGTGAGTGCTCAGGAAGTGGGTCAGGACCGGCGTGAGGGTGGAAAGCGCCATGTCGCCGCGCGCCAGCTCGGCACGCAGGCCCGCGTCGACCGTGTGGTCGTCCAGAATAGAATCCGGCACGCTGTTCATCGAGCTATCGGTCACGCTGCCTGCTTAGCCGCCTATCGTTAAGGGGCGATTATCCCTGATCGTTTGCCACCATGTGCAGCGTCTAGCACAGCGGACACGCGTATGCAGGCCCCGAGCGGCTGAAATGCGCAAGATTTGGGGGGAAATGCAGCGGTTTTGCGCAATTCGTCCCGTACCCCACAGGGCGACGGATCAATCGGGCGTAACCCTATCGAATTCCGTGAGAAAACCGTCGAGGCCGCGCAGCGCCACCGGGTCTCCCGGGGCGGCGTCGATCGCGCCTTGTGCCAGCACGATCAGCTCGTCTGCGTGGAAGCTGGCCGCCAGCCCCTTGATCCGCTGCGCCGCGACCAGCCAGTTCCCGTCGCAACGCGAACGGTGCAACAGGTCGATCTGCTGGGCCAGGCTTTCGCGAAACGCGCCGCGCAGCTCGCTGAGCAGCGCAGGATCGTCACCCGCCGCAGCGGTGAGCGTGGCGGTAAAGGCAGCATTCTCGAAAGCCATGTGGATTATTCTAGCGAGCGGTGCGTTAACGTGGGGTTTAACCGGCCTGGAAACGTGGTAAGCCACTGATCATGAGTGGGGGTTCTTCGATCAGAGTAGTCGGCAAGGACACGGCGGAGCCAAAGGCGGAGGATGCCGCGCGCCCTCCCCGCGAACCGGTCACTTTTCCGGACGAGGAATGGCTGGTGGACGAAGAGGATTCGCCTGCAGAACGCATGCCCCGCATCGCCAGCCCGCTGGTCACTGCCATTGCGCTGATCGCACTGGCCGGGTGGACCGCGCTGTTCGTGATCGCGCGCGGGCCCGACAGTTTCACCCGGATGGCCCCGGGCATGTGGGCCGATGCGATCATCGCATGGTCCGTCCCCGCCCTTCTGATCGCCTTCGTATGGTTCGCCGCGAGCCAGCGCATGGGCCGCCAGAGCGCGCGCTTCCGGGCGACCGCCCGCGCTGCTGCGGTGGATATTGCGGAACTCGAAACCCGGCTGACCGCGATCAACCGCGAGCTGAGCCTGGCGCGCGAGTTCCTGACCCAGCAGACCCGCGAACTGGAATCGCACGGCCGGGTCGCCGCCTCGCGCCTGTCGCAGAATGCCGACCGGATCGAAGCGCTGGTGGCCGAAAACGGCGAAGAGGTGGAGCGGATCGCCCGCGTTTCCGAAACCGCGCTGGCCAACATGGCCCGCCTGCGCGACGACCTGCCGGTGATCGCCAATGCCTCGCGCGATGCCGCCAACGCCGTCGGCTCGGCCGGAGAGCGCGCACAGGGGGCTCTCGACGGTCTGACAACGGGCCTCACCAAACTCAACGAATTCGGCGAAGCGGGTGAGCGGCATGTCGAGCATTTCCGCACCCAGGTCGACCGCACCCTGACCACTCTGGGCGACCGGGTCGCCGAACTCGAGGCAATGGCGGATGCGCGCTTCACCGCGCTGCGCGAACGTAGCGAGAGCTTCCGCGCGGATCTGGACGGTCGCGAAGTAGAGGCGCTGGCGGCGGCTCAGGGCCGGATCGACAAGCTTCGCGAACGCCTGACCGACGCGATCGGCGAGGTTCAGTCGATCGACGAGCATGCGATGGAATCGGCACAGGCACGGCTTGCCTCGCTGCGTGACGAGGCGGTGCGGATCGACGAGTCGATGAAGGAGCGGGATCGCGAATTTGTCGAGTGGGTCGACGCCCGGCGCACCCGGCTGGAAGAGATGGAGCGGCTGGCGCTTGCCTCGCTCGAAGACCGGCTCTCGGCGATCGACACCGCGGTCGACGAACGGCGCGAAAAGCATGGCGAGATCGCCCGCGAAATTGCCGAAGCGGGCGACAGCACGGCCGAGCGGCTGGCCGAGGCGAGCGAGCGACTGGCCGAGATCGCCAGCACCACCGCATCCTCGCGCGACAATCTGCTCGAGGCCACGGACAATCTTGAGACCCGGCTCGGCAGCGGGCGCGAAGGGCTCGCCGCGCTCGGCACCACGCTGGACGAAGTGACCGAAGCCGGAGTGCGGCTGCTCGAACTGATCCAGGCAGGCGCCAAGCACAGCCGCGAAGTCCTGCCCACCGCGATGGAAGCCGCCGAGGCGCGCTTGCAGGCGCTGCGGGACAATTCCGAGAAGCTGCGCCGGACGATCGATGAAGGCGCCGAGAAGAGCGAGCGCCTGTCCGCCTACGTGATCGAGACCCGCGAGAAGGGGGAGGAGATCTTCTCCGTCGCCGACCGGATCGACGACCGGCTGGCCGAAACGCGCGAAAACATGGCCGAGGGCATCACCGCGTTGCGCACCACGCTCGCGGCGCTCGACGAAGAGACCGGCGTGGTCGCACAGGCAACCAGCGAGCGTCTCGCCGAAGCGGTCTCGCAGCTCGAAACGACTGCCGAGAAGGCGCGCACGCTGCTGGCGGAGTATGCCGAGCGCGAAGGCGAGCAGCTCGGGACCAAGATCGGCGAAGAGGCGGCGCGTGCAGTGGGCGATGCGGTCCGCACGCAGGCGGACGAGGCGCTCGCGGAGCTGCGCGAAGCGACAGGGCGCTCCGCCGATGCGGCACGCGATGCCGCACGCCAGCTGCGCGATCAGCTGGCGCTGGTGAACGAGCTGGCAGGCAATCTCGAAAACCGCGTCTCGGTCGCGCGCGAGCGGGCCGAGGAGCAGGTCGACAACGACTTCGCACGGCGCGTGGCGCTGATTACCGAAAGCCTCAATTCCAACGCGATCGACATCGCCAAGTCGCTATCCGGCGAGGTGTCCGACACCGCCTGGGCCAGCTATCTGCGCGGCGATCGCGGCGTGTTCACCCGGCGTGCGGTGCGCCTGCTCGACAATCGGCAGGCGCGCGAAATCGCCGAACTGTATGACGAGGATGCGGATTTCCGGAACAACGTGAACCGCTACATCCACGATTTCGAGGCGATGCTGCGCACGCTGCTGTCGACCCGCGACGGCAATGCGCTGGCGGTGACGCTGCTCGGTTCCGAAGTCGGCAAGCTCTATGTCGCGATGGCGCAGGCGCTGGAGCGGCTGCGGACCAGCTGAGGCTGCTGGGGGGGCAGGTCGCCCCGCCCCCCATGGATAGCGTTATGCGCCCCGCTGGCTGGGTGGCAGCATGAAGTCGAACATGTCGCGGGTCACCCAGCCATGCTCCCAGTTCAGCACCCACACGGCGGTCAGCACCGCGGCGATCACCGACGCGCGCAGCGCCAGTCTGCCGGGACGGAAATTGGCCGGCGCGCTTTCCGCCTGTCCGGGAACGAGGTCCAGCCCCATCTCCTCGTGCGTGCGCACGCCGAAGGGCAGCATCGTGAACGCGACGAATATCCACATCAGGAAATAGATCGCGACGATCGACCAGAAACCCATCGTGTTGCCCTCCCTCAGGCCTCCGGAATGACGACCTGAACCTGCGGGCGCTTGCCCGACCAGCGATTGGCGGCGCGGCGCGCGGCGAGGCGCGCGGCTTCTTGCCGGGCACCTGCATCCTTCGCGTCGCGGCCGCGCAGGCGGCGCAAGGCCTCCTTCACGTCACGGGTAGCCTCGGCGACGAAGTCGGGGAAATCCTCGTCCAGCGGCAGGCCCAGCGCGCGGATCGTCACATCGTCACGGCCCGTTACGACCACCACCAGCACGCCGTCGCGCGATAGCCTGCGGCGCTCGGTAACCGCACTGCCATCGGCTGGCACGATCAGATCTCCATCGAGCACGAGACGCCCGGTGGGCACCCTGCCGATCTTGCCCGGCTCGCCCGGCGCGAGGCTCACGATGTCGCCATTCTTCTGGAACACCGCGTGCGGGATGCCTTCAGCAAGACCAAGCCGCGCCTGTTCCTGCATATGGCGGATCTCACCATGTACCGGCACCAGCACTTCGGGCTGCAGCCATTCATAAAGCGCCTGCAGTTCGGGCCGCCCGGGGTGGCCGGAGACGTGGATCATGCTCTGCCGGTCGGTCACCATCTCGATCCCGCGTTCGGCCAGCTGGTTCATGATCTTGCCGATCGCGATCTCGTTGCCGGGGATCTGGCGGCTGGAAAACAGCACCACATCGCCGCGAGCCAGCTCCAGCGGATGGTTCTTGTCCGCCATGCGGCCCAGCGCAGCGCGCGGCTCGCCCTGCCCGCCGGTCGCCACGATCAGAACCTTGCCGCGCGGCAGGTTCATCGCGGTGTCCCAGTCGATCGGCTGGGGGAAATCGGTCAGGTAGCCGCAGCCTTGCGACACCTCCAAAATGCGTTCGAGCGAGCGCCCGGCGATCACCAGCTCGCGCCCCGTCTCCTTGGCGATCTCGCCCAGCGTGTGCAGCCGCGCGACGTTGGAGGCGAAGGTCGTCACCACCACGCGCCTGTCGGGCCAGTTCTGCACTTCCTCCAGCAGGCCTTTGAAGACCGCCCCTTCGGAGCCGCTCTCGTTCGGGTTGAAGACGTTGGTGCTGTCGCACACCAGCGCGAGCACGCCATCCTCGCCGATCGCGCGCAGCTCTTCCTCGGTGGTCGGCTCGCCGATGATCGGATCTTCGTCCAGCTTCCAGTCGCCGGTGTGGAAGACCTTGCCGTAAGGCGTGTCGATCAGCAGCGCGTTGCCCTCTGCGATCGAGTGGGCGAGCGGGAGGTAGCGGATGCCGAAAGGCCCGATCTGCATATCCTGGTCGCCTTCGCGCACGATATGCAGCGGCACCTCGTCGACCAGATCGGCTTCCTTCAGCTTGCGTCGCACCAGTTCCGCAGTGAACGGCGTCGCGTAGAGCGGCACGCCAAGGTCGGCCGCGAAGTACGGCACGGCACCGATATGGTCCTCGTGCGCATGGGTCAGGACGATGCCGAGCAGGTCCTTCGTCCGTTCCTCGATAAATTCGAGATCCGCGAAAACCAGTTCGATGCCAGGGTATTCATTGGCGCCGAAGGTCATCCCCAGATCGACCATCAGCCATTTGCCGTCGCAGCCATAGAGGTTGACGTTCATCCCGATTTCGCCCGAGCCGCCAAGGGCAAGGAACAGGAGTTCGTTCTCCGGCTTGAAGTTCTTTTTCATGCTATCCTTTGTCGACCGTGCGCCGGGCCAGCAGGTGCAGGCCGCGCAGCGTCAGGTCGGTGTCTACGACATCAAATATGTCGGTATGGTCGTCGAACAAGACCGAGAGGCCGCCGGTGGCGACCACCTTGGTCGGGCGACCGATCTCTTTCTTCATCCGCGCGATCAGGCCTTCCATCATCGCGACGTAGCCCCAGAACACGCCGATCAGCATCTGATCCTCGGTATTGCGCCCGATAACGCTGTCCGTATCGGGGGCGTGGATCGCGATGCGCGGAAGCTTGGCGGTCTTGCCCACCAGCGCGTCGAGCGACAGATTTATTCCCGGTGCGATGATCCCGCCCTTGTAGGCACCGTTGAAATCGACCGCTTCGAACTTGGTCGCGGTGCCGAAATCGACCACGATCAGGTCGCCGCCGACCAGCGAATGGGCCGCAATGCAGTTGAGCGCGCGGTCTGCACCCAGCGAACTGGGAAGATCGACGTCGATCTCGAAATTCCACGCCGCCTCGCCCTGCCCGGCGATGATCGGGGTAATGCCGAAATATTTCTCGCACAGCACGGTAAGGTTGTGGTCCGCACGCGGGACGACCGAGCCGAAGATGATATGCGTAATCTCTTCGCGGGCAACGCCTTCGATGCCGAGCAGCTGGAACAGCCAAACCGCGTATTCGTCGCCCGTGCGCCGCCCATCGGTCGAGATGCGCCAACGCGCGCGCAAATCATCCCCATCGAACAGCGCGAAGACGAGGTTGGTATTTCCGACATCGATCGCGAGAAGCATCGGCTACCTTTCCGCCAAGATCACATCGCCTGCGTGAATGACACGCAAGGCCCCATCCTCCAAGCGCAGTCGCATCGAACCATCCGGTTCAAGCCCATCGAACAGGCCGTGGACGCGCCCGCCATCGGGTTCATGTACGCTCACCTGCGTGCCGCGCGGGGTGCCCGCTGCGATCCAGCTGCGTAACAGCGGTTCCAGGCCGTAAGTCCGCCAGCGCTCCAGCTCGGTCGCGAAGTGCGCAGCGAGGCTGCTGGCGAAGGCATCACGATCGGGAGCGGGCCCGAAAGCGCTCAAGGCGCGCGTCTTCCGGTCGGGCAGATCGGGCGCGGCGACCAGATTGACGCCGATGCCGATCACCACCGCATCGCCCTGCGCTTCGAGCAGGATACCAGAAAGCTTGGCATTTCCAACCAGCACGTCATTGGGCCACTTGAGGCGCAAGGTGCAGTCGGCCGCGTTGACCACGCCCTGAACCGCCTCGAAAAGGGCAACCCCGGCGAGCAGCGACAGCGTGTGTGCAGGCGGCTGTCCGGGCAAAAGACGCACGATCGTGGAGCCCATGAAGTTGCCGTGGCCGTCATGCCAGCCACGGCCCTGCCTGCCCCGCCCTGATACCTGCCGGTCGGCGACCAGCCAGTCCCCTTCGCGCACGGCTTCGCCGGCGCGCAGCGCGCTGAGCAGGTCGGCATTGGTCGAGCCGGTTTCGGGTACGGTCCGTATCAAGACGTCGCGCCGGGCATTCGCGGGCTCAGACGCCCGGGAACAGGCCCGCCGCCGCCGTATCGGTCATCGCCTGCAGTCCGCGGGTCAGCAGGAAGCCGAGCGGCGAGATCAGGAGGGTGCAGATGATCAGGATCGCCCAATGCGCCGCGCTGCCACCCTTGGTGGCGCGGCCTACCGGCTCCTCGAAATACATCACCTTGACGAACTTGATGTAATAGAACGCGCCGATCACGCTCGCCGCGATGCCGATCACTGCCAGCGGGACCAAGCCGGCCTGGATCGCAGCGTTGAACACCTCGACCTTGGCCCAGAAGCCCAGCAGCGGCGGAATTCCGGCGAGGCTGAACATCAGCGCCAGCAGACACAGCGCGATGCCGGGGCGCGTGCTGGAAAGACCGGCGATATCCTCGAAAGTTTCCAGGTTCTCACCCTCGCCATTACGCAGCATCAACACCGCGACGAAGCTGCCGAGCGACATCACCACATACGTCGTCAGATAGAACAGCATCGCGCTCGCCCCTTCGACCGTCGCCGCGGCGAGGCCGATCAGGATGAAGCCGACATTGTTGATCGAGGAATAGGCGAGCAGCCGCTTCAGATTGTTCTGCCCGATCGCTCCGAGCGCACCCACAATGATCGAGGCGAGCGCGGCGAAGATCACGATCTGCCGCCAGGCATCGGCCTGCGAACCGAACGCGTCGAGCGCGACGCGCGCGGTCAGCGCGACCGCTGCCACCTTGGGCGCGGTGGCGAAGAAGGTCGTCACCGGGGTCGGCGCGCCCTGGTAAACGTCCGGGGTCCACATGTGGAACGGCACGGCGGAAATCTTGAACGCCAGACCTGCCAGCACGAAGATCAGCCCGAACAGCGCACCGGTGGAAAGCCCCGCTTCCTGCGCCGCGCGGATGCCGGCGAAGCTGGTCGTGCCGGTGAAGCCGTAGGTAAGGCTCATCCCGTAGAGCAGAATGCCGCTGGCAAGCGCACCGAGGACGAAATACTTGAGCCCCGCCTCCGCCGAACGGCTGTCGTTACGCAGGAAGCTGGCGAGCACATAGGCCGCGAGGCTGTTGAGTTCGAGCCCGATATAGAGCGTCATCAGATCGGTCGCGGAGACCATGATGCTCATGCCCAGCGTGGCGAACAGCACCAGCACCGGATATTCGGGCTTCATCGCGCGCCGCTGGTTGAAGAAGCCGGGCGCGATCATCAGGCAGCCGATCGCCGCTAGATAGACCAGCAGCTTTGCGAAAGCGGAGAAAGAGTCGGCGCTGATCTGGCCGTAAAACGCGGTCGCAGCCTCGCCCTCGACACCATTCGCCAGCGTCGGAATGACAAGACAGCCAGCCGCGCCGATTGCCACTGCGGCAAGGATCGAGACCAGGCGGCTCGCCTTCTCACCGCCAAACGCGGCAATCATAAGCAGCACCAGGCCGGAACCGGTCAGGAGCAGCTCGGGAATGATCCGGCCAAAGGAAGTTGCGTAATCCATTAGTGTTCGGCCCCTTCAGAGCCGCCTTCTTCCGCAGCGCCGTGTTCACCTTCGGCACCATGGCCGCTGCCATGTTCGCCTGCCATGTAGTTGGCCGCATGTTCGTTGGGCGTTCCTGCCACCAGCATCGCATCACCTGCCGGAGTGGCACGCGCGATCCGGGCTTCGATGGCCGCAATGTCGCTGCGCATCGGAGCAAGGAAGCTCTCGGGATAGACACCCATCCACAGAACCGCCGCCGCCACCGGTGCCAGCATCAGCCATTCGCGTGCGTTCATATCCGGCATCGCGGCGGCATCGGCGTTCTTCTGTTCACCGAAGACCACCCGGCGGTAGAGATACAGCATGTACCCCGCGCCAAGGATGATGCCGGTGGTCAGCACGAACGTCGTGGTGCTGGACATCTGGTAGATACCCGCAAGGCTGATGAACTCGGCGACGAACCCGCTGGTCCCCGGCAGGCCGATGCTCGCCATCGTAAACAGCAGGAAGAACAGCGCGTAGCGCGGCATGTTGGTGGCAAGGCCGCCGTAGCGGGCGATCTCACGCGTGTGCAGCCGGTCGTAGATCACGCCCACGCACAGGAACAGCGCGCCCGAGACGAGGCCGTGCGACAGCATCATCACCATCGCGCCCTCGATCCCTTGAGAATTGAACGCGAACAGGCCCGCGGTCACGATCGCCATGTGCGCGACGGACGAATAGGCGATCAGCTTCTTCATGTCGTGCTGGACCAGCGCGATCAGGCTGGTGACCACCACCGCGATCATGCTGAGACCGAACACCAGCCACACGAACTGCGCGGATGCCTCGGGGAACATCGGCAGGCTGAAACGGATGAAGCCGTAGCCGCCCAGCTTCAGCAGCACGCCCGCGAGGATGACCGAACCGGCGGTCGGCGCCTGAACGTGCGCGGCGGGCAACCAGGTGTGGACCGGCCACATCGGCATCTTCACCGCGAAGCTGGCGAAGAAGGCCAGCCAGAGCCACGTCTGCGCTTCCGGCGGGAAGTCGTATTGCAGCAGCACGGGGATCAAGCTGGTGCCCGCTTCCTGGATCATCCACAGCATCGCGATCAGCATCACGACCGAGCCGAGCAGCGTGTAGAGGAAGAACTTGAAGCTGGCGTAGATCCGGTCGTCGCCGCCCCAGATGCCGATGATCAGGTACATCGGGATCAGGCCGGCTTCGAAGAAGATGTAGAACAGCAGGATGTCCTGCGCGGCGAACACGCCGATCATCAGCAGTTCCATGATCAGGAACGCGGCCATGTATTCGCCGACGCGCTTGGTCACGCTGGTCCAGCTCGCAAGGATGCAGATCGGCATCAGGAACACGCTGAGCATGATCAGCATCAGGGCGATGCCATCGATGCCGAGCGCATATTCGAACCCGGCGAACAGGTTCGCGCGCTCGGTAAACTGCCATTGCGCGCCGCCGATGTCGAAATTGAGCCAGAGCATAATGCCCAGCACCAGATCGATCAGCGTGGCGATCAGCGCGACCCAGCGAGCGGTCGACGCGTTGACGAACATGCACAGCACCGCACCGACCAGCGGCACCAGCAGCATCAGCGAAAGGATTGGGAAGCCCTCCATTACAGCAGCACCCAGGTAATAGCGGCGACAACGCCGAGCAGCATGATCAGGGCGTAGGTGTTGAGCATGCCGGACTGGAAGCGCTTGGCCCCTACCGATCCCTGCCTGACCACCCAGGCCGCGCCATCAGGCCCGA
The DNA here is from genome assembly GCA_001306305.2 of Citromicrobium bathyomarinum. NCBI lineage: Bacteria > Pseudomonadati > Pseudomonadota > Alphaproteobacteria > Sphingomonadales > Sphingomonadaceae > Citromicrobium > Citromicrobium bathyomarinum. The sequence goes on from CP155577.1 coordinate 2,215,995, forward strand.
ACCTGTCGATAATTCCGATGTCGAGCACCTTCCAGAACACGCGGCCCAGCCAGAAGGCAGGCTTCACGAACAGGAAGTTGTACAGCTCGTCGAAGTACCACTTGTTGAGGAAGAAGCGGTAGATCGGGCCCAGCTGCTCGGCCGCCGCTTCCGGCAGCTTCGGATTGCGGATGTAGGACAGCCAGGCGATCGCGAGACCCAGAAGCATCGCAATGGTCGCGGTCAGCTTAACCCACAGCGGCACGCCGTGCATCGTGTGGACGAGGTTCTCGTTGAAGAACACGGAGCCCTTCCAGAAGCCTTCGGCATCGACGAAAGGCTCGTAGAACACGAAGCCAGCGAACACTGCACCCAGGCTCAGCACGACCAGCGGGATCAACATGACCCACGGTGCCTCATGCGGATGATAGCCGGCAGTGCCGTCCTTCTCCTCGGTCGAGGGAACGTGGTGCGCCACGGCCTCGCCCGAATCTTCCTGCGCGGCAGGATTGTGATCTTCCGGCTCGTCATGCCCGTGGTGGACCGCGTGCTGGATATGCTCGCTATCGGCCCAGCGCGGCTTGCCCCAGAAGGTCAGGAACATCAGGCGCCAGGAATAGAAGCTGGTCAGCATCGCCGCGATCGCACCCGCCCAGAAGGCGAAGTTGGCTGCGCCCGTGCCGCGCGCATAGGCCGCTTCGAGGATCGCGTCCTTCGAATAGAAGCCTGCAAAGCCGAACACGTCGATGATCCCGACGCCGGTGATCGCCAGCGTACCTGCCATCATCGCCCAGAAGGTGATCGGGATGCGCTTACGCAGCGCGCCGTAGTAACGCATGTCCTGCTCGTGGTGCATCGCGTGGATCACCGCGCCCGCGCCAAGGAACAGCAGCGCCTTGAAGAAGGCGTGCGTGAACAGGTGGAACATCGCCACGCCGTAGGCGCCCACGCCCGCGGCGAAGAACATGTAGCCCAGCTGCGAACAGGTCGAATAGGCGATGACCCGCTTGATGTCCCACTGCGTGGTGCCGATCGTCGCCGCGAACAGGCAGGTCGCCCCGCCGATCACGGTCACCACGGTCAGCGCCACAGGTGCGGTCTCGAACATCGGCGACAGGCGACAGACCATGAACACGCCTGCGGTCACCATGGTGGCGGCGTGGATCAGCGCGGAAACCGGGGTCGGGCCTTCCATCGCGTCGGGCAGCCAGGTGTGCAGGCCCAGCTGCGCGGACTTGCCCATCGCGCCGACGAACAACAGCAGGCACAGGATGTCCATCGTCATCAGGCGCATGCCCATGAAGGTGATCGAGCTGCCGCTCATCGCAGGAGCCTGTTCGAGGATCGCGGGGATCGAGACGGTGCCGAACACCAGGAAGGTGCCGAAAATGCCGAGCATGAAGCCAAGGTCGCCCACGCGGTTGACCACGAAGGCCTTGATCGCGGCGGCGTTGGCGCTGGGCTTTTTATACCAGAAGCCGATCAGCAGGTACGACGCGAGGCCGACGCCTTCCCATCCGAAGAACATCTGGACCAGATTGTCCGCCGTCACGAGCATCAGCATCGCGAAGGTGAACAGGCTCAGATAGGCGAAGAAGCGCTGCTGGCTGGGGTCTTCGTCCATGTACCCCCACGAGTACAGGTGGACGAGCGCGGAGACGCTGGTGATGACCACCAGCATGACCGCGGTCAGCGTGTCGACGCGCAGCGCCCAGTCGAACGAGAGATCGCCCGACTGCACCCACTGGAGCACCGGCACGACCTGCGCCTGGGCATTGCCGCCGAGGAAATCGAGGAAGATCGGCCAGCTGAGCGCGCAGGAGGCAAACAGCCCGACGGTCGTGAGCACCTTGGCCGGCGTCTTGCCGATCGTGCCGCCGAAAAGCCCGGCGACAATGGCAGTCGCCAGCGGCAGGAAGACGATGAGGAGGATCGAAGACTGCACGGGTGGTTCAGCCCTTCATCCGGTTCACATCGTCGACCGCGATCGTGCCACGGTCACGGAAGAAGATGACGAGAATCGCGAGCCCGATGGCCGCTTCGCCCGCCGCCACGGTCAGCACGAACATCGCGAAGATCTGCCCGGTCAGGTCGCCGAGGAAGGCGCTGAACGCGACGAGGTTGATGTTCACCGCCAGCAGGATCAGCTCGATCGCCATCAGAATGACGATCACGTTCTTGCGGTTGAGGAAGATGCCAAGCACGCCGAGCACGAACAGGATCGCGCTGACGATGATGTAATGCTGGATGCCGATCATAGCTCGACCCCCTCGCCGACGGTCGGCTGCTTCATCTGGGTTGCTTCCTTCGGGTTGCGACGAACCTGCTTGGTGATGTTCTGGTGGCCGCGCGTGGTCTTGAGGTCGCGGTGGGTCAGCACGATCGCGCCGATCATCGCCACCAGCAGGATCAGGCCCGCGGCCTCGAACACGAAGATGTACTTCGAATAGAGCAGCGCGCCGATATTCTCGATATTGCTGTTGGCCAGATTGGGCGCGTTCGCACCGCTCGCCGTGCCCAGCTCAAGCGGCCCGGCCCCCAGCGCGCCGATGCCCAGCACCAGCTCCGCCAGCAGGACCAGCGCGATCGCGATCCCCAGCGGGAAGTTCTTGATGAACCCGGCGCGCAGCTCCGCCATGTCGACGTCGAGCATCATCACCACGAACAGGAACAGCACGGCCACGGCACCGACGTAAACGACGACCAGCAGCATCGCGATGAACTCCGCGCCCAGCAGCACCATCAGGCCCGCCGCGTTGAAGAACGCCAGGATCAGCCACAGCACCGAATGCACCGGATTGCGGCTCATGATGGTGAGCACGCCACTGGCGATCACCATCGTTGCGAAAAGGTAGAAGGCTATGGCCTGGATCATGGCTTTGAAAAAGTGCCCCGCGAGTGGTCTGTGGCGCGCCTAGCGGTAGGGCGCGTCGGCTTCAAGGTTGGCTGCGATGGCGCGTTCCCATTTGTCACCATTGGCGAGCAGCTTGGCCTTGTCGTAAAGCAATTCTTCCCGGGTTTCCGTCGAATATTCGAAGTTCGGACCCTCGACGATCGCGTCCACCGGGCACGCTTCCTGGCAGAAACCGCAATAGATGCACTTGGTCATGTCGATGTCGTAGCGCGTGGTGCGGCGCGAACCGTCCGCGCGCGGCTCCGACTCGATGGTGATCGCCTGCGCCGGGCACACCGCCTCGCACAGCTTGCACGCAATGCAGCGCTCTTCCCCGTTGGGATAGCGGCGCAGCGCATGCTCGCCCCGGAACCGCGGGCTGATCGGGTTCTTCTCGTACGGGTAGTTGATCGTGACCTTGGGCTTGAAGAGATACTTCAGGGTCAGCGCGTGGGCCTTCACGAACTCGTAGAGGGTAAAGGCCTTGATGGTTTGTGCGATGCTCATGCGTCAGTTTCCTCGCGAGCAATTGTGCCGATCGTGCAGGAGCCGGGAACGGCCATCACCTCACCCGAAGGCAGCGTGCCGGTAACCGCCGCTCTAGCGGTGGCAGCCGCCATATCGACTTCGGAGATCTCGAATTCGATCGTCGCTTCGTCGCTCTTCATCTCGATGTAGAGCGAGTTGGGCATATCGTCGAAAACCTGGGAGATACGTGCGGACGACGGCACGATCTCGCCATCGCCGGTCACGCTGTACAGCGTCAGCACATTTCCCATGACGTTCGCGGTTTGCTCCTCGTCAGGTGCGAATATGGTGAAAGTCGCCGTATCCGCGCTGCACTGGAAAGTGGTGCCCGCCAAGGCGGCCAGGGCCAAAATCATGCTCATGCTGCGCTTCCGAAATGCCCGGTGGCCATCAGGTAGCCGCTGATGACGAAAACGAAGATCAGGCTCATCGGCAGGAAGATCTTCCAGCCAAGCCGCATCAGCTGGTCGTAGCGGTAGCGCGGCACGGTCGCCATCACCCAGCTGAACATGAAGAAGAAGAACAGCGTCTTGAGCAGGAACCAGATAATCCCCGGCACCCAGTACAGCGGCGCCCAGTCGACAGGCGGCAGCCACCCGCCGAAGAACAGCAGCGTATTGAGCGCACACATCAGCAGGATGTTGGCATATTCACCCAGCCAGTAGAGCGCGAAAGCCATGCTGGAATATTCGGTCTGATACCCGGCAACCAGCTCACTCTCCGCCTCGGTCAGGTCGAACGGAACGCGCTGCGTTTCCGCAAGCGAGCTGATGAAGAACACCACCCACATCGGGAACAGCAGCAGGTTGAAATAGAACCCGTTGACGATGCCGAAACCGTGGCCGCGCTGCGCCTCGACGATCTCGGTGAGGTTCCACGAACCTGCCCAGAGCACGACGCACACGAGGATGAAGCCGATCGAGACTTCGTACGAAATCATCTGCGCAGCGGCACGCATGGCGGAGAAGAACGGGTATTTCGAGTTCGAGGCCCACCCGGCCATCACCACGCCGTAAACCGACAGCGAGCTGATCGCGAGGATGTACAGCAGGCCGACATTGATATCCGCCAGCACCACTCCATCCGCGAACGGCACCACCGCCCACGCCGCCAGCGCCACCGTAAAGGTGATGATCGGCGCGATGATGAAGATGCCCTTGTTCGCTGCGCTCGGGATGATGGTTTCCTGCAGGAACACCTTCAGACCGTCTGCAAAGCTCTGCAGCAGGCCGAACGGGCCGACCACGTTGGGGCCTTTGCGCAGGTTGATCGCGGCCCAGACCTTGCGGTCGATCAGGATGACGTAGGCGACCGCCAGCATCAGCGGCAGTGCGATCAGCAGGATGCCCGCGATCGTCGCGACGAACCACGCCCACTCGTAGTTCATGCCGAGAGATTGGAAGAATTCGGTCATTCCGCGGCCTCCAGAATCTCGTCACCGTGGACCAGTTCGGCCGAGCAGCGCTGCATCGTCTCGCTCGCGCGGGCGATGGGATTGGTGAGGTAGAAGTCGGCGATCGGGTACGCGATCGCGCCCTTGGCCTTGGGCGTCTTCTTGCCCTTGGGCAGCTTGCCCAGCGGCGCGAGACCTTCCTCGCCCAGCGCGGGCACGGCTTCGATCATCGCCGACTGCAGCTGTGCGAAGCTGTCGAAGCCCACGCTCACGCCGAAGGCATCGGCAAGGGCGCGCAGGATCGTCCAGTCCTCACGCGCATCGCCGGGAGCGAACACCGCCTTTTCGGCAAACTGCACGCGGCCTTCGGTGTTCACGTAGGTCCCGTCCTTCTCGGCATAGCTGGCGGCGGGCAGGATGATATCCGCCGCGTGCGCGCCCGCATCGCCGTGGTGGCCGATATAGACCTTCAGGCTCTTCTCGAACGCGCCGTAGTCGACCGCGTCCGCGCCGAGCGAGAGCAGCACGGCAGGCGCGGCGTCGACCACATCCTTGATCCCGCCCTTCTGCGCGTAGCCGAGCATCACCGCGCCCATCCGGGCTGCAGCGGTGTGGATGACGTTGAAGCCGTTCCAGGCCTCTCCGTCGATGTCACGCACCAGGTTCCACTCGTCCGCCAGCACCAGCGACGGGTGCAGCGCGTTCGCCGCGAGACCGCCGGGGCCAACGATGATCGCAGGCCGCCCCGCGTCCTTGAACGCATCGGCCACGTGGCCGGGCAGATCGTGCAGCAGACCCGCATCCTCGCCGAGGAATTCGCAGGCGAAGGTCGTGTCCCACTCGGGACCGATCAGGAAGATTTTCGCGCCGCGCTTGGCCGCCTTGCGCAGGCGGACATTGATCAGCGGCGCTTCGTGGCGGACCTGGCTGCCGACGATCAGGATCGCATCGGCGCTCTCGATACCCGCCAGCGTCGAATTGAATGCAATTCCCGCGAGGCTGGAGCAGTCATAGTCGAGACCGGTCTGGCGACCTTCGAGCTTGTCCGAGCCGAGCTCTGCCAGCAGGCGCTTGGCCGCAAACATCGTCTCGCAATCGACCAGATCGCCCGCGACCGCCGCGATGGAGCCCTCGCCGCCCTGCTTCGCAGCCTTCACGATCGCGTCGAACGCGTCTTCCCAGCTTGCGCGTTGGAGCTTGCCCGCGTTCGGCCCGCCGACCGCGCGCATCCACACCTGGTCGAGCCTACGGCGCGTCAGGCCGTCAACCTGATAGCGCGCCTTGTCCGAAATCCACTCTTCGTTGACGTCGTCGTTGATCCGCGGGAGCGCGCGCATGACCTCGCGCCCACGGCTGTCGAGGCGGATATTCGCGCCGACCGCGTCGGACACGTCGATGCTGAGCGTCTTCTTCAGCTCCCATGGACGCGCTTCGTACGCGTAGGGGCGACTGGTCAGCGCGCCGACCGGGCACAGGTCGATCACGTTGGCGCTCATCTCGTGGGCGGCTGCCTGTTCGAGATAGGTCGTGATCTGCATGTCTTCGCCGCGATAGAGCGCGCCGATCTCGTCCACGCCCGCGATCTCTTCGGAGAAGCGCACGCATCGGGTGCAGTGGATGCAGCGGGTCATGATCGTCTTGATCAGCGGGCCCATGTACTTCTCGGTCACCGCACGCTTGTTCTCGTGATAGCGAGATGCGCCACGACCATAGTTCATCGACTGGTCCTGCAGGTCGCACTCGCCGCCCTGGTCGCAGATCGGGCAATCGAGCGGGTGGTTGATGAGGAGGAACTCCATCACCCCTTCCCGCGCCGCGCGCACCATCGGCGTATCCGTGCGGATTTCCTGGCCTTCGGTGGCGGGCAGCGCACAGCTTGCCTGCGGCTTGGGCGGCCCGGGCTTCACTTCGACCAGGCACATGCGGCAATTGCCCGCGATGCTCAGCCGCTCGTGATAGCAGAAGCGCGGGATTTCCTTGCCCGCAAGCTCGCACGCCTGCAGCACGGTGGCACCTTCCGGTGCGTCGATTTCCTGTCCGTCTACGGTGACTTTAGGCATTCTGTCTCAGTCCTAGTCCGATTGGCCCGGCAAGCGCGCCGCGCCCGGATTGCGGGTTGCGTGGTACAGCGCTTCGGCAAGTGCCATGCGAATGTTCATCGGCTTGAGCGCGATCTGCGACCCTTGCGGCATGCAGGGGCCGAAGGTCGGTGCCAGCTCGCGCATGCGGGCCAGTTCGCTCTTGTCGCCAAGCCTGGTCTCTTCGATCAAGCCGCGCGCCGCCGCGAAGTCTTGCGCGACATAGCAGCGTGCGAAGTCATGTATAGAGGCGATGCTCTCCGGTTCCTCGATCGCAGGCACGGTCCCCTCCGGCCAGTCGCGCATCGCGTCTTTGAACAGCCCTTCGGCAACCACGCCGCGCACCCATGCACGCACCAGCGTCGCGCTGACGAAGTTCTGCATGCAGCGGTTGGTCGTGTCACCGAACAGCGCGTCGAACGCGGCGGCCTCTTGCGGCGAATCGATCGGCGCATCGAGGAAGGCGATCGACCGATCCCGCTTGTTGCTCGCCAAGCACGGGCCGAGCTGGCGGAGCATATAGAAATACTCCTCGTCGTTAGCCGACGTGGGCGCGCTCGAAAAACCCGAGGTACTCGGGCTCAACTGCGCAAGTGCAGGCGCGCTGCCGCAAAGGCTCGCAGCAAGCAGGGCAATGGCAGATATGGCGGCGCTGCGTGGGGTCATTCGGCACCCTGCCCGGTCAGCCGAGCCGCAAGCCGGTAATACATTGTGGCAAGGCCGAACCGCAGCCGCGCCCGGTCGATCTGCACCTCCTGCCCCGCAGGCACGCAGCCGCTGATGACAGGAGCAAGCGCACGAATCGCGGCCTTCTCCTTGTCGCTACCCATCCGGGTGGCAAACAGCGTTCGCGCGCCCGCAGCATCGGCCCGCGCAATGCACTCGCCGATCCGATACATCAGCGTGTGGCCCTGCGCGGCAGGGCCGCCACCCGCGTAAGTCGCGTTAAGCGCTTCGAGATCTGCGACATTGTCCAGCACATCGGGAGCGAGCGTCTTTTCGATAAGCCGTTGGGCGAGCGCACCGCGAAAGAGAAAATCCTCCATCTTCAGCTTGCCGTAGTTGAAGCCCATGCAGCGCGAATCGAACAGCCGCTTTACTCCGTCCACCCGCGCCGCATCGGCACCATCGGTGAGGACGAAGGCCCGCGTAATTTCTGGCTCGGCGTCGGCCACGCAGGTGCTGTAATCCACCAGCACATTATGCGCCTGTCTGGTCTCTTTCGCGCTCGACTGCGCAGCCGCAGGCACGGCGATGCCAAGGGAAAGCGCACAGGCTGCCCCCGCCATCGATAGCGAAAAATGTCTGATAGCGAACATCCCTGCCCCCTTACCCGGCCTGCGCCATGCGATGATAAAGCGGCTCGCTCAGCGCCCGGCGCAGCATTGCAGGCGTGAGCTGGATTTCGTCACCACTCGCGATGCACGGGCCGAGGAACGGGACCAGGCCCTGGATCGCAGTCTGCTCGCCCGCGGTTCCGGGCGTCGCGGAGATGAACGCGACGCTCTGCGAGGGCGCTGCCGATACGACGCAATCGCCGAATTCCATCAGCACCATGTAGCGCGCGTCGGCCTGAACTTCGCTCTCGCCCTCGGGTATCAGGGCGAGAAACCACGGCTCCCCGCCACCGATCGCCGCCGTATCGACGGGCGACTTGAGCCGGTTGGCGACCATCTGTTCGACCAGCATCAGGCGAAACGCCAGCGCGCTCGCCGTCATGATGTCACTACCAACCGCAAGATTACGGTCGTAATCCATGCAATTGCTCAGATCGCCGAGACCGCGCCTGAACTGGCGGCTTTCCTCGTCACTGCCCGGCAACGCGTCGAGCAGCGCAAGGGCATAGGCGGGCTTGCGGTCAGCAGCGCACTGCGCAACCACCCGCAGGACCGCTTCCGGGTCGGATTTCTTCGCATTGCCGCCCAGCCGGGTACCCGTCCGCTGCGCTTCGAGCGGCGCAGTAGCGAACACCGCGATGGCGGCGGCGAGCGTGAACAGGGCGACGATGCGAGCGATCACAGGCCCGTTTCCGATTGCTGGACGGAGAGCCGATAGAGTGGCTCGGCGATTGCCCCACGCAACATCGACCTGCTGAGTTCGAGCGTTCTGCCTGCCGGAATGCACACTGGCAGCATCGGCATCAGTGATTCGATTGCATCGGTTTCGCCTGCGCTGGCGATCTCCGAGAGGACCAGATTATGCGAGGCCGACGCATCAGCTCTGACCAGGCAGTCGCCCACCGCCATCATCAGCAAATAACTCGCAGCATAGCCGTCCACATTCTGCGTCTCTGGGGTCGCAACAGGATATTGGAGTGGGACAAGCTGCGAAAAGTCTTCGATCTCGAGAGCGTCGCCGAACTTGCTTCGATACAAACTCTCGAACGCAGCGCCGCGAAGAACCAGGGGCTGCATGCGCAATTCCACATCGCCGGAAGTGTCGCCAAGACAGCTCGAGGTTGCGAGCTTTGCCAAGGTCGCCGTGAGGGAAGGATCACCCACAGGGATATCTATCGCCTTGCGCAGCTTATAGCCCGACCGGTTCAGCAAACAGTCGACATAGGCCGACATTGCCTTGCGCGCGTCAGCCTCGGGCTCTTTGTCTCGCGCATGGGCCGGCGCTGCGAGCCCCGCAACCAGAGCCAGAAGAAGAAGCGCGCGAGCGATCACTCCGCCGCCTCCGCCATCGCCTCGCCGCGTTCGGCGATGCGCCGCTCCAGCTCGGGCCGGAAGTGACGGATCAGGCCCTGGATCGGCCACGCGGCGGCATCGCCCAGCGCGCAGATCGTGTGGCCTTCCACCTGCTTGGTGACGGTGTGGAGCATGTCGATCTCGTCGATATCGGCATCGCCCGTCTCGAGCCGCTTCATCACGCGCCACATCCACCCGGTGCCTTCGCGGCACGGTGTGCACTGGCCGCAGCTCTCGTGCTTGTAGAAATAGCTGATCCGGCTGATCGCACGGACGATGTCGGTCGACTTGTCCATCACGATCACGGCGGCGGTGCCGAGGCCGGAGCCCAGTTCCTTCAGCCCGTCGAAATCCATCGGCGCGTCCATGATCTGTTCGGCCGGGACCAGCGGGACGGACGAACCGCCCGGAATCACCGCGAGCAGATTGTCCCACCCGCCGCGAACGCCGCCGCAATGCCGCTCGATCAGTTCGCGGAAAGGAATGCTCATCTCTTCCTCGACCACGCAGGGCTTTTCGACATGCCCGCTGATCTGGAACAGCTTGGTGCCGTCGTTCTTCTCGCGCCCGAAGCTGGCGAACCATGAGGGGCCGCGCCGCAGGATCGTGGGCACGACCGCGATGGACTCCACGTTGTTCACCGTCGTCGGGCAGCCATAGAGGCCCGCACCCGCCGGGAACGGCGGCTTGAGGCGCGGCTGGCCCTTCTTGCCTTCGAGACTCTCGATCAGCGCGGTTTCTTCGCCGCAGATATATGCGCCCGCACCGCGATGCAGGAACACATCGTAATCATAGCCCGAACCGCAGGCGTTCTTGCCGATCAGCCCGGCGTCGTACGCCTCGTCGATCGCCTTTTGCAGCGTCTCCGCCTCGCGGATATATTCGCCACGGATGTAGATGTAGGCCGCCCGCGCGCGCATCGCGAAGCCCGCGACCAGCGCGCCTTCGATCAGCTTGTGCGGATCGTGCCGCATGATCTCGCGGTCCTTGCACGAACCCGGCTCGGATTCGTCGGCATTGATGACCAGGAAGCTGGGCCGCCCGTCCTTGCTTTCCTTGGGCATGAAGGACCATTTCATGCCGGTGGGGAAGCCCGCACCGCCGCGACCGCGAAGGCCGCTGGCCTTCATGTCGTCGATGATCGAATCCTGCCCCTTGGCGAGCAGCGCCTTGGTATCGTCCCAGTCTCCACGAGCCTGCGCGGCCTTCAGGCCCCAGTCCTGAAACCCGTAGAGGTTGGTGAAGATGCGGTCCTTGTCCTGAAGGCTCATGCGAACACCTGCCAGATTGAAAGCCCGCCGACCAAAAGGAAGGCGAAAGCCAGTGAATATTTCATAACGCGCCTCTGCACGCGGCGCTCTTGGTCCGTGGCGAGCGGATAATGGCCGGCGGTGGAATAGTCACCCGTCCAGTCCTTGCTGTCGATCTTTTCGCTCATGCCATGGCTCCAAAGACGACGAAGGCCGCGACAGCGAGGATCGCGAGCAGCGCGAGCGTCTTGAACAGGCCGCTCAGCACTTTCCATGCGATCGCGATGGCAATCAGTGCGACGATGATGGTGACGATGTTGATTTCCATCACTTGTCTCCTTCGCCGACCGCGCCAGCCTTGCTCTTGGAGAGAAAAACGATGCCCACCACGACGAACGGGAGCCCGGCGCCAAGGAAGGCCGGATCGAGCGTCAGGCCCAGCGAAATACTGAGACCGACGCCCATCATCAGGAAAGCGATGCCGAGCGCCTGATTGTTGGTCTGCTTGTTGCTCATTGCTCACCGCCTTCGACGCGCCGCGCACCGAAAATTCCGAAGCCGCCGAACAGGAAGCCGAGGATCGCCCAGACGACCCAGTTGTCGCCCTGCAGGAAATTGACGACAGCCAGGATCAGGAACATGACCCCGACGATCGGCAGGCCTTTCCTGGCGGTATCGCCCATCACCATTCACCCCGGTAATCGTGGTTCTCGGTGACCATTTCCTTGAGCGTGGTCGGACCGCCGCTGGGCTCGCTCGTATGGCGCCCGGGCTCCTGCGTGCCGGTCTTGGGCTGTTCGCCCTTGGCCAGCGCGTCGAGCACGGCGTCGAGCCGCTCGACCGTCAGATCTTCGTAATTGTCGTCGTTGATCTGGACCATCGGCGCGGTTGCGCAGTTGCCCATGCATTCGACTTCGGTGAGCGTCCACAGGCCATCCTCGGACACTTCACCCTTCTTCATCCCGCGCTTCTTGCACGCCGCGATGATGTCGTCGCTGCCGCGCAGCATGCACGGCGTCGTACCGCAGACCTGCACGTGGTACTTACCCACGGGCGTCATGTTGTACATGAAGTAGAAGGTCGCGACCTCGAGCACGCGGATCACCGGCATGTCGAGATAGTTCGCGACATACTCGATCACCGGCAGCGGCAGCCAGCCTTGCGTATCGGTTTCCTCGCCGACCTGCCGCTGGGCAAGGTCGAGCAGCGGCATGACCGCCGACTTCTTGCGCCCTTCAGGATAGCGGGCGAGCGCCTTCTGCGCCTTCGCCTCGTAGTCGGCGTTGAAGGCGAAATTGCCCCACCGCTCGCGGAGTTCGGGGGTGTCGGGTGCGGGGGTGCGATCAGCCAATGTCGGCCTCCTTCTCGACCGGCGTCGTTACCACTATGAAAGACGCGATCAGCGCAACGAAAGTCAAAGGCCAGATAAGCCAGCCTATCGTAATAAAATCGAGTGCGTTCAACGCGATGATGATCACCACCACCATGTCGACCAGAAAGGCCAAATTGCGCTTGCTCACCGGTCACACTCCCCGAACACGACGTCGATCGCGCCGAGGATGGCGGTGGCGTCGGGGAGCATGTGGCCCTTGGTCATCATGTCCATCGCCTGCAGGTGCGAGAACGCGGTCGGGCGGATCTTGCAGCGATAGGGTTTGTTCGACCCGTCGCTGACCAGGTACACCCCGAATTCGCCCTTGGGGCTCTCGGTCGCGACGTAGACCTCGCCCGCGGGCACATGGAAGCCTTCGGTGTAGAGCTTGAAGTGGTGGATCAGCGCTTCCATCGACTGCTTCATCTCGCCGCGCTTGGGCGGGGACACCTTGCGGTCGTCCGATGCGATCGGGCCGGTCGGCATTTCCGCCAGGCACTGCTTGATGATCTTCATGCTCTGGTAGACTTCCTGCACGCGGACCATGAAGCGGTCGTAGCAGTCCGAATTGGTGCCCACCGGCACTTCGAAGTCCATCCGGTCATAGACGTCGTAGGGCTGCGACTTGCGCAGATCCCACGGCACGCCGGCTGCGCGCAGCATCGGGCCGGAGAAGCCCCACTTGATCGCGTCTTCACGGCTGACGACGGCGATGTCGACGTTGCGCTGCTTGAAGATGCGGTTGTCCATGACGAGGCTCATCGCGTCGCCGAACAGTTCGGGCACGCGGTTGTCGAGCCATTCGCCGATGTCGACCAGCAGCTTCTCTGGCACGTCCTGGTGGACGCCGCCGGGGCGGAACCAGGCGGAGTGCATGCGCGCGCCCGAAGCCCGCTCGAAGAAGTTCATGCAGTCTTCGCGCAGCTCGAAAATCCACAGGTTCGGCGTCATCGCGCCGACGTCCATCACGTGCGCGCCGATGTTGAGGAAGTGGTTCGACATGCGCGTCAGCTCGGCGAACAGCACCCGCAGGTACTGCGCGCGGATCGGCACTTCGAGGTTGAGCAGCTTCTCGATCGCGAGGACGTAGCTGTGCTCCATGCACAGCGGCGAACAGTAATCGAGCCGGTCGAAATAGGGCAGCGCCTGCAGGTAGGTCTTGTGCTCGATCAGCTTTTCGGTGCCGCGGTGCAGCAGGCCGACATGCGGATCGACCCGCTCCACGATCTCACCGTCGAGCTCCATCACCATGCGCAGCACGCCGTGCGCCGCAGGGTGCTGAGGCCCGAAATTGATCGTGTAGTTGGTGATCTGCTCGTCGCCGGTGGTCGGCGATTCTTCGATCGTCAGCCCGTGTGCCATTATTCCATTCCTATCCGCAGGCCCATTGCCCGCCAGCGAACTTGCGCTGTTTGCCATCGGCCGCGACGTAGAGGTCCGCGGTCCGCATCGCATCATTGCCCGCTGCGGGCACGACCTTCACGGTCACGCCTTCGGCGGTCATCGTCGGCCCCGCGTAGATCGCGCCCAGCCCGCCATTTTCGGCGGTGAGGTTGATCAGCTCGCCGCCGATCCGGACCACACCCTTGCCCTTCACCGCCTCGTCATCGGGCGCGCCGGCGAGCAGCAGTTCCTGCGCATTGAGCGAGAAGGTGCAGCCGCCGTCGCGCGGACCGAGATCGACGCGTGCAATATTGCCGAGCTTTTCGAGACCCATCGGGTCCGCGCCCTCGGGCACGGCGGAGCCGCGCGCCATGGTGCTTTCGGGCGGCGCGACCGTGCCGGTGGGCGCGGGGGTCGCCTCGCCCTGCCCTGCCCCGACGCGCGCGGCGAAGTCGTCACCGCTCTCGGCGTCGCCATCGCCCTGCGAACAGGCCGCCAGCAGAACGGCGGCAGAAACCATCAGCACTCGCTTCATAGTCGCTTTCTCCATCGCTCCATCGACGCGGGCGGCACTCGGAGAGATCCGCCCCGCTTCGCTCAATCCTTGTCCTTCGGCTCGGTCGCCGCGGAGGTATCCTTGGTATCGCCCTTGCGCTCGGCCCGGTCCGGTCGATCCTCGGTCGGTTCGGGCGCAGGCGTGCGGTCCTCGACGGTTTTCTCTTCCGCCGGAGCATCAGCGCTGACCTTGTCGTCCGCCTTCGCGTCGGTCTTCGCACCGGCGCCGGTGTCCTTCGGGCTGTCGGTGGTCTTGGCCTCGTCGACCGGCGGGGTATGCGCCTTCTCGTCGCCGGGAAGCACGTAATCCGCGCCTTCCCACGGGCTCATGAAGTCGAACTGGCGAAGATCCTGCGCCAGCTCAACCGGTTCGTAGACCACGCGCTGCTCTTCCTCGGAATAGCGCAGCTCGACATAGCCGGTCAGCGGGAAGTCCTTACGGAAAGGGTGTCCTTCGAAACCATAGTCGGTCAGGATGCGGCGCAGGTCCATGTTGCCTGCGAAGACCACGCCATACAGGTCGAACACTTCGCGTTCGAGCCAGCCGGCATTGGGCCACAGCGTCGTCGCGGTGGGCACAGGCGTCGTTTCGCTGGCGGTCACCTTGACCATTATGCGGCTGTTCTTGGTGAGCGAGAGCAGCATGTAGACCACTTCGAAGCGCTCTGGCCGGCCGGGATAGTCGACCCCGGCAATCTCCATCAACTGCTGGTAGCCGTGATCGTCGCGCAGCAGGCGCAGCGCGTCCTCCAGCCGGTCGCGCTGCACGCTCAGCAGCAGCTCGCCATGCTCTTCCTTCGCTTCGACGAGCATCTCGCCGAGTGCGCCGGACAGCGTGTCCTTCAGCCCGTCGATCAGGGTGAAGCGGGGTGCGGAATGCAGAACCGTCGCCATTCTTAGCGCTCCACCGTCCCGCTGCGGCGAATCTTACGCTGCAGCTGCATCACGCCATAGAGCAGCGCTTCAGCGGTCGGGGGGCACCCGGGCACGTAGATGTCCACGGGCACGATCCGGTCGCAGCCGCGCACGACGCTGTAGGAATAATGATAGTAGCCGCCGCCATTGGCGCAGCTGCCCATGGAGATGACGTATTTCGGGTTCGACATCTGGTCGTAAACCTTGCGCAGGGCCGGTGCCATCTTGTTGCACAGCGTGCCCGCGACGATCATCACATCGCTCTGACGCGGGGAAGCGCGCGGGGCGACGCCGAAGCGTTCCATGTCGTAGCGCGGCATATTGACGTGGATCATCTCGACCGCGCAGCATGCGAGGCCGAAGGTCATCCACCACAGGCTGCCGGTGCGCGCCCACTGGAACAGCTCCTCGGTCGAGGTGACGAGGAAGCCCTTGTCGTTCACTTCGGTCTGAAGCGCGTTGAAATAGTCCGAATCCGGCTGACGCACCTCGCCGGGCTGCGCCGCGGGCTGCATCTGCGGGTTGTGCCCCGCCGGGGTGATGGTCTGGTTCTCGCTCATCTCAATTCCAATCGCGCGCGGCGCCGGGCAGGATCACTCCCACTCCAGCGCGCCCACTTTCCATGCATAGATCAGGCCGATGGCCAGTTCGCCGATGAAGATCATCATCGTGGTCCAGCCCGACCAGCCGGTGAAGTCGAGGCTGACCGCCCAGGGGAACAGGAACGCGGCCTCAAGATCGAAGATGATGAACAAAATCGCGACGAGGTAGAAGCGCACGTCGAACTGGCTGCGCGGCTCCTCGAAGGCGGGGAAGCCGCATTCGTACTCGCTCAGCTTCTCGGCGGTCGGGTTGTGCGTGCCGGTCAGGCGCGAGACGCCCATCGGCAGGAACACGAAGACGCAGGAAATGGCCAAGGCCACCCCGAGAAACAGGAGGATAGGCAGATATTGTCCGAGATCGATCACGCGCAGTTTCCATCAGTCCGCTTGTCGGTGCCGCCTCTAGGCCGCACGCCGCGCGGGCGCAAGGGAGCCCGCGACGCAACTCACGTTGGTTTTTCCGCAACAGACAGGCGGCACGCCTGCCCGCCGCCTATTTCATCTCGCGCGCAATCGCCTTCTTCGCCGCATCGCCATAGGGCGGCTTGAGCCCCGCAAGCTTGGCGATGTCGATCTTGGGCTGCTGATAGGTGCTGCGCGCGTGGCTGAATTCGCGGAAGCCTTCGGGCCCGTGATAGCTGCCGATGCCCGAGGGGCCGACCCCGCCGAACGGCATATCCTCGACCGAAATGTGGAAAATCACGTCGTTGACCGTGACCCCACCCGAGATCGTGCGGTCGAGCACGTGCTCCTGCTCCTTTGCATTGCTGCCGAAGTAGTAGAGCCCCAGCGGACGGTCGTGATCGTTGATGTAATCGACCGCCTCGTCGATCGCCTTGTAGGTCTTCACCGGCAGCACGGGGCCGAAGATTTCCTCCTGCATCGCCTTCATGTCGTCGGTGACATTGCGTAGGATCGTCAGCGGCATCTTACGGGTGTTGGCGCTGGAGAAGCTCTCGTTCGCAGGGTTCACCTCGATCGCCTCGGCCCCCTTGGCCTTGGCATCCTCGACGATGCCCTTGAGCCGCTCGAAATGCTTGTCCGAGATGATCGCGGTGTAATCCTCGTTATCGAGCAGCGTGGGATACATCTGGTGCACGCCCAACTGGACCGCCGCGACCACGCCTTCCTCCTGATCCTCGGGCACCAGCAGGTAATCGGGGGCAAGGCAGATCTGCCCGGCGTTGAGCATCTTGCCCAGAGCGATCCGCTCGCCTGCGCGGGTCAGGTCCGCACCCTTGCCGATGATCGTCGGGCTCTTCCCACCCAGTTCCAGCGTGACGGGCACGAGGTTCTTGGCCGCCGCCTCCATCACCTTGCGGCCCGTTGCGGTCGATCCGGTGAACACCAGATGGTCGAAGGGCAGCGAGGAGAACGCCTGCGCCACATCCGGCCCGCCGGTGACGACGGCTACCTCATCTTCGTCGAAAACATCGGCGACCAGTTCACGCATCCGGTCGCTGGTCGCGGGCGTGAATTCGCTCGGCTTGATCATCGCGCGGTTGCCCGCGGCGAGCACCTGCATCAGCGGGCCGAAGCTGAGGTTCACGGGGAAGTTCCACGGGCTCATGATCCCGATCACGCCCTTGGGTTCGTAGCGCACTTCCGCCTTCGCACCCATCAGGCCGAGCGGGAAGCGGACCGAGCGCTTATCGGGCGCAGCCCAGTGGTCCATGTTCTTGAGGCAGTATTTGCCGAAGCCGATCGTGCTGACGATGTCGGTCATCATCGAGCCTTCGAAGCTGCGGCTGCCGAAGTCCGCATTCATCGCCTCGGCCAGCGATTCGCCGTGCTGCGAGAGAATCGACATCGCCCGCTTGATCCGGTCGCGCCGGATGGAGAGCGGCTCTGGCCGCGCCGCGGTGAAGGCCCGGCGCTGGGTTTCCAGAATGCGCTCAAGGGTCTGGGGCGGTGTATCGCTCATGTCTCGGCTCTCCGATTGTGTTTCTTGGCAGTGCTATTACATC
The DNA here is from genome assembly GCA_001306305.2 of Citromicrobium bathyomarinum. Lineage (NCBI taxonomy): Bacteria > Pseudomonadati > Pseudomonadota > Alphaproteobacteria > Sphingomonadales > Sphingomonadaceae > Citromicrobium > Citromicrobium bathyomarinum. The sequence continues at coordinate 2,233,600 of CP155577.1, forward strand.
GAACGCGAATTGAGCCAAAGCGTTGCGACAACAGAAAGGCACAGCTTACCAATGCCCCAGTTTTCCGAAGCAGATCCGATCGTCATCCTCTCCTACGCGCGCACCCCGATGGGCAGCATGCAGGGCGCACTGGCCGATGCCACTGCGACCGACCTCGGCGCGACGGCGGTGAAGGCGGCGGTGGACCGCTCGGGCGTGCCGGTGGACAAGTTCGACCGGACCTACATGGGCTGCGTGCTTCCCGCCGGCCTCGGCCAGGCCCCTGCCCGTCAGGCGTCGATCAAGGCAGGCCTGCCCAAGTCGGTGCAGGCGACCACGGTGAACAAGGTGTGCGGCAGCGGGATGCAGACCGTTATCATGGGCTCCGAAGCGCTCGCCAGCGGCACCGTCGACTACGTGGTTGCGGGCGGCATGGAGAGCATGACCAACGCTCCCTATCTGCTGAAAAAGCACCGCAGCGGTGCACGGCTCGGCCATGACACCGCCTATGACCACATGTTCCTCGACGGGCTGGAAGATGCCTACGAGGAAGGCCGCGCGATGGGCACCTTCGCGCAGGAAACCGCCAACGAATACCAGCTGACCCGCGAGGAAATGGACGATTATTCCATCGAATCGCTCCGCCGCGCCAATACCGCGATCGAGAGCGGTGCCTTTGATGGCGAAGTCGTCCCCGTGACGATCGTGACTCGCAAGGGGGAAACCACGGTTGAGCATGACGAGGCACCCAGCAAGGGCAAGCCCGACAAGATCCCGCAGCTGCGCCCCGCCTTCGCCAAGGACGGCACGATCACCGCTGCCACCTCGTCGAGCATCTCCGACGGTGCGGCCGCCGTGGTCCTCAGCCGCGAAAGCGTCGCCAAGGAAAACGGCCAGACGCCGGTGGCCAAGATCGTCGGGCTCGCCGCGCACGCTCAGGAGCCGAGCAAGTTCACCGTCGCGCCCATCGGCGCGATCGAGAAGCTGCTCGAACAGACCGGCTGGAGCGCGGAAGACGTCGACCTGTGGGAAGTCAACGAAGCCTTCGCCTGCGTCGCGATGTTCGCGATGCGCGACATCGGCATCCCGCACGACAAGATCAACGTGAACGGCGGCGGCACCGCGCTGGGTCACCCGATCGGCGCCAGCGGCACGCGGATCATCGTGACGCTGCTCAACGCACTCAAGCAGCAGGGCAAGAAGCGCGGCATCGCCTCGCTGTGCATCGGCGGCGGCGAAGCCACCGCGGTTGCCGTGGAAATGGTCTGAGCTAGGTGCGGGCCCCCGCGAAAGCGGGGGCCTCCATCGCCAGGAGACCAGTTTGCCCGAGGTTCCTGCTTTCGCAGGAACTCACATCACAGGCCTAAGGCTCGCCCGCGCCCCACAGGCGATTCGCTTCGACGAAGCCGGAGCGTTCGCCGACCGAGAATTCGCACCAGTTTTCCTCGCAGTCGCCCAACCGGCCCACCACGCCGGGCTCCAGCTTCCACTTGATCGCGGAACCGGCGGCATCCGAATCATGCATCTCGGCCAGGCCCTTGCCGACGACGATCGCGCCGCGCGTGCGGCTGAGCAGCCGCGCCGCGATCCAGCCCTGATCGCCGTCCGGGTCCTCGACCAGCCGCCAGCCCTCGCGCACGCGCACCACCTTCACCGGCAGACCCTTGCGTTTGTAGACCCACTCGATCCGGTATTCCGCGCTCGGCCCGACGCGCATGTTCGCCTCGGTCACGTCGATCGTCGCCCAGTAGGGCGTGCCGCGGTTCGCCCCGCCGGCAGGCGTTGCGGTGAGTGTGGCGATGGTCAGGGCAAGCCCCGTGGCGAGCAGGAAAGGGCGTCTCGGCATGGCGGAACGAGATACCGCAAGCGCCACGATCCTGGCAAGCTGGATGGTGCCACCGCTTGACCGGGTTTGCGCCACACGCCAAGCACGGCGGCGATGGCCAGCAAACCCGCAGATCCCGCCCGCCGCATTCAAGGCACTCCCCGCGTCATCGTGACCCGCGCACTGGTCCCTTCGGTGCAGGAGCGCATGGCGCAGCTGTTCGACTGCCGCTTCAACGAAAGCGATACGCCGCTTTCGCGCGAGCAGCTGATCGAGGCGATGCGCGATTGCGACGTGCTGGTGCCCACGGTGACCGACCGGATCGATGCCGAAATGCTCGAGGCGGGCGGCGACCGGATGCGGCTGATCGCCAGCTTCGGCGCGGGAACGGATCATCTCGATCTGGCCGCCGCAGCCAAGCGCAAGATCACCGTCACCAACACGCCGAGCGTGTTTACCGAGGATACCGCCGACCTGGCGATGGCGCTGATCATCGGCGTGCCCCGCCGGATGCGCGAAGGGATTGCGCTGGTGCGGCGCGGTGAATGGAGCGGCTGGGCGCCGACCGCGATGCTGGGCCGCAAGCTGGCGGGCAAGGTGCTGGGCATCGTCGGCATGGGCCGGATCGGCCAGGCCGTCGCCTATCGCGCAAAGGCCTTCGGGCTCGACATCGTCTATCACAATCGCAAGCGTCAGCCCGAAGCGGTCGAGCGGATGTTTGGCGCGACCTATGTCGAAACGCTGGGCGAACTGCTGGAAACGGCCGACATCCTCACCCTGCACTGCCCTTCCAACCCGCAGAGCCATCACATGATCGACCGGCAGGCGATCGGGCGGATGAAGGACGGCGCCTGCCTGATCAACACCGCGCGCGGCGATCTGGTCGATCAGGAAGCGCTGATCGAGGCGCTGGAAGCCGGGCGGCTCGCGGGCGCCGGGCTTGACGTGTACCCGGACGAACCCCGGGTCGACGAGCGGCTGATCCGCCATCCCAACGTGATGACCCTGCCCCATATCGGCTCCGCCACGCTCGAAGGGCGTGAGGATTCGGGTCACAAGGTGATTGCCAATATCCACATGTGGGCCGACGGCCACCGTCCGCCCGATCAGGTGCTCGACGCGCTGATCTGACCGCGCGCGGGAAAAGGTGAACCCCGGTTTACCAGTTATGCGCAAAAGCCGGGCTATAGGGTTTCGCGCCCGCGGCCGTCTGCCGACATTTGCGGGCTGACTTGCTGGAGACCCCACCCCGATGACCAGATTCGTTTCCGCCATGCTGCTGGCCGTGCTGCTCGCCAGCCCGGCCTTCGCGCAGGAGGTGGGCACTCTGGTGGAAAGCGATACCGGCGATACCGCGTGGATGCTCACCTCCTCCGCGATCGTTCTGCTGATGACTCTGCCCGGCCTCGCGCTGTTCTACGGCGGACGGGTGCGGGCTAAGAACGTGCTGTCGGTCGCGCTGCAATGCGGCGCTGTCGCGGCAGTGATTTCGGTCCTGTGGGTGGTGACCGGCTACACGCTGGCCTTCGGCGATGTCAGCAATGGCTGGTTCGGCAATGGCCGGGCGTGGATGCTGATCGAACTGACCAATGTGCGCTACGGCACCACCGTGCCCGAAAGCGCCTTCGTGCTGTTCCAGATGGGGTTCGCGATCTTCGCCACTGCGCTGATGGTCGGTGCATGGGCGGAGCGCGCACGCCTTGGCTGGGTCGTGCTGTTCTGCGCCGCGTGGAGCCTGGTCGTCTACGCTCCCGTCGCGCACTGGGTGTGGGGCGGTGGCTGGCTCGCCAGCACCTTCGGCACGATGGATTTTGCCGGTGGGCTAGTGGTCCACACCACAGCAGGCGTGTCCGCGCTGGTCGCGGCGGCGCTGATCGGCCCGCGAGAAGGTTTTGCGGACAAGCCCACGCTGCCCCACGCCCCCGTGCTGACCATGATCGGCGCCGCCCTGCTGTGGGTCGGCTGGTTCGGCTTCACCGGCGGCTCCGCCCTGTCGGCAACCGACGATGCGTCGAGCGCCATCATCAACACCCATCTCGCAGCCTGTGTTGCGGCGCTGGTGTGGCTGCTAATCGAGCGGATCGCGCTGGGCAAATGCACCACGATCGGCTGGGCGACCGGTGCGGTCGCGGGCCTCGCCACGATCACGCCCGCGGCGGGCTATATCGCACCGGGCGCGGCAATCCTGTTCGGCACGCTCGCCTCCATCGTTTGCTACGGCGCGCTGGTGCAGGTGCGAAAGTGGGGCATCGACGATACACTGAGCGTGTTTGCGGTCCACGGCATGGGCGGAATGCTGGGCACGCTGCTGCTCGGCCTGTTCGTCTCCTACTCGCTCGGCGGCACGGGCTATCCTGCGGGGATGACCCCGGCCACGCAGCTCGGCGCGCAGGCGATCGGGGTGGCTGCGGTCGCAGTGTGGAGTGCGGTGATGACCGGCATTCTCGCGCTGGTCATCGGCATCCTCATCCCCATGCGGGTCAAGCGCAAGCGCGAGATCGAGGGGCTGGACATGACCAGCCATGGCGAGCGCGGCTGGTACTTCGCCGACTAGCGGCTTCGCGGCAGTTCCTCGCCGAGGATCTCGAGGATCCGCTCGATCGAGGCGCGGCTGGCGGAAAACTCGAAATGCCGCTCGGGCACCTCGATCGCGCGGTCGCACTCGCCCTCTTCCCCGCGTGAGCAGGCGGGCGCGATGATCCCGTCGCGCGGCGACCAGATTGCGATCGTGCGCACCGGCGGCTTCTGCCGGGGGTCGTCGGAAATCGGCGGATTGTCGACCTTGTGGTCGTTGAGCGCCTCGTACAGCCGCCACGCATTATTGGCCCGCCGGTCGCCGGAAAAAGGCGTGCCGAGCGTCATCACCAGCGCGACCTTGTGCGGATGGCGCTGCGCCAGCACGCGGGCATAAAGGCCGCCCAGACTGATCCCGATCAGCGTCACCGGCTGACCAGTTTCGCACCATATCTGGTCCAGCCGCGCCTCGGCCCGGTCGAAAAAGGCCTGGGTGATACCGGTCATCATCGCGCTGATCCGCGCAGGGTATGCGTCGTAGCCCGCCGCATCGAGCGTGCGCCGCATCAGCGAAGTCGCGCCGTCGTTCGACATGATCCCGGGGATGACCAGAACCGGGGGGCGCGTGCCCTCAGGCGGCCCTGCCCGAACATGCTCCGGCAGCCGCACCCGGCGGACCGGGCTCGACCAGATTTTCGGCAGGTTCGGCAGTTCGCGCAGCCAATAGCCGAAAGGCGGTGCCAGATGGTCCTCTCGCATCGCATCTTTCGGCTGGGGCATGGCGTCAGTCTCCGGTCAGGATACGCTCCACCAACTGCTTCACCGACGGGGTGAAGTTGTTGGAATAGAACGGGTCCTGCTTGAAGCGGTACGCAGCGTGACCGGCGAAGGCGAGGTTTTCGTCCGGATCGCCGCCATGCGCGATGTCCTGCAGCGTCTTCTGGATGCAGAAGCTGCGCGGATCGGCGAGGCGACCGGTGGTGTGATCGTCGTGATCCTTCCAGCTCGAAAACTGGCAGTGCGACAGGCAGCCCATGCAGCCCTGCTGGTCGGCACGGATCTGCTCCGCGCTTTCCGGGGTCACGAACACGACCGTATTGTCGGGCGTCTTGAGTGCTTCGGTGAAGCCTTCGTGCATCCACGCCTGCGCCTTGCGCTGGTCGCCGGGGTGGACGAAGAAATATTTGGCCTTGCCGTGATCGGAGAGCGGGATGGTCCCCTCTTCCTCGTCCCGCTTGAAGATCGGGATCTGCCGCTCTGAACGGTGCATGAGGTCGTAGAGGAACGGCGTCTTGACCGCGCTGGAATAGAAGCCGGTCGGGCTGAACTTGTGCAGCAGCACGTCGCCCGGCTCGATCGTGCGCAGCATGTCCTTCCACACCTGCGGGATCGGGCTTTCTTCGGTCAGCAGCGGGCGCGTGCCGAACTGGAACGCGATCTTGCCCAGCTCGGGATTGTCGATCCACTCTTCCCACTCGCGCAGGAACCACACGCCGCCAGCCATCACGATGGCGGTGTCTTCCGACACGCCTTCCTTGCGCATCGTTTCGCGCAGTGCCTTCACGCGCGGATAGGGATCTTCCGGCTTGGTCGGATCTTCGGCGTTGGACAGGCCGTTGTGCCCGCCCGCCAGCCACGGATCTTCGTAGACCACCGCCGCCAGCAGGTCCGGCACCTTGGAATAGCTGCGCTTCCACAGCGCGCGGAAGGCGCGCGCGGAGCTGACGATCGGCAGATAGTGCACGTTGTAGCGTGCGGCGATCTCGGCCAGCTTGTAGGGCATGCCTGCCCCGCAGGTGACGCCGGTGATCTTGTCGGCGCAATTATCCAGCACGCCTTCCAGCACCTGCTGTGCGCCGCCCTGTTCCCACAGGACGTTGATGTTGATCGCGCCCTTGCCGTCGGCGATCTCGTAAGCACGGTTAACCTGCTCGGTCGCACCATCGATGGCGTAGCGGACCAGCTGTTCGAACCGTTCCTTGCGGGTCGCCTGCGGATAGACCTGCGGGATCGGATTGCCGTCCTCGTCATAGGTATCCGCGTTGACCGCCGACACGGTGCCGATGCCGCCCGCGGCGGCCCATGCGCCCGAGCTTGCGTGATTGGTCGCCGAAACGCCCTTCCCGCCTTCGATCAGCGGCCACACCTCGCGACCGCCGTACTGGATGGGTCGCAGTCCTTTAAATGCCATCAAACTTCCAATTAATCAGCTGGGCGCGCCTTTACCCATTGGCTTGGCCATTATCGGCATCGGACGCGCTTTTCTGCCCGGTACAGGGCACGATGTCCTTTGGGTCGGGCCTTGTAGCGCCGCGAGAGAATTGTGCAAAGTATCCCGCAAGTTCGGGTGCCTGCTCGATCCGGTCGAGCCGGTAGCCGACCCGTTCGAATTCGCAGGCGAGCAAGGCGGGGGGAATGCCGTGGCGGTCGGTCGGGCGGTCGATATCGACCACGATCACCTTGCCGCCGTCTTCGAGCGAGGGCCACAGCCGCCACAGGAAGGCGTAGGGCTCTGCCACCTCGTGATACATGTGGACCATGAAGACGCGGTTGAAGCTGTCCTCGGGCAGGCGCGGATCGTCCTGCGCGCCAGCCTTGATCGAGACATTGTCGAGCCGTTCGCGCTCGACCCGGCGGCCCAGCCTCTCCAGCGCGCCGCGATCGATATCCTGCGCCAGCACGCGGCCATGCTCGCCCACGCGCTCCGCCAGCCGGACCGTGTAATAGCCCTCGCCCGCGCCGATATCGGCCACCGTCATCCCCGGCTCGATCGAGGCCATGTCCATCACCTTGCGCGCCTCGCCCTGGCTGTCTCGCGTTTCCTCATCGGAGAACGCGTTCGCGCCGAGGTTGGAGACGGGGCGATCGGGTAACGGAAATGCCCGCGCGGTTTCAGGCCGCTGCGCCCCTTCGGAAGAAGAGCCGCAGGCCGCAAGCGCGAGCGTGGTGCATGCCAACAGGGAAAATGCCGTGCGTGCCATCATCGGGCGGCACTTAACCGCGCATGCCAGACTTGGCAAAGCGGCTTTTGCCCTATTCGACGTCTTCCACCTCGACCGCCTCGCCCGTCACCCGCTGCGCGAGCGCGGCGGAGATGAACGGGTCGATCGCCCCGTCGAGCACGTCGCCCGGCGCGGTGGAGGTTTCGCCCGTGCGCAGGTCCTTCACCAGCTGGTACGGCTGGAGGACGTAGGAGCGGATCTGGTGGCCCCAGCCGATCTCGGTCTTCTCGGCATATTCGCCCGATGCCGCCGCCTCGCGCTCCGCCATCTCGCGTTCGAACAGCCGTGCTTTCAGCATGCTCATCGCGGTCGCGCGGTTCTTGTGCTGGCTGCGATCGTTCTGGCTGGCGACCACGATTCCGGTCGGCTGGTGGGTGATGCGGACCGCGGAATCGGTCGTGTTGACGTGCTGCCCGCCGGCGCCCGACGCGCGGTAGGTATCGATCTTGAGGTCGCTTTCGTTGATCTCGATCTCGATATCGTCGTCGATAACCGGATAGACCCAGACCGAGCTGAACGAGGTGTGGCGCCGCGCGCTCGAATCATATGGGCTGATCCGCACGAGGCGATGCACGCCGCTTTCAGTCTTGGCGTAGCCGTAGGCGTTCTCGCCCTTGATATGCAGCGTGACCGACTTGATCCCGGCCTGCTCGCCCGACTGATATTCGACCGTCTCGACCTTGAAGCCGCGCTTTTCCGCCCAGCGGACATACATCCGCATCAGCATTTCCGCCCAGTCCTGGCTCTCCGTCCCGCCAGCGCCGGCATGGACTTCGAGATAGGCGTCGTTCGCATCCGCCTCGCCCGAGAGCAGTGCCTGGACCTTGTCCGCATCGGCGCGCGCGGCGAGCTTTTCGAGGCTGGTGAGCCCTTCGTTGACGATGTCGTCATCGCCTTCGGCCTCGCCCATTTCGACGAACTCGATCGCGTCGGCCATTTCGGACGAGATCGTGTTGACCGTGCCGATCGCGCTTTCGAGCCGCTTCTGCTCGCGCATGATCGCCTGCGCCTGCTTGGGATCGTCCCACAGGGTCGGGTCTTCGACGCGCGCGTTCAGCTCGTCGAGTTCGCGCAGCGCGCGCTCCCAGTCGAGCGACTGGCGCACCAGCGCCAGCGCAGCTTCGATCCGGTCGATATGGGCCTGCCCTTCGGCACGCATTGCATTTTTCTCCACAGAAACGGGCAGGCAGCGCTAGGGACGCGCCGCGCCCATGGCAAGGCGCTCGGTCAGTAAATCCCGCCCTGTTCCTCTACGAAGCTCTCGGGCGGCTCCTCCCGCTCGGCCGCCAAGGCGGCTTCGTTCTTCGCGCGGCGCGCACGGCGGATCAGGTCCAGAAACTCCTGTCGCTGGGCCGCGATTTCGGATGCGCGGGTCGAGCGTGGCGGTTCGGTATCGGGCTTGAACGCCTCCCAGATGACCGCAGCGTTATCTTCGGTGCTGGCGGGCGCATCAAACACCCGGCCACCGGTGCGCCGGTCGACCCGGACCATCCGCACGCCTGCAGGCGCAACCGGCGGATTGGCGCTCCACCGCTCGCGCGTTTCCTCGATGAAATCCTTGACGATCGGCGCGGCGATGGTGCCGCCCTGGGCATAACCGCCCATGTTGCGCGGCCGGTCGAAGCCAAGATAGGTGCCGACCATCAGCTGCTGCGTACCGCCGATGAACCACACGTCCTTGGGGCCGGTGGTCGTTCCCGTCTTGCCGAACAGCGGCAGGCCGGTTCCGCGCAGCACCTTGGCGGTGCCGCGGGTAATCACCCCTTCGAGGATGTGGGTGATCTGGAACGCGGTGCGCGCATCCATCACTTGCCGCCCCATCGGGCCGGGCCGGGGCATGGCCGAACCATCCCATTCGGGCATGTTGCAGCCCTCGCACTCGCGCTTGTCGGCGCGCCAGATCACCTTGCCGCGACGATCCTGCACATAGTCGATCACGGTCGGATCGTTGAGGCGGCCGTGGTTGGCGAGCGTGGAGAAGGCGTTGGTCATCTTCTCGACCGTGGTCTCGCCCGCGCCCAGCGCGAAGGCGATGTAGGGCTGGTAAGAGCCGATGCCGACCCGCTCGTAGGTCTTGATGACATTGGGCATGCCCGCCTCGTTGGCGATATTAGCGGTCATCACATTTTGCGAATTTTCGAGGCCATAGCGCAGGGTATAGGTCCCCGCGCGCCCGCCCCGAACGCATTTCTGGCCGAGCTGTGCGCCCTGGTAGGCGCAGAAGCTGCTGTTATCGACCTGCGTTGCCGGGGTCATCCCGTGGTCCAGCCCGGTGGCATAGACGAAGGGCTTTACCGTGGAGCCCGGCTGGCGATTGGCCTGCGTGGCCCGGTTGAAGCTTTCTAGGCGGCTGTCCCACCCGCCCTGCATCGCCATGATCCGACCGGTCTGCGGGTCTTCGACCACGATCCCGCCCGACGCATCGGGGATGACCGCCACCCGCCAGCCATTGCCCGAGGGGCGCACCGCGAGCACGTCCCCTTCCTTGAGCGAGCTTGGCGCACCGCCCAGCGTGGCGGTTTCGCCGTTGGAAAAGACGATCTGGCCAGATCCGGTGAAGGCCGCGACCCGCCAGTCCTTGTAATTGATCCCAATATTCGCGCTTGCGAGCTGGCTGCCCAGATCGCCCTTGCTGGGGTCGAGCGTGGCGACCGGGCCGCTCCATCCGCGCCCGCCGTGATAGCGCAGCATTCCCTTGCGCAGCGCATCGCGCGCGGCCTGCTGGTATTCGAGGTCGAGCGAGGTGCGCACCCATAAGCCGCCTGCATAAACGCTGTTGGGCCCATCATCCGCAGTCTCGCCGAACCGGTCGAGCAGCTGGCGGCGGACCTCTTCGATGAAATAGCCCGCATCGGCATTGCGGATCGAGGCCGCGCCCGAAGTCAGCCCGAGCGGCTTGGCCTTGGCGGCCGCGACATCGGCCTCGCTCGCCCAGCCATTCTCCGCCATCTTGTCGAGCACGTAGTTGCGACGCGTGATCGCGAGCTCTTCGTACTTCGAGCGCCCGTAGCGTTCGGGCGCCTTGGGCAGGATCGAGAGGAACGCCATCTCATGCAGGTCGAGATCGCCGACATCCTTGTCGAAATAGGCGCGCGCCGCCGCCTGCACCCCGAAGCTGCGCCGGCCGAGCGGAATCTCGTTGAGATAGAGAGTGATGATTTCCTGCTTGGTCAGCGTCTGTTCGATCCGCCGCGCGACCAGCATTTCCTTCAGCTTGCGGGTGATCGAATACTCATCGCTCAGCAGCACGTTCTTGGCCACCTGCTGGGTGATGGTCGACCCGCCGACCGCACGTTCGTCCGTCCCGGCCTTGCGCGCATAGTCGAGCACTGCGTTGAGCGTGCCGGTAATATCGACCCCGTTGTGCCGCCAGAAGGTCTCGTCCTCGGCGGCGAGGAATGCGTTGACCAGCGGACGCGGGAAATCGACGTAATCGAGCTGCACCCGCCGGTCGCGTGCATAGCTGCCAACGATCTCGCCATCGGCGCCGCGTACCACGGTGGGCAGCGGCGTCTCGTAATCCTGCAGCGCGCTCGCATCGGGCAGGTCGCGTCCGATCAGGAACCACGCGATCCCGACCAGCGCCAGAAAGGCGATCGTGCCATAGACGATCCAGCGGACCGCCCAGTTGTCCCGCCAGGTCTGCTTGAACTCGGCGAAGGCGTCCTGCGATCCACGCTGGATCCGGTAACGGATATGTTCGACTGATAGCTCGGTCATGATGCGGCAGCGCCCTTAGCACGCTCCTCGCGCAGACCGCCATAACCAATGGTGAACATTCGCACGGGGTCGTTTAGCCGACCGACTGGCGGGCGAAGAACACGCGGATCGCGCGGGCAAGAAAACCGGCAAATTCCTCGCGCCCCTCGTCCGACGATAGCCGCGCGGCATCGTCCGGATTGGTTAGGAAGCCGACTTCGAACAGCACTGCGGGCACATCGGGCGCACGCAGCACCGCGAGCGCGGCGGAGCGCTGGGTCTGCGAATGGAAGCGATGCCTGCCCTTCCCCTCACGCTCGATCAGCTCGCCGAACTCGCGGCTGGTTTCCTGCACCCGGCGCTGCGAGAGTTCGACCAGGATATCGTTCACCGGATCGCTCTGGTTCTTGACCACCACGCCGTTGAGCAGGTCGGCATTGTTCTCGCGATTGGCGAACCGCGCCGCAGCCTCGCTCGATGCCTCGCGCGACAGGGTGTAGACGCTGGCCCCGAACGCGCTTTCGGAATCACCCGCGCTGTCTGCGTGGAGCGAGATGAACAGGTCGGCGTTGAGCCGCCGCGCGATCTCGGGCCGTTCCTGCAGGACGAGGAAGGTATCGTCCTCGCGCGTCAGCGCCACGCGGATGCCGCCTTCCTCGATCAGGCGATCCTTCAGCGCCAGCGCCAGTTCCAGCACCACGTCCTTCTCGTACCGGTCGCCCGAAACCGTGCCCGGGTCCTTTCCGCCGTGACCGGCGTCGATCACCACCAGCGGGCGCGAATTGTCGGGCGGGCCGTAGATTGTCGGAAGATCGACCGGCTGGCCCGCCTCCGGCAGCACCAGGCTGATGACGTAGTCGCGCCCCAGATGCGGCACCGGAATGGTCAGCCCAAGCACATACACCCCGCCGACGATCACCACCGGCAGCAGGAAAATTGCAAGGATCTGAAAAAAGCGGCCCATCCCTGTCCCTAGTAAGATGTGGCACCTCGCTTGCGCAATAGACGTCACATGCTTGCGCAATAGAGTTGCCGCGCCCCTCGCGCGATGCTAGCCACTTCCAGTCACGAGGCGCGAGCCCCTTTTCGATCAGCGGTTTGTCCGCTCTCGCAGGTGGGCTCGCGATCGGGACTACAGACCGGCCACACGGATTTTACCTCGTGTGGTCGACCCCGCAAACTAACAGGTTGATGCGACCTATGCGCACTCCCCACCCGTTCGATCCAGCCACGCCGCAAGGCCGGGCAGGCGGACGCATGGTCGGGGCCGAGCATATGGCAGCCGTCCGCTTGGTCGCAGACGCACACGCTCCCCACATGCCCCCGATCGGGGCGGTGGCGGAATTCCCATCCCGCCTGGCCCGCGAAGGCCGGCGATTTTTCACGACAGATAACGCGCCTTGCCGCGACCGCCCCACCAGGCTGACGCAGGCGAGACGCGTGGAGACAACACCATGGCACAGCGCATGCTTATCGATGCGCGCCACGCGGAAGAAACCCGCGTGGCCGTACTTAAAGGCAACCGGATAGAAGAATTCGACTTCGAGTCGGCTGAACACAAGCAGATCAAGGGCAATATCTACCTCGCGAAAGTTACGCGAGTAGAGCCTTCGCTGCAGGCGGCGTTCGTCGATTTCGGCGGCAACCGGCACGGGTTCCTCGCCTTCAGCGAAATCCACCCCGACTATTACCAGATTCCCAAGGAAGACCGCGACGCACTGCTCGCCGAAGAGGCGGAAGCCGCCGAAGAGGAAGAGCGTCTGCGGGCCGAGGAAGAAGAAGCCGGGCACATGCCGGGCGACGAATACGACGCGGAAGACGATGAATCCGCCGAAGCCCTGGCCGAAGACCTCGCCGAAGACGGGCTCGAGGAAATCGACACCTCGGACAAGGACAAGGTCTCCACGATCGAGGAAGGCCAGCTTTCCTCGGACGATGATGACGACGACGATGATGACGACAGCAATGGCGACGATGCCGATGCTTCCGAGGGTGGCAACCGCCGCCGCGGGCGTCGCGGTCGCGGCGGTCCGCGCCGTCAGGGTCAGGGCAAGCCGCGCAGTCGCGCCAAGGAAGTCGACGAGGCACGCGCCCGCCGCCAGGCGCTGCGTCGCCGGTACAAGATTCAGGACGTCATCCAGCGCCGTCAGGTGCTGCTGGTGCAGGTCGTCAAGGAAGAGCGCGGCAACAAGGGTGCGGCGCTGACCACCTATCTCAGCCTCGCGGGCCGCTACACCGTGCTGATGCCGAACTCGTCGCACGGCGGCGGGATCAGCCGCAAGATTTCCTCCGCATCGGACCGCAAGCGTCTCAAGCAGGTCGTCGGCGATCTCAACCTGCCGCGCACCATGGGCCTGATCGTGCGCACCGCAGGGCTCAGCCGCACCAAGACCGAGATCAAGCGCGACTTCGACTATCTCGCCCGCCTGTGGGACGAGATTCGCGAGCGCACGCTGGGCTCCAGCGCGCCATCGCTGATCCATTCGGACAGCGACCTGATCAAACGCGCGATCCGCGACATCTATAATCGCGAGATCGAGGAAGTCGTGGTCGAGGGTGAGGAAGGCTACAAGTCCGCCCGCGCCTTCATGAAATTGCTGATGCCCAGCCATGCGCGCCGGGTAAAAGCCTATTCGGACCCGGTCCCGATGTTCCAGCGCTACGGTGCGGAAGACCAGCTGCGCGCGATGTACGAACCGGTCGTGCAGCTCAAATCGGGCGGCTATCTGGTGATCAACCCGACCGAGGCGCTGGTGTCGATCGACATCAACTCCGGCCGCTCCACCAAGGAGCACGGGATCGAGCAGACCGCGACGGCGACCAACCTGGAAGCGGCGAAGGAAATCGCCCGCCAGCTGCGTCTGCGCGACATGGCGGGTCTGGTCGTGATCGACTTCATCGACATGGAGCACAACTCCAACATCCGTAAGGTCGAGCGGACGATGAAGGACGCGCTCAAGAACGACCGCGCGCGGATTCAGGTCGGCCGCATTTCGGGCTTCGGCCTGATGGAAATGAGCCGCCAGCGCCTGCGCACCGGCGTTCTCGAGGCGACCACCCGCGAATGCCCGCACTGCGACGGCACCGGCCTGGTCCGCACCGCATCCAGCGCCGGTCTCTCCGCGCTGCGCCTGATCGAGGACGAGGCGGCCAAGGGCAAGGGCACCACCATCACCCTGTCGGCCAGCACCGAAGCGGCAGTCTATCTGCTCAACGCCAAGCGTGCCGAGCTGCAGGAAATCGAACAGCGCTACGGCGTGACCGTGGAAGTCGTGCCCGAGGGTGAGGACGAAGGCGCCAAGATGAGCGTCGCCAGCTCCGGCCCCCGCCCCACCGAAGCGCCCAAGTTCGAGCCGATCGTGATCGACGAGGCGGAAGACGACTTCGAGGACGAGGCGGACGACAGCGACACCGAGGACGAGGATCAGGGCCGCTCGGGCGGCAGGTCTTCCGACGATGGCGACAATGACGACGACCGTCCCAAGAAGAAGCGCCGGCGGCGGCGTGGCGGTCGCGGTCGCAACAAGCGCCGCGATAACGACGGCGAGAACGGCGAGAACGTCAACGACCGCTCCGGCGACGACCAGTCCGACGATGACCGGTCCGACAATGATCGGGCCAACGACGACGGCTCCGACGAATCGTCGAGCGACGACGGCGACGACAAGCCGAAGAAGCGTCGCAGCCGCGGTGGTCGCGGCCGGCGCAAGAAGCAGGACGACGCCAGCGAGGCTCAGCAGGACGTGTCCGACCATGTCGTGGAAGACATGGCGGTCGTCGCCGGACCGGACGACGCACCGGCCACCGCCGATGCTGCGACCGCCGAGAAGCCGAAGCCCAAACGCCGCAGCCGCGCGAAGAAGGCCGATGCCGAGCAGCCGACCGAGGCCGGCGATAGTCAGGAAGCAGGCACGGATGCCGCAAAGGATGGGGCCGAAGACAAGCCCGCACCCAAGCGTCGCAGCCGCGCCAAGAAGGCGGACACGCCTTCGCAGGCTGCTGCCGGTGACGACAAGGCAGAGGAACAGGCCGAAGAAAAGCCTGCACCCAAGCGCCGCAGCCGCGCCAAGAAGCCAGTCGAAGGCGAGGAACAGGCCGATGCGGGCGAGAAGAAGGCTCCCGCAAGGAAGCCGAGCGCTCGCAAGACGCCTGCCAAGCCCGCCGCCAGCAAGCAGACCGAAGCGCAGCTGACCGAGGATATCGCGGTGGTTGCCGGGCCGGAAGACACCCCGGCCGACCCGCAGGAAGCGGCTGAAAAGTCGCCCTCGCCCTCGCCAGCTCCGGCACCTGCGCCCGCTCCGGCACCATCGGCCTCCGCCGATGGTTCGGATGACGGCAACAGTGACGACGACAAGCCGCGTCGCGGTGGCTGGTGGCAGCGGACCTTCGGGGCCTGATCCGCGCCACCTTCGGCGTCCAGCAATGATCGGACGCGTGCGGTAGGATAATCACAAGGATCGACGTTGATGAGCCTTGCCTACCGCACGCCCGACAGCCGTTTCGCCAACCTGCCGGACTTCCCGTTCCGGCCCAATTACCACACGCTCAGCGAAGGCCTTCGCGTGCATTATCTGGACGAGGGGCCGCGCGATGCGCCCCCCGTGCTGATGATGCATGGCGAGCCGAGCTGGTGCTATCTCTACCGCCACATGATCGGCCCGGTGGTCGAGGCGGGCTATCGCGTTCTCGCGCCCGACCTCATCGGCTTCGGCAAATCGGACAAGCTGACGAAAAAGAGCGCCTATTCCTACGCGCTGCACGTCGCGTGGATGCGCGACTGGCTCGATGTGATGGAGCTCGATAATATCGTCCTCGCCTGTCAGGACTGGGGTTCGCTGGTCGGGCTGCGACTGGTGGCGGACATGCCCGACAGGTTCGCCGCCGTCGTGCTGTCCAATGGGGGCCTGCCTGCGGGTGAAGAGCCGCCGCCCGCGTTCGACAAGTGGCGCAGGTTCTCCCGCTACAGCCCGGTCTTTCCGATCGGCAAAATCCTTCAGAAAGCCACAGCGCGCACGCTCAGCAAGGCGGAGGTCGCCGCCTATGACGCGCCCTTCCCCACCTGTGGCAGCAAGGCGGGCGCACGTATCTTCCCCTCGCTCGTCCCGCTGGGGCAGAACGCGGCGGTGCCCGATCAAAGGGCGGCGTGGGAGGTGCTCGACCGGTTCGAGAAACCCTTCACCTGCGCCTTTGCCGACAGGGACCCGATCACGCGTGGCGGTGATGCGAAATTCCGCGCGCGCGTGCCCGGTGCCAAGGGCAATCCGTTGCACCGCACGCTGAAGGGCCATCACTTCATTCAGGAAGACGACCCGGAAGGCTTCGCCTCAGCGATCATCGAAACCGCGATGCGCGCGAGGGTTTAGGCCAGGTAACCCAGTCATCCTGAATGTGTTTCAGGATCCAGCCATCGCTCCGCGCCGCATCGCCGTCCCCCGGTGCGACCTCTCGCCTGATCGCTACGCTATAGCCTCGCGCGCGCCCGTCTGCACGCTGGACCCTGAAACAAGTTCAGGGTGACGGGTTGCTGAAACGACGGCTCAAAACTCCACCCGCTTGCCCGCCCAGTCGAACAGCTGGCCGCTGTCCTCAGGCCCCAACCCATCGAGCACATCCAGCAGATTGCGCGCGGCCTGCGCAGGCGCAGTCAGCTGACCTTCGGGCAGATTGGCCTGAAACGGCTCCGACAGCGCCGTGTCGACCGTGCCGGGATGCAGCGCGACGCACACCGCCCGGCTGTGCGTACGCCCCAGCTCGATGGCGAAATTGCGGATCAGCATGTTCAGCGCCGCCTTGCTCGCACGGTAGGAATGCCAGCCCCCGATCCTGTTGTCGCCGATCGAGCCGACCCGCGCGGAGAGTGCGGCAAAGATACTGCGCCGGTCGCGCGGCAGCAGCCGGAGGAAATGCTTTGCGACCAGCGCGGGGCCGATCGTGTTGAGATGGAACACCCGCGCCATCGCATCAGCGTCGATCTGCTTGTAACTGCGCTCCGGTCCCGTACCGTCGGGCAGGGTCAGCAGGCCGCTGGCAACGATGGCGCAATCGACCGGCGCGCCGACGGTTTCGGCGGCTGCAGCGATCGTGTCTTCATCGTCCAGATCGAAACGCACCCATTGCGCCCCGTCGGGCAGGTTTTCGGGCCGTATGCGCGATGCGGCGAACACGGTGCCCGCCTCGCGTGCGATCAGCTCGGCAACCAGACCCGCGCCGATTCCCCCGCTTGCGCCGAAGATGATCGCGCGATCGATGGCCTGTCCTACTCGCTCCAAGTGCCCTAGCCTTTCCTCGATGCCGCCCGATTTTTCCCCGCCCGCCCGGGTCCAGCGGCTTTTTCACCCCCTGGACAGTGTGCCAGGTGTGTCAGGGCACACTTTTGTGCGCTTTACGACCCTTGCACCTTGCGCTGCAAACGCTAGGTGAGACGCAAGCAGATTTCAGGACATTGCCATGGCCACCTTCACCCTCCCCAAGAATTCCAAGATCCGTGACAAGGGCGAGGTGCACCGCGCCGCCGAGGGGGCTGGCCGCGTCAAGAAGTTCAAGATCTACCGCTACAACCCGGACAGCGGCAGCAATCCGCATTACGACCGGTTCGAGGTCGATCTGGATGCGTGCGGCCCGATGGTCCTCGATGCGCTGTTCAAGATCAAGAACGAGATCGACCCGACGCTGACTTTCCGCCGTTCCTGCCGCGAAGGCATCTGCGGATCGTGCGCGATGAACATCAACGGGTCCAACGCGCTCGCCTGCACCACCGCGATCGAAGATCTGAAGGGCGATATCCGCATCACCCCGCTGCCGCACATGGAAGTGGTGAAGGATCTGGTGCCCGATTTCACTCACTTCTACGCGCAATACGCCTCGATCCGCCCCTGGCTGCAGACCGTGACCCCGACGCCGAGCGGCGAGGAACGGCTGCAGAGCCCCGAGCAGCGCGAGCAGCTCGACGGGCTGTACGAGTGCATCCTTTGCGCGTGCTGCTCGACCGCGTGCCCCAGCTACTGGTGGAACAGCGACAAGTTCCTCGGCCCGGCGATCCTGCTGCAGGCCTATCGCTGGCTCGCCGACAGCCGCGACGAAATGACCGGCGAACGGCTCGATGCGCTGGAAGACCCCTATCGCCTGTATCGCTGCCACACGATCATGAACTGCGCGAACGTGTGCCCCAAGGGCCTCAGCCCGGCCAAGGCGATCGCCGAAACCAAGAAGATGATGGCCGAGCGCGCGATCTGAATGGAGCGGGTATTCGCGCCGGTCGATTACCACCCGATTCCTGGCGAAGAGGGCTGGTTCAGCTGGAACCTGAAGGACGCGACGCGCTATAATGGCGTGGTCCTCGGGCCGCTGAAGGTTCGCCACGAGCAGATCGGCGATCGCCGCTATACCCGGCTGCGGATGATTCCGGAGCACAAGCACACCAATATTCAGGACATGGTCCACGGCGCGGCCACTCTGGGCCTGATCGACATCGCCCTGTTCGCCGGCGCGCAGACGCTGGGGCGCGGCCACGATGGCCCGATGGTGACGCTGGAGCTTTCGACGCAGTTCGTTGGCGCAGGCGACAAGACCCGCCCGCTCGACGCAATGACCGAGCTGGTCCGCGAGACGGGCAAGCTCGCCTTCGTGCGCGGCGAAGTGGTGCAGGATGACGATACCGTCGCCGCCTACTCGGGAATCCTGCGCAAACTCTCTCACCGGTGACCTTCTGAGATGACCAACGTCGTTGCGCGATACGAAGAGCTGCTTGCGGCGGGCGAACTGCGTGAGGATGCGGACCAGCGCGTGGCTGTCGAGCGGCTGGCGCAGGTGCAGGAAGCGCTGGAGGACCACTCAGCCCCCGGCCTGCTCGCGCGGCTGCGCGGTCGCAAAAGCGAGCCTGTGCGCGGGCTCTACATGTGGGGCGGCGTCGGGCGCGGCAAGTCGATGCTGATGGACCTGTTCTTCGAATGCCTCGCGATCGAGCGCAAGCGCCGGGTCCATTTCCACGCCTTCATGCTCGAAGTCGACAAGATGATCGGCGAAGAGCGCAAGAAGCAGCAGGAAGGCCCCGTGCGGCGCGTCGCCGCGCGGATCGCGGCGGATGTGCGCTGCCTCGCCTTCGACGAGATGGTGGTCAACAACACCGCCGATGCGGCGATCATGGCGCGGCTGTTCACCCCGCTGATCGAGGATCACGGGGTCACCATCGTCACCACCAGCAACCGCCCGCCGCATGATCTCTACAAGGACGGGCTCAACCGGTCGCTGTTCATTCCCTTCATCGAACTGATCGAGCGCAAGCTCGACACGCTCTCGCTCGACGGGCCGACCGACTACCGGCTCGACCGGCTGGCCGGGCTGGAAACCTGGCATACGCCGCTGGGCGATGCCGCCACCGCGCAGGTGCGTGAGGCGTTCTTCCGGCTGACCGATTTCGACCCCGACGATGCCGAGCACGTCCCCAGCGGCGAGTTGGACCTTGGCGGCGGGCGCAGCCTGCATGTGCCCAAGAGCCTGAAGGGCGTGGCGGTGTTCAGCTTCAAGCGGCTGTGCGGCGAAAACCGCGGCGCGGCGGATTACCTGACCATTGCGCAGACGTACCATACGGTGATCGTGGTCGGCATCCCGATTCTGTCACCGGAAAACCGCAACGAGGCGATCCGCTTCACCAAGCTGATCGACGCGCTGTACGAACATAATGTGAAGCTGTTTGCCACCGCTGCGGCCGATCCCGAAGCGCTCTATCCCGCAGGCGAAGGCAGCTTCGAATTCGAACGCACCGTCAGCCGCCTGCGCGAAATGCAGAGCGATGACTATATGGCGCGCGGCCACGGGGTCGAATGACGCCGGGTCGGCCCCGGCGGTAGGTCAGGCGGGAACGGGCGTACGCCCCGCGCGCCGCTGCTGCGCGACCAGCCGGCCCATCAACTTGAGGTCGCGCTCGGTCAGCTTGAGCGCGGTGTCGGCCCACTGCTCGGTAATTTCGTTGAGTTCGGCCAGCGTCAGGTTCCAGGTCCGCTTGGTGGCCTTGCGAGAGCCCAGCAGGCCTGCGTGGCGGCGGCTGTTCTTGGTTATGAAGAGCTGCACCGCAGCCTCACCCTCCCCATCCGGCACCACCTCGTGGACGAGCCCGAGCGCATGCATCTCTGCCGCGGTGTACGTCCGGGCGGAAGTAATCAGCCGCTCTGCCGCGACGCTGCCGATCATCCGGCCGAGCAGCGCGTGCGCGCCCATCCCGGGGAACAGGCCGAACATGATCTCCGGCAGGCCAAAGGTCGCGCTTTCTTCGGCAATGATGAAATCGAACGACAGCAGCGACTCCAGCCCGCCGCCCAGCGCGGCACCCTGGACCAGGCCGATAGTCAGGATCGGCAGGCCCAGCCCCGCAATGTTGCGGTCGAGGATGCGGCAGCAGCGGTGCCCGTAGCTGACCAGCGACTTGCGGTCGCCTTCGATGATCAGCTGGCGAAACAGTTCGAGGTCGCCGCCGTAGCAGAATACGCCCGGCGCGTGGCTGCCAAGAACGAGGAAACGCAGGTCTTCGGGGCCGAAACTGCCCTCGATCAGATCCTGCCAGTGTTCGAAATCGGCGAGCATTGCGGGGGTGAAGCTGGCCCTGCCTTTGGGCACCATGTTGGTCCACAAGGCCTTGGTATCGGCGTCGTATTCGACCCGCAGCCCCTCCAGCGCAAAAAGCGCGGGTTGAATGTGGGGTGCATCTTCGGCGAGGACCGGATCGCCCGCCTCATCAAGGATGATGTGCCTCTCGAAATTCGTGCTCACGCGATTCATAGAGACCCCCGTTGCCACCATACGGGACGCGACGATCCGACCCGTGCTGCAAGTGCTAACCGATCGGCGGAGTCGCGGGCAATGTTTTATTTACCATACTGGCCCATTTTGAATCACTTTTGCGATGGGCAGAGTCTAATTGTTGCTCAAAAGACTCACACTTCGCTCGAGCATGAGCAATTGCCAAAGCTCGCGCGCATGATCGCGTCGGCCCGCGATATGATCTTCCGCCAGCTGCGAAAGCGCAGCCGCGTCGAACCATCCGGTGTCGAGCAACCGCTCGCTGCGCGCCGCCGCACGCGCCGCCTCTTTCAGCTCGCTGCGGAACCACTGCGCGATGGGCAGGACGAAGCCCTGCTTGGGCCGGTAAAGGATCTGCTGCGGCAGCGTACCCTCCATCGCCTGCTTGAGCGCGAGCTTGCCCTGCCCTCCGGAAACCCGCCGCGTCTCGGGCAGGCGCGCGGCCAGTTCGACCAGATGATGGTCGAGCAGCGGCTCACGCGCCTCCAGGCTCACCGCCATGCTGGTGCGGTCGACCTTGGTCAGGATGTCGCCCGGCAGCCAGAACTTGAGGTCGGCATATTGCGCCCGGTCGAGCCCGCTGCGCACAGGCGCATTGCGCATCAGCTCGATCAGCGGCTGCTCGGCGCGATAGCCGCCCAGCTCGCGCTTCATAGCAGGCGAAAAGATCCGCCCGCGAAGCTGGGGAGACATCACCCCGAGGGCGCGCGCGTACGCCTCCTCCCCCGAGAGGGCGAGCGACTGGAATGTGGTCTTGGCGCGAAAGGGGCGCGGAGCCCAGTCCGCCTTGGGATAGAGCGCCGCGAGAGGGCCGAACACCGCGCGCCTGAGCGGCAGCGGCAACGCACCGCGCGCGCGTTCCTCGGCGGCATGGAATACGTGGCGACGATAGCCCGCAAAGGCCTCGTCCGCGCCGTCGCCCGACAGCGCCACGGTCACATGCTCGCGTGCAAGCGCGCAGACCGCGGCGGTCGGCAAGGCGGAGGCATCGGCGAAGGGTTCGTCGAACATCCCCGCCAGCGCGTCGATCCGGTCGAACATCGCCGGGTCCACGATCCGTTCGTGATGCGCGGTGCCGAACTGTTCCGCGGTCAACCGCGCGTGCGCCGTCTCGTCCAGATCCGCCACGTCGAACCCGATCGAGCAGGTGGTGACCGGCTGGCTCGCGCGATCGGCCATCAGCGCGACCACCGCGGAGCTGTCGACCCCGCCGGAGAGGAACGCGCCGATCGGCACGTCACTGACCATGCGCGATGCAACCGCGCTGGCAAGCTGCGCCCGCAGCGCCTCGGCCTCGTCCACCGCCGACATCGTCTCACGCCGCTCGAAACTGATGTCGTACCAGCACACCGGCGGGTGCGGCGGCTTGCCGTGTTCGACGATGCGGTAGTGGCCGGCGGGCAGCTTATCGACGCCTGCCAGCATCGATCGGTGATCGGGCACGTAGCCCCACGCGAAGTAATCCTCGATCGCCAGCGGATCGATCGTCCGGTCGAGCGCGGGATGCGCCAGCAGGCCCTTAAGCTCCGAGGCAAAGGCAAACGTGCCGTCCGGCAGCAGCGCGGTAAACAGCGGCTTCACGCCGAACCTGTCGCGGGCGAGGAACAGCTGGCGCCGCTCGCGATCATACAGCGCGAAGGCGAACATGCCGTCGAAACGAGCGAGACAATCCGGCCCCCACTGCCGCCACGCGGCAAGGATCACCTCGGTATCGCCTTCGGTCCGGAAGGCATGACCCAGCCCGGCCAGCTCGCTGCGCAGCGCGCGATAATTGTAGATCTCGCCGTTGAACACGATTGCCGCGCGTCCATCCGGCGAATGCATCGGCTGTGGCGATCCCTCTACGTCGATCACCGACAGGCGGCGGTGCACCAGCCCTATGCCATCATCGCACCACAGCCCCGCGCCATCCGGGCCACGGTGAACCATCCGGTCGCGCATTCGCGCCAACAGATCGCGGTCGACCTGGGCATGCGCCTGCCGCGCGAACAGACCGGCGATCCCGCACATGCGACGCGGCCTAGCGGGTCTGGCTGCGCTGGACCAGCGCCGCGGGGCCACCGGCGGCGCTGACGAAGGCCTGCAGCGCAGGCGCAGCGCCGGGTTCGGGGGCGGAGACGATCACGATCCAGCGCGGCTCTGCCCGCAAGCGCAGCCGGTCGCCCAGAGTGGAGATGCGGAACAGCAGCGGATTGGCCTGGCTGGTTCCATTGGTGACGAAGCCGGTCCACGCCACGCGCCGGTCGCGGCCATAGGCCATGAGCCGATCGCCCCGCATGGCGTCGGGCGCAGGCGCAGCCTCGACATGGCGCCACGGCGTCTCGGGCGGCACCGCGCCCTCTTCGCCCACAGTGGGATCGGCGTCGCCGGCATAGGCGGCGAGGTAGAGGTCGACGAACCGCCCCTCCTGATCGCGATATCGGGTCAGCAGGATCGCGCTCGCCGCCTTCCCCGCCGGACGCCATTCGGGCGTCGCGGGATCGGCGACTTGCGTCCAGCCCAACACCGGCGGCGCGCGCAGCGCGGGCACGTTCGCCGCGCTCGATGTCGCGAGCGCACTCCACAGGCCGACCAGCACGATGGCCGAGATCAGCAGCGGGGCGAGCGTGGTCGCGGAGAGCGAATGACGCTCAAGCTTCGCAACCAGCGGATGCTCCGCCAGCCGCGCGGCGCTGAGCGCCTCGGCATCGGGATCGCGATCGAACCAGCGCCACGCGAGCGCCAGCACCAGCGCAACGACGACGGCGAAGAAGACCCAGCCATAGATGATATGATCGACCCCGCCCGCACGTTCGGCCCCGATCACCTGCGCGATCGCGATGGTGCCCCAGGCACGCACGCCATTGGCGAGGATCGGCACCACCACGCACAGCGCCATCAGCGCGATCCGGCGCGGCCAGCGCTCCATCCCGATCTTCGCCGCGAGCACGCCCAGCGTGACCATCGCGACCACGAACTGCACGCCCGCACAGGCCGCCGCGACCTCGAACAGGCCCGCAGGCGTATCGATGAACACGCCGTCGATATGCGCCTCAATCCCGCTCAGATGGGTCAGCGCGATAACGATATCGGCGGTCAGCATCTGCAACGGGGGGACGATCTCCTCTCCGAACGGGACCAGGAACACCGCGAAGGCGAGCGGGAACAGCAGCACCGCGCCCGCGCGGGGGCCGAGCAGCGTCAGCGTCGCCGCCTGCAGCAGCATCACTGCCCCGGCCTGCGCCACGATATTGAGCGAGATCAGCGATCCGACCAGCCATACCGCCAGCGCGCCCAGCATCAGGACCAGCCCCGGCCACCAGCCGCGCGGTTCGATCTGCGCGAGCGCGGCGCGGCGGTTCCACACCAGCCAGCCGATGATCGGCGGAACGAACAGGATATGCTGATAGGCGGACACGGTCAGCCACTGGTGCGCCATGGCGATCCACTGGCCGCCGGTCAGCAGCAGTGTCGCGACCCAGACCAGCGCCAGCCAGCCGAGCGCCTTCGCCCAAGCGGCGGGAACGCGCGACAGGGCGACAGCGATCGGCGAGTGTCTGGGGTTGCGGATCAGTTCAGGCGGCATCGCGCACCGGGTCCGCATCGGACGGACGCAGCAGCTGTGGCAGCCCGGCGAGCATCGCGGGCCAACTCTGCTCGTTCAGCACGAATTCGCGCGCCGCCGCGCCCATCGCGCGGGCCTTGTCGGCATCATCGATCAGCGCGAGCGCGCGACCGATCATCATCCGGTCACCCTCGGCGACCGCGAAATGCTTGCCGTCCTCGGCCTCGATCCCCGTCGCCGCCTCGGGCGAGACGAGCACGGGCCTCGCCATCGCCATCGCTTCGAGCACCTTGTTCTGGATGCCGCGGGCGATGGTCAGCGGCGCGGCGACGATGTCCGCTTCGGCGAGGTATGGCCGCACATCGGCAACCTCGCCCCACACGGTCACCCCGGCGTGCTTGCCCAGCGCCTTGACCGCCGGGGTCGGCGCGCGGCCGACGATGTGGAACTCTGCACCGGGGTGCACGTCGCGGATGCCCGGCAGGATGCGCTGCACCATCCGCTCCACCGCAGAGACATTGGGCGCGTAGTCCATCTGTCCGGTGAAGACGATGTTCGGCCCCGGCCCATAAAGCGTGGGTTGCGGCGGGCACGCATCGGGCGCGAAGAACTGTGCGTCGATCCCGTTGCGCATCACTCGCAGATCGATGTGGTTCATGCTGCAAACGCGCGTGCGAAACAGGTTCGCCTCGTTCTCGCTGATCAGCAGAGTGGTGTCCGCCATGCGGGCAAAGCGCTCCTCCGCCGCCGCGAGCAGTCGTGCTTCGCGCGCGTGGACCCAGGCCTTGGGGCCGTGGCCGGCCTCGCCATAGGCTTCGAACTTGGCGCTATCGACGTCGCACAGGTCGAGCACGGTGCGGCCCGGGAAGTGGACCGGGACATATTGCGCCATCTGGCCGGAAAAGACGTAGATCGCGTCGATCGGCCGGTAATGCAGCACCTGCGCGACCCACTGGCGCAGGCCTTCGTTCGCAAAGGCGGAGAGGCTGACCGGGTGCCCCTTCGCCATCGCCTCTGCCGCGGCGAGCATGTCGTGCTTGCGGCGGGGGACGAGGTGATGACTGGCCGCGATGCCGGAGAGGAACTGGTCGCCATAGCCCGAGCCATCGTCGAACGTGCCGACATGCACGGGGCCGAGCGCGGCGAGCGCGCGCAGCACGTTGTGGGAGCGAATCTTGTCCCCCCGATCGGGCGGGAACGGCACGCGGTGGGCCAGGAACAGGGTTTCGCCCGTCATGCCAGCCCCCTTGCAATGACCGGCCCGATCGCGTTGGCGACCGGCAGCGGCAGCTTCTTCCACAGATCGATCTTGCGGCTGTAGGCCTCGCTGGTCGGGTCGACATCGCGCGGCGCTGCACCCGGCGCGCTCCACCGCGCATAGGTGATCGGCTCGGGCGCAAAGCCCCAGTTCTTCTTGTAATTCCACGGCCCGCTGCCGGTTTTGGAGCGACCGAAGTCGAACCGGGTGCAGGCCTTTTCCCCGCGCGCGTGACACATCAGCGCATAATACATCCGCTCGTTCGCCCGCGCCGCGCGAGCGCGCCACACGCCGCCGCCCCAGAATGGATAGGCGGTGCCCAAGTGATACAGCGTCAGCACGCTGGCGAGCGGCGCATCGCCGTCCCACACGGTCAGAATGTCGGCGCTGTCGCCAAACCCGCCCAGCACCGCGTCGAACAGGCTGCGCGGGAAGACCGGGGTGCCGAGATTGTGAACGCTGGCGGCGTAGCAGGCGTAATGCGCCGCACGGTCCGGTTCGTCCGATCCCACGGTAACGTGCAGCTCGCCCTGAAGGCTCTTGCGGACCTCGGCGCGCTGCTTGCGCGGGATCGCGAGCAGTTGCGCTTCGTCGTCTTCCGCCAGATCGCACACGAAGCCCGAATGCTTGCCGGTCACCGCATCCCATCCGCTGGGCACGTTGCCGCCGCGCAGCTCGACCTCTTCGCAGCACAGCCGTTCGGCCAGCTCGCCCACCGCATGGGCAAGCGCGGCTTCGCTACCCGGATCGATAGCAAGGATGCCGCCATCGACTGCGAAACCGCTGGAGATCAGCGCGCGGCCGAACAGCGGCGAACGCAATATCGTCAGCGGCAGCCAGCCAGTGATCCGCCCCGCCCGCTCCGCCAACAGACCGCAGGCCTTCTGGCCGGCGCCACGCTCGACTGCGTTCAGCCAGCTAGGCAGATGGAACGGACTGCCGCCCTGCTCTTCCACGAAAGCGGCGATCCGCCGCGCTTCGTCGGCATTGTGCAGGTCGACCCGGGTGACCGTGTCGGCTGCGCGAGCGTCAGGGGCGAAGGGCGCGTTCATGCCGCTTCCTGCGCGCTTTCCAGCTGGACGACCTCGTCGACCCGGCCCCATGCGAAATCGCGCAGCAGCCGTTCGAGCTTGGCCTCCATCCGGGTAAGATTGGTGTAGTGCCGCAAGCGCGAGCGCAGCGGGGCATCGGCCACGCGCGGCTGGCCCGGATCGACCTCCCACGGGTGGAAATAGAACACCGCCGGGCGCGCGTCGTCACGGTTGACCTGCGCGATCGCCCAGCGGGAGAAGCCATAGGGCAGCGTACGGAAGAACCCGCCCCCGCCTGCCGCCAGCCTGCGTGTGCCAAGCATCGCGGTGGTCACCGGCAGTTCGATCATCGCGGCCCCCGCAACCGGGCGGAAGGCAAAGCGCGGCGCATCGCGCCAGCCGTAATGGTCGTGCGCAATCGGCGCGACGCTGGAGGAGTAGGTATAGCCCTGCGCGGCCAGTTCCTCATGCGCCCAGGGATTGCGTGCATCGATCGAGAAGCTGGGCGCGCGATAGCCGGTCACTTTCATGCCGCTGGTATCTTCAAGGATGGCGCGCGACTTCCTCAGGTCTTCCGCGAACTCCTCGCGGGAGAAGGTGAAGACCCGCTGGTGGTCGTAACCATGGCTGGCGACCTCGTGCCCGGCATCCGCAATCGCGCGGATCGCGTGCGGCACGCGCTCGGCCACCCAGCCCAGCGTGAAGAACGTCGCCTTGACCCCCGCGCGATCGAACAGCGCGAGCACCCGCTCGACATTGCGCTCCACGCGCAGCTCGCAGCCGTCCCAGTCGCTGCGCGCGATCGTGTTCTCGAACGCGCCGACCTGGAACCAGTCCTCGACATCGACCGACAGGCCGTTGACGATCCGGTCCGGCGCAGGCTGCGGATGCCGGGCGGGCGCGAGGTCCATCCTAGGCGGCCTTTCTGCCGTCCTTGTCGAGCCATTCGATCAGCAGCTGGAGGAGGTAGCGCACGCTCTGCTCCTGCTCTTCGAGCCGCGCCTCGAGTGCCTCGACCCGCTTGGCGAGATCGCCCTCGGTGCTGGCCGATCCTTCGATCGCGCGCGAGAGCATGGCGATCGCCGCCCGCAGATCGGACTTCTCGTCTTCATGTTCGGGGCGCTCGGTCGAAGCGGTGGGCGAAGGGGCCGGGGTCGGTGCTGGTGTCGGAGCGGGCGCTGGCGAATGCTCGGGCGGCCGCTGTGTCGGAGGTGGAGGCGGGGCGGAAAGCTCCGCCGCGGGATTGGCGAAAGGCCGCTGGCCAGTTTCGGCCAGGTCCGGACGGTTGTCGCGCGCCATCTCCTCGACCACCTGATCCAGCATCGCGCAGTCGATCTGGCTGCGCTGCTCGACCGCACCCATCAGCAGCAGGCGGGTGGCGATCTGGTTCACCCGGCGCGGAATACCGCCGCTCGCCTCGTGGATCTTCGCGAAAATCTTGGGGTCGAAGGAAGGGTAACCCGTCCAGTTCACCAGCGACAGGCGATGCTCGATATAGGGCGCGACCTCGTGCACCTCCATCGGGGTCAGGTGATGCGCCGCGATCACGCGCTGGCGCAACTGTTCCAGCCGGTCATGCTGGGCGAGCGTCTGCTTGAATTCCGGCTGGCCGAGCAGAAGCTGCTGCAGCAGCGGGTGCGAGCCCAGCTGGAAGTTGGACATCATCCGCAGCTCTTCGAGCGCTTCGAAACTGAGGTTCTGCGCCTCGTCCACGATCAGCAGGCAGCGACGGCCATCGCGCGCTTCCTCGTGCAGGAAAGACTCGATCGAACCGAGCGCACTGGCCTTGTCCTGCCCGGCAACGTCGAGCCCGAAGCTCTGCGCCACCAGGTGGGCCAGTTCGGACCCGTCGAGGTTACTGGTAACGACCTGGCCAACGGTCATCTGGTCGGGATCGACCTTCTTCATGAGGTGGGCGACCATCGTCGACTTGCCCGCGCCGATCTCGCCGGTGATGACGATGAAGCCCTCGCCCTGCGCCATCCCGTAGCCGAGATAGCTCAGCGCCTTTCGATGCGTGATGCTCTCGAAGTAGAACGCCGGGTCCGGCGTGAGCTGGAATGGTCGCCCTGAGAAACCGTAATACTGGTCGAACATGATGTGGTGCGGTCCCTTGGGTAACTAGAAGTCGTAACGCAGGCCCAGCAGGGCCGACGCGTTGGTTTCGTTGAGCAGATCGCTGTCGACCGTGTCGACAGAGACCGCAGCGCGCGCAGACAGGTTGCGCCACAGCGTGCGGCTGTAGGCCGCCGATGCGCCAAGCAGAAGCGCGTCGTTCAGCTCGCTCGTCCCCTCGTCGAGGTAACTCGCGTAACCGGCCACGCTAAACGCGGCAAACGGGCCGAGCGGTGCGCCGATGCTGACATTGGCGTAATAGCTCTGGTCGACGATATCGTTCGCCGCCGCCAGTACCGTGCCGTCCGCGCCGAAATAGGTCCGCCGGTCGTATCCGATGCTCATCGCGGTGGTGATCCGGCCCTGCGTGGTCGAATAGCCGAGGTTCACGCCCCGATTGCGGAAGATCGCGCTGCGCACCGAGGAGAGCGCCCCGCCGAGGCAGTTGGCCGATCCGTCAGCCCCGCTGCCGGTGACGCAGCCGGTGAAATTGCCGGTCAGCGGATTGCGCGTGGCGACGAAGCCGCTCGGCAGATTGGCCAGCGAATTGGTGATCGCGCCGCCGAAGCCGCTGATCGTGTTGTAAACATTCGCGCTCACCGCAGTGCGCGACGAAGGCTGCCAGCTGAACGTGCCGTAATAGGTGTCGCTGTCGTAGCGGCGGCCATAATGCGCCTCCAGCTGGGTCCGGCGCGAAGGCTTCCACACCACGCCGACATCCCAGATCAGGCCTTCGGTCTCGAACGCGATCCTGCGCGGGCCGCTGGTGTCGGTCTCGAACCGGCCATCCTCGCCGACCACCGGATCGCCATTGGCATCGCGCACGACATCGCGGTTGGCGACCTGGACATATTCGTAGCCGACCCCGCCAACGACGGCGAGACCGGGCGCGAGCGGCACGGTGACATCCCCACGCCCATAGAAGTCGCGCACGCGCTGATCGGAATTGGAGACCTCTTCCTGATAGGCGCCCCCGCCCACCGCCACGCCGACCGGCAGCACGGTACGCGGGGCGACGCCGACGCGGGCATTGGCGGAGTGGACGATGCTTTCCTGCGCAACGTCGATCGGGGTGACGGTCGCATCGACCACGCCCACTCCGGGCTCCTCCACCCGGTTGTAACCGAAGCGGTAATTGGCCGACACGTCCGCCACGCCCACCTTGGTCGACACGTTGGGCCCGGCATAGACGGAATAGACCCGCGATTCGCTGTCCGGGTCGATCGGCTGGCCGCTGGCGATCGCCGCGCCGCCGCCGCCTTCCACGCGGCTGCGCGCGGCAAGCCCGCCCGCCTCCAGCGTGATGCCCGGTGCCGCCGCAACATAGCCGCGCGCCACACCGGTGACGCTGTCGCCGCCCGCGACATCGCCCGACAGATCGTCGCCATAGCTGATCACCCGGTCATAGCGCAGCGAGACGGAGCCGCCCGCACGGCGTCCCTGCACCGACGCGTCGACCCCGGCGGCAACCCCGCCATAAACGGCCGTCTCGCTGTCCGGATTGATCCGCTGGGTGACGATCTGGTTGGCTTCGATGTAGGGGGCGATCCGCAGGCGCTGACGTTCGGGCGCACCGCTGGGGCGCGAGCCGCCGCGATCGCCATCGGCATCCTGTGCCTCGACGTCGCCGGCATAGCCATCCGGATAGGCGGGCGCGGGCTGCAATTCGCCGCCGCCGCCGCTACTGGTGACTTCGTCGTCGCTCCAGCCATATTGCGCGAGCGCGGGCGCAGGCAGCATCGCGCCGGCGCACAGCAGCGCGGCCATGGCGGAGATGCGGTTCATGGGGGAATACCTCATCCGTAGTAACTCCCGAAACGGCGACCGCTTGGGCTGAAATTGGCGCCATTGAGCACCAGCTTGATGTCCGGGCAGGCCGACAGCAGCTGCGCTGCATCTTCCAGCGCGGTCTTGCCGGTGCGGTCCGCGCGGGCGACCAGGATCGTCTGGCCGACATGCTTGGCGATTTCGGCGGCGGGCGAGGCGGCAAGCGCGGGCGGGCTGTCGACCAGCACGATCCGGTTGGGCGCCTGCGCGGTCAGCCGTTCGAACACCTCGGCGGTGCGGCGGCTCGACAAAGCCTCGCTCGCGTGGCTCGACTGGCGGCCCGGGGGCAGCACCCACAACCCGTCTATATCGGTTTGCAGCACGTGGCTTTCGACGCGCGCCTGATCATCTGCGAGCACGTCCATAAGCCCGGCACGTTCGGGCAGCCCGAGCACGCGCTTGACCGAAGGATTGGCCAGATCGGCGTCGATCAGAACCACTTCGAGATCGCGCTCTGCCGCCAGCGACAGCGCCAGATTGACCGCGCAGAAGGTCTTGCCCTCGTTCTCGTGCGGCGAGGTGATCAGGATGCGGCGCGCGGCTGCGGTGCCTGCCAGCCGGATCGCGTCAAGGATCTGGCGCTTCACGATGCGGAATTCCTCCGCCAGCGCGGATGCCTGCCCCTCGGGATCGATAAATCCGGCCTTGCGCAGCGATGCGAAGTCGACCTCCACCCGCTCGCCCGCAAGCGCGATTGGGTTTGCAGTGCCATCGATCACCGCAGGCGGCGGAGCGGACGGCTGCGCCGGAACCGGCAGGCTCGCCTCTTCACGCGCCGCTTCGACCGACATCTCGACCGGTGCGGGCGCAGGTGCGGGAACGGGCGCGGGCGTCGCCTCGGGCGCAGGCGCGGGTGCGGGCGTACCCGTCTTGCGCAGCGGACGCGCGCGCTTCATCGGCACGTCGTCGAAGCTGCGCGGCATCGGGGCTGCGCCCAGATTGCTCAGGCCGAACGCGCCGCTTGCGCGCTCAAGCAGCGAGCTCTTCTCTTCCTCGCCACCCTCGGGCTTGGGCGGTTTGATGGGGTTATGCTCGGTCATCCGCGGGTCCTCATGCGATCACCTGACCGACTTGAATGAATTCGATCCCCAGCAGGACCACCAGCAGCCCCGCGAGCGCGCCCGAACCTGCGTAGAACAGACGCATGCGCCGATCCTCGACCGCCTTGCGTTCGGGCGGCACGATGTTCGAGATCGTCCCGAGCACCGGCAGGCCGAGCGATTTCTTGAGTCCGTCGGCGGTCGAGAAGGTCGAACGCAGCAGGGTCAGCAAAATCGCACTGCCCAGCCCCGCGCCCACGCCCAGCACCATCACCGCGACCAGCAGGATCGGGCGATTGGGCGCGGCCGGCTTGGTCGAGATGCCGGGTGCATCGATGATGTCGAAGCGGAAGGAGCTGCGCTCGCTTTCCACCTGGCTGCGCAGTTCCATCTCCTCGCGGTCCTGCAGCAGTTCGTCGTACTTGTTCTTCAGCACCTCGTAATCGCGCCCGATCCGCTGCGCTTCGGCAGCCAGGCCCGGCTCGCTGACCTGATCGGCCATCGTCATCGAGATATCGGCCTGCAACGCGGCCTTGCGTGCCAGCAGCGCCTGCACATTGGCCTGCCGCTCCGCCCGGATGGAGACGAGCGAGCTGTAGGCCGGGTTGGGCATGCCGCCTGCGGTGGCCGCATCGCCGCCCATCTGGCGCAGCAACTGCAACTGGCGCAGCGCGGTCTGCATGTCGGGATGATCGTTCTTGAGGCCCCGCGCGCGCAACTGGGCAACCTGCGTTTCGGCCTGCTGCAACGCGCTGCCGCCACCATTGGCACCGCCACCCGAAATCGTCTTCGGCGTGCTCGCCAGCTGGCCGGTGATCGCCGCCAGCGCGCTCTGCGCCGCTGCCAGATCGGCGTCGACCCCACGCATTTCGGTGCGCGCGTTCTGCAACCTGCCCGAGATCGCAGCAGATCCGCCGATCAGCTCGGGATGCTGGGCCTCGAACTCCGTCCGCCGCGCCTCGGCCTTTTCCAGTTCCTTGGCGCGCTGGTCGAGCTGCTGGTCGAGCAGCGCGACCGCGTCGCTCACTTCGCCGCGCGTGCCCTCGACATTGGCCTGGCGGAAGATTTCCAGCATCTTGACCACGACGTCCTGCGCGAGCTTGGCGTTCTCGGCATCGGTGTAATCGCTCCGGCCCATGGCCGCCGTGATTTCGAACAGGTTGTCTTCCTGGCTGCGCACCTGGACCCGCTGGGCAAGGCTCCCAATCGCATTTTCCATGTCGCGCGGGGTGCGCACGTTCTCGCCCAGTTTGGTCGATTTGATCACTTCACCCAGCGTCGATGCGCTGGCGATGCGCTGCTTGACCCGTGCAATATCGGTCATGTCGCTGCCCGCAATGCCGATCTGTTTGGACAGCACGTCGTCCAGCTGGACGAAGATCTTCGCATGGCTTTCATAGGTGTTGGGGATCGAGGCGACGAACAGCCAGCCCGCCAGGCACACCGCCCAGGCCACGCCCAGCGCCAGCCATTTCCGGCTCCAGGCCGAATAGAGCGCCGAGCGCACTTCGTCGAAGAGATCGTTCACGTCGCGTCAGCCTCTTCAGAACATGCTTTCGGGAATGATGATCACGTCACCGGGCGCGAGCATGACGTTGGCCTTGCTGTCGCCGCGCCGCAGCAGATCGGACAGGCGCAGCGCATATTCGCGCTGGCGCCCGATGCGCGGATCGAAGCGGATCAGCTTCGCCTTGTTGCCCGCCGCGAATTCGCTGAGGCCGCCGACCGCGATCATCGCGTCGAGCACGGTCATGTTGGCGCGGTAGGGGATCGAGGCGGGCTTTTCTGTCGCGCCGATGATCCGCACCTGCTGGCTGAACGTGCCTGCGAACTTGTTCACGATGACCGAGACGATCGGCTGCTCGATGAACTGCGACAGGTGCAGGCGGATATCCTCCTGCAGCATGGCCGGGGTCTTGCCCACGGCAGGCATGTCGGTGACCAGCGGGATCGAGATACGCCCGTCGGGGCGGACCTGGATGTTCTGCGCGCTGAGTTCGGGGTTGCGCCAGACATTGATCGAAAGCTCGTCCAGCGGGCCGATCACATATTCCTGGCTCGGCCCTTCCTGCGTGGCGACGAAGGCTGCCGGGGGCAGCTGCGGGCCGCCGCTGCTCATGCAGGCGGAGAGAGCAAAAAGCCCCAGAAAGAGCGCTGTTAGTCGGGCAATCGCGCGAGAGCGCATGGGATCGATCCTTCCATTCGTGTCAGCCGGACGGCGCACCCGCGAAGCGCGCCACCACGATTGGCCGACGATTTGGGATCGTTCCTCGCGAAAAAGGGTGAATATCCCGTTAGCTAAGGGATCTGATCGCACCCGATCCCGATCTGGGACGCCGGGTTAGCGAGAGGTAAACGCCGCGCGCTGGCGCAGCCGTCAGACCAGTATCTCCAGCGCAGGTCCCTGACCGAGGAAGTGCATCGGCGAAGCGGACGCGCCATAGGCCCCGGCGCAGAACACCGCGACCAGATCGCCGACCTCGGCACGCGGCAGCTCTGCCTTGTCGGCCAGCCGATCCAGCGGGGTGCACAGGCACCCGACGACATTCGCGACCTCGACGGCAGGAGCGTCGAACTTCGTCGCGATGGCGAGCGGATAATTGCGCCGGACAACCGCCCCGAAATTGCCCGATGCGGCCAGCTGATGGTGCAATCCGCCGTCGGTAATCAGGAAAATCTCGCCCTGGCTTTCCTTCCGGTCGACGATCTGTGCGAGGTAAACCCCCGCCTCACCGACCAGATAGCGGCCCAGCTCGATCGCCATCTCGGTCTCGGCCAGTTCTTCGGGTAAATTCGCGAAACGATCGCCCAGCGCCGCGCCGATCGCGCCGATGTCGAGTGGTTCGTTGCCCGCAAAATAGGGGATGCCGAAACCGCCGCCCAGATTAAGCGCGGGGCACGGTTGGCCCACCTCGCGCGCGATCCGGGCTGCGAGGTCGAGCACATGGCCCTGCGTTTCGATCACCGCGTCGGCCTCCAGCGTCTGGCTGCCGGTGTAAATGTGCAGGCCGCGCCACTGCGCCCCGCCATCGATCAGATGGCGGATCAGCGCGGGAACGCGCTGCGCATCCAGCCCGAACTGCTTGGCCCCGCCGCCCATCTTCATGCCCGATCCGCGCATGTCGAAATCGGGGTTCACCCGCACCGCGACCTTCGGCTGAATGCCCAGATCCCGGCCGATTTCGAGGGCACGCTCAGCCTCGGTCTCGCTTTCGCAGTTGAGCGTCACGCCCGCTTCGATCGCCGCGCGAATCTCGCGCGGGCGCTTGCCCGGCCCGGCAAAGCTGATGTGCGCGCCGTCGATCCCGACGCCTTGCAGGATCGCCAGTTCCCCGCCCGAGGCAAGATCGAACCCGTCGACCAGCCCGGCCATGTGGGCGATCACATCGGGGTGCGGGTTGGCTTTGACCGCGAAATGAATCGCGAGGCTTTCCGGCATGGCCGCGCGCAAGGCCGCCATGCGCGCGTCGAGCATGTCGCGCGAATAGACGAACAGCGGCGTGTCGCCCGCTTCGGCGACCAGATCGCTCGCCTTGCGCCCGCCGATCGCCAGTTCGCCGTCAATCGCCTCGAACCCCTGCGGGATCGGGCCGAGCGGCTTGGCCGCATTGGGATCGCGCCTGCGACGTTCGATGCTCATGCGGCGAGCCTTTCGCTGACTTCACGGAACAACGCGGGCCGGTCGATCTTGCCATTGGGGTTGAGCGGCAGGTCCTCGCGCCATTCGATTGCGTGGGGCTGCATGAAGCTGGGCAGATCGCGTTTGAGCGCGGCTTTCAATGCATCGACCTCGCCCGCGCCGCGCACCACCAGATGGACCGCCTGGCCCAGCTTCGCATCGGCCACGCCGAACGCCACCGCATCTGCGACCAGCCCGGTGGCGAGCGCTGCGTCCTCTATCTCCTGCGGGCTGATCCGGTTGCCAGCGCTCTTGATCATCGCGTCGCGCCGCCCGACGAAATAGAGCAACCCGTCCGCATCGCGCTTCACATAGTCGCCCGACCACACGGCCATTCCGCCATATTCGGAATGCGCGGGGGCCGGCTTGTATCGCTCCGCCGTCCGCTCGGGGTCCTGCCAGTATCCTTGTGCGACCAGAGGCCCGCAATGGACCAGTTCGCCCTCTTCGCCCGGCGCGGCGGGGCCGCCCGCCTCGTTCACCACCAGCACCTCGGCAAAGGGCACCGCCTTGCCCATCGAGGTGGGGTGCGTCGCGACCAGTCCGGGATCGAGGAAGGTGGAACGGAACGCCTCGGTCAGGCCGTACATCGGATAGATATCGGCAGCGGGCCAGGTCGCACGCATCGCGTCGATCAGGTCGGGCGTCAGCGCGCCGCCGGAATTGGTCAGGCGTTTGAGGCTGTCACCCGCCCCCTCTTCCCACTTCGCCTCCACCAGCTGGCGCCATAGCGGCGGCACGGCGGCGAGCGTGGTGGCGCGATGTTTCGCCACCGCCTTGGTCACATCGCGCGGCATCAGATAGTCGAGCGGGGCGACACAGCCGCCCGCGCGCCACGTCGAAAGCAGCTGGTTCTGGCCGTAATCGAACGCCAGCGGCAGCACCGCGAGCGTCACGTCGTCGCTGCGCAGCTTGAGGTAATGCGCCACGCTGACCGCGCCCAGCCACAGGTTTGCGTGGCTCAGCACCACGCCCTTGGGCTTGCCGGTCGACCCGCTGGTATAGAGGATCGCGGCGATGGTCTGCGGGTCGGCGGCGGATTTGGGCAGCGGATCGCAGGCCTTCGCCGCCTCCAGCGCCGCGCTTTCCTCTACCTGCGCGCACCCGGCAGGCAGATCGTCCTGCTCCAGCGTGGAAAGCCGCGCGGGCGTGCCGATCAGCATGGCAGCGCCGCTGTCCGCCAGAATATGCGCGACCTGCGCGCGCTTGAGCATCGGGTTGATCGGCACGTGGACCAGCCCGGCACGCGGGGCGGCCAGCGGCAGCAGGCAGGTCAGCTCGCCCTTGGCGGACCAGCTCGCGATCCGCGCGCCTGCTTCCGGAATCTGCGATTTCAGCCACGCCGCCAGCCGACCGACACGGGTTCTTAAGTCGGCATAGCTAAGGGTGCCGTCGCGCAGAGCCAGCGCCGGGTCCGCATCGCCGCCGTGTTCGATAACATGGTCGATCGGGAAAGGGGTCGGATCGGACTGGGTCATGGAGATAGGAGTACAACGCCTCGTGAACGCGGAAACAGGTGGCTATCACAAGGAGGTTACCATTGTGCAAGCAACACCGCAGCAAGCCTGTGGGTGCGCCTGCCCGTCTCCGTTCGAGCGGCCCGAGTGGTACGCCCTGCTCGCCGATTCGCGCCCGCACGCCTTTTTCAAGCGGGTCGAGACGGGCGGCAGCCACGCAACGATCGCACTCAACCGCACCGACGGACGCATCGAAGCCCTGCGCAACTGGTACGCCTTCACCTGGCGCCCGGTGGTGCCCGCCGGTGACGCAGGCGATGCGATGCTGGAGGCACTGGCACGCGACCTGAAGCGCGAGGCGCCGCGCGTGACGCTCTGGCCGCTGCCCGACGAGGACGGCAGCGCCACCCGCCTCGCCGCCGCATTCCGCAAGGCCGGCTGGCAGGTCTCGCTGACCCAGTGTGACGAGAACCATGTGCTGCCGGTCGCGGGCCGCAGCTTCGCCGAATACTGGGCCAGTCGCCCGGGTCGCCTCCGCACCACGCTCAAGCGCAAGGCCAAGAAGGTCGAGATCGAAATCGTCAAGCATTTCGATGCAAACCTCTGGTCCGATTACGAAAACATCTACGCCGAGAGCTGGAAGCCGAGCGAGGACGAGCCCGATCTGCTGCGCCGTTTCGCGCAGGACGAAGGCGCGGCGGGGCGCATCCGGCTGGGTGTCGCGCGCGCCGATGGCGTGGCCGTCGCGGCGCAGTTCTGGACCGTCGAGAACTCCGTCGCCTACATCCACAAGCTCGCCCATCTGGAAAGCGCCAAGCCGATTTCGCCCGGCACCACGCTGTCGGCCGCGCTGTTCGAGCATGTGATCGACCGTGATAATGTCACGCTGGTGGACTTCGGCACGGGCTCCGATTCCTACAAGGCGGACTGGATGGAACAGGTGCGCCCGCGCTTCCTGCTCGACGCGCTGGACCCGGCGCAGCCCGCAGCATGGCCTGCGCTCGCGAAACGCGCATCGCGCGCGATCCTTGCAAGAGGCAACACCCCCCGCTAGGCAACCGCGACTTTTACGGCAGCTTAACGGTATCTATGACCGCCCAGACTTCAGCGCCTGCGGACCCGACCGGGCCCGCCCGCAGCAAGATCGACGAGACCCTGCGCGCAATCCTGCGCGACGTACTCGGCCTGTCGGACGAACGCGCCGCCGAACTGACGCCCGATAGCGGCCTGTTCGGCCATCTGCCCGAACTCGACAGCCAGGCGGTCGCCGACCTGCTGACCGAGATGGAAGACCGGTTCGACATTATCATCGAGGATGACGAGGTCGATGGCGACCATCTGGAAACCTATGGCGGGCTGCTCGCCCTTGCCGAGGCCAAGACCGCCAGCAACTGACATGCTGCTGGCGTGACCACCCCATTCCAGTTCGTCGAATGGCCGTGTCCTGCCGCTGACGGTGAGACGCGCAGCGAGGCCGCGCTCGTGTTCAATCGCGCGCGCGACGCACGCCTGCTGGTGATCCCGCCTTTGTTCGAGGAAGCGAACAAGCTGCGCCGGCAGATCGTGGAGATCATGCGCCGGCTCGACGATGCGGGCATCGACAGCGTGCTGCCCGATCTGCCCGGCTGCAACGAAAGCCGCGCGCTGCTCGCGCAGCAGACTCTTGAATGCTGGCGCGCAGGCGCTGCCGCAGCGGCGGAGCATTTCGGCGCGACTTATGTGCTGAGCGTGCGTGGCGGTGCCCTGCTCCGGCCCGCCGGGTTGCCCGGATGGGATTATGCCCCGCAAGACGGCCCGAAGATCCTGCGCGCGATGGTTCGCGCGCGGATCATCTCGACCAAAGAGGCCAGCGCGCCCGAAACGCGCGAGGAGATCGAGGCGACGGGCCGCAGCGAAGGCGTCCAACTCGCCGGATGGTCGATCGGCCCCGCGCTGTTCGCTGCGCTGGAGAGCGCCGAAGTGCCTGCGCGCGGCGACGGCGTCAGCCTGATCGACCACGAAACCCTCGGCGGACGGCCCCTGTGGCTGCGCGCCGAACCCGACTTCGACGCGGCGCAGGCCGACGCGCTCGCCGCGACGATTTCGGTCGCGATGAGGGACGTAGGATGAGCCGCCGCCTTCACCTGACCTTCAATTGCGAGGGATCGACCCTCGCCGGCACGCTCGACACCGCGCCGCTGACCACCGGCCTGCTGCTGGTGAGCGGCGGTAACGAGCTGCGCAGCGGCGCGTTTCGCGGGCAGGCGCGGCTGGCGCAGACCATCGCCAAACGCGGCTTCCCCGTGTTCCGGTACGACCGCCGCGGGGTCGGCGACAGCGAGGGCGAGAACCTGGGCTTCACCCAGTCCGAACCCGATATTCGCGCCGCGATCGAGGCGTTTCGCGCGATCGCTCCGCAAGTGAAGCGGATCGTGGCCTATGGCAATTGCGATGCGGCGAGCGCGCTGATGCTGGCGGGCGGCGCGGGCTGCGATGCGCTGGTGCTGAGCAATCCGTGGACGATCGAGGACGAGGACGACGATACCCCGCCCCCGCAGGCGATCCGCGCGCGCTATCTGCAAAAGCTTGGCAACCCGTCCGAAGTGGCGCGCCTGCTGCGCGGTGGCGTCAACCTGCGCAAGCTGGCGGGCGGCCTGATCCGCGCCGCGCGCCCCGCCCCTGCGGCGAGCGACCTGGCAGGCCGGATGCGCAAGGGGCTTGAGACGTTCGACGGGCCGGTCAGCATCCTGCTCGCCAGCGCAGACCGCACCGCACAGGTGTTCGACGGGATCTGGGACAAGGACGATGTCCGCGTGGCGCGCTGCGAAGGCGCGAGCCATGCCTTCGTCGAGCCGCGCGCGCGCGAGTGGCTCGATGCGAAGATCGTGGACATGCTGCGGGGCTAGGCCCTGATTTCTCCTCCCCTGCGCAAGCGGCAGGGGAAAGCCGCGCCGACTAATCCCGCACGAACAGGCTCGCCAGTTCGACATGGGTCGACCAGCGGAACTGGCCCACCGGGCGCAGCTCTGCGAGGCGAAAGTCGCCATCGGCCAGCCGCCGCGCATCGCGCGCCCAGCTTTGCGGATTGCAGCTGATATAGACCACGCGCCGCACACTGCTTTGGTCAATCATGTCCGCCTGGTTGCGCGCGCCGGCACGCGGCGGGTCGAGCAGCACGCAGTCGAAGCGGGAGATTTCGGCCGCGGTCAGCGGATCGCGGAACAGGTCGCGGTGCAGCGAATGGACGGGTTTGCCCGACGCGCGCGCCGCCGCCTGACAGGCGAGATGCGCCGCGCGATCAGCCTCCGCCGCCAGCACCTTGGCCGGGCCGGCCAGTGCGAAGGCGAAGGTGCCCAGCCCCGAAAACAGGTCTGCGATGGTCGCAGCATCGCCGCACCATTCCTTCGCAGCAGACAGCAGCGCGGCCTCGCCATCGGCGGTTGGCTGGAGGAACGCGCCATGCGGCAGGGAGACCGGCACGCCGCCCAGCGTGACCGTCACCGGCTCAGGCTCCCATACGGGCTCCGGGCCGTAGCCGTCGTCGATCGACAGGCGCGCGAGGCCCTGCTCGCGGGCGAAATCGGACAGTGCTTCGGTCTGGGCGAGGTTCTCGGGCGAGATATCCCGGATTTCCGCCGTCACGCCCTGATCCGCCAGCGTCAGCGAAATATCCACCGCCAGCTTGCCCGGCCAATGGGCCAGCAGCGCGCGCAGCGGATCGACCAGCGCGAACAATGCGGGCGCGAGGATGTGACATTCGGCCATATCGACGATCTGGTGCGATCCCCGCTCGCGAAAGCCGATCACCACTTTCTTGCCCGCGCGCCGCGCATGCAATGTCGCGCGCCTTCGGCTGCGCGGCGGCGAGAGATGCGGCGCGGTGAGCGTGTCCGGCACCAGCTCCTGCGATTCGGCAGCGAACGCGACCCGCTGGCCGACGAACTCGGCCAGCGCCGCCTCGTCCGCCTGCTGCAACTCGCACCCGCCGCAGCGCGGGAAATGGCGGCATGGCGGGTCGATATGGTGGGGACCATGCTCGACGAGCCCGTCGGCGCCCACCATGTCGCCGGGCACTGTCCCCTTCACGTGGCGACCGCTCGCGGTCACGCCATCGCCCTTGGCGGCGATGCGGATGATCTGTTCCACGGCCTCGCTCACAGCATGTCCTCCAGCGCGGGATGGACCGCTTCGGCGAGCATCGTGGCGGTGAAGCCCGCCCCCGCATGACGCGCCGCGCGGCCATGCAGCTGCACCGCCTCGCACGCGGCCTGCATCGCATCTCCGGTCGCCGCCAGACGCGCGGCGCAGATTCCGGCGAGCACATCACCCGACCCGGCAACCGACAGCCAGCGCGAGGCGGGAGGGAAGAAGCGCACATCTTCGGCCGATGCCAGCAGCGTGTCGGCGCCCTTGGCGAGTACGGCACAGCCGGTCGCCTGCGACAGTGCGAGCGCACGCTCCCGCTTGGTATCGCCCGCGACGTCGAAGGCATCGCACAGGTGCGACAGTTCGCCCTCGTGCGGGGTCAGCAGGATCGGCGCATCGCCCTTCGCGGCGAGTATCTCGGCCATCAGCAGGACCAGCGCATCGGCGTCGAGCACCAGCGGATGGCCGCTGCGCACCGCCGCCTCAAGCCGCTCGCGCGCGGCATCGTCGCGGCCCAGTCCCGGCCCGATCAGCAAGGCCCCGATCCGCTCGTCCCCCAGCGCGTCGGCGAGGGGAGCATTGTCCTTCACCAGATCGGGCGGGTGGCCGGGATGGTCATGCTCGCTCAGCCATTTGACGTAGCCCGCCCCCGCCAGCGCGGCGGCGCGCGACGCCATCAGGCTGGCGCCCGCCATCGCCCCACCGACCACCGCGACCAGGCCGCGGGTGTATTTGTGCGCGTCGAACGCGGGCGGCGCGATACGCTCGGGCAGAGACAGGCGCATCGCCCCGCCGCGATCGGGCACGCCGATATCGACCAGCCGCGCCGCGCCGATGCTCGCCAGCGCCGGGCCGCTGAAATGCGCGGGCTTCCACGCGCCGAACGCCAGCGTCAGGGCATAGCGGGGCATATCATCGCCCTCGCCGCCGACCACATCACCAGTGTCGCAATCCACCCCGCTGGGCACATCGAGCGCGACCGCGCGGTCATGCGAGGCGTGCAGATCGCGGATCAGCGCGCGATGCTCGTCCGAGAGCGGGCGCGACAGGCCAATGCCGAACATGGCATCGACGAACGCCGTCCCTCTCACGCCTTCGGCGTCGGAAAGAACCTCTCCGTCGAACGTGCTCGCGGCGTGGCGGGCAAGATCGGTCTGGGGAGAAATCGGCGCGACCACCTTCACCGTCAGCCCGCGCGCCTTGAGCGCAGCCGCCGCGACATAGCCGTCACCGCCATTATGCCCCGGCCCGCACAGCACGGTGACAGGTCCGCCGGCCGCAAGCCGCGCGATCCATTCCGCTGCGCCGTGGCCCGCCTGGCTCATCAGCGCCCATTCCTCCACCCCCGCGTCGAACAGCGCCGTCTCGGCAGCGCGCATCTGGTCGGTCGTCAGGATTTGCGCGCGTCGCCGCGCGTCATGCTCACCGAGTGGTGGCGGGGAAACGGTATCGGTTTCCGGCGAGAGATACTTCGAGGATGTCACCCGACAGCGTTTGCGTCACCGCGTCCGCTCCTGCAACCGCTGCGACGCCGGAACCGTCGGGCAATTGCTCGAACCGGCGGAATCCGCCGTCGGGGTGGAAGACGGTGAGCAGGATTTTGCCCTCCACCTCGACCCGCTCGACCGAACAGGTCGCATCGAAGCTCTGCGCGCCATCGGGGGCGCAGGCGATGGTGGTGCCGGTGGAAGAGCTCGGTGCAGGCGTCGGATCGGCCGTGCCGGTATCATCGCCACCCGGGTTGGCTACCGCAGCCCCGTCACCACCACAGGCAACTGCCGCGAGGGCCAGGCCGACGACGGCGAGTGCACCAGCGATCCGCATCCACTTCACCTTTCGATCGTCTCCTGCGACCCGGAGAAGCGCCATTCCTACCCGCAATTGGTAAGCAATGCGTTTACTCTGCCGTCCGGCTGGCGAGCGCGGCGAGCACTTCCTGCGCGACCTGCGCGATCCGGTCCGCCCACACCGCCTGATGGCTTTTGCGCGCGACCAGATCCTGCCTCACCTCGATGGTCAGATAGGGGATGCCGTTCGCCTCGGCATGGCGATCCATCGTCGCGTTGAGCTGCTTGCCCGAATAGGGCTCGTTATCGCCCACGGTGAAGCCCATCGCGCCAAACGCGTCGATCGCGATCCGCGCGGCGGAATCGTCCTGATTGTACAGCAGGCCGACATCCCACGGGCGCTGCTCCCCGGTGGAGCCCATTACCGGGGTGAAGCTGTGAATGGCGAGGATCAGCGATGGCTGCGCCTCGGCAACCATCTGCGCGAAGGCTTCGTGGTAGGGCCGGTGATAGA
Organism: Citromicrobium bathyomarinum; assembly: GCA_001306305.2. NCBI lineage: Bacteria > Pseudomonadati > Pseudomonadota > Alphaproteobacteria > Sphingomonadales > Sphingomonadaceae > Citromicrobium > Citromicrobium bathyomarinum. The sequence goes on from CP155577.1 coordinate 2,276,788, forward strand.
GCGCGGTGCGCCTCTCGATATCCGCACCGATATTGCCGGGGATGGTGTGCCCGTCGCTGCTGGTGACGACCAGCGCGTCGTCGCCTTCGTTACGGTGCAGGTCGATCACCAGCCGGCTGACCTGCGCGATCTGCGCCGCGATGCCGTGCTTGCGCGCCAGCCGCTCGGCAATTCCCGCGGTGCCGATGTCGACCGCGATATGCTGCTCCATCAGCTCTGCCGGGATGCCCAGCTCGATCTCGGCGGGCACGGCATCGCCCGCGTGGTCGGCGACGGCGATGATGCCGCCGCGCTGGGGAGTTCCGATGCGGATGAAGGGGGTCTGCGTATCGTTCATGCGCGCCTATCTAAGAACGCTCGCCATTCTCCACCACCCCGGCTGGCGCAACGCGATCTCGCGCTCCGCCGCGTCGCGCAGCTCGGCATCCTCGTACAGCGCAAAGCAGGTCGCACCCGAGCCGGACATGCGCGCCAGCAGCGGCGAGGTCGCGCTCAGCGCGCGCAGCACCTGATCGATTGCGGGGCAGATCGATATCGCGGGCGCTTCCAGATCGTTGCGCCCCTGCAGCGCGATGTCGCGGGCACTGCCCTGCGGCAGCGGACCGCGATCGAACCCGTCCCACGCCGCGAACACCGGCCCGGTCGAAAGCGCGATGCGCGGATTGACCAGCAGCACGGGGGTGCCAGCGAGATCGTTCTCCAGCGGCGCAAGCTCCTCACCCACCCCGCGTCCGACCGCCATTTCGGATCGCACGCAGGCGGGCACATCCGCGCCGAGCTTCAGCGCGCGAGCCTGCCAGTCACCGGGCAGGCCATGCGCGTTCTCGATCAGCCGGAACACCGCGCCAGCATCCGCCGAGCCTCCGCCCAGCCCCGCCGCAACGGGCAGGTTCTTTTCAAGCGTGATGGAGAGGCCATCGGGATGCGGCAGCGCGGCCAAGGCGCGAGCGACGAGGTTGTCGCCCGGATCGCCCACATTGCCGCCGAACTCGCCGAGGGTGCGCACGTCATCGCGCTCAGCAGGCTCAGCGCTCAGCACATCGCCATGTTCGCAAAAGGCAAACAGCGTTTCGAGCTCGTGATAGCCATCCTCGCGCCGCTGGCGGACATGCAGCGCTAGGTTCAGCTTGGCGTAGGCGTGTTCAACTGACATTACAAAATCAATCGCCTTGCTGGAGGACCTATGTCGATATCTTCTGTTTCAGAATTTGTTGAAAAGATCTTATCTGAGAGCCTGACTCAGAAGTTTATGCGATCTGGCAGTGGCTTGCGATGAGGCGGGTGAGGCGGCGGATGTGGGCGATGGTAGTCCATGCGGTGGAACTTTCGATAGTTCTTTCCCAGTCCTTTGCGAGCCGTCGACATCTGCCGAGCCAGGCGAAGGTGCGCTCGACCACCCAGCGGCGCGGGAGCAGAACAAAGCCCCTGGCGGTGTCGCAGCGGCGCACGATCTCGAGCGTCCATTGCCCATGCCCTTGAAGCGCGCCGATGAGCTTGTCGCCTGCGTAGCCCCCATCGGCGAAGAGGTGGCGCAGCCACGGGAAGCGGTAGCGGATTGCCTTGATGAGATCGACCGCCCCGTCGCGATCCTGAATGCTGGCAGCGTGGATGGTGACGAACAACATCAGTCCGAGCGTATCGGTGATGATGTGACGCTTGCGTCCCATGATCTTCTTGCCCGCATCGTAGCCCCGTGGGCCGCCACTCTCGGTGGTCTTGACGCTCTGGCTATCGATCACCCCGGCGCTGGGGCTGGCCTCGCGCCCTTCGATCTGGCGCGCAGCCATCACCAGCAGGTGATTGATCGTCTGCCATAGGCCGCTGTCGCGCCAGGCATAGAAATAGCGTTGAACCGTCGAGAGCGGAGGGAAATCCTTGGGCAGCATCCGCCATTGGCAACCGCTTGTTGCCAGATAGAGGATCGCGTTCATCACCTCGCGCAGGTCGGCGCAGCGCGGCCTGCCGCCAGGTTTCGCGGGCGGCAACAGAGGCTCGATCAAGGCCCACTCGGCATCGCGCAAATCGCTTGGATAACGTAGACCCGGGCGGCTATGCTGCTGCCGGGAGGTATCGGTCCACATCGCTTATTCCTCGGTCGTTTCTGGCGAAACCCCGGAATCAGCGATGCACCAGCGCGTCAAGCGCAACCAGCTGATATCTCCCAACTACTTTTGAAGACAGGCTCTGAGAATCCATCAGGCAGCAGGGTGATTTGTTATCGCGGCCACGGAGACACTGCATATAAGCTCACCCCCTCCATCTTTCGCAGTTCGATCACCAAAGAAAATGAGCATATTCTCTTGCGTGAACTTGTCGCCGCTCATCCAGAAGACTTCCATGGCGATATCACCGCGCTGGAAATGCTTGTGAGAATGCAGCACTACTCTCTACCAACCCGCCTTCTCGATGTTACGTTCAATCCATTGGTCGCACTTTATTTCGCTTGCGAAGCGGTCAAGAAAAGAAAATCATTCTACAAATCTGGAAAAAGGACAACTAAGACCATTGAAAAGGATGGGCATGTCAAAATATTGACAGTCCCCCGGAACTTAGTCTGCTACTTTGATAGCGATAAGGTCAGCTGCATCACAAATCTAGCAAGATTGAATTATGACTACAAATGTAAAATTAACACCGAACTAAACACCCAAAAATTTAACAGCAGCACTCCCATTAAAAGGCTTCTTCACTTTATAAGACAAGAAAAGAATGGTTTTCTGGGAGAGATACTACCACTTGATATCGAAAAAATCTTGCTAGTTAAGCCAAAGCAAAACAACAAAAGAATTCTCGCTCAAGCTGGGGCATTCTTCGCCTTTGGAACAGATGAGGAGATCGAAAGCGGAACGATCGACAAGATTGGCATTAAAGACCTGCTGATCGATGCTGGAAGCAAAGCACAAATCCGGCATGACCTCGACAAACTAGGAATTAACGAGAAGACGCTCTTCCCTGAAATCGAGCGAGCCGCCAGATACATAACAGGCACCCTAGAGGCCGAAATCATACCGTCGCTTTAACCCCTCTCACATATTCGGATAATTCGGCCCGCCGCCGCCCTCCGGCACGGTCCAGACGATGTTCTGGTTCGGGTCCTTGATGTCGCAGGTCTTGCAGTGGACGCAGTTCTGCGAGTTGATGACGAAGTTCATCTCCCCGGAATCCTCGTCCTCGACCCATTCGTACACGCCTGCCGGGCAATAGCGCTGCGAGAGGCCGGCATATTCCTTCAGCTCGCTTTCCTTCTGCAGCTCCATGTCCTTCACCTTCAGGTGGCAGGGCTGGTCTTCCGCGTGGTTGGTGAAGCTGTAGGCAACGCTGGTCAGCTTGTCGAAGCTGATCACGCCGTCGGGCTTTGGGTAGATGATCGGGTCGAACAGGTCGGCGCGTTTGGTGTGCGTGTAGTCCGGCGTGTGCTTGAGGGTGAACGGCAAGCCGATCTTGAGCGTGCGCATCCACATGTCGATGCCCGCCAGCACGGTGCCGAAATCGCCGCCCAGCTTCGCGATCGCGGGCTGCGCGTTCTTCACCTTCTTCAGCTCGGTCGCGATCCAGCTTTCGCGCACGGCTTCGTCGTATTCGCTCAGCTGGGTGTGTTCCTTGCCCGCAGCGATCGCCGCTGCGACGCTCTCGGCGGCCAGCATCCCGCTCTTCATCGCGGTGTGGCTGCCCTTGATCCGGGGCACGTTGACGAAGCCTGCCGAGCACCCCACCAGCGCCCCGCCGGGGAACGCCAGTTGCGGCACGCTCTGCCAGCCGCCTTCGTTGATCACGCGCGCGCCATAAGCGACGCGCTTCCCGCCCTCGATAATGTCGAGGATATCGGGATGGTGCTTCCAGCGCTGGAATTCCTGATAGGGCGACAGATACGGGTTGGCGTAATCGAGCGCGGTCACGAAGCCGAGCGCAACCTGATTGTCGCCGATGTGGTAGAGGAAACCGCCGCCCCAGCTATCGTTGTCGAGCGGCCAGCCCTGCGTGTGGATCACCCGGCCCGGCACGTGCTTCTTGGGATCGATTTCCCACAATTCCTTGATGCCCAAGCCATAGGTCTGCGGCTGGCAATCCTTCTCAAGGTCGAACTTCGCCTTGAGCTGCTTGGTCAGGCTGCCGCGCGCACCCTCTGCAAACAGCGTGTACTTGGCGTGGATTTCCATGCCGGGCTGGAAATCGGGCTTTTGCGACCCATCCGCCGCGATGCCCATGTCCTGCGTGATGACGCCCGCGACCGCGCCGTCATCGCCGTAGATCACTTCGGCTGCGGGGAATCCGGGGAAAACCATGACGCCGAGGCCTTCGGCCTGCTCGCCCAGCCAGCGGGTCAGGTTGGCGAGGCTGCCGGTGTAGTTGCCCTTGTTGCTCATCAGCGGGGGCATGAAGAGGTGCGGCATGGGGAACTTGCCGTTCTTGCGCAGCACCCAGTGCCAGTTGTCGGTCACCGGGACTTCGCCGATCGGGCAGTCCATGTCCTGCCAGTCGGGGAACAGCTCGTTCAGCGCCTTCGGGTCGTGGACAACGCCCGAAAGAATATGCGCGCCGATCTCCGACCCTTTTTCGAGGACGACGACTTCAAGCTCTTCATTGATCTGCTTCAGGCGGATGGCTGCGGCAAGCCCGGCGGGGCCTCCGCCAACCACCAGCACGTCGCACGGCATGGATTCACGTTCGATCATAATATCCTCGAAGCTCTTTTCGGGCCGAATTAGCGTTGCTTCCGGCTTGATTGCCTGCGCGCCACAGGTCAAGACCCTGTGCGAAATGGCCGACCATTCCTTCCACCCCGAAAATTTGCGCGAAGCATTCGCCGCCAGCCTCGACTGGTGGGCCGATGCCGGGGTGCTGGAGCATGTCGAGGATGCGCCGTCCGGATGGTTGAAAGAGGCCGAAGGCAAGGGGGATGCGCAGGCTGCGCAGAGCGATCGGGCGACGGATGCGCCCTCTGCGCCGCCGCCACCTCCGCCGCCACCGCCCAACCGCACGGCGCTGAGCCGCTTCATCGCCAGCGGCAGCGACGGCGCTGCGCACCCTGGCGATCCGGCGCAGTGGCCCGACGATCTCGACGCATTCCGCGCGTGGTGGATGGAGAGCGACGCGCTCGACCCGCCCGGCTCCTACCCCCGCGTGGCCCCGCGCGGCCCCGCGCAGGCGCAGGTCATGCTGCTGGTCGACCAGCCTGCGGGCGAGGATCTGCTGGGCGAACCTGCCGCCATCCTCGCCGCGAACATGCTGCGCGCGATGGGCTATGCCAGCGATGCGGCCTATTTCGCCAGCGTGCTGCCGCGCCACACCCTGCGGCCCGAATGGGATGCGGTCGGGCGCGCAGGCTATGGCAAGCTGGCGCAGCACCACGTCGCGCTGGTGCGCCCGGCGCAGGTGATCGTGCTGGGCGAACGCGTCTGGTCGCTTCTTGCGCACGAGATGGCGCAGGAAGACAAAGCGTTAACCACAATTTCGCATGGCGGTGGTAAAGCGCCTGTCTTCGCGATGCCGGATTTCGCGAGCCTGCTCCGCAGCCCGGCAAAGCGCGCACAGACATGGACCCGATGGCTCAACCGGAGCGACCCCGCCCAATGAGACAACCGACGATGAAACGCATTCTCCTCCCCCTCGCCGCCACGCTGGCCGCGCTGCCCGTGGCCACGCCCGCGATGGCCCAGTCGCAGAGTGCGGCGGAGTATTTCCGCGAACGCGCGGCCAACCCCAACATCCCCCAAGTGCTCAGCGAAGCCGACCGGCAATTCTACACCCGCGTGTTCGCCGCGCTGGATAATGGCAACTGGAGCGAGGTCGAAAGCCTGCTCGCGCAGCGGGGCGACGAACCGCTCAAGCTGATTGCGCAGGCCGAGTATTATCTAGACGCGAACAGCCCGCGGATCGAACTGCCCGCGCTGCAAGAATGGCTCGCGAAGGGCAGCCGCCTGCCGCAGGCGCAGCAGATCACCGATCTCGCCTCCAAGCGCGGGTTGATGAGCGCGCCCTACCTGCCGCCCGAACAGAGCTTCCTGCCGCAGGGCTATGCCAGCAAGCGGATCCTGCCGCGCGATACCAATGACGGCACCATGCCGGGCGACATCAAGGCGGCGATTCTCGACAAGATCAGCAATGACGATCCCGATGGCGCGCGCCTGCTGCTCGACGGGGTGGATGCCGGGCTCAGCAGCGAAGCACGGGCCGAATGGCGCCGCCGCGTCGCGTGGAGCTATTACATCGAGAACAACGATGCCGCCGCGCTCGCGATGGCGCGCACGGTGCGCGATGGCAGCGGACCGTGGGTGCCCGAAGGCGACTGGGTGGTCGGCATCTCAGCCTGGCGGATGGGCGACTGCGCGACCGCCGCCGACGGTTTCGACCGCGCGGCGGCGACCGCGATCAACCCCGAACTCTCCGCGGCCGCCTATTACTGGGCCAGCCGGTCCTACATCCGTTGCCGCCAGCCGGAAAAGGCGGCGGAAAAGCTGCGCGGCGCGGCGATGATGGACGAGACGCTGTATGGCATGCTCGCCCGCGAGCAGCTGGGCCAGCACCTGCCGCGTGCAGGCGAAACGCCCGATCTCAGCCCCGCCGACTGGCAGCAGCTGAGCCGCGAGGAGAACGTCCGCGTCGCAGTCGCTCTGGCCGAGCTGGGCCATGACGAGCTGGCCGACGAAGTCCTGCGCCACCAGGCACGAATCGGCGACCCGTCCGAGTTTACCGCGCTCTCGCGCCTCGCGCGGGAGCTTGGCCTGCCTTCGACCCAGCTGTGGATGGCGCACAACGCCCCGCGTGGCGGCACGCCCGACCCGGCGCTTCGCTTCCCCGTCGCTCGGTGGGAGCCGGTGACCGGATGGCAGGTCGACCCCGCACTCGCCTATGCCCACGCCTTGCAGGAATCGAACTTCCGCGCCGCGGTGGTCAGCCCCGCAGGTGCGCGCGGGCTGATGCAGATCATGCCCGCCGCCGCGCAGGACCACGCCGGATCGCTGGGCGTCAGCGGCAATCCCCGCTCGCTCAACCAGCCGAGCGTCAACCTCGCCTTCGGCCAGCGGCACCTGCAGATGCTGCGCGATCATCCCGCGACGCAAGGCAAGCTGCCCAAGATCATGGCCGCCTATAACGCCGGCCTGACCCCGGTGGGTCGCTGGAACACCGAGGTCAACGACCAGGGCGATCCGCTGCTCTACATGGAATCGATCCCCTATTGGGAAACGCGCGGCTATGTCGCGATCGTCACCCGCAATTACTGGATGTACGAGCGGCAGGCCGCCGCGCCCTCGCCCAGCAGGCAGGCGCTGGCGATGAATCGCTGGCCCGCCTTCCCCGAGGCGGGGCAACCGACGCAGCGTTTTACGCGCCGGTAGAGGCAGCGCTAATGGCGATCGATGAAGCCCGCACCTTCCGGCCGATCGGGATCGCGCTGGTCACCGTATCGGACACGCGCGATCCGTCGACCGACACTTCCGGCGACCTGCTGGAAGCGCGGGTGCGCGAGGCCGGGCACACCCTCGTCGAACGCACCATCTGCCCCGACGATGCCGCCGAGATCTACGACGTGCTGCGCCGCTTCATCGCGAGCAAGGATGTCGACGCGGTGATCACCACCGGCGGCACCGGGCTGACCGGGCGCGACGTGACCCCCGAAGCGCTCGACCGGGTGAAGGACAAGGACATTCCCGGCTTCGGCGAGCTGTTCCGCTGGATCAGCTACCAGAGCATCGGCACCTCGACCGTGCAGAGCCGCGCCTGCGCGGTGCTGGCGGGCGATACCTTCGTCTTCGCCCTGCCCGGATCGAACGGCGCGGTGAAGGACGGGTGGGACAAGATCCTCAAGGATCAACTCGACAGCCGCCACCGGCCCTGCAACTTCGTCGAGCTGATGCCCCGCCTGCTCGAACGGTAACGTTGGAACGATAGGGACGCGGGGCCGCTCTTCCAGCAAGCCCCATGCCCGATATCCAGTCCCTCCCCCTGCCCTGGCTGGCTGCACTGTTCATCGCGAGCGCGCTGCTGATCGCCTACTTCGGCAGCAAGATGGCCGCCATCGCGGACGTGCTGGCCGACCGAACGGGCCTCGGCGAAGCGCTGATCGGCGCGGTCCTGCTGGGCGCGGGTACGAGCATTTCGGGCATCGTCACTTCGATCACCACCGCCGCCAGCGGCGCGCCGGAGCTTGCGGTGTCCAACGCCATGGGCGGGATCGCGGCGCAGACGATGTTCCTCGCGCTGGCGGACATCTTCTACCGCAAGGTCAACCTGGAGCACGCGGGCGCAAGCACGGTGAACCTTGGCCAGGCGACCGTGCTCATCATCCTCTCGGTCATGCCGATCATGGCATATGCTGCGCCGCAGATCGCGTTTTTCGGCGTCCATCCGGTTAGCCCGATCATGATCGCGGTCTATCTGATCGGTCTGCACAACGCGCATTCGATCCGGCAGGAGCCGATGTGGCAGCCCAAGGAAACGCCGGGCCTGCGCGTCGAGGCCGACGATATCGAGAGCGACCCGCGCTCCACCCCGCTGCTCGCGAGCCTGTTTGCCGGGCTGGTGCTGATCGTCGGCGCCTGCGGCTGGGTGGTCGGCGAAAGCGGCCTGGCGCTGAGCGGCGAGCTGGGCATTTCGCAAGGCGTGGTCGGTGCGCTGGGCACCGCGATCGTCACCTCTCTGCCTGAGCTGGTGACCACCATCGCGGCGGTGCGGCGCGGCGCGCTGCAACTGGCGATCGGCGGGATCATCGGCGGCAACATGTTCGACGCGCTGTTCGTCTCCGCCAGCGACATCGCCTACCGCGACGGCTCGATCTACCACGCGATCGGAGAGCGCACGCTATTCTGGATGGCGCTGGTCTGCCTGATGACCGGTGTACTGCTGCTCGGCCTGCTGCGGCGCGAGAAGCAGGGGCCCGGCGGGATCGGCTGGGAATCGGTCATCCTGCTCGCGCTATGGCTGGGCGCGGCAGTGCTGCAGGTGGCGCTGGGCTGAATTGGCCGCGAAAATGAGATATTGCGAGTATTTAGAAAGTCGGATTCCTTGTTCGCCAACCCCAGAGACTTCATTCCGGTAACGACCCCATTGCGGTCGCAAGTTAATTGGTAGAAGTTCCTGTCACAGACTGCAGACTTCGGGAGATTACCAGTGGATGCGCTACCCCCGCCACCCGTCAATTGTGAAGCGCCCGCGCAGGACGTTCTGCTGACCGTGAACGCTAGCGCCGACGAGGACGAATATTCGGCCTTCGTAGGTGACCTTCAAAGCGGATACGGAGCTTGGACGTTGGTTTCGGATAATGTGCTCGACGGTAAGCGAACGCTCATCTTTCGTGCCCGAATGAGCGTGACATATAAGGCTGTGATGGACGCCACTTTCAATGCAAGCGCCAGAGGGTGGACTACTAGCGTCACCTTTGCAGAGCCAAGCTGTACCTAGATTCTAAGGTCTCATTTCGACCACACGTCGGGACATTGAACCCACTCGCGCGAAAGCCTGAGAGCCTGACTCAGAAGTTTATGCGATCTGGCAGTGGCTTGCGATGAGGCGGGTGAGGCGGCGGATGTGGGCGATGGTAGTCCATGCGGTGGAACTTTCGATAGTTCTTTCCCAGTCCTTTGCGAGCCGTCGACATCTGCCGAGCCAGGCGAAGGTGCGCTCGACCACCCAGCGGCGCGGGAGCAGAACAAAGCCCCTGGCGGTGTCGCAGCGGCGCACGATCTCGAGCGTCCATTGCCCATGCCCTTGAAGCGCGCCGATGAGCTTGTCGCCTGCGTAGCCCCCATCGGCGAAGAGGTGGCGCAGCCACGGGAAGCGGTAGCGGATTGCCTTGATGAGATCGACCGCCCCGTCGCGATCCTGAATGCTGGCAGCGTGGATGGTGACGAACAACATCAGTCCGAGCGTATCGGTGATGATGTGACGCTTGCGTCCCATGATCTTCTTGCCCGCATCGTAGCCCCGTGGGCCGCCACTCTCGGTGGTCTTGACGCTCTGGCTATCGATCACCCCGGCGCTGGGGCTGGCCTCGCGCCCTTCGATCTGGCGCGCAGCCATCACCAGCAGGTGATTGATCGTCTGCCATAGGCCGCTGTCGCGCCAGGCATAGAAATAGCGTTGAACCGTCGAGAGCGGAGGGAAATCCTTGGGCAGCATCCGCCATTGGCAACCGCTTGTTGCCAGATAGAGGATCGCGTTCATCACCTCGCGCAGGTCGGCGCAGCGCGGCCTGCCGCCAGGTTTCGCGGGCGGCAACAGAGGCTCGATCAAGGCCCACTCGGCATCGCGCAAATCGCTTGGATAACGTAGACCCGGGCGGCTATGCTGCTGCCGGGAGGTATCGGTCCACATCGCTTATTCCTCGGTCGTTTCTGGCGAAACCCCGGAATCAGCGATGCACCAGCGCGTCAAGCGCAACCAGCTGATATCTCCCAACTACTTTTGAAGACAGGCTCTGAGAGGTGAGGATCGCCCCGGCGATTGCGGACACGGCTGAAAATCCGGATCGACTCGCCTCTATGTTCCCTGTATGTTCCACCCCATGGAACAGGTCAAAGGCAGAGGAGCACAGAGCGGCGACGTATCCACCCGCTTCGGCCTCGCCACGCGGGAGGCGGATGGCGACTGGCGCGATGTGGCCGAAACGCTCGACGGCCCTGCGCCGAAACTGCGCACCGAGGTGACGATCGAGCATCCGCGCTCGATCCTCTCGTTCAACCAGTCGCCGGACATCGGCTTCGATCGTTCGGTCAACGCCTACCGGGGGTGCGAGCATGGCTGCATCTACTGCTTCGCGCGGCCGACCCATGCCTATCTCGACCTCTCCCCCGGCCTCGATTTCGAAAGCAAGCTGTTCGCCAAGCCCGACGCGGCGAAGCTGCTTGCCGAAACGCTGGCCAAGCCAGGCTACAAGCCGCGCCCGATCGCAATGGGGACCAACACCGATCCTTACCAGCCGATCGAAGGACGGTATCGCATCACCCGCGCGATGCTGGAGGTGTGCCTCGATGCGCGCCATCCGGTGACCATCACCACCAAGTCCGACCGGGTGCTTGCCGACCTCGACATTCTCGAAGAGATGGCCCGTAAAGACCTGATCGCAGTGGCGATTTCGGTCACCTCGCTCGACCCGGCCCTGTCGCGTCTGGTCGAACCGCGCGCGCCCTCCCCAACCAAACGGCTCGCGGCGCTGGGCAGTCTGACCGAGGCCGGGGTGCCGACCCATTGCTCGATCGCGCCGGTCATCCCCGCGATCACCGATGACGCGATGGAAGGCATCGTCGCGCGCGCGGCAGAATTGGGCGTCACCTCCGCCGGGTGGATCCCGCTGCGCCTGCCGCACGAGGTCGCTCCGCTGTTCCGCGAATGGCTGGAAACGCATTTTCCGGACCGCAAGGACAAGGTGATGGGAATCGTGCGTTCGATCCGCAACGGGCGAGACAACGACCCCGATTTCTTCAGCCGATTGAAACCGCAAGGCGTGTGGGCCGACCTCTTCCGCGCCCGCTTCCGCGTCGCATGCAGGCGCGCGGGGATCGGCGACGGCAAGGCAAAGTTCGCGCTCGACTGCGCGCAGTTCCGCGCGCCGACCACCGGCGGGCAGCTCCGCCTGTTGTAGATTGGAAGGCCGGTGGCCTACTGGTCGCCCCTCACCAGACAGGACTTCCCATCGATGACCCCGACCGAGCTGCTCGCCCCGACCTATATCCAGATGCTCGGCGCGCTGTCGCAGTGGCTCGACAAGGCATCGGCGCAGCTTGGAGCATCCGATGCCGAGGCGCTGCTGTCCGCGCGGCTGGCACCGGACATGTTTCCGCTTGCGACCCAGATCCGCTTCGCTTGTGTGCAGGCGATCGAAGGCATGCACCGCCTGCGTGACGAACCCTTCCCGCCGGTGATCGACGAACTGCTCGACGAAGGGCGCAATGCGGGCGAAGCGCCCGGTTCGCTCGGCGATGCGCAGGCGCGGCTGCAACAGACCATCGCGATGGTCCGCTCGCTCGCGGAAGGCGCAGAACAGACAGATGCAGACCGGATGATCGCGCATGCATTGCCCACAGGCATGATCTTCGATCTGACGGTGGACCAGTATGCGCGCGACTGGGCGCTGGCGCAGTTCTATTTTCACCTGATGGCCGCCTATGCGATCCTGCGCAGCAAGGGCGTCGATCTGGGCAAGACCGACTATGTGGCGCACATGTTCGGCTATCTGCGCCCCGGCACCATGCCCGCCTAGGCAGCAAGCAGCCCAGCCTTGCACATCGTCGCTTGCGCGATAGGGTCGCAACAAGTTCTGGACCGAATGGGGGGAATTTCGATGAAGGCTTTCGTTCTTGGCGCAGTGCTGGCCTGCGGGATGGTTTCCGGCGCGAATGCGCAGGCAAACTCGTCCGATCGGCCAATGACGCAGTTCACCCGCAGCGCGCTGCTCTCGGCGCTGTCGGGCATCGATGCAGAGACCGAAGAGCAGTCTGGAAAGCCCAATATCTCGGTCACTTTCGACAATGGCCTGATGGGAGATGCGCTGCTGATGGCGTGTGAGGATCAGCAGACCTCGCGCAATTGCCTGGGCACGTCTATCCTCGTGACCTACGAGACGCCGGACGACGCCACGCCCGCCAAGGTCCGCGAGGCGATCAACGAATATAATTATCGGCAGAATTTCGGCCGGGCCTATCTCGACTCGGACGGGCAGATCACCCTGCGCATGTACATCATCGCCGATGGCGGGATCACCATGGCGAACTACAAGCGGCAGCTCGCCCTCTTCTCGCGGAGCGCGGCGAAACTTCCGGACTACGTCTACGGCGAGTGAGATCGCGCCGCCGCTGGTGCTTTCGGGCGCTCCAAGCGATACAGGGCGCTGTCCTACAGGCGCGCGCGGGACTAGAAGGCGGGCAGCTCTTTGCCATTGTCGACATGCGGCCCGCGCCACCAATCGCATCACTCGATCAGTGACGTTTCGCTGATCGGGTAAGTTTCAAGCCCTGGACTGTGTGTCAGGTGTGTCAGGCCCTCAGCCGAAGGTATCGCCACCTTCGCCGGGTGCGAACCGCATCAGCCGGCTGTCGAGCAGCGCGGCGGTGCGGTTGACCACGGCCTGCTGATAGTCCGGGTCCTTGATCATCTCGAAGAAGGCGCCCGCATTGGGGTAGTGCGCGACGAAGCCGTCGTGCCAGCGCCGTTCGGCGGGACCGGTCACCATCGTCTCGAAGGTTCCGCGCCACACGATGGAGCCGCCCACGCGGGCGAAGATCGGCCCGCTGGTGTGGCCGTATTCCTCGTAGGCACGGCGACCGCTCCACCCCTTGCCCGCATGCTCGTGCCCTTCGGGATACTCCGCCTGGTCGCGATAGAGCAGCAGATTGAGCATCTGGATCGGCGTATCGCGCGGAAGCGCCTTGAACGCCTCGAAAGTCTCCCGGCTCGGGTCGATATAGGGGGTCACGCGCTACTCCTTGTCGGGGACGATCCGCTTGGCGATCGCCCATGATGGCCGCGCGACCACCAGCAGGCAGCCGACGCCGATCAGCGTCATCGCCTGCGGGGTGAGGAACTCCTCCCCGCGCGCGGCCCGCAGAGCGAGCGCCAGGACCAGAAACGCGACCATCGCGAGGCCCAGCCCGATCATGATCGCAAATCCGGTCCTGATCGACATGCGCGCCTAGTCCTTGCCCAGCATGCGCGAGAAGATGCCGCGCTTCTGGCTATCGCCACCGTCTGGCACATCGCCGTTCTGGACCTCGGTCGCCGGGCTCGGGCTGGCATCGGCCATCGCAGGCTCGGCCGCTCCGGATTCGGGAGCGGCCGCAGCCTTCGCTTCGGGCAGCTGGTAGTCGGCGAAGCGGTCGCGCAGGTCCTTCTTGCTGATCTTGCCGGTGGCGGTGTGCGGGATGTCGTCGACGAACTCGACCGCATCGGGCAGCCACCATTTGGCGACGTGATCCTTGAGGAAGTCGATCAGCTCCTCACCCGTGACCTGCTGGCCTTCCTTGCGGATGCAGAACAGCACCGGGCGCTCGTCCCACTTGGGATGGTACATGCCGATCGCGGCGGCTTCGGCGATGGCAGGATGGCCAGCGGCGGCGTTCTCCAGCTCGACCGAGCTGATCCACTCGCCACCCGACTTGATCACGTCCTTGGTCCGGTCGGTTATCTGCATCGTGCCATCGGGGTGCAAGATCGCGACGTCGCCGGTGTCGAACCAGCCGTCTGGCGTCAGCGCGTCCTCGTCCGCCTTGAAGTAGCGGCGGATCACCCACGGGCCGCGGATCTGAAGCGCGCCCGAAGCTTCGCCATCGCGCGGCAGGACCTTGCTCGGATCGTCGAGATCGACCGTGCGCAGTTCCACGCCGAAGACCGGGCGGCCCTGCATCGCCGCCTTGTCGACCTTCTGGTCGAGCGTAAGCTGGTCCCAGTCCCAAGTCGGCCCGCCGACCGTGCCCAGCGGAGAGGTTTCGGTCATCCCCCAGGCGTGCTGGACGCGAATCCCCGCCTCCATCAGGCGCCGGATCATGAACTTGGGCGCAGCCGACCCGCCGATGGTCGCCGCGCGCAGCTTGGGCAGCGGCCTGTCGTTGGCATCACAATATTGGAAGGTTGCGAGCCACACGGTCGGCACGCCCGCGCTGTCGGTCACGTTCTCGCGCTCCATCAGGTCGCACAGCACCGCCGGCTCGTTCACTGCGGAGAAGACGAACTTGATCCCAGCCATCGCGCCCGCAAACGGCAGGCCCCAGCTCGCCGCATGGAACATCGGCACCACTGGCAGCATGACCGAGGAGGCATCGAAGGCAAATGCGGCAGGCTGGATCGCGGCGAGCGCGTGCAGCACGGTGGAGCGATGCTCGTACAGCACGCCCTTGGGATTGCCGGTGGTCCCGCTGGTGTAACAGAGCATGCACGGATCGCGCTCGTCGATCGTCGCCCAATGGTAGTCGCCATCCTGCGCGCCGATCCACTCCTCGAAACCGAGCGCATCGGAGCCTTCGGGCGGATCGTAGCAGATGTAATGCTCGATACTGGTCCACTTGGAGCGCATCTTGTCGACGATCGGCTGAAAAGCCGCGTCGTAGAGCAGCACGCGGTCTTCGGCATGGTTGGCGATGTATTCCAGCTGATCCTCGAACAGCCGCGGATTGATGGTGTGCAGCACCCCGCCCATCCCGGCGACGCCGTACCAGCTGACCAGGTGGCGCGCATGGTTCATCGCGAGGCTGGCGACCCGGTCACCCTTCTTGATGCCGAGCGCTTCCAGCGCCTGCGCCATCTTGAGCGCATCGCGGCGGATACCCGTCCAGTCGGTGCGGGTCTCGCTGCCATCGGCCCAATGCGTCACAATCTCGCGGGTAGGTGCTTCGCGCGCCGCGTGGTCGATCACGTTGGTGACCAGCAGGTCCCAGTCTTGCATCTTGCCCAGCATCTTATTGTCCTCTCATGCCCTGTTTTGCAGGAGAGAATGCGCAAGGCCGCGCCCGCCCGCAAGAGCGCAGGCACGAAAAATCAAGCAGCGCGGTGCAGTTTGGGGCCCGTCTTGGGGACGAGAGTGATGTTCGAGATACCCTCGATCCGCTCCAGCGCATCGGCGAGCTTGCCGTCGACCTTGTAATCGTGCCCCAGCCGCATCACCGGACGCTCCCCCTGACCCAGGTCGAGCGCGATCTGCACCTCGCCATGCCCGGGCGGCCCGGGCTGGAGCGAGAGCGCCAGCTCACCCAGCGCCGCCTCGCTCGACACCTCCAGCGTCAGCAGCATCCGCTGGCCGCCCGCGACCTCGGCCAGCGGACGGGCACCGCGAATGGTGACACGCGGCGGTTCGTCCGGAGAGGGGCTGTCGAGTTCGACGGTCAGCAGCACGCAGGTGCTTTCCTGGGCCCACTTGGTAAACTGTGGGACCAATCCTTCCTCGAAGCAGGCAGCGCTGAACTGGCCAGTGGAATCGGAGAAATCGGCGCGGATGAAGTCCTTGCCCCGCCGCGTCTGCCCCCGCTTCGCGCCCTCGACCATCGCCGCGATCACCGCACGACCACGCGCTTCGCCCGCAGGCCCACCGGTCATCAGCGATGAATAGCTGCGCGCACCATTGGCACTGGCAACGTCGCGGAATTGCTCGATCGGGTGGGCGGAGAAGTAGAACCCGAAGGTCTCGCGCTCCTTGGCCATGCGCTCTGCACGGGACCAGTCCTCCGCGTCCTTCATCCGCAGGCCCTGGTTGGCGCTGTCCTCGTTGCCGAACAGCCCTTCCTGACCGCTCGAACGCTCGCGGATTGCAGCATCGGCGACCGCCAGCAGCAGGTCGACATTGGCGGTCAGCTGACCGCGATTGGGTTCCAGATGATCGAACGCCCCCGCCGCGATCAGCGCCTCCAGCTGGCGCGAGTTCATCGCCCCCTTGGGCAGGCGAGAGAAGAAATCGTCGAGGCTTTCGAACCAGCCATGGGCCTCACGCTCGGCCACGATCGCATCCATCGCCTTCTCGCCGACATTGCGCAGCCCGGCGAGGCCATAGCGCACGGCGTAGCCATCATCGGTCCGTTCGACCGAGAATTCGGCTTCGGAGCGGTTGAGGTCGGGCGCAGCCACCTCGATCCCGTTGCGCCGCGCATCGTCCACGAACACCGCCAGCTTCTCCGACTGGTCCATGTCGAAGCACATCGCCGCAGCGTAGAATTCCTCGGGGTAATGCGCCTTGAGCCAAGCAGTCTGGTAAGCGAGCAGCGCGTAGGCGGCGGCGTGCGACTTGTTGAAGCCGTAGCCTGCGAACTTGTCGATCAAGTCGAACAGGGCGGAGGCTTCGTTCGCCTCGATGTCGGAGACCTTCTTGCACCCGTCGATGAACCGCTGGCGCTGCTTGTCCATCTCGGCCTGGTTCTTCTTGCCCATCGCGCGGCGCAAAAGGTCCGCGTCGCCGAGCGAATAGCCCGCGAGGATCTGCGCGGCCTGCATCACCTGTTCCTGATAGACGAAGATCCCGTAGGTTTCCTTCAGGATCCCTTCGAGCTTGGCGTGCGGGTACTCGATCGGCTCGACCCCCGCCTTGCGCTTGCCGAACAGCGGGATGTTGTCCATCGGGCCCGGCCGGTAGAGCGAGACCAGCGCGATGATATCCTCGAACTTGGTCGGCTTCACCGCGGTCAGCGTGCGGCGCATGCCTTCGGATTCCAGCTGGAACACGCCGACCGTGTCGCCGCGCTGCATCAGGTCGTAAACCGCCTTATCGTCCCACCAGACAGTGCCCAGATCGCACTCGATCCCGCGCCGTTTCAGCAGATCGACCGCCTTTTGCAGCACCGACAGGGTCTTGAGGCCGAGGAAGTCGAACTTCACCAGCCCCGCCCCCTCGACCACCTTCATGTCGAACTGGGTCACCGGCATGTCCGACCGGGGATCGCGGTACAGCGGCACCAGCTCGGCCAGCGGACGGTCGCCGATCACCACGCCGGCGGCGTGGGTGGAGGAATTGCGCGGCAGGCCTTCCAGCTGCATCGCCAGATCGACCAGCGTGCGGACTTCGTTGTCGTTGTCGTATTCGCCCTTGAACTCCGCCGCACCGTTGAGCGCGCGGGGCAGGCTCCACGGATCGGTCGGGTGGTTGGGCACCATCTTGCACAGCCGGTCGACCTGGCCGTAGCTCATATCGAGGATGCGCCCGCAATCGCGCAGCACCGCTCGCGCCTTCATCTTGCCGAAGGTGATGATCTGGGCGACCTTGTCCGCCCCGTATTTCTCCTGAACGTAGCGGATCACCTCGCCACGCCGGGTTTCGCAGAAGTCGATGTCGAAGTCGGGCATCGACACGCGTTCCGGGTTGAGGAAGCGTTCGAACAGCAGGCCCAGCCGGATCGGATCGAGATCGGTGATGGTCAGCGACCACGCGACCAGGCTGCCCGCGCCCGAGCCGCGCCCCGGACCCACGGGGATGTTGTGGTCCTTCGCCCATTTGATGAAGTCGGCAACGATCAGGAAGTAGCCGGGGAAACCCATGTTGTGGATGATCCCGACTTCGTAATCGAGCCGCTCGTAATAGGTCTGCCGTTCCTCGTCGGATAGGTCTTCATAGATCGCCAGGCGTGCATCGAGGCCCCGCCGCGCATCCTCGGCCAGCATCTTCGCCTCGCCCTCCAGATCGCCTGCAAGGCTGGGCAGGATCGGCGCCCGCTGCGGCGGGGCGAAGGCGCACCGCTGCGCGATGGTAAGTGTATTGGCCAGAGCTTCGGGCAGGTCTGCGAACAGCTCCTGCATCATCGGCGCGGATTTGACGTAGGCCGCCTTGGCCGAGCGCGGACGATCCTCCTCCCACAATTTGCGGCTGTTCGCGATGCACAGCATCGCATCGTGCGCCTTGTAGAAATGCGGCTCGGCGAAATTGGCGGGATTGGTCGCGACCAGTGGCAGATCGCGCGCATAGGCGAGGTCGAGCAGCGCCTCTTCCGCTGCCACCTCGGTCGGCTCGCCGCGCCGTGCGAGCTCGATATAGAGCCGCTGCGGAAACAGCGCCTCGAGCCGGTCGAGATAGCGCGCGGCGTGAACGCCCTGCCCCTGCGCCAGCAGACGGGTGACCGCTCCCTCGCTCGCCCCCGTCAACGCGATCAGCCCGTCGGTGTACCCTTCCAGAGCAGCAAGCGGGACGTGCGGCACCTGTTCCAATGGACGTTCAAGATGTGCCGCGCTGACCAGTCTGCACAGGTTGAGCCACCCGGCATCGTCCTGCACGTAAAGCGGCAGGTGATCGATCTGATCGCTGTCAGGACGCGCTACGCCGAGCAGCGCGCCGACGATCGGCTGCACACCGTTTTCGATACAGGCCTGCGCGAAGGGCACACTGCCATACAGGCCGTTGCGGTCGCACATCGCGATCGCGGGAAAGCCGCGCTCGGTCGCCAGTTTGGCGATCGCCTTGGGCTCGATCGCGCCTTCGAGCATGGAGAAGGCGGAGAGCACGCGAAGGGGGACGAAGGGAGCGAAGGCCATCCGGCTAAGCTAACGACGCGCATCGCCCGTTCAAGCGAGCACGCGCATGCCGACGGGGAAAAGCGGTGGACGGTTTCAGACCGCCGGGGGAGCGCCGGATTCCGCTTTCGCCGCGGCGATCTTGCGCCGCGTTTCGCGGACCTGCGACCAGGTGCCGTAGGCAATAAGTGCGGCGAGGAATATCCACACCCACAGCGGAATATCCTGCCCGAAAATGGCGAGATAGAGATAGGCAGAAACGAAGAAGAACCCCGCCAGCATCGTAGGCAAAACGGTTGAGCGACCGGCCCGCGCGCGCTTCACCAGCCACGCGATGGAAGCGAGGAAAAAGGGGATCGCGCCGACATAGATCGCGACGAAGATGTACGGATTGACGTTGTACTGCGCACCCTGCGCGAGAATCCAGTCGTTGATCGATTCGAGCATCGGTGCGCCTCCCCTGTTGCCGGTTGCGACGCCCGCCATGGTGGCGAGCGTCGGATGGGCGGTTAGCCGGGGTAGTCGCCCCGAGCGGCGATCGCTTCGACTTCGCCCGCATCATACATGCGGTCGCCCAGCTTCTGGATCACATGTCCGCGCCGCTCTTCGGGTGCCATCGACATCATCAGCTTGACCATTTCGAGGAAGCTGCCGTCGTGAAGCCCCTTGGCTCCATCGAGCAGGCCCTGCCCATCGTCTTTCCGGTGAATTTCCGCCCGGTCGTCCCATGCGACGCCGCCCTCGGCAGCTTCCGCGTTATAGGTTGTGGGATGATCGCTCATTGCTGTTGCCTCCTTGTTGTTCTGATCAACGCGGGGGTGGCCCCGCGGGTCCGGACCGATCGATCCTAGGCGAGCACGCCGTCATGCAGACGGACCACGCGGTCCATCTTCGCTGCCAGCCGCTCGTTATGCGTGGCGACCAGCGCTGCACTACCCTGCCCGCGAACCAGTTCGAGGAACTGGGCGAGCACCTTTTCCGAGGTCGCCTCGTCCAGATTGCCGGTCGGCTCGTCCGCCAGCACCAGCTTGGGCTGGTTGGCGAGAGCGCGGGCGACTGCAACGCGCTGCTGCTCGCCACCCGAAAGCTGGCTGGGCCGGTGCTCCAGCCGCTCGGCCAAACCAAGCGCGCTGAGCAGATCCTTCGCCCGCGTCTCTGCCTCCGCGCGCGGGACACCGCCGACGAGCTGGGGAAGGACCACGTTCTCGACCGCGTTGAAATCGGGCAGCAGGTGATGAAACTGGTAAACGAAGCCCAGATGCTCGCGACGCAGTGCGGTGCGCTGCTGGCTGTCCGATTTCTCCGCCGCCTGGCCCGCGATCACGATCGTGCCGCCGAAGCCGCCTTCCAACAGGCCGACCGCCTGCAGCATGGTCGACTTGCCCGAGCCCGAGGGCCCCAGCAGCGCGACGATTTCGCCCGGCATGACCTTCAGGTCGACACCGCGCAGTACGTCGATCCGCACCCCGCCCTGTTCGAAGCTGCGGGTGACACGGCGTAGTTCGACCACCGGTTGCATATCGGCATTACTCATAGCGCAGCACCTGCACGGGGTCCGTGTTTGCTGCCTTGAACGCGGGATAGAGCGTCGCAAGGAAGCTCAGCACCAGCGCCAGCGACACGATGCCGAACACCTCCCACGGGTCGGTCCGGGCGGGCAGCGTGGTCAGGAAGCGGATCGATGGATCCCACAGATTCTGCCCCGTGACGATCTCGATCCCGTGGACGATCGGCTGGCGGAAAATCAGCACCAGCGCGCCCAGCGCAAGGCCGGCCACAGTCCCGATCGCACCCACGGTAAAGCCGGTGGTGACGAAAATCTTCAGGATCGACTGCCTGCTCGCCCCCATGGTTCGCATGATTGCGATGTCGCGGGTCTTCGAGCGCACCAGCATCACCAGGCTGGAGAGAATATTGAACGCGGCGACCACCACCATAAAGCTGAGCGCGAAGAACATCGCCACCCGCTCCACCTGCAACGCCTCGAAAATCGAACTGTTGATCTGCTGCCAGGTGCGCACGATTGCGATACCCTGAAGCCGCTGCTCGATCGGGGCCATAATCTCGGTGACACGGTCGGCATCCTCGGTCGTCACCTCGATCATCCCGATCGTGTCGCCGGTCAGCAGCAGGGTCTGCGCCTGCGGGATCGGCATGATGATGAAGGCACCGTCGTAATCGTACAGGCCAACCTCGAAGATCGCACCGACCTCGTAGCCGACCTGGCGCGGCACCGTACCGAAGGGGGTGGAGCGCCCGGCGGGATTGATCACCGTGATCACATCGCCGACCCGTGCGCCGATATTTTCCGCCAGCCGCGATCCGATCGCGACCTTGTCCGCGCCCGGCTTGATCTCAGCCATGCTGCCCATCAGCGTCTTGTCCTGCAGCGCGTCGATATCTTCCTGCGTGTTGCCACGCACCAGCACAGCCTCGACCCGGCCATCGAAGGTCACCAGCAGCGGCTGTTCGATCAGCGGCGAGGCGCTGACCACGCCCTCGCTCTCGCGAATATCGGCCAGCACGCTCTTCCAGTCGTCCAGCCGCCCGCCATAGGCCTGTACGATGGCATGGCCGTTGAGACCCACGATCTTGTCGAGCAGTTCGGCCCGAAAACCATTCATCACGCTCATCACGATGACCAGCATCGCGACCGACAGCATGACGACGCCGATCGAGATTCCGGCGACCAGCTTGATGAACCCCTCGCCCTTGCCGGGCCAGAGGTAACGCTTGGCGATGGTCCATTCGAATGGGTTGAGAAACAAGGAGCAGTCCGTTTTTGTAATCCCGGCCCCGGGCGTTAGGGGGCCGCGCCTTTCTGCGCAATGAAAACGGCGCGGCTTTGTGCACGGGGATGAACGTGGGCACGATTTCGGACTGCGGCTCCGGAGGCAAACCGACCCCACAAGCCTTGTAATTCATCCGTCACATCGCCAATGGAGCGGGCGACCTATCGAGGCAATCGGGCGCCCCCACCCATGGACCTGCAACACCCCTTCCACGACGAGAACGGCGACAGCCTGCATGAAGAATGCGGGGTGTTCGGCGCGATCAATGCCGGCAGCGAGGCTGCGACCACCACCGCACTGGGCCTCCACGCCCTGCAGCACCGCGGTCAGGAGGCCGCCGGGATCAGCAGTTTCGACGGCACGCACTTCTACACCCGGCGCGGGCTCGGCCATGTGGCGGAGAATTTCTCCAGCGCGGAATCGATTGCCGAACTGCCCGGTTTTATGGCCGTCGGCCACGTCCGCTATTCGACCACCGGCGGCGCAGGCCTGCGCAACGTCCAGCCGCTCTACGCCGATCTGGCGAGCGGCGGCTTCGCCATCGCGCATAATGGCAACATCTCCAACGCGGCGACGCTGCGCGAGGAACTGGTCGGCAAGGGCGCGATCTTCCAGTCGACCAGCGATACCGAGGTGATCATCCACCTCGTCGCGACCAGCCGTTACCCCACCATGCTCGACAAGCTCACCGACGCGCTGCGGCTGGTCGAAGGCGCCTATGCGCTGATCGTGGCGACCCCGCGCGGAATGGCGGCGTGCCGCGACCCGCTGGGCATCCGTCCGTTGCAGATGGGCCGGATGGGGGATGCGGTGGTGTTTGCCAGCGAGACCGTCGCCTTCGACGTGGTCGGCGCGAAGTTCGAGCGCGAAGTGGAACCGGGCGAGCTGATCGAGGTCGATTTCGACGGCACGATCCGCTCGCATCGCCCCTTCGGCGACAACCCGCCGCGCCCGTGCATTTTCGAGCACGTCTATTTCAGCCGCCCCGATTCGATCTTCGCCGGGCGTTCGGTCTACGAAGCGCGCAAGGCGATCGGCTCGGAGCTGGCCAACGAGGCCCCGTGCGAAGCGGACCTGGTGGTGCCCGTGCCCGATTCGGGCGTGCCCGCCGCGATCGGTTACGCCCAGCAATCGGGTCTGCCATTCGAACTCGGGATCATCCGTAGCCACTACGTTGGGCGGACCTTCATCCAGCCCTCCGACGGCGCGCGTCATTCGGGCGTACGGCGCAAGCACAATGCAAATCGGGGCCTCGTGGAAGGCAAGCGGATCGTGCTGATCGACGATTCGATCGTGCGCGGCACGACCAGCATGAAGATCGTCGAGATGATGCGCGATGCCGGCGCGACGGAGGTTCACTTCCGCGTCGCCAGCCCGCCGACCGCGCACAGCTGCTATTACGGGGTCGACACGCCCGAGCGCAGCAAGCTGCTCGCCGCGCGGATGGAGCTGGAGCCGATGCGCGAGTTCATCAAGGCGGACAGCCTCGCATTTATCTCGATCGACGGCCTCTACCGCGCGGTCGGGCGCGAATCGCGCGACAAGGCGTGCCCGCAGTTCTGCGATGCCTGCTTCACAGGCGATTACCCCACCCGGCTAACCGACTTTACGCGCAACCAGCAGGGCGCAGCGCAGCTTTCCTTTCCTGAAAACAAGCCAGCCAACAAGGTCGCCTGACATGGCAGAAAACAAGCCGTTCGAAGGGCGCGTTGCGCTCGTCACCGGGGCCTCGCGGGGGATCGGCGCGGCCACCGCGCAAGCGCTCGCCGCAAAGGGCGCGCACGTCATCCTGACCGCGCGCGATGATGCAGCGCTGGAGCGGGTCGAGGATGCGATCCACAATGACGGCGGCACTGCGACGATCGCACCCGTCGATCTGACGGAGAACGATGGCGTTGCGCGACTCGCCCAGGCGATCTCCAGCCGCTGGGACGCGCTCGACATGCTGGTGATCAGCGCGGCCTACCTGCCCACCCTGACTCCGGTGACGCAGATCGAGCCGAAGCAGTTCAACAATGCGATCACGGTCAACCTGCTCGCCACGCAGGCGCTGCTCGCCGGGCTGCACCCGATGCTCAAGCGCGCCGACGCTGGGCGCGTGATCGGCCTGACCAGCAGCGTGGGCGCAACCCCGCGCGCCTACTGGTCTGCCTACGGATCGACCAAGGCCGCGTTCGACAACCTGCTGGAATGCTACGCGCAGGAAGTCGCCAACACCGGCGCGATCCGCGTCGCACTGGTCGATCCGGGTGCCACCCGCACCGCCATGCGCGAGAAAGCCTATCCCGGCGAAGACCCGCAAACGGTCAAGCCGCCCGAGGAAGTGGCCAGCCGGATCGCGGAGCTTTTCGAAGGCGATTTCGAGACCGGTCACCGGGAAAGAGTTGGTTAAGGCGGTTTAGCCAACCCTCATCATATTCGCGCAAGCAGGTCTGCGCGAAACCCGTCTAGGGAAAAATACTAGGACGGGTGAATCGAGATGGTTGCGTTGAAGCACGGCTATGCCGACGCGGTGCAGGAAGACCGGTGCGCGCCGCGCACGAAGCTTGCAATACCGGCGCAATTGCGCGTCAGCGGGGGCGGCACTTTCCGCACGGTAGTCCACGATCTGTCGATCGCTGGCTTCAGCGCATCATCGATCGGGCGGCTGCATCCCGAACAGGCCTGCTGGCTGACACTGCCGAGCCTCCAGCCGATCGAGGCACGGGTCGTCTGGTGGAACCACTCGATTGCGGGGGCCGCCTTCGAAAACATGCTCGCCGCCGAAGTACTCGACGATCTGCTGTCCGTCTGGCGGGCCCCGAAAGGTGGCGGAGTGACCCGGTCCTGCCTGTTCTGAGCGGCTAGAGTCCCGCCCCGATCGTCGCCATGAGCTTGGCGCGTTCGGCGGAGAGGTCCTTGCCGGTCGCGGACGGCCAGTTGGATACAATCGCGATCACCACCCGGCTGGCGGGGAGGATCGTGATCGACTGGCCGAATATCCCCTGCGCGCCGAAATTGTCGCCGGGATAGGTCCACCACTGATAGCCGTAGCCATAGCCGTTGCCGAAATCGACGTGCGGCGATCCCGCTTCCGCGAACCAGCCATCAGGCACCACGCCATCTCCGCCTTCCAGCGCGAACTGGCCCATCCGCGCATAATCGCTGAGCGCGGCGGACAGGCAGCAGCCGCCCACGCTGCGGCCCGACAGATCGGTCTGCCAGAACAGCGGGTGCGCAAAGCCGGCCGGATCGACGATCTTGCGCTTGGCATATTCGGCCAGCGTCTCGCCCACCGCGTTTTCCACCAGCACGCCGATCAGGTTGGTCTCGCCGGTCTTGTAGACCCACTTTTCCCCCGCTGGTGCCTCTCGCGGCAGGGTCTTCATGTATTCGACCACCTGGTCCTGACCCGGCTCGGGGCTGACGTTGAACATCTTCGCCACGTCGGAATTGGGATCGGTGTAGTCCTCGTTCCATTTCACGCCCGAGGTCATCGTCGCGAGCTGTTCGACCGTCACATCGTCGTAAGCGCTGCCCTTCAGCGCGGGAATGTACTGCGACACGGGATCGCTCAGGCTGGCGATGGAACCGTCCTTGATCGCCGCGCCCAGCAGCGTCGAGGTAAAGCTCTTCGCGACCGAGAAGCTGGTCCAGCGATCATCGGGACCAAAGCCGAGGCCATAGTCGACGAAGCGGACCTTGCCGTCCTGCAGCACCATCACCCCGGCTGCATTCTGGCTCGCCATATAGGCGCGGATCGCGGCCTGCGTGCTCGCGGGCAGTGCCTCGCCCTGCGGAAGCGCCCGGGGCGTCGCGGGCGGAGCGACCTCCTGACCCGGGAAGAAGGTTTCCATCGAGCGGAAGCGGGCCGAGCGCGTGGCATCGTCCCAGAACAGCACCTCTGCCCCCACCACCGGCAGCGGGTCCGAGGGCATGCTCGCGGTGACGCCGTGCGCGGTATCGACCGGAGCGGTCGCGCATCCGGCGAGCGGCAGGGCGAGCGCCCCGATCAGCGCGAGGTACTTGGTCATCTCATCTCTCCTTAACCAGGGTCACCTGGTACACATCGATCCCGCCACCACGGAAACCGCCTTCGCAATACATCAGGTAATAGCGCCACAGGGCGCGGAAGCGTTCGTCGAAGCCTTCGGGCAATAGCGACTCCGCCGCCGCCCGATCGAACGCCTCGCGCCAGAGCCGCAGCGTTTCGGCGTAGTCGATCCCGAAGCGCTTCTCGTCCGTCCAGCGCAGCCCGCGTTCCTCGCCGAGCGCGCGGAATTCGGACGCGCGGATCAGCAGGCCGCCGGGGAAGATATAGGCCTGGATGAAGTCCGCGCTGGCGGCGTAGGAATCGAACAGCGCATCGTCGATCGCGATGAACTGGATCGCGGCGCGCCCGCCCGGTTTCAGGTTCCGCGCAACGCAATCCATGAAGGTCGGCCAGTATTCGCGGCCCAGCGCTTCGACCATCTCGACGCTGGCGATCGCGTCGTACTGGCCGTTGGTGTCGCGGTAATCCTGATACAGGAAGCGCGCATCGCCGACGCTTTGCCGCCGGGCCCAGGCAAGCTGCTCTTCCGACAGGCTGATCGCGTCGACCTTCGCCCCGCGATCCGCCGCCGCGCGTGCCAGAGTGCCCCAGCCACATCCGATTTCGAGCAGTGTGTCCCCGGACTTGAGCGCTACGCGGTCGAGGATCGCATCGATCTTCGCCCGCTGCGCCATATTGAGCGTCTGGGGCGCGCTGCCTTCATCGAACAGCGCGGCCGAATAGGTCATCGTCTCGCCCAGCCATGCGGCGTAGAAATCATTGCCGAGGTCGTAGTGCGCGGAGATGTTCTTCTCCGCCCCTTTGCGGGTGTTACGCTGCTTGCCATGCGCGCTGCTTAGCGCGCGCTTCCACCCGCCCTTGGCGCGGGCCGTATCGCCCAGCGTCAGCGCGTTCTGCATGAACAGAGCGAACAGCGGCACCGGATCGGGACTCGACCATTCGCCCGCCTCCCACGCCTGATACCAGCCCACCGAACCGCCGGTCGCGACCCGCACCAGCGCGCGCCAGTTGTGGATCGTCACCTCCGCCTCGAAACCCGGTGAGCGGCCGCCGAGCAGCCGCGTGCTGCCATCGGGCAAGCGCCCAAGCACCGCGCCACGCGCAATGCCTTCGTCCATCTTGTCGATCAGCTTGTGAAATCCGGGGGCGAGCAGGCGGGCGAAGATGCCCGGCTTCCGTTCGAAGCGTTGCGATGCGGCGAGCAAATCGCCTCCGCGCTGGTTTTCGCTTACCCCCATGCAGGCCCGCTTATGCCCCGCAGCCCTTTGGGCGACAACCCGTCATGCGCGCGCCATCAATCGTCCTTCATCGCGCGGTAGGCTTCCAGCGCCCGTTCGCGCGCCTCCTTGTGGCCGATGATCTTTGCCGGGTAGTCGTTGGGGCGGCATTTGTCCGAGGGATCGTGGATTTCGCTGTCGGGCAGGTCCGCCAGTTCGGGCACCCATTCGCGGATATAGCTGGCCGCATCGAACTTCTCGCTCTGGCTCAGGGGGGCCATGATCCGGGGGAACATGTTGCTGTCCACACCGGTGCCCGCGACCCATTGCCAGTTGGTGCCGTTGCTGGCGTAGTCGGCATCGACCAGCGTGTCCCAGAACCAGCGCTCGCCGTGCCGCCAGTCGATCAGCAGATGCTTGATGAGGAAGCTGGCGGCGATCATCCGCACGCGGTTGTGCATCCAGCCGATCGCCCACAGCTGGCGCATCCCGGCATCGACGATGGGGTAGCCGGTACGGCCGTACTGCCAGGCCTCCAGCTCTTCTTGAATCACGTGCCCGCGATTGGGATTGCGCCAGAGCTTGGCGTCGTCGATCGCGTCGCGATAGCTTTCTTCGGGGTAGCGCGGGAACTGGCACAGGACGTTCTGCGCATAGTCTCGCCAGATCAGCTCGCTCTCGTAAGTCCGCCAGCCGTCGCTGCGCTTGTCCTTCATCCGATGCCAGATCTGGACCGGGGAAATTTCGCCCCAGTGCAGGTGCGGCGACATCTGGCTGGTCTGATCGACCGATGGCAGGTTACGGCCTTCGTCGTACTCGCCGACATGATCGGCCCACCAGTCGAGCCGTTCGTGCGCGGCGTCTTCGCCGATCGACCAGAACTTCGCCATCTCCGTGGACCAGTCGGGATTGGTTGGGAGCAGGCTCCAATCCGCCAGATCGTCGCTCGGCGGCAGGTCCCCGGGCTGGGAAATCGTCTCCGGCGCAGGCAGGTCGTCGCGCGGCGGCATCAGGTCGCGCATCGTTCGGGAAAATGGGGTGTATATCTTGTAGGGGTCACCTGAGCCCGTGGTCGCGGTGCCAAGTGGCATCAGGTAATTCCCGTCGTGCAGTTCTAAGTCGCACCCCTCGGGCAGCGCCTTCTTGAGATCGCCCTGTGCCTTGCGCCACCACGGTTCGTAATGGCGGTTGGCGTGGATCGCACTCGCCCCGGTCTTCGCCGCGAGGTCTGCGAGGATGTTCACGCTGTCGCCACGCCGCAGGATCAGCGACGCGTTGTGCCGTCCGAAACTCCTCGCCAGACTTTCCAGCGAATGGTGCAACCACCAGCGCGAGGCATCGCCGTATTTTCGATCCCCCGTCCGCTCGTCGTCGAGCACGAAGACCGGGATGATCGGCCCGGCCTGGGCCGCTGCGTAGAGCGCGGGATTGTCTGCCAGCCGCAGGTCGCGCCGCAGCCAAACGATTTGAGGAGACTCCATGCGCAAGGAACCTCGCACCAGACAGGCTGTTCCTGCTTGCATGGATCACAGCCACATCGGCCACGGACACGAGCCCCAGGCGACTCTCCCCGCCGAGACCGTCGCGCTTCCCGAGCGTGGCTTCACGATCAACCGCAGCAAGGCACTGATTGCCGCAGGCGTGCTGTGGTCGACCTGGGGCTTGATGATCTGGCTGGTCACACAGGGCCGTACCGCCGGCTTCGACCATTCGGGGCTGATGCTCTACCGCGCGGGCGTCGATCTCCAGCCACTCGGCGGCAACATGCTGCAAGAAGCGGTGCGCGATATCACCGCGCTGGGCGGGCTCCTTCTATCCACGCTCGCGGCGGGAGCGGCGGCGATCGCCCTGCTGTTCCTGCGGATGCGACGCGAGGCAATGCTGTTTACGCTTACCGTGGTGCTTGGCTGGGGCCTCAACGCGCTCATGAAGACGCTCGTCGGGCGGGAGCGGCCCACCCTCGTCCCGCATCTGACCGAGGCGGCGGGCTACAGCTTCCCCAGCGGGCACAGCTTTACCTCGGCGATGATCTATATCGGCATGGCGCTGGCCTTCGCCTCGTTCAGCGGCAGGCACTCGGTGCGCTACACACTGATCGGCAGCGCAATGGTGATCTCCGCGATGATCGCGTGGAGCCGGGTGATGCTGGGCGTGCACTTTCCCAGCGATGTGGTCGCCGGCTGGAGCGGCGGCGCGGCGTGGGCCTTCACCGCCGCCGCGCTGCTATACGAACCGGCCAAGCGCGCTGCCGACAGCGCGGCAGCGCACGGGCTCGATCCGCTGGGTCACCGCTAGACCGGGTCCTGCGCCGTCCCGTCGACGGTCCAGGTCTGGCCACCGCTGAGCAGCTTGGCGAGGTTGGCTTCCTTGCCGCTCACCGAAGCTTCACGCTCCGCAATCACCGCGCTTTCGTAAGTCGGCGCGGGATCGTCGTAGAGCACGCCGAGCGGCATGGGGAATTCGCCGAAGGGCAGCTCCGCAAGCAAGTGCGCCATCACGCGGTTCTTCACGTTGTGCACGCGCACGCCTGCCGCCTGCCAGTCACCGTCGACGACATCGACCACGGTGAAGTGAAGGTTCTCGGCATCGAAGGCGAGGCCCTTCTCCCCCTTGTCGAACAGCATCGGCTCGCCATCGGCCAGCCACAGCTGCTGGCCTTCTGCACCCTTGGGCGCGGCGAAGGCGTCGAATACGTCCTTGTTGTAGACGATGCAGTTCTGGAAGATCTCGACGAACGCCGCACCCTGGTGGGCGTGCGCGGCCTTAAGGACATCGGGCAGGTTCTTCGACACGTCGATCCCGCGCCCGACGAAGCGCGCACCGCTGCCCAGCGCGAAGGCGCATGGATTGGCGGGATGGTCGACCGAGCCGATCGGGCTGGTCGGCGTGCGCGTGCCTTCGCGGCTGGTGGGCGAGTACTGGCCCTTGGTCAGGCCGTAAATCTCGTTGTTGAACAGCATGATCTGCATGTTCACGTTGCGGCGAAGCACATGCATCATGTGGTTGCCGCCGATGCTCAGGCCATCGCCGTCGCCGGTCACGAGCCATACGTCGAGGTCCGGATTGGCAAGCTTCACGCCCGTCGCCACCGCCGGCGCGCGACCGTGGATCGTGTGGAAACCGTAGCTCTCGATGTAATAAGGGAAGCGGCTGGAGCAGCCGATGCCGGAGATGAACACCGTGTTCGCCGGATCGCTGCCAAGCTGCGGCAGCGTGCGCTGCACCGCCTTGAGGATCGCATAGTCCCCGCAACCGGGGCACCAGCGGACCTCCTGGTCGGTTTCCCAGTCCTTGAGCGTGGTTTCGATTTTAACGGGTGCGTTCATTCTTTACCTCCGAAATCCTTCAGAGAGGACGCAAGCGCCATCGTATCGAAGGGCGGTCCAAGCGGAGCCGGTCCAGCATCGACCACACTTTGTCCGCGTGGTACTAAGCGTTCCTGCATCGGGCTGAAGCGAGGCTTGGGGGGGCTGAGCAACTGAAGCTCGGGATCGCTCCCTACAGCCACCGGTTGCCGCTCGTTGTTGTAGAGAACACCAGCAATGAAGGTACCCAGCGGGCCGCTTCCGTTCGCACGGAACAGGTGTTGCTCAAAGAGGTGACCCACTGGCTCCCCTTCTTCGTCGAAAAGCCAGCGCCCTTCCCTAGTACCGACTATGGTGCCGTTTTTCCCGCGAAGATAATCCATCACTCGCTCTCCACCGGACTCGGCAGCTGCTGTTCGTTGGGCTCGACCTCGCCGCCGGTGTTGCCGGGGACGCCATCGAAGTAGGCGCAGATCGCCTCTTCGAGTTCGGCGATCTGGAACGGCTGGCCGCTGGTCTTGGTCAGGCTTTCGGCATCGACCAGCAGCTGGTCGCGCAGCACGGTCTTGAGCTGGCCGGTGTTCATCTCGGGCACCAGCACGCGCTCGAACCCGCTCAGCAGCTCGCCGAGGTTCTTCGGCAGCGGCCAGATGTGGCGGATGTGGATGTGCGAGACCGAGCAGCCCTTGTCGATGCTGCGGCGCACCGCCTGTTTGATCGGGCCGTAGGTCGAACCCCAGCCGACAACCGCCAGCTTGCCGGTCGTCTCACCGAAAGCCACTTCCTGATCGGGCACGGGGATATTCGCGATCTTGTCGCGCCGCGTGTCGGTCATCAGCTGATGGTTGGCCGGATCGTAGGAGATGTTGCCGGTGGTGGCGTCCTTCTCGATCCCGCCGATGCGGTGCATCATGTGCGGCGTGCCGGGCTTGATCCACGGGCGCGAACCGTTTTCGTTGCGCTTGTACGGCTCCAGCACCTCGCCGCGCGGTTCGGTTAGGAACTTGGCGGGGAACGGCTCGAAGCTGCTCGGATCGGGCACCTTCCACGGCTCGGCGGCATTGGCGATGTAGCCATCGGTCAGCAACATCACCGGGGTCATGTATTTGACCGCCAATCGGCACGCTTCGATGGCGACCTCGAACGCGTCGCCGGGGCTGCGCGCGGCGATCACCGGCATCGGCGCATCGCCGTTGCGGCCATAGACCGCCTGATAGAGGTCGCTCTGCTCGGTCTTGGTCGGAAGGCCCGTCGACGGGCCGCCACGCTGCGAATTGACCACCACAAGCGGCAGCTCGGTCATGATGCCGAGGCCCAGCGCCTCAGTCTTCAAGGCGATGCCCGGACCGCTCGAACTGGTGACGCCCAACTGGCCCGCGTAGCTCGCGCCGATCGCGGCGCACACGGCGGCGATCTCGTCTTCCGCCTGGAAGGTCGTAACGCCGAACTCTTTCAGCCGCGCGAGGTGGTGCAGGATCGCCGAGGCGGGCGTGATCGGATAGCCGCCGAAGAACATCGGCAGCTCGGCCAGCTGCGCACCGGCCACCAGGCCGAGCGAGACGGCTTCGGCACCCGTGATGGTACGATAAAGTCCCGGCTCGGAGGGCGCAGGCGGCAGGTGGACCTGTTTGAGCGGCGCGGAAAGCTCCGCCGTCTCGCCATAGGCGTGGCCTGCGTCGAGCGCGGCGATGTTGGCCGCGGCAATGTCGGGCGCCTTGGCGAACTTCCTGTTCAGCCAGTCGTGGAGCGGCTCGCGCGGACGGTCGAACATCCACAGCGCGAGGCCAAGCGTCCACATGTTCTTGCAGCGCAGGCCATCTTTCTTGCCAAGGCCGAAGGGCTCCACGGCTTCCAGCGTGCGCGCGGAAATGTCGAACGCGAGCACATCGAACGGCGCAAGAGTATCGTCGTCGAGCGGATTGGCGTCGTACTTCGCCTTGTCGAGGTTGCGCTTGGTGAACTCGCCCGTGTCGACGATCACCAGCCCGCCGGGCTTGAGCGCGGGCAAGTTCACCTTCAGCGCCGCCGGGTTCATCGCCACCAGCACATCGGGCGCGTCACCCGCGGTGTTGATTGCCCTCGATCCGAAATTGATCTGGAAGGCGGAGACGCCGAACAGCGTGCCCTGCGGCGCGCGGATCTCCGCCGGGAAGTCCGGGAAGGTCGCAAGGTCGTTGCCCGCCAGCGCGGTCGACAGCGTGAACTGCCCGCCGGTGAGCTGCATGCCGTCGCCGGAGTCGCCGGCGAAGCGGACCACGATCGCATCGGGAACGTCGGTTTGCGTAGTGGTGGAAGCGGGAGGCGCTTGAGTCGCCATTTTCTAACTATCCTTCGGGTCTTCGTGGCGCTTTGGAGACGCGCCTTGAACCGCCGCCTACGTGGCCGTCCGCAGCCGAGCAATCAAGTTTTTCTAGTCCGGGGTAAGCAGATCGGTGGACAGGTTCATGTGCGAAAGCCTATCCAGCCCGGCCCGATTGATCGAAGGATACGACCATGGCCGACGCTCCCAGCCCCAATGTCGATGGCGAACCTTTCGTGCGGCCCGATACACGCGCCCTGCTCGATATGCTGAAGGCGATGAACCGCCCTCCGGTGGAAGAAGCGGGCGCAGTCGCAGGGCGCGAAGGCATGCGCGCGATGGCGCAGATCGGCGAGGCTCCGGCGCGAGAGATGGCGGTGGTGAAGGATGTAAGCGTGCCCGGTCCGGCAGGCGATATCCCCTGCCGTTTCTACGACACGCGCGAATCGCGCGAGGCTGGGCCTGTGGTGCTGTTCCTTCATGGCGGTGGCTTCGTGATCGGCGATCTGGAAGTCTACAATGCGATCTGTACCGAATTTGCCGCGCGGCTCGACCTGCCGGTGCTCTCGGTCGATTACCGACTCGCACCCGAACACCCCTTCCCCGCCGCGCCCGACGATTGCGAGGCCGCGGCCCGCTGGCTGGCCTCCTCGCCAGAAGAGCTTGGCCGCGAGATCACCGGGCTGGTCATCACCGGCGACAGTGCGGGCGGAAACCTGACGATCGTCACCACCAATGCGCTGCGCGACAAGCCGGCGGATGTGCCCGTGCTGGTCCAAGCGCCGATCTATCCGGTCGCGGACGAGGCCGGGCAGCACGAGAGCTTCCGCCTCTTCAGCGACGGATACTTCCTCACCGGATCGACGATGGCGTGGTTCACCAAGAGCTATGCCGCCGATCCTCAGAGCCCGCGCAATCTGCCCATGCTGGGCGACTGCAGCGATGCCCCGGCAACCGTGCTGTGCACCGCCGGGCTCGATCCGCTGCGCGATTCGGGTCGGAGCTATGCGGCCTCTATATTGAAGAATGGGACCGAGGTTACCTATCTGGAGTTTCCCGGCATCATCCACGGATTCTTCACCATGAGAAAGGCAATCCCCAGCGGCCAGGCCGACGTCGAGGCCTTTATCGATGCGGTTGGCGCAGCACTGGAACGACGCAAATGACCATGACTCAGGACCGCGACATCAACCAGCTCGGCTATCGCCTCTGCGTAGGGGTAATGCTGGTCAATTCAGCAGGCGACGCCTTTGTCGGCCGGCGGATCGACACCAAGGAAGGCGACTTCTGGCAGATGCCGCAGGGCGGCGTCGACGAGGGTGAAGACCTGCGCGAGGCCGCATTGCGCGAACTGTGGGAAGAGACCGGCGTCATCGCGGACAAGATCGCAATCATCGGCCAGACCCGCGAACCGCTGCGTTACGACCTGCCGGACGAGCTGATCGGCAAGCTGTGGGGCGGCCTCTATCGCGGGCAGGAGCAGCACTGGTTCCTCGCCCGGTTCGAAGGGACCGACGACGACGTCGATCTGGAAGCGCACGAAACGCCGGAGTTCTGCGAGTTCCGCTGGGTTCCTGCATCCACGCTGCCCGACCTGATCGTCCCCTTCAAGAAGCGCGTCTACCGCGCCATCGTGACCGAGTTCGCCGATCTGATCTGAGGGCCCTTCCCGCTCCGCCCCGGCGGCGGGGCGGGAGGTCCGAGCCCTGTAATACCCTACCGCGCGCCGCCGTCCGGCTTGGCGAGGTTCTGCGTCACCACCGCATCGGGCATCACCGCTTCGGCGGTCAGCACCTTGCTGCTGCGCGGACCCTGCGCGATCGCGGTCGCGAGCGCGCGGGTCTCGGGGCAGCTGCCGCCACACAGCGATTCGAGCTGCGCGAGATTGCGCTGTGCCCGCTCGATCGCGCCCTTTTCCACCATCGCCGCACCTTCGCCCGCGATCGCGGCGTAATTGCCCGGATCGCGGGTCAGCGCTTCGCGGTAATAGCGGATCGCCTTGCCCTGCAGCCCTTCACGACGCGCGGCCTCGGCCAGCGAGAGCAGGATCGGGGTGTATTGCGGATCGACCGCGAAGGCGGCCTCCAGCAGGTCGACCGCGCGCTGCGGCTGGCCGTCTTCCAGCGCGGTCTGCGCCTGAGCGATCAGCATGCCCGCACGCGGATCGACCTGAGCCTCTCTGGCCGAGCCAACACTCGCGGTCACCGCGACCAGCAGCGAAAGGGCGGCGGCGGCGGGTGCGAAACGCATGGCGGTCTCCTTCAGGGATGCCGGAAAAGTGGGCGACGGTTCGTCCATAGAACCGCAGGCTATCACGGCAAACGGCCCCTTGCGACGAAAAATCCGTCCGTGCCGTCGTGGAACGGGGACATGCGGATTCCCTGCGCATTCTCGCCCCCGCGCGGCCTCCCCAGAGGCAGCGGCGGGAGGTCCGCGCGCCAGCCATCGTGGCTATCCAGAAAGCGCGCGAATCGATCCGCGCCCTCTTCGTCGAGCAGCGAGCAGGTGATGAACACCAGCCGCCCGCCCGGCTTCACCAGCTTTGCACCCAGCGCCAGCAGCGCGTCCTGCGTTGCGGAGAAGCGCGCCAGCCGGTCGGGCGTCAGCCGCCACTTGGCCTCCGGCTTGCGCCGCCAAGTGCCGGTGCCAGAGCATGGCGCGTCGATCAGCACGCAGTCCGCCTGCCCCGCCAGATCGCCCAGCGCCTCCATCTCCTTGCCAGGATCGAGCAGACGCTGTTCCACATTGCTCGCCCCGGCACGCTCGGCCCGGGGACCGAGCTGCGAGAGGCGGCGCTTGTCCGTGTCCGACGCGATCAGTCGTCCGCGGTTCTCCATCGCCGCGGCGAGCGCCAGCGTCTTGCCGCCCGCACCTGCACACAGATCGATCACCGTCTCGCCCGCGCGCGCCTCTGCCGCAAGGCAGGCGATCTGGCTGCCGTGGTCCTGCACCTCGATCCGCCCTTCGCGATAGGCGGGCCACTGCTCGATCTGCGTGCCTGCCTCGAACCTGAGCGCGTGCGGCGCGGCGAGCGGCTCGCCCGGCTCGGGCAGGTCGATCGATGCGCGATCTGCCTTCAGCGCGTTGACCCGCACGTCCAGCGGTGCACGGCCCATCAGCGCGGCCCCTTCCGCGCCCTTCACATCCGAGGCGGAGAGGCGCTTGGCCAGCCAGGCCGGTGCGAACCCGCTTTTAGCCACAGGCTCCTCGGGCTGGATCGCTGCGGGGCCATATTGCGACCCATCGAACAGTGCGGAGATCGTGGTGTCCCGCTTCGCCAGCGCAAGCATCGCCGCCCGCCCGCTTTCGGGCACCGGGCCGCAATGGCGGATCGCGTCATAGACCAGCTCGCGCACCGCGCGGCGGTCCTTCGATCCGGCATAGCGGTTGGCCTTGGCCCAGTCGGCGACGATGCGATCGGCCGGAGCGCCCTGCCCCTTTGCAGCTTCGATCACCTTGTCGAGGATCGCAATCGCCGCCTGAACGCGCGCTGCGGGCGTCATGCCCGGCCACCGATACGCGATGCGCCTGACACACCTGACACACAGTCCAGAGGGAGAAAAATCGCGGGGCCGGAGAGCGGGGGATGCTGGGTTTCGCGAGCGGACGGATGGGGCACGTTCATGCGCCCTCCTTGGCACGGTGCGCCCCGGTAGGAAACGTCTAAGCCCGCGTGGATAACCGGTCTTGTGAGAGATTGGCGGAAGATGTTGGCAGGGGAAACCCTATGGTCTCGTCGCCCCCGCGCAGGCGGGGGCCCAGATAACGCGGGATTTCTGGTCTGATATCTCTGGGTTCCCGCCTTAGCGGGAATGACGAAGAGGGGGGCGGGGCGGGCGTTGCCCCTCCCCCTCTCCAACTGTTCAGGGTTCGAGGGACCTCAGTCGGGAGCGCGCTCGCGCCTCAATGCGGTGGCATAAGGCGACACCACTTCCCATCCAAGCGATAGATAGAGCAGCCGCCCCTCCTCTGTAGCGACCAGCAATTGGGGCAGGTCGTCCCCGTGCCGGTTTCGACCGATCAACCCCATCAGCGCTTTCCCGAGCCCGCGGCGTCGGAAGGCAGCTTCGACCACGATGCGATCATAGACAAACGCCTCGGCACCCCGCCCCCAGAACCCGCGTGCGGCGAGTACTCCGTCCGTAGTCGCGATGTCGATCCTGCCCGAGTCACCGCCTTGCTCGGTACGTGCCACGAATCCATCGGGAAGGTCGGGCAGCGCAGGGGTGCACCGGCAATGCATGAAGTACCCGGTATCCTGCACATCCCAGCCGGACGGCAGGAACCCGGCCAGATCGCGTGCGGGAATGCACGCCTTGATCGGTTCACGCGGACTGTCGATCTTCCCCGCCAGCTCGCCGATCCGCATATCGGCAGTGGGGAACACCCACCGGCGCAACTCGGCCGCGCCGTTCGTATCGACCCGAAAGCCGCCGTGCGATGCGACTGGCAGCGGCAGACCGCGGGCAAGCGAGCGCCCGGTCAGCCAGGCTTCGAGGAGCGCCGGTGCCACTCCGCCTTCCGGCATCAGCGGGTCGGGTAGTTCGGCGCCTCGCGGGTGATCGCGACGTCGTGGACGTGGCTTTCGGTCAGGCCGGCATTGGTGATCTGGACGAACTGGGCGCCCTTGCGCAGATCCTCGATCGTGCGGCTGCCGGTGTAGCCCATCGCCGCCTTGATCCCGCCGACCAGCTGGTGGATCACCGCGCTGGCCGGGCCTTTATACGGCACCTGCCCCTCGATCCCTTCGGGGACCAGCTTCATCGCGGAGACGTCCTGCTGGAAATAGCGGTCGGCACTGCCGCGCGCCATCGCGCTGACGGAGCCCATGCCGCGATAGCTCTTGAAGCTGCGACCCTGGTATATGAAGGTTTCGCCCGGTGCCTCTTCAGTGCCCGCCAGCATCGAGCCGACCATCACGCAACTCGCCCCGGCGGCCAGCGCCTTGGCCGCATCGCCGCTGGTGCGCAGGCCACCATCGCCGATCACCGGAACGCCCGATTTCTCGGCTTCCTCGGCGGCATCCATGATCGCGGTCAGCTGCGGCACGCCCACGCCCGCAACAACGCGCGTGGTGCAGATCGAGCCCGGGCCGATGCCGACCTTGACCGCATCCGCGCCCGCATCGATCAGCGCGCGCGTCGCCTCCGCCGTGGCGACGTTTCCGGCGATGACCTGGACCGAATTGCTCAGCGTCTTGGCCCGTTCGACCGCTTTCAAAACGTCGCGATTATGGCCGTGTGCGGTGTCGATGATGATGACGTCGACTTCCGCATCGACCAGCGCCTGCGACCGTTCGAAACCCTTGTCGCCGGTGGTGGTGGCCGCCGCGACACGCAGGCGGCCCGCCGCGTCCTTGGTCGCGTTGGGATAGGTCACCGCCTTTTCGATGTCCTTGACCGTGATCAGGCCGATGCAGCGATATTCGTCGTCGACCACGATCAGCTTTTCGATCCGCCGCTGGTGCAGCGTGCGCCGCGCCTCTTCCTGCCCGGTGCCCAGCGGCACGGTGGCGAGGTTATCGGTGGTCATCAGCTCACGGATGGGCTGCGCGGGGTTTTCCGCAAAGCGCACGTCGCGGTTGGTCAGGATGCCGACCAGCTTGCCGCCGCGATCGGTCACCGGGATGCCGCTGATGCGATTGGCGCTCATGATCGCCTGCGCTTCGCCCAGGGTCGCGTCGGGATGGATCGTGATAGGGTTGACCACCATCCCGCTTTCGAACCGCTTGACCGCGCGCACCGCAGCGACCTGTTCCTCGATATCGAGATTGCGGTGGAGCACGCCCATCCCGCCCAGCTGGGCCATCGCGATCGCCATGTCCGCCTCGGTCACGGTGTCCATCGCGGAGGAGATGACCGGAATGTTGAGCGCGATCTCGCGCGTCAGCCGGGTGCGCGTGTCGGCCATGCTGGGCAGCACCTCGCTCGCGGCGGGGCGCAGCAGCACGTCATCGAAGGTCAGGGCGAGGGGGATTTCCTTGAAGGCCACGGGGGGGCACCTTTCGCAAGCTGGTCTGCGATTTCGAGCCCCGGCCTATGGCGGGCGACTCGGAGAATCGCGGGAAGTTCGAACCACTGTCTTGCAGGCGGCCCTTAGCGAGCCCGTCGGCAATCCGCCAGTGGGCGCAGAGCAACTATCAGCCGCCCTCTTCCATCAACCCGTGCTTCTTGATGCAATGGCGCAGCTGATCGTAGCTGAGGCCCAGCGCCTTGGCGGTCTGCCGCTGGTTCCAGCGATGCTTGCCAAGCGCATGTTCCACGATCGCGCGTTCGTGGCTGTCGACCGCGGCGCGCAGGTCGGCAATGTCGTCGAAATCGAGGCGCTGCGCGGGTTGTGGCGCAGCCGCGGCACCCTCTTCACGGCGGGCGGATGCGGGCATGGAGGCGGGCTTCCACGGGCTGTCGAACGGATCGTACACGATATGCGCGACCGGGCGTTCGGGATCGTCCCAGCGATAGATCGCGCGTTCGACCACGTTGCGCAGTTCGCGCACATTGCCGGGCCAGGCGTATTCCTCCAGCTCCGTCTGGACATGCTCGGCATAGCCAGGCCACGCGTCCCACCCCAGCTCGGCCGCCATGCGCCGCCCGAAATAGTCGGCCAGCACCAGCACATCGCCCTCGCGCGCGCGCAGCGGCGGCAGGGTGATAACCTCGAAGCTGAGCCGGTCGAGCAGGTCGGCGCGAAACTCGCCCCGCTCCGCCTTCGCGGGCAGATCCTCGTTGGTCGCCGCGACGATCCGGCAGTCGACTCTGACGGGGCGGCTGGAGCCGATCCGGGTGACCTCACCATATTCGACCGCGCGCAGCAGCCGCTCCTGCGCGGCCATGGAAAGCGTCGCGAGCTCGTCGAGGAACAGCGTGCCGCCGTCAGCCTCCTCGAACCGGCCCTCGCGCGCGCGGGTCGCGCCGGTGAAAGCGCCCGCTTCGTGGCCGAACAGCTCGGCCTCGATCAGCGTTTCGGGCAGCGCGGCGCAGTTCATGGTGATCAGCGGCTCGCCCCAGCGCGGGGACAGGCGGTGCAGGCGTTCGGCAATCAGTTCCTTGCCCGTGCCGCGCTCGCCGATGACCAGCACCGGGCGCTGCAGCGCGGCCGCGCGGCTGGTCCGCTCGACCGCATCGAGAAAGGCGAGCGATTGCCCGACGAACTGGTTCTCCCGCTCCATGCCCCGCAATATAGTGCCACAGCCCAAGCCTTGGCAATTATTCCCAACATGCTGTTCGTCGAATTTTGCGACATCGGCGGAAAACCGCGTTTTTCATAACTTGGCACGCCGGTTGCAAAGTGTGGGGCAACGGATCGAAACACCCCGGCAGGAGGCCACTAACATGACCGAACAGACCCAATCGCAGCGCCACTTCGGCAAGGCCGTGCTGGTCACCATCCTCGGCATCGGGGCGCTCGTCCTGCTGAATCCGCAGTCCAACGATGCGCCGCACGTGGGCAGCGGGTATATGGTATAGGTGGTGGAAATCGCATGACCGACCACACCGATCCCCCCGGCCGCGACCGCCGCCTCTCGCGCCTCGACACCGAGGTGGAGCAGCTGCGCCGCAGCCCGACCCCCACGCAGAGCGGCCGGTCGAGCGCCGAACGCGCTGCCGACTGGACAAACCCGGACAAGGTCAACGAGAAGCTCAACACCTTCATCTCATACGGAGCACCCTTCATGGGCATCTTCAGCCGCACCCGCGACATCATCGCGGCCAATTTCAACGAAATGCTGGATAAGGCAGACGATCCGTCGAAGATGATCCGGATGATCATCCTCGAAATGGAGGAAACCCTGGTCGAAGTGCGCGCCAGTGCCGCGCGCACCATCGCCGATCAGAAGGAAATGCACCGCCACACGGTCAAGCTGGACAAGCTGCAGGCCGACTGGGGCGAGAAGGCGCAGCTGGCGCTGAGCAAGGACCGTGAAGACCTCGCCCGCGCCGCGCTGGTCGAGCGCAAGAAAGCCGCCGACATGAGCGAACAGCTCAAGGCGGAAATCAGCGTGCTCGACGATTCGCTGCGGGCTTACGAGGAAGACATCCACAAGCTGCAGAGCCGCCTGCGCGAAGCGCGCAGCCGCCAGTCGCAGATCGCGGCCCGGCTCGAAAGCGCGGAAAACCGCGTGAAGCTGCGCAGCCTGATGACGACCGAGCGGGTCGACGAGGCGCTGACCCGCTTCGACGCGCTCGAGCGCCGGGTCGATTACGCGGAAGGCCGCGCCGACCAGCTCAAGATGGAAAGCGAGAGCGGCAAGCTGTCGCTGTCCGACGAAATCGCCGCCCTCGCAGGATCGGACAAGGTCGACGAGGAACTGGAAGAAATGAAACGCGCGCTCGGCAAGGGAGCCGACGACGCCAAAAAGGGGGATTGAGCCATGGGAGACTTTTTCTTTCCCATCATCATTTGCAGCATTCTCTTCATCGGTCTGCCGTGGGTCATCCTGCACTACGTGACCAAGTGGAAGACCGCGGGCGGTGGCATCACCACCGATGACGAGGCCCTGCTGGAAGAGCTCTACGCGCTCACCAAGCGGCTCGACGACCGGATGGATACGGTCGAGCGACTGGTCGCCCACGACCACGCCGACTTCAAGCCCGCCCGCCTGATCGCCGACAACAAGGCCGACAACGAGGAACTCGACGAACTGGAAGCGCTGCTCGCCCGCAAGCGCGCCGAACACAGGGAGACCCGCGCATGAACACGTCCCGCACCACGCTCTACAAGGACAAGCACAACGCCAAGCTGATGGGCGTCTGCGCAGGGCTCGCCGACTATACCGGGATCGATGCGCTGTGGTGGCGGCTCGCCTGGGCGGTTTCGACCATCGCCGGTGCCGCCCCGGTTACCCTGCCCGCCTACCTCATCATGGGCCTGCTGCTGAACCACAAGCCCGAGCAGTTCTACACCGCCGACCGGCAGGAGCAGAAATACTGGCAGGGCGTGCGCGCCAATCCGAAGCGCACCGCGCGGGAAATCCGCGGCAAGCTGCGCGAGATCGACCGTCGTCTGGCGAATGTGGAGGAGCACTATGTGAGCTCCAACCCGCGCCTCGACGCCGAGATCGAACGCCTGCGCTGACACCAACCGAATTAGGGGAGATTACCAATGGGAGAACTGATCGGCCTTGCTGCGGTCGTACTGATCTTCGGCATCCCACTGCTCGCGATATGGACGTCGCACCAGCAAAAGATCGCCAAGATGCAGGTCGAATCCACCGCCGAAACCACCGCGGAAAAGGCTGCGCAATACGCCACCCAGATCCAGCGGCTCGAAGACCGGGTCCAGGTGCTCGAACGAATCGTCACCGATCGCGGATACGACGTCGCCACCCAGATCGAAGCGCTGCGTGACAGCCGCTCGGTCGAGGATCGCGACAGCGGCATGCCGCTGACCTCCGGTTCGCGGGAGCGTGTGTGATGGGTGAGTTCTTTAGCGGCCCGGGCATGATCGTCGCCATCATCGCGCTGACCACCGGCGGATGGCTGATCAACAACTGGATCCGCGCCAAGCATGGCTACGATCTGGAAGACGAATGGGGCGGCAAGACCTCCCGCGCGGACAGATCCGCCGAACTGGACGGGCTGCGCGGCGAAAACGCGAAGCTGGT
Source organism: Citromicrobium bathyomarinum (assembly GCA_001306305.2). Lineage (NCBI taxonomy): Bacteria > Pseudomonadati > Pseudomonadota > Alphaproteobacteria > Sphingomonadales > Sphingomonadaceae > Citromicrobium > Citromicrobium bathyomarinum. The sequence goes on from CP155577.1 coordinate 2,318,947, forward strand.
CGAACGGCTCAATGCGCACGAAGACCGGCTCAAGGTGCTCGAACGCATCGTGACCGACCGCGGCTATTCGCTGTCCGACGAGATCGAAGCCCTGCGCCATGACGACAGCAGCGGCGTACCGCTGAACACCGGCAAGAAGGAACGCGTGTGATGCCTTTCGAAGTGACCGATGAAGTGATCGTCCTGGTCGGCATGGCCGTCGTCGCAGCCTGGGTCCTCACCACCTGGATGCGGATCAAGCACGGCTACCCGCTCGAAAACAGCTGGGGCAAGGCGGTCTATCCCAAGGACAGCGAAGAGCGCGTGAAGCTGCTGACGCAGGAAAACGCCCAGCTGCGCGCCGAACTGGGATCGATCAAGGACCGGCTCGGCAATGTCGAGCGGATCGTGACCGATAGCGGCTACCACCTGACCCACGAGATCGAGACGCTGCGCGAGAAGCAGGAGACCAACTGATGAGCTGGGCCGCCGCCATCGTCCTGATCGTACTGATCGGTGCCGCCGCGAGTGTTCTGCGGTCGCGCAACAATGCACGCAACGGCATCACCGAAGACATGATGGGCAATCAGACGATCACCCACCGGCCCGATCCTACGCCGCAGGCCGACGAGGAGGCCCAGCGCGAGATCGCCGAACTGAAAAAGCGGATCGCAGTGCTCGAACGCATTGCCTACGACAAGAACACCAGCACCGCGCGCGAGCGGGAGCGGATTTCCGCCGAGATCGACGCGCTGCGCGACAGCCAGGACTGACGCCGCCCCTGATTTTACCGGGCGCCCCAACGAGAGCACGACAGGAGGATTGAAGTTATGGAGCCGACACTCGTCATTGCCGCCACCTCGCTTCTCGGCCTCGGGCTGGTCGCTGCCGCGCTGCTGCGCGCTTGGGAAGGCTGGCTGGCGCTAAAGCGCCGCGAGCTGGACGCGATCGCCGCCGGACACGACGCGGGCGAGGAGACGCGCGGCGCGGGCCGCATCGCGCTCGCCGACCTGCGCGAACGCATCCGCAAGCTGGAAGCCATCGCGAACGGTATGGACCTGTGAGCGGCGCGAAAAGCCAGGCCGCACAGGCCGGCATCGGCCTCGGCAGCGCGATCGCGGTCGCAATCTCGTGGTCGCTGCACAAGTCGATCGTATGGGCGATCATCCACGGCTTTCTCAGCTGGTTCTATGTGATCTACTACGCGCTCACCCGGCCCGGCGGGCTGAGCGGATAATATCCCTCTCCCCGTTCGGGGAGAGGATAGCGCAGATTGCTCCGCAAGGAGCTAGCGAAGCTTGGAGAGGGGCCCTGCCCTCGCCAACACGGCACACCCCTCTCCAACTGCGACCGCGACGCCTGACGGCGCCGGGTCTGCGTATCCTCTCCCCTTGAGGGGAGAGGGTTTATCGCTACATGCGACCGCATGCGCAGCCTCGACGACATCCGCGAAGAATACGAATTTCTCGAAGGGGACGAACGCTATCGTCTGCTGATCGAGCTGGGCCGCGATCTGGAAGAGATGCCCGACGCGCTCAAGACCGACGCCACGCTGGTGCGGGGCTGTTCTGCGGCGGTATGGGTCTATCCCACAGGGGAAGGCGACAAGCTGCATTTTCTGGCGGACAGCAACGCAGCGATCACCAAGGGGATCGTCGCGCTGGTGATCGCCGCCGTGCAGGACCGCCCGGCCGCCGAAGTTGCGCAGATGGACGTGACCGCCGCGCTCGAACCCTTCGATCTGAAAAACCAGCTTTCCAGCAACCGGACGCAAGGGGTGCCAAACATGATCGCGCTGGTTCAGGAACACGCACAAAGGATCGCCGCGCAATGACCCGCATGTTGTTCGCCATTGCCGGGGCCCTCGCGCTGGTCGCGTGCGGCTCTGGCCAGGATGCCTATTCCCCCTCCCCCGGCAGCGATTCGGGCGACGGTTCTGCCGGCGAGACCGCGCAGCAATTGCCCTTCGGCTTCAGGCTGTTCCCCGACGCGCGCGTGCTCAACAGTTTCCAGCAGGGGCTGACCGTCACCATTGGCTCCGACGCAAGCCAGCAGGAAATCGCCGCCTTCTACGAGAGCGAGCTGGAACGGCTCGGCTGGAGCGAGGTGTCACAAAGGGGTGGCGAAGAAAGCGCGACCATCATGCTGGAAGGCCGCGACCCGACCCGGCCCGGCAAGGTGCTGGGCGTGGGGATCACGCGCAGCGGCGAAGGTGCGGACCAGACCGCACTCAGCTTCATCGAATCCGATGTGCCGGTTGCCCCCGAGCCTCCGCCGGAAGAGCCGCTCGACCCGCTGGCGGAAGGCTAGCGCCCCGGCTCAGCGCCGATCGGTATAGTCGATCCGGATACGTACCCAGCTGCCGACCAGCGACTTGCCTCCACGCCGCGGCGGGCGCACCCGGAACTGCCATGCGGCGGCCAGGATCGCGCGGTTTATCATCGAGCCTTGCGGATATTCGCTGAGCGCGACGCAGTCGACAACGCGAAATTCGGGCGCGGTCTTGCATGCGATCAGGCCCCAGCCCGGGCCGGATGCGGTGGAGAGATAGCCTGCCAGCTCGCTGTCGTCCGGCTCGCGATACCAGCGCGCCGCGTAGAGCGGCTGCCCGTCGGGCGCGGTGCCGACCACTTCGGAATCCGCGACGCCCGACCGCGAACCAGTGTCGACCGGCCCGTACACCTGCTTGGGCGCAGCGGGCTGTGCCGGGCGCGCGGGAGCCTGGCGGGACGGCAACTGGAACGGCGTCGGAATGACGGGCTGCGGCACCGGCTGGGTGGGCGCTATGTCCGGCTGCACCGCCTCGGGGCGCTCGATTTGCGGGTCCGAGGGCTTGGAGCGCTGCTCGGGCTGCGGGGCGCTCTCGCTCGGCTCCTGCTCGGCCTGTTCGCTCTCATTCGGGGAATCGTCCTGCGCCTTCAGGTCCACCACGGTGAGGCTGCCCGGCGCCGCGTCCGGCTCGTCGTGAATGTTCAGGGTGAGCAGGACGATCAGCAGGATCGCCTCGATCAGTAGCGCGGCGATCAGCCCGACCACCCGTCGCCCGCGCTCGCTGCGCAGGGGCTCGAACAGCGGGTGGTCGCGAAGGGACTGTGCTTGGGGCAACGGGCCTCGGGGGAATGAGTCGGGCGGAAGTCGGTCGCAAGCCTAAGGCGGCTGAATAGGTTCCCCGCGCCGGAGGGGCAAGCGCGCAGGTATGCGTGACGAGATCAGTCAGACGGTGGGCACTTCGGTGCGAACTGAAGACAGCTAGCGGGTCAAAGGGGCATGCTCGACGACGCTGACTTCCTCCGGCGACGCCCAGCTCACTTCACGATGCATCTCGAAGGTACCGTATAATTCCGCCAAAAACCAAGTTCCAGAGATTGACTGGCCATCATCACTCAGATGTCCGCTGTAATCGACGGGAGTGTTGTAAGCAGGTCCGGCGGATAGATAGGTTTTGATAAAATCGATTGCCTTGCCCGATCTTATCCCTTCCACCAGCGCTCGCGCAGTCATCGGGCGAAACTCGTTGGGCTCAATGATCTCACCTGAAAAACGGGCCCCAGTTTCGGAAAAGACTGCCACAAATGGGGTTTCCGGACCAAGATTGTCCGAATAACGATAAGTCCCATCCCAGCGTCCCGTCACGTCCAGCGGAGCCGCCATGACAAAACGAGGCGCCTAAGCCCCCGCGCTCTCGCGCACCACCGCTTCGCCCGCTTCGCGCTGGCGTTTGAGTTCCGCCTTCAGCTTGGTCGGGTCCTGCGGCCAGACGAAGCCGAAGCTCACCCCGCCCTCCTTGCCGATGGTCGCGTGGTGCAGCTTGTGCGCTTGCACCAGCCGCTTGGCGTAGCCGCGCTTGGGCACGTATTTGAAGTAGCGCTGGTGGACGAGCCCGTCGTGCACCAGCGTGTAGATGATCCCGTAGCCAAGGATGCCCAGCCCGATCCACGTCGCGGGGGGCCAGGCATAGTCACCCGCAACCAGCGGACTGCCGAGCATGAACATCGAAATGCTCATCCCCGCGCCGACCACGCCATACAGGTCGTTCTTCTCGAAGCGGTTATTATGCGGCTCGTGATGGTCGCGATGCCAGCCCCAGCCCCAGCCGTGCATGATGTACTTGTGGCTCGCCCACGCGACCCATTCCATGAAGGCGATGGTCGCGATGACGATTGCGATGGGGATCAGCACCTGCATGGAACCGATGTAGTCCAGCATTTATCGAAATGCGAGCGCGAGGCTCACTCCTCCGGATCGATCAACCGCGCCCGGGGCTGTCCGCCGCTGACTTCCACCGCCCAGGTGCGCTTGGGTTCGATCGTGCTCACGAAGATCGGCAGGCCACCCGCGAAGGCCGAGAATACGTGGATCTCGGTCGGCACGGGGTCGAGAATGTGGACGATCCCCACAGCTGCGGGCGTCTTCCCGTCAGCGCCGCCCTGCGCCGTCGGCAGATCGATGCAGCTTTTCGAGAATGCGCGCTGGTCTACCACTTCACCGCCGCGAACCTCGTACCGGTAATGGCCACCCAGCGGCATGGCGGAGAGCGTTTCCTGCGGTGTCAGCCAGTAGACATAGGCGCTGCCGTCCCCCTTCCCGGTGGGCATGACCACCGAGTTGAACGGCTTGGCGCTGCACCGGGCGACGTCCTTGGGAAATGCAATCTGGCGCGCCTTCACAAGCGCGGACTGCGCCTGGTCGAGTGCAGGCGCATTGTCGGGGTGAAGCGTGCGCGAAGACACGCCATCTGCGGAATAATCGGCCGAATAGACCGGGAAGAACGCATCCGCGTCCTGCCGCCAATAGATGACGCGCAAACCGTCCCCGACCGGCTCGACGATCCACCCGCCGATCGTGCGGAGCCGATCCTCGGGCACGTCTTCCAGCATCGTGTCGGTGGTCTGCCACGCCGCCTGATCATACTGGTACAGCGTCAGCCCGCGATTGAGAGAGCCTTGCAGCGCCTCGCGTTCCGCATCCGAAACCCCCGGCATTGCGGGCTCTTGAGCGGCTAGTGGTGAGAGCGTCGCTGCGAACAGAAGCACAGCCGCGAAAACGAAACGCATCATGCTCCCCCGGCTACAACCTATTCCGCGGGCGGGAAAAAGTGGCGGGCGATCTCTTCGCCGATGCGTGCGGGGCGCAGGCTCTTGGCGTCGATGCAGCACCAGCTGGACTTGACCTCGGCCAGCACTTCCCCACCCCGTTCGATCACGGTGTGGTAGAATGCGCGGGCACCGCGCGTGCTTTCCAGCACGGTGCGCGCGATCACGTCGTCTTCGAGGAAGGCGGGCTTGCGGTAAGTTATCTCGTGCTTGAGCGCGACCCACGCACGCTCCGCCACGGCTTCCGCAGGCGCGAATTTCTGCCAGTGCGCCAGCACGGCGTCCTGCACCCAGCCGAGGTAGCGCGCGTTGTTCACGTGCCCCATGAAGTCGATATCGGAGGGCTGGATATCGATAGGATGAGCATATGGCTTTGCTGACATAACTGTAAGTTAGCCCCTAATGCCTTACATTACCATGACCGGAGCGTGCTTTCGGCAGGATTTTTTCCAGCCCGTGCCCGCGCGGCTTGCAACGATTTGGCGGCCCATGCACTAGGAAAGGCATGAGCAAGAGCAACAAGAGCCTGACCGGCGTCGCCATCGCGACCGGTGCCGCCATCGGATCCGCCGCTATCGCCGCCGCCCTGCTATACGCGGGCAAGCGCCGCAAATCGGGCGATGGAGAGGCTGAGCCCAAGCAGCTGCCGCCGATCCCCTCGGGCGAAGATCCGCAGACAGACTGATCCAACGCAATTAGCCAGAAACTGGGAGGAGAGACCCGATGAAAGCCGTGCTTACCAAGGAAGTGGGCGGGCCCGAAACGCTCGTCGTGGAACAGATCGATGCAGTGCAGCCCGGGAAGGGCGAGGTGCTGGTCGATATTGCCGCGTGCGCGATCAATTTCCCCGACACGCTGATGATCCGCGACATGTACCAGTTCAAGCCGGAGCGCCCCTATTCGCCCGGCGGCGAGATTTCGGGCACGATCGCGGCGGTCGGCGAAGGCGTTGACGGCTGGCAGGTCGGGGACCGGGTGCTCGCCGGTATCGGCAGCGGTGGCCTGCGCGAACAGGTCGCGATCGACGCCGCCAAGCTGTTCAAGGTGCCCGAAGGGGTCGATCTGGTCGAAGCCTCCGCCCTGCTGATGACCTACGGCACCATGATCCACGCGCTCAAGGATCGCGGCGACATCAAGCCGGGCGATACCGTGCTGGTGCTCGGCGCGGCAGGCGGCGTCGGGCTCGCCTCGATCGAGCTGGCCAAGGCCTATGGCGCGCGCGTAGTCGCGGCGGTCTCCAGCGATGAGAAAGCCAAGGTCGCCAAGGATGCAGGCGCGGACGAAACCGTGGTCTATCCGCGCGCGCCGTTCGACAAGGACCAGTCCAAGGCGCTGGCTGGCGCGTTCAAGGAAGCGGTCGGTGCGAATGGCGCCGACATCGTGGTCGACATCGTCGGCGGCGACTATTCCGAGCCCGCGCTGCGCTCCATCGCCTGGGAAGGCCGCTTCCTGGTGATCGGCTTCCCCGCAGGCATCGCGAAAATGCCGCTCAACCTCACCCTGCTCAAGAGCTGCGACATTCGCGGCGTCTTCTGGGGTGCGTTCGCCGCGCGCGAACCGCAGCGCAATGCGCAGAACATCGCCGAGCTGTTCGAGATGTGGAAGGACGGCAAGATCGCCCCTCAGGTGAGCGAGACCTTCAGCCTCGACGACGCAGCCCGCGCGATCGAAAAGCTCGAAAACCGGCAGGCCATCGGCAAGCTGGTGGTGGTAATGGACAAATAGCAGCTCGCTTGCGGCTTCGGCCGCCCACGACTATCTGCGAGACAAGATCTCCGGCCCCTGAGGGGGCGCTTATCAACAGGCAACGACACACATGACCAGCTTCAAGGATCGGGAACGCGGCGAGGAAGCCAAGTACGCGTTCGATGAGGAAACCTCTTTCAAGATCGCCGCGCGGCGCAACCGGCTGCTCGGCGAGTGGGCCGCCGACCTCATGAATCTGACCGAGGAAGAGGCCGACAGCTACAAGAAGGCTGTCGTTCAGGCCGATTTCGAGGAAGCGGGCGAAGAAGACGTGATCCGCAAGGTTCTCGGCGATCTCACCGCAGCCAGCTGCGATGTCGACGAAGCCGCAGTGCGCGCCAAGCTCGCCGAGTGCGAAGTCGAGGCACGCCGCCAGCTGATCAGCGGGACGTAAGCGTCATGCCGATGGCAGCCGACGAAATCGAAGCGATGATCAAGGACGCGCTGCCCGGTGCCGAGGTCGAGATGCGAGACCTTGCCGGGGATAACGACCATTGGGCAGCCAAGGTCGTCGCGCCCCAATTCGCGGGGAAAAGCCGCGTTCAGCAGCATAAGCTGGTGTACGAGGCGCTCGACGGGAAGATGGGCGGCGTGCTCCACGCCTTGCAACTGACCACCGAGCCTCCCAAGTGACCCCCAAGAGCTAAAGCAAACGGCGGTTTACAATCATGGCAGATACCAAAGAACGCATCTCCGGCATTGTCGGTGAAAACGAGGTCGTCCTCTTCATGAAGGGCACGCCTCTGTTCCCCCAGTGCGGCTTTTCCAGCCGCGCGGTTCACATCCTCGATCATTGCGGCGTGACGTATGAAAGCGTCGACGTGCTGCAGGACATGGAAATCCGCCAAGGGATCAAGGCCTATTCCGACTGGCCGACCATCCCCCAGCTTTATGTGAAGGGCGAGTTCGTGGGCGGCAGCGACATCATGACCGAGATGTTCGAAGCCGGCGAACTCCAGCAGATGTTCACCGACAAGGGCGTGAAGACGGCCGATTGAACCGGCATGACCTGCCTTTCGGCGGGCCGCGCCTGTCGGCGCACCATATGGAAAACTTCGGGGAGGCGGGGCCGGGAGACCATCGGCCCCGCCTCTTGTACGAAGTACAGGGACGCATATTCCTATGCACCTCCCGTGCCAGTTTTACCCGATGCAGCCCGCCTGCGGTATGCGGTGGTTAACGCATCTGGCACCACCAGGGGCATTGTAAGAAATCCCGACAGCAGGTTAGGCAACGGATCATGGCTGGCAGCGTAGAACAAGATGCCCCGCGCGATGGCATCCCCGCCGCAACGGTGGTGATCTTCCGCCATGCGCCCGATGGCGGCGCGCCGCAGATCCTGATGCAGGTTCGCTCCCGCTCGCTCGCCTTTGCGGGCGGCATGGCGGTGTTTCCCGGCGGCCGCGTCGACCCCAGCGATTACGACCTCGCGCGTGAGGCTGGCTACGTCGACATCGATGAAGCCGCGCATCAGATCGCCGCGATCCGCGAAACGCTGGAGGAAACCGGCCTTGCACTGGGCCTGCGCGGCACGATCGACGCACAATCCGCTGCCGAGGCGCGCGCGATCCTGCTGGAAGAGAAAAGCCTCCTTGCGGTGCTGGAGCGCATGGGCTGGAGCATCGCGCTCAACGATCTCGTCCCCTTCGCGCGCTGGTTTCCAAAGAACGAGCGCCTGCCCCGCATTTTCGACACGCGCTTCTATATCGCCGATCTGGGCACCGGCGCGGTCGATATCGCGGTCGATGCGCAGGAGAACACGCGCCTGTTCTGGACCAGCGCGCGCGATGCGCTGGCAGGTGCCGATCGCGGCGAGATCGACGTCATCTTTCCCACCCGCCGCAACCTTGAACGGCTGGCGCAGTTCGACGATTTCGGACAGGCCAGGGACCACGCACAGACGACGCCGCTCCCCACGATCGTCCCATGGATCGAAGAACGGCCGGAAGGCCGCAGCCTGTGCATTCCAGAGGGTTGCGGCTATCCGGTGACCTCCGTTCCGCTGGACGACGCCAAACGGGGCTGAGGCTCGGTCGAGGGCGGGCCTTCACGCACTTAGAGAACATTCTTGAAAGATTGCCGCGGGCCTGCGGCTGCCGGTGCACCCTGCGCACCGGCAGGCAGCACCATGCGGGGCAACGCAGCCTCAATCGGCGCATATCAAAAAAGGCCCAGTTCCGATGAAGGAACTGGGCCTTTTTAATGGCGCGCCCGAAAGGATTCGAACCTCTGACCCCCAGATTCGTAGTCTGGTGCTCTATCCAGCTGAGCTACGGGCGCCCGTGAGGCGCCGCACATAGCAGGGCAGACCGGCTTGGCAATGGTTTTGTGACGAAAATCCGGAATGTTTTCCCACAGGGCGGGTCAGACGAACAATTGCGCGGCGAGAACCCGGTCGAGAGGCGGCATGGCGAGCCCCTCGATCTCGCCCCGTGTACACCAGCGCCACTGCCCTCCTTCGCGCGAGGTCGCCTCCCCTGCCCATGCAGGACAGCGGAACAGCAGCAGCAGGATCGGTCTGCCGCCCTTGCCCTGCGCCGTCTCCTGCGCGGCAAAGCCCGCCTCGACCATCTGCGCCGGATCGACCTCCAGCCCGCACTCCTCTGCAATCTCGCGCACCAGCGCCGCACGGGCGCCCTCGCCCGCCTCTATCTTGCCGCCGGGAAATTCCCACAGGCCGCCATGCGCCTTGTCCTCGGGCCGACGGTGCATCAGCCACCGACCCTCCTGCGGACCGATCGCGGCAGCCACTACGGGCAGGTATGTCGGAATATTTGCCACCTTGGTGCCCTGCTTTACGGTGCCTTAACCCTGGTGCGCCATGAATGCGCCTATTCTCGGCTCAATGCGAGCGGAGGGTGTGCTCGAGGGCACATATTCGTGGGGGCTGCACAATGAACCGCTTCTGGTACCGGCTGACCCGCGACGAACGTGGCGCAACCGCAGTGGAATACGGCCTGATCCTCGCCCTCGTGTTCCTCGCGATGGTCGGCGCGATCGGCACCTTTTCCGACGGTGTCATCGGCACGTGGGACACCGTGCGCACGACCTCGGCCGACGCGGTCGCCCGCAGCGACAGCTAAACCGCGCGCTCTTAGCTCTTTTTCAACGAATGATCCCTAGACCGGCACCTGCTCTTTCCAAGGGGACGTGGGCAGAGCCGGGTAACGAAGACGATAACAGGAGACCGATCATGAAATTCTTCCGTGAACTGATGAATGACGACCAGGGCGCGACCGCCATCGAGTATGGCCTTATCGCAGCCCTTATCGCCGTCGCCGCGATCACCGCGATGGGCAGCCTCGGCAACCAGCTGAGCAACACCTTCACGACCGTGTCGACCGACATGGCGCCGAAGGCTGACTAAGCCTTCTCGCGAAAGCGAACAGACAAAGGAAACGGCGGGGAGCGATCCCCGCCGTTTTCTTTTGTGCGCTGCATATCTGCGGCCACGGACGCGCTCAGCGCCCGCGCACCACCAGCTTGACCTGCTGCCCGGCCTGCAGGCCTTCAACGCTGCCCAGCGCATTGAGCACCCGGAAGCGCGCCTCCTGCCCGGTGCTGTAAGCCATCCGGCGCGAGAGCGAGGCAACCGTGTCGCCACGCTGCACGGTGACCACGTCGATCACCCGCGGGACCACCTGGTTCGCCTCTGCCGTGCTGATCCGGCGGAAGGATTCGAACATCGGGGTAAACACGCCCGACCGGCCCGCCGGGGCGATCGCCTGGTAATAGTAGGTCTGCCCGCCGCCCATGTCGTAGGCAAACACCATCACATCCAGCTGGTTGCCGCCCGAATTGGCGCGCGCGATCCCGTAGGCTGCAGGCAACCCGTTGACCGTGGTGGTCTGGATCTGCGGACTGATCGACTGGCCCTGCCCGGCAAGCGACTGAAACGCGCGGCTGACGAACTGCGTCAGGCTGCCACTCGACTGCGCGACCCGCAGCTCCGCCTGGCCCGACTGGCCGTTGATCGAGACCGAGTCCGACCCGTTGACCAGATAGAAGCCCTGCGGCGCGGTGAAGGCGAAGCGCAGGTCGGGATGGATGAACTCGCGCCCTTCGACCACACCCTGCGCCGGATCGTCGCCGTAGGTCAGGCCATCGATATTTCGCAGGAAGACATCGCGGTTGAGCGTCGCCCCCGGCAGGCCCGCGGCCATCGCTGCGGCCTCGCGCACGCGCGACGCAGGGTCCGGATGGGTGGAGGCCCATTCGGGCAGGCTGGCATTGTCGCGCCCCTGCAACTGCGCATCGAGCGCGGACTGACGCGCAAGGCTTTCGAGCACGGTGCTCATCGCCATCGGATCATAGCCCGCCTGCGAGAGGTAGCGAACGCCGAGCTGGTCTGCCTGCTCTTCCTGCGAGCGCGAAAAGCTGAGCGTCAGCAGCTGCGAGCCCTGTAAGGCCGCACGACCCAGCGTGGAGCCGAGCTGGCTGTCGCCCAGAAGGATGCCCGACAGAATCGCTATCGCGGCGCCCCCGAGCGTGTTCTGCTGCTGCGTCTGCTGGCGGCGCTGTGCATGGCGCGCGGCAACGTGGCCGACTTCATGCCCCAGCACCCCGGCCAGTTCCGCCTCGTTGTTCATCAGCGTAACCAGCTGGCGGGTGGTGTAGACATAGCCGCCGGTGGTCGCGAAGGCATTGTTGACCGAGCTGTTGAGCAGCGACACGGTGAACGCGTCGGGCGTGCGCGCCAGACCCGATTCCACCGCAATCCGCTGGCCCACACCGCGCACGTAATTGGCGGTGTTGCCCTGCATGGCACCGCCGAATTCTTGCAGCAACTGCGTGTGATATTCGCGCCCCTGCTGCGCCTCGCTCTGCGTGATCGGGGTGTTGGCGGCAGGGATATTGCCCCCGCCCACTGCCGCGCAGCCGGACAGGCCGATCGCGAGGGCAATGGGCGAAACGAGTGCGAGCGTCTTGCGGCGGATCATGCGGTATTCTCTCCCCTGTCGGTGGCATGTCGCGCGTGCGCTGGATGCGCTCACGCGAGTTAACTGCCTCAACTTTCAGGGTTGCCGCACGGTTCCCGGTCGGCTGGCAGGCCAACCGGATGCCGCCGCTTCAGGTACCGATGGCGAGGAAGCGGTCCGCGCGCCGTTCCTGCAGATAAGTGACGTCCTGCCGTGCGAGCGTCGTCAGCTCGTCGTCGATCGTGTCGGCAAGATTGCGGATCGCGGCCTTGGGATCGCGATGCGCGCCGCCAACCGGCTCGGGCACGATCCGGTCGATCACGCCCAGTTCCTTCAGATCCTGCGCAGTCACCTTCATCGCCTCGGCAGCGTCGGCCGCCTTTTCGGCGGTGCGCCACAGGATCGAGGCGCAGCCTTCGGGCGAGATCACGGAATAGATCGCATGTTCGAACATCAGCACCCGTTCCGCGCTGGCCAGCGCCACCGCGCCGCCTGAGCCGCCCTCGCCCACGATCGTAGCGACCATCGGCACGGGCAACGCAAGGCACGCCTCGGTCGAACGGGCGATCGCTTCGGCCTGGCCGCGCTCTTCGGCCTCGATCCCCGGAAACGCGCCCGAAGTATCGACCAGCGTGACCACCGGCAGGCCGAATCGCCCGGCAAGGTCCATCAGGCGGATCGCCTTGCGATAGCCTTCCGGCTTGCCCATCCCGAAATTGTGCTTGATCCGGCTCTGCGTGTCGTGGCCCTTCTCGTGCCCGATCAGCATCACCGAGCGCCCGCGCAGAGTCGCGAAGCCGCCGATGATCGCGTGATCCTCACCGAAATAGCGATCCCCGCCGAGCGGCATGAAGTCGGTGAAGGCGTGTTCCACATAGTCGCGGAAATGCGGGCGCTGCGGGTGGCGAGCGACCTGCGTCTTCTGCCACGGGCTGAGCGAGGCGTAGAGCCCCTTGAGCATGTCCGCGCTCTTCGCCTCGAGCTTGGCAAGCTCGTCGCCCATGTCGATCTGATCGCCCCCGTCGGCACCCTGATTGGCGGCGCGAAGTTCGGCGATCTGCGCCTGCAGCTGGGCCACAGGCTTCTCGAAATCCAGAAAAGTCAGCATTCGCGGCTGCTATCCCCCTGTCGCCCGCCGCGCAAGCGCCCTTGATCGGCAAGCGGGTGCCTTTCGTTCACCAGCGCGACCAGCCGGGCGGATTCGACATGGGTATAAATCTGCGTGGTCGCGATATCCGCATGGCCCAATAGCGTCTGCAAGGCGCGCAAATCCGCCCCGCCTTCGAGCAGGTGCGTGGCAAAGGCATGGCGCAGCACGTGCGGGCTGATCTTCGCCGGATCGATTCCCGACCGCTCGGCAAGCGCCTTGAGCAATTGATACAGGCGGATGCGGGTGAGGTGCTTGCCGCGCGAGGGGAACAGCCATGGCGACCCTTCGGGGCGCACCGCCAACCAGCGCGACAGCACGGCGCGCGCGCGGGTGCCCAGCGGCACCAGCCGTTCCTTCCCGCCCTTGCCGGTGATGGTCAGAAAAGGCGCATCGCGCGGCACCGCGGAGAGCGGCAGGGTGACCAGCTCGCTCGCGCGTAGGCCCGATCCATAGAGCAGTTCGATCATCGCCAGCAGGCGCAGCGCCGCCGGATCGCCCTCCTCCGCCTCGCGCTCGGCCTGAGCGAACAGCGCCTCGACCTGCGCATGGTCGAGGATTTTGGGCAGCGAGCGGCGTTTCGTCGGGCTCGGCAGTGCGGCGGATGGGTTGTCGCTGCGCAGCCCCTCGTCTTCCAGAAAGCCGAAGAACTGGCGCAGCGCGGAGGCTTTGCGCGCTACGGTCGCGGGCGCGAGATCGGCCCAGGCGGCGCCCAGTCTGGCAAGGTCGGTGCGGGTGGCATCCTCCAGCGGGCCGACGATCCCCACCGCGCCTTCCAGATCGCGGCGATAGGCGGCCAGCGTGTTGGCCGCCGCCCCGCGATCGACCGCCAGTGCGGCAAGGAAATCCTCTATCGCCCGCGCGCCCATGTCAGGTGCGCGCAAGCGCCTCCGCCGCGATCATCCGCGCTTCGGCTTCCATCCCGCTGCGGCGCAATGCGGAGACGATGTGATAGAGGTGGCGCGGGGTCATCCGGCTCCAGTCGTCGCCCTGCATCCCCACGCCCATCAGCATGGTGACCAGCGCGGCATTGCGCACCTCGCCCGCGCGGTCGATCAGCGCGCTCCAGCGGGTTTCGCGGCCCAGCTCCAGGTCCAGATCGCGGTTCCACGCATTGCGGGTGCCGTCCGAAATCCGGCCCAGCCCGGCGAGCCCGGCAACCAGCATCCGCGTGCGCCGCGTGCCCGTGGTCGCATCATTGTCGCGATAGGAATCGATCGCGCCGCTCGAAACCTGCCCGCTCCTGCCCGGCAGGCCGACGGCAAGCAGGCCCCAGCCCGCATCGCCTTCATCGACGATCTCGCGCCAGCGCGCGGCATCGCGATCGAGCCCGGCGGTAAGCATCGAGGCGATTAGCGGCCCGGCGTCGGCGGCGAAACCATCGTTCGCCGGGATGCGTGCGGCGGCATAGGCGGTCAGCACCTGCCGGTCGTAGGGAATCGTCTCCGCATCGCCCCACAGGGTCCGGATCGCGGTCATCCGCGCGGCCGGATCGGGGTCGACATAGGCCGCGCGCAGCAGCGCCGCATCGGTACCCAGAGAGCCTTCATTACCGGTAGCGGCATAGCCCTGCGCGTAGACATCGATCAGCGCGGCGGAGGAGAAGATACCCTCGCGCGCGGCGCGGCGCGCACCTTCGAGCCGCTGCGACAGGGGCAATGCGGGCAAGGAGGCGGAGACGCGCTGATAATAAGGCCCTGCGCCGTCGATCAGGCGGTCGGGTATGTCGATCCCAAGCGCTGCGGCGAGGCCATAGCGCCACGGGGTCAGTTCATCGACATCGTCCCATTCGATGGTGACCGCGCTGTTCCCCAGCCCCGCCGCGCCGGCGAAGCGCTGCGCCAGCAGCACGTCGATCACGTTGCCATCTTCGCCGCTCTGGCGATCGCGCAGCCGCAGCAGGTTGTTGCGCGCCCGCGCTGCTTCGCCGGCATAGGCGCTGCAGATCGAACGCAGCATCTGCCACTCGACATCGTCGCGATATCCCGCGCGCAGCATGGTCAGCGGACACGCCCCCACGATATCGCCGGTCGCGATATAGGCGTCGATCGCGGCATTGGAGAGCCGCGCGTTCCACACATCGACATCGACATCCTGCGCGATCGCGCGGGCCACACCGAACTCGCCCATCCGGTTGAGCAGCTGGGCGCGCAGGCCGGCGAATTCGACTCCGCTCATGCCCTCCGGCGCTGCGAGACGGCTGGCGAGCGCACGGCGCAGCGCAATATGGCCCCAGCGCGAGACGAGCCGCCCCTGTGTTCCGGTCAATGCGGCCCGAACGATCGACTGCGGTTGCCGCGCCAGCGAGGTCGCAGGCAGACCGCCCTCGTCCTCGGCCAGAATGCCGACCCGGGTGGTCGCGCGGCGCTGCGCACTAGGAATGTCGTAGGTGGGTTTGAGGCCGAACAGCTCGTCCAGCTCGTCGGTATCGAGGGCTTCGAGCTCTTCCAGCGTGGGCAGACGGCGGCTGTCGGAGCTGCTGGAGGAGCCCGCCTCGCTATCCGCGTCCGCTCCATCGCTGGCACTTTCCCCCGCAGGCGCAGCGGTTTCTGCCGGTGCGGGTGCAGCAGTGGGTGCGGGAGCGGGCGCGGGCGCGACGGGCGCAACCACCGCTGCCGGATTGGCCGCGACCAGTGCGATCGGTGCCGCGAGCACGAGCAGGCCCGCGCCAGCCAGCAAAGCAGCCTTGCGTTGCAGCATCATTGGGCGGTCCCCGGCAGTTCTATGGTTTGCGTGATCGGTCGCATCGGCTGTTCGCCGCCATCCCACCAGGCCCAGGCGAGAATCGCGATGATCGCCAGCGCACCCACGCCGATACGCCGCCGTGCGGTCTGCGAAATGTCTATCTGCACGCGTCCGATACCCTTTGTTGCCATCGCCCTAGCCCATCTCTACGCCACCGGGCAATGGACCGAGTGCCTTCCCCTGCCGACCGGGCGCGGCTCCGCGCGCTCAAGGAACGCCTCGACCGGCCGATCACCCTGGTGGGCTTGATGGGCGCGGGCAAATCGACCGTGGGCAGGCGGCTGGCGACCCTGCTGGAATGCAATTTCGTCGACGCGGACGACGCGATCGAGGATGCCGCCCGGCTCTCCATCGCAGAAATCTTCAGCGAATTCGGCGAAGACTATTTCCGCGATGGAGAGCGCCGGGTGATCGCCCGCCTGATCGAGGAAGGGCACGGCGTGATCGCGACCGGCGGCGGGGCCTTCGTCAATGCGGAAACGCGCGCGCTGGTGCTGGAAAAGGCGGTCGCGGTGTGGATCGATTGCGACATCGCCACGCTGGTCGAGCGGACCGGACGCCGCAACACGCGCCCGCTGCTGCGCGACGGCGACCCGGAGGCGATTCTCAAACGCTTGCTGGCCGAACGCGCCCCGCATTATGCGCAGGCGCAGATTCGCGTCGAGGGCCAGCAAGGCCCCCACACCCGCACCGCGTGGACGATTATCGAGGAGCTTGAGAAGTGGCTGTCGTAAATGTCGCGCTCGCCGGTCGCAGCTACGAGGTACGGGTTGGCGCCGGGCTGCTCGACGACGCGATCGTTCAGGCACGCGACTTAATCGCGCCATGGTCAGGCCGCAAGGTGCCGGTCGTTGCCGACGCCAATGCGCGTCGGTTGCACGGCGAACGGCTGGCGCATTCGCTCGAGTCAGATGGCTACCAGATCGACTGGTACGAGGTCTCGCCCGGCGAAGGCTCGAAAAGCTGGGCCGAGCTGGAGCGGCTGACCGACTGGCTGCTGGCGCGCGGCGTCACCCGGTCCGATCATGTCTTCGCATTGGGCGGCGGAGTGGTCGGCGACCTCGTCGGCTTCGCCTGCGCGATCCTGAAGCGGGGCTGCGGCTTCGTCCAGCTGCCGACCACGCTGCTGGCGCAGGTCGATTCGAGCGTCGGCGGCAAGACCGCGATCAATGCCAGCGCGGGCAAGAACCTCATCGGCGCGTTCCACCAGCCCTCGCTGGTGCTCGCCGACACAGCCTGCCTCGCCACCCTCCCCCAGCGCGAAATGCGCGCCGGGCTGGCCGAGGTGTTCAAATACGGACTGCTGGGCGATGCGGAGTTCTTCGCGCGCGTCGATAAAGACAGCGCCGCGATCCTCGCCTGCGACAACGCGGTGCTGGAAGCGACGATCGCGCATTGCGTGGACATGAAAGCGCGGATCGTCGCGGAGGACGAGCGCGAGACGAAGGACGCCCGCGCGCTCCTGAACCTCGGCCACACCTTCGGTCATGCGCTGGAGGCGGAGACGGGCTTCGGCGACAGACTCCTCCATGGCGAGGCGGTGGCGCTCGGCATGGTGCTCGCGGCGCGATTCTCCGCCCGGCGCGATCTGATCTCGCTGGCAGACGCGGAAAGTGTGACCGATGCGCTGGCCCGTGCAGGCCTGCCGACCGAGATTTCCGCGCTGGGGCTCGACTGCGACGGCGCAGGTCTGGCCGATCATATGCGGCACGACAAGAAGGCGGGCGGCGGCACCGTCCCCTTCATCCTGCTGCGCGCTCTCGGCGAGGCCTATGTCGCGCGCGATGTAGAGCTGGCGGACGTGGCCGCCTTCATGGACGAGCAGCTACAGGCACATTGAGGCGCACGGCGTGGAAGCGGCCTAGAACAGCCGCGAACCGTCGGGCACTGCCTTATCGGGCGAGAACAGCACGACCTCGCCCGCCTCGTCCGCGAAGCCCAGCGTCAGCACTTCGGACATGACCGGGCCGATCTGGCGCGGCGGGAAGTTGACCACCGCCGCCACCTGCCGCCCGACCAGTTCTTCCCGCGCGTAGTTCGCCGTGATCTGAGCGCTGGTCTTCTTCACGCCGATCGCTGGCCCGAAGTCGATTTCCAGCCGGTAGGCAGGCTTGCGCGCCTCGGGGAACTCATGCGCCGCGACCACCGTGCCGACTCGAATATCGACCTTCAGGAAGTCATCGAAAGCAATCTGCTCCCCCGCAGGCGCGTCGGGTTCGTGCGAGAGATGCACTATTCCAGCTCCAGGATCACCTCGTCGACCGCCAGGCTGTCGCCCTCGGCGGCGTTGATGCTGGAGATCGTGCCTTCCTTCTCGGCGCGCAGGATGTTTTCCATCTTCATCGCCTCGACCGTGGCGAGCGGCTGGCCCGGCTGGACCTCGTCACCCTCGGCCACGTGCAGTTTCACCAGCAGGCCCGGCATCGGGCAGATGAGCATCTTGGAAAGATCGGGCGGCTCCTTCTCGATCATGTGATCGAGCAGCGGGGCGAGCCGTGCGGGCACGGCAAGGCCCTTGTGCGTCTTGCCGCGCGTGGTCAGCGCCCAGATCGCGCTGCTTTCGCGCCGGAGCTGGATCGCCAGGTTCTCGCCATTGCCGTTGGCCGCGGCGAGGACCATGCCCGGCTGCCAGTCGGTCGTGCCGGTGATCCACTCGCCGTCGACGGTTGCCCCACCTTCGCCCAGAACGACGTCGAACTGGCGACCGTCGATCTTCACCACCCAGTCGGACGGCACCTTGGGCGCGCCATCGAGGCGGCCCGAGATCTGCCCTTCGTGCGCCATCACGGAGCATTGCGCCCCAGCGATCAGCGCCGCGACCAGCTTGAGCCGGGGTTCGTCGACCGCCGCGCCCTGGAAGCCGTCGGGATATTCCTCGGCAATGAAGCCGGTGGTCAGCTCGCCCGAGCGGAAGCGCGGATGCTGCATGATCGCGCTGAGGAAATCGATATTGTGCCCCGGCCCTTCGACCCGGAAGGCGTCGAGCGCTTCGACCTGCAGGTCCGCCGCGGCATCGCGGGTCGGGCCCCAGGTAATCAGCTTGGCGATCATCGGGTCGTAGAAGATCGAGACTTCGCCGCCTTCGAACACGCCGTCATCCACGCGGATGCCGCCGCCGCCCATCTCATGCCCGCGCCTCCCGGCGGGGCCGCTCGCGCCGGTCCAGCCCGGAACCGGCGGTTCGTAGCGGACCAGCCGCCCGATGCTGGGCAGGAAGTTGCGATAGGGGTCTTCGGCATAGACGCGCGTTTCAATCGACCAGCCGTCGATTTTGATATCGTCCTGCTTGAAGGGAAGCTCTTCGCCCGCCGCCACGCGGATCATCCATTCGACCAGATCGACGCCGGTGATCGCCTCGGTCACCGGGTGTTCCACCTGCAGGCGCGTGTTCATTTCGAGGAAGTAGAAGCTCTCCCCCGTCTTGTCCGCGCCGCTGACGATCAGCTCGACCGTCCCGGCGGAGAAGTACCCGACGGCCTGCGACAGCGCGACCGCCTGCTCGCCCATTGCTTTACGCATTTCGGGCGTGACGAAGGGCGACGGTGCTTCCTCGACCACCTTCTGGTGGCGGCGCTGGATCGAGCATTCGCGCTCGTTCAGGTAGAGCGTGTTGCCCTGCCGGTCGGCGAGGATCTGGATCTCGATATGGCGCGGGTCTTCGATGAACTTCTCGATAAACACGCGGTCGTCGCCAAACGAGTTGAGGCCTTCGCGCTTGGTCGCCTCGAACCCTTCCTCGACATCCTTGTCGTTCCAGGCGAGGCGCATCCCCTTGCCGCCGCCGCCTGCCGAGGCCTTCATCATCACCGGATAGCCGATCTCGTTCGAGATCTTGAGCGCTTCCTCGGTGGTGTCGATCGCGTCCTTGGAGCCGGGCACGGTGTTGACGCCGGCTTCCTTGGCCAGCTTCTTCGATTCGATCTTGTCGCCCATCGCGGCGATCGCCTTGGCCGGCGGGCCGATGAAGACGATGCCTTCCTTGTCGAGCGCTTCGACGAAGCTCGCCCGTTCGGACAGGAAACCATAGCCCGGGTGAACCGCCTCGGCACCGGTCTGCTTGCAAGCCTCGATGATCTTGTCGGCCAGCAGGTAACTTTCAGCAGCGGGAGCAGCACCGATATGGACCGCCTCGTCAGCCATCTTCACGAAGGGCGCGCGCGCATCGGCATCGGAATAGACCGCCACGGTGGCGATCCCCATCCGCTTGCACGTCTGGATCACGCGGCAGGCAATCTCACCGCGGTTCGCAATCAGGATTTTGGAAAACACTAGCCCGGAAACTCCAGATATTCACGTAGTTGCTTGGTGCGCGCCTCGGTCAGCGCGGTGAGGCAGGTCGACCGGATCAGCGGCATGATCGAACCGCCGCGATACTGGTTCGCCTCGAACGAACATTGTGCGTCGCGAAAGGTCAGCCACGCGCGTTGCGCGGCCAGCAGCTCGCGATGCTGGGTGCCGTCGCCGACATCCTTGTCGACCGACTTGGCGCGCTGCGACGCCTTCTTCCACACCGCGTTGAGCTCGCGGTCGGCGGCCTGATATTCGCGGCCTGCGCAGACGTTCATCTCCATCTGCGTCATCGCGTTGTCGCAATCGACCTGCGGCTGCGCGGCTTGCGCGCTCGCCTGCATCAGCAGCAATGCGGTCAGGATCATGCGTCCGTCTCCTCTTCTCGTGCCTTCGCATAGCCGATAAGTGCCCTAGCGTAAGCCCCCACGCCCCTGCGCTCCACCTCACCATTGAGCAAGGTTGCCAGCCCGCCCGCCAGCCTGCCGACATTGGCGGTGGAAAGCTGGCCCAGCGGGGCGACGTAGATCCCGATGGTGAACAGGATCGCGCCAGTGCGCGGCAGGCGGCGCAGCGTCTGCCGTTCGGAGCGCACGAACAGCGTGCTGGCGGCGTTCTCTGCCGTCACATGCGCGAAGGCCTGTTCGGGCGGCTGCGCGACCCAGCGCATGTCGGGCGTGGCGGCGATGAACCAGTTGGCGCGGCCATAGATCGGGCCGGGTCGCAGCTTTTCCATGAAGCGGTCGACCCCGGTGGCGAGCTGTTCCTCATAGCCCTGAATCGGCGCGTGGAGCGCACGCAACGGCAGCCCCATCTTGTCCGCAGGCGTCCAGTCGGATGGCCACGCAACTGCCGCCCCGACGAGGCGATAGTGCTCCTCGTCATCGCGGCGGGTGAGCAGGCACATATCCTCGTGATGCGCATGGGCCGCTTCGGCCAGCCCGCTCGACACGCCAAGCCCGGTGGCAAGCTCGCGCCCCGCCGCGTCCCCCTCGGGCGTCAGTTGGATGCCCTCGGGGAATTGCGCAAAACCCTCCGCACGCGCGGCCAGGTCGGGATCGGACTGCAGCCACTCGTTCCCGCCCAGCTTGACCAGCCCCATCTTGAGCTGCCCGCCGCCGCGCGCACGGGGCAGCAGCTCGTCGACGGAGAAGCCGAGGCTCACTGCGCGGAAAGCGCCGGCCCACCCCGGTCGCAGCGAAGGCGCAGCCCGTATTCCTCCAGCCAGTCCGCATCGGTCGGCAGAAGGTATTGCAGCGCCTCGGGCATCAGAGCGTGCAGGCTGTTGGAGTGATGCAGGTCGGCGCGCCGGTCGGAGAAACAGTAGGCTTGCCCCTGCCCCAGCTTGCCGAGGAGTGCGAACATGCCCTGCTCGGTCTCCCCACCCTCGTCGGCGAGCGACAGGTATAGCGGCGGACGCCCTGCCACAGGGGCGCTCGCGGTCAGGGCAAGCGACTGGCCATCCCACTGCAGGCTGGGAGAAATCGCCGCATAGCCGCTGAAAAGATCGGGCCGCTCCAGCCAGGTTTCGAGCACGAAATGGCCCGCCGCGCTTTCGCCCAACAGGATGATCCTGCCGTCATTGCGATAGCGCTCACGCAGGAGCGGGAGAACTGTGTCCGCCAGCCATTTACGAAAGGCCTCGCTCTCGCCTGCGGTGGGATATTCCGCTTTTTCACTAGCAATAGACGTAGGGGGTAACAGCTCGCGCTGGCGATCCACGGTCTGGATGCCGACCAGGATTGCAGGCTGGCTGCGGCCCCACAGGCGGTTCCATTTCTCCAACCCGTTGCCCAGAAACAGGTCCTGATCCACACCGCCATCGAGCTGAACCACAATCGGCCAGCTTGTGTCGGGCTGGCCAGCATAATCGGGCGGCAGGATGACGTTGACCGCGCGGTCCTCCCCCAATGCCTCAAGCGTATAGCTCTCGCCCACCACGATCGGCTCAGGCTCCGGCACAGCCGCAGGCTGACCGGAGGCGAGCAGCAGCGCGGCGAGCGCGCCGATCACTCGGCAGCCTCCGCCACCTTGCAGGCGCGTGCGGGCTCTTCCTGCATCAGCGGGGTGAGCCCCAGCTTGGCGAACAGCGCGCCATCGCTGTCGTCGCCCGCATTGGGCGCGGTCAGCAGCTTGTCGCCGGTGAAGATCGAGTTCGCCCCCGCGAGGAAGCACAGCGCCTGCGTCGCCTCGGACATCGACTCCCGCCCTGCGGAGAGCCGCACCATGCTCATCGGCATGCAGATGCGCGCCACCGCGACGGTGCGGACGAATTCGATATCGTCGATCTTGGCGAGCGGCGTGTCGGCCAGCATGTCGCCCAGTACCGTGCCCTTGACCGGCACCAGAGCGTTGACCGGCACGCTCTCGGGATGCCGTTCCAGCGTGGCGAGCGTGTGGACGAAGCCCACGCGATCCTCGCGCGTCTCACCCATCCCCACGATCCCGCCGCTGCACACGTTGATCCCGGCATCGCGCACGTTCTGCAGCGTATCGAGCCGGTCCTGATAATTCCGGGTCGAGATCACGCGCTCGTAATATTCCGGCCCGGTGTCGACATTGTGGTTATAGTAATCGAGCCCCGCCTCTTTCAGCATATCCGCCTGCTTGGGCGTCAGCATGCCCAGCGTCATGCAGGTCTCCAGTCCCATGGCGCGCACGCCCTTCACGATCTCGACGATCGCGGGCATGTCGCGGTCCTTCGGATTGCGCCACGCGGCGCCCATGCAGAAGCGCTGGCTGCCGGCATCCTTCGCCTGCGCCGCGGTTTGCAGTACGGCGCGCACATCCATCAGCTTGCTCGCCTCGACGCCGCTGTCGGCCTTCACCGACTGCGAGCAATAACCGCAATCCTCCGGACACCCGCCGGTCTTGATGCTGAGCAGCGTGCACAGCTGGACCTGTTCGGGCGGATGGTTCTCGCGGTGGACCGACGCCGCGCGGAACAGCAGTTCGGTGAAGGGAAGGTCGAACAGCCCTGCGATTTCTTCGCGGGTCCAGTCGGTGCGGATTTTTGAGAGATTTTGCAATTCAGCGGCTCCAGCGTTTCGCGAGTTTCGCGGTAAGGACATTGGATAGAAAAATAGACGATATCAGCCACACCGCTCCAAGCAGGATCATCGCAATGAAGTCGGAGACAGGTTGAAAAACTTGCGCAATCAAAATTCCGAATCCGAAGACGACCGGGATCAGTAATGCTCCCGTCGCCCCCCAAACCGCGAATTCCAGTAGCTTAAAGCGCCAAAAGCTCACACCATCGTGTCCTCAACTTCGTCACCCCCGCGAAGGCGGGGGTCCCGCTTGCTTCCGCGCCGCACCAAAGAAGAAGCGGGGCCCCGGATCAAGTCCGGGGTGACGGGTGAGGTGTTGGTCACTCCCCCCGCCTCACCGGTCCAGTCGGCGCGGATGTGGCTCATACGGGTTTCCTGGCGAGATAGAGGCCCACGGCCATCACGGCGATGCCCAGGATGCGCTTGGGCGTCAGCGAAGTCTGGATCACGCCGAGCAGGCCGAAATGGTCGATGGTGGCAGCCGCGATCAGCTGGCCGGTGAGGACGAAGAAGATCGCGTTGCCGAGCCCGATCTTGGGCGCGGAGAACGCAATCGCGGTCGCGTAGAACAGCATGAAGACCGAGGCACCGTAGAGCCACGGCCTGTCGAGCGTGAAGTCCGACGCGCTCGGGAAGCCGACGAAGACGAGGACGGTCGTCGAGATCACCAGACCAATGCCGAAGGTGACCGCAGTCGCGGCAATGGGGCTGCCGAGCTGCTGATTCAGCCCGGCGTTGAGCGAGGCGAAGACGGGAATGCCCAGCCCCGCCGCGAACATCATCGCGGCGATGGGCAGGAAGCTCGCACCGCTCTGGGGGGCGCTCATTGTACGGCCTCGCAGGTCGAGTGGGTGCGGGTCTTGGTCACTTCGATACCTCGAATCTGGAGAGAACTCGTTTCGTCACCCCGCGCAGGCGGGGGTAACGTTTGAGGTGGCAGTCATTCCACCAACTCACTCGTCATTGCGAGGAGCCGCAGGCGACGCGGCAATCCATGGAACTGCGCCATGGATTGCTTCGCTCCGCTCGCAATGACGAGTTGATGGACCATCACCAAGCCCCCTCAGCCCGCCGCCGCGAGCGCCTGGTCGAGGTCAGCCTTGATATCCTCGATATTCTCGATCCCGACCGACACGCGGACCACATCCGGCCCTGCCCCCGCCGCGATCAGCTCGGTTTCGCCAAGCTGGCTGTGCGTGGTCGACGCGGGGTGGATGATGAGCGAGCGGGTGTCGCCGATATTGGCGAGGTGGCTCAACAGCTTGACGTTGGAGACCAGCGCCCGGCCTGCCTCGTATCCGCCCTTCAGCCCGAAGGTGAACACCGCACCGCCGCGCCCGCCCAGATACTTGTTCGCGAGGCTGTGATAGTCGCTGTCCCGCAGCCCGGCGTAGGAAACCCACGCGACCTTCTCGTGCCCCTTGAGCCATTCGGCCAGCTCCAGCGCGTTGTCGCAATGCCGGTCCATCCGCAGGTGCAGCGTTTCCATGCCGGTCAGCGCGAGGAAGGCGTTCATCGGCGCGAGCGCCGGGCCGAGATCGCGCAGGCCCAGCACCCGGCAGGCGATGATGAAGGCGATCGGGCCGACCGGCTCCAGCGCATCGACCAGCACCGCACCGTGGTACGATCCGTTGGGCCGGGTGAGCGAGGCGAACTTGTCGCCTCGCGCCTTCCAGTCGAACTTGCCGCTGTCGACGATCACGCCGCCCACCGCATTCCCGTGCCCGTTGAGGAACTTGGTGGTCGAGTGTGTGACGATGTCCGCACCGAAATCGAACGGCCTGCACAGCGCAGGCGTCGCCATGGTGTTGTCCACGATCAGCGGCACGCCGCCCGCATGGGCGACGTCCGCAATCGGGGAAATATCGCTGACCACGCCGCCCGGATTGGCGAGGCTTTCGATGAAGACGCAGCGCGTCTTGTCGTCCATCGCGGCGCGGATGTTCTCGGGGTCGTCGGCATCGACGAAGCGCGTCTCCCAGCCGAACTTGAGGAACGCCTCGCCCATCTGGTTGAGCGATCCGCCATACAGCTTCCTCGCCGCGACGATGTTGCACCCCGGCTCCATCAGCGTGTGGAACGCGATCAGCTGCGCGGCATGGCCCGAGGCGACGCCCAGCGCGCCCACGCCGCCTTCCAGCGCCGCGACCTTCTTCTCCAGCGCGTCGTTGGTGGGGTTCATGATCCGCGAATAGATGTTCCCGAATTCGGAGAGCGAGAACAGGTTGGCCGCGTGATCCGGGCTGTCGAACACATAGCTCGCCGTCTGGTAGATCGGCGTGATCCGTGCGTTCGTGGTCGGATCGGGCTCGCACCCGGCGTGGACGGCAAGGGTTTCGGGGTGGAGATCGGTCATCGAGAGAGTTCCGTTTGGTCGGTGTGGGTAGGTGCTGAGGGGAGCGCTATTGCGAGGCTTGGCGGGCCGGGTGGGGGCGAGTTGTTCTCAACGATCGCACAGCACTTGCAGATTTCGAAATCCGACGAGCGAACCAAATGCAGAATGGAAGTCCGATTATGGCTGCAACAGCACCGTGAAAAATGAGCTCGAACCAGAAGCGTGCATCGCTATCCCAAGAGATGATGTTCAAGTCGTAGAGGTACGGCCAAAGCAGCCCGTATGCGAGCGTGATCAGAAGATTTAGAGCGATGAAGAACGCCAATCCGAGAGCGATGGACCTCTTCATTTAGCAACCTCCCCCACTTCATCACCCCCGCGGAGGCGGGGGTCCCGCTTCCATTCTGCCATCGGAAAGGAACCGGGCCCCCGGATCAAGTCCGGGGTGACGAGGGAGGCAAAGGTCACTCTGCCGCCTCGTCCAGCTCGTCATCGGGCGGGGGCATGTTGTGCCCCAAGAGCCGCAACATGTCCGCCGCGCATTCGACCACGTTGGAACCGGGGCCGTAGATGCCCTGCACGCCTGCATCGCGCAGGAACTGGTAGTCGCTCTGCGGGATCACCCCACCGGCGGTCACCTTGATGTCCGCGCGGCCAGCATCCTTCAGCAGGCGGATCAGCTCGGGGATCAGCGTCTTGTGGCCTGCCGCCAGCGAAGACGCGCCGATCGCGTCGACACCCTCGGCCAGCGCCATTTCGAGCGTTTCCTGCGGGGTCTGGAACAGCGGGCCGGAGACGACATCGAAGCCCATGTCGGCGAAGGCACTCGCGATCACGTTGGCGCCGCGATCATGCCCGTCCTGGCCCATCTTGGCGATCATGATCTTGGGCTTGCGGCCGAGGCGCTGCTCGACCGCGTCGACACCCTGCACGACCTGCTGATAGCGGTTATCCGCCGCATAGGCCTTGGAATAGACGCCCTTCACCGGGGTCGGCTTGGTGTCGTAGCGGCCGAAGACGTCTTCCATCGCGCTGGAAATCTCGCCCAGCGTCGCGTCGTGACGCGCGGCCTCGACTGCCAGCGCCAGCAGGTTGCCTTCCTTCTGCCCCGCGCCGCGTGCCAGCGCGTCGAGCGCGGCCTGACAGGCCATCTCGTCGCGCTGCGAGCGAACCTTCTCCAGCCGCGCGATCTGCGACTGGCGGACCTTGTGGTTGTCGATATCGAGCGTCTCGATCTCGTCTTCCTTGTCACGCCGGTACTTGTTGACGCCGACGATCACCGTCTCGCCCCGGTCGACATTGGTCTGCTTCTCCGCAGCCGCCTGCTCGATCCGCCGCTTGGGTTCACCCGTGGCGACGAAGGCGGTCATTCCGCCCGCAGCGTCCACCTCGTCGATGATCTTCTTGGCTTCTTCAACCAGCTTGGCGGTCAGCGCCTCGACATAATACGAGCCGCCCAGCGGATCGGCGACATTGGTGATGCCGGTCTCTTCCTCCAGCACCAGCTGCGTGTTGCGCGCGATGCGGGCGGAGAAGTCGGTCGGCAGCGCGATCGCTTCGTCGAGCGCGTTGGTGTGAAGCGACTGCGTGCCGCCCAGCACCGCCGCCATCGCCTCGATCGTGGTGCGGATGACGTTGTTGTAGGGGTCCTGCTCCTGCAAAGACACGCCGCTGGTCTGGCAGTGCGTGCGCAGCATCTTGGACTTGGGGTTCTGCGCGCCCAGCCCTTCCATCACGTCGTGCCACAGATGGCGCGCGGCGCGCATCTTGGCGACTTCCATGAAGAAGTTCATCCCGATGCCCCAGAAGAAGCTTAGGCGCGGGGCGAAGGCGTCGATATCGAGGCCGGTATCCATCGCACGCTGGGCGTATTCCTTGCCGTCGGCGATGGTGAAGGCGAGCTCCTGCACCGCCGTCGCGCCCGCTTCGTGCATGTGATAGCCGCTGATCGAAATCGAATTGAAGCGCGGCATGTGGTCGGAGGTGTAAGCGATAATGTCGCTGATGATCCGCATGCTTGGCTCGGGCGGGTAGATGTAGGTGTTGCGGACCATGAACTCCTTGAGGATGTCGTTTTGGATGGTCCCGGAAAGCTTGTCCTGCGACACGCCCGACCGCTCCGCCGCGACGATGTAGAACGCCAGCACGGGGATCACCGCGCCGTTCATCGTCATAGACACGCTCATCGTGTCGAGCGGGATCTGGTCGAACAGGATCTGCATGTCCGCCACGGTGTCGATCGCGACGCCCGCCTTGCCGACATCGCCGACTACGCGCGGATGGTCTGAATCATAGCCCCGGTGCGTGGCGAGGTCGAAGGCGACGCTCAGCCCCTTCTGCCCGGCGGCGAGGTTGCGGCGGTAGAAGGCGTTCGATTCCTCGGCCGTCGAAAAGCCCGCATACTGGCGGATGGTCCACGGGCGGCCGGTGTACATGCTGGCATAGGGCCCGCGCGTAAACGGCTCGAAGCCCGGTAGGCCGGGGTCGATGTCTGCCGTGTCTTCCGCCGTGTAGAGCGGCTTCACATCGAAGCCTTCCAGCGTGTGCCAGGTCAGGTCGCGGCCCTTCACTTCCTTGTCGGCCTTGGCCTGCCAGTCAGCGTAGGATGCCGTGGGGGTCGGGGTCTTGTCGGTCATAATTCCACTCAGGCTTGTGCACTTGGTCGGGCGGACACACGCTGGTGCCAGTCACGCAGGTTTTCGCAATCCTGCGGCATTCCACAACCTATGAATTCTGCGAAATCGGCGGTGGTCAGCAGCAGTATGTCGGCCACGCTGTAACCATCCGTGGCGAGGAAGTCCCGCCCCGCGAGCGACTGGTCGAAGAAACGGAACGCGTCGGCGACGCGGGGCCGGTTGGCCTCGCCCCACGCCTCGTTCCGGCCGGGCAGCGCGGCGGTGAAGCGATGCGTGTGGACCCACACCGCGCCCACTGCGGTCATCAGGATCATCTCGACCCGGCGGCTCCACATCTCGACCTGCGCGCTTTCCAGCGGGGTCGTGCCGAACAGCGGCGGTTCGGGATGCAGCCCTTCGAGATAGCGCATGATCGCGACGCTTTCGGCGATCACCGTGCCATCATCGAGTTCGAGGATCGGCGTCTGCCCGCGCGGATTCTTGGCGAGAAAATCGGGCGCCTTCTGCTCGCGCTGCGGGATCGAGACTTGCTTGGAGGGTAACTCGATGCCCTTCTCCGCCGCGAAGATGCGCACGCGGCGCGGATTGGGTGCGGGCATGGCGCTGTCGTAGAAAAGCATCGCGATTTCCTCTCTCTTATCCCTCTCCCCGCGCCGGGGAGAGAATAGCATAGCTTGGTCGCGAAGCGATCTAGCGGCGCTTGGAGAGGGGCGCAAAACCCTCGCTGCGTAGAACTCCCCTCGCCCAACCCTTTCCCCACATGGGGAGAGAGCTATCCGGTCAGTTCGACCAGTGCGCGCCCTCCTTGGGCGTCTCCATGATCTCGGTCAGCTGGCCCATCATGTCCTTGGGGTGGAGGAAGAAGATCGGCGTGCCGTGCGCACCGATGCGCGTGGGGCCGAGGATGCGCTTGCCCTTCCCCTCGAACCACTCGCGCGCCGCCTCGATGTCTTCCACCTCGTAGCAGACATGGTGCTGGCCGCCGGCGGGGTTCTTGGCGAGAAAGCCGTTGATCGGGCTCGCCTCGTCGAACGGCTCGATCAGCTCGATCTGCGTGCCCTTGCCGACTTCACCCGTGCTGTCGGGCGTATCGACGAAGCAGACCTTCACGCCCTGTTCGGGCAGGTCGAAAGGCTCGTTGATCCGCACCGCACCCATCGTGTCGCGGTAATAGGCGATGGAGTCCGCGATCGAAGGCGTCGCGACGCCGATATGGTTGAGACGGCCGAGTTTCATGCGTCTGCTCCTGTCAATTCGTCATGCTGAACTTGTTTCAGCATCCAGTCTTCCTCCCGCAACGCCCGCCGCTTCGTAATGCTGGATCCTGAAACAAGTTCAGGGTAACGGAATTCGGGGCCTCCGGCAGATCCCAAAGACCGTTGAAGAGGAAGACGATCAACGATTGTCCTCGCTCAGAAAAGCGGACTCGACTTCGCTTAGCCACTCAGGCCCAAGTGACCGTTCAACGCTTGATGTCGTCATCCCGGGATATCCAAAAAACTGCTTTGCCCCTTCGCGCATCATGTCGGCATCTGTCTCGGTCAGTTCGCTGCTCAGATTATCCAGCTTCAGCTTAAGCGCACGATACTCTGCAAACTCGAACCCGGTGATCGTCTGCAATTCGCCGGGCCAATCTGCCCATTCGGTGACAATATCCTCGAGCATCGCTCTCGCTACGTCACAACGGGATATTGTCATGCTTCTTCCACGGGTTGCTCAGAGCCTGACTCAGAAGTTTATGCGATCTGGCAGTGGCTTGCGATGAGGCGGGTGAGGCGGCGGATGTGGGCGATGGTAGTCCATGCGGTGGAACTTTCGATAGTTCTTTCCCAGTCCTTTGCGAGCCGTCGACATCTGCCGAGCCAGGCGAAGGTGCGCTCGACCACCCAGCGGCGCGGGAGCAGAACAAAGCCCCTGGCGGTGTCGCAGCGGCGCACGATCTCGAGCGTCCATTGCCCATGCCCTTGAAGCGCGCCGATGAGCTTGTCGCCTGCGTAGCCCCCATCGGCGAAGAGGTGGCGCAGCCACGGGAAGCGGTAGCGGATTGCCTTGATGAGATCGACCGCCCCGTCGCGATCCTGAATGCTGGCAGCGTGGATGGTGACGAACAACATCAGTCCG
The DNA here is from genome assembly GCA_001306305.2 of Citromicrobium bathyomarinum. Taxonomy (NCBI): domain Bacteria; kingdom Pseudomonadati; phylum Pseudomonadota; class Alphaproteobacteria; order Sphingomonadales; family Sphingomonadaceae; genus Citromicrobium; species Citromicrobium bathyomarinum. The sequence goes on from CP155577.1 coordinate 2,349,005, forward strand.
AGCGTATCGGTGATGATGTGACGCTTGCGTCCCATGATCTTCTTGCCCGCATCGTAGCCCCGTGGGCCGCCACTCTCGGTGGTCTTGACGCTCTGGCTATCGATCACCCCGGCGCTGGGGCTGGCCTCGCGCCCTTCGATCTGGCGCGCAGCCATCACCAGCAGGTGATTGATCGTCTGCCATAGGCCGCTGTCGCGCCAGGCATAGAAATAGCGTTGAACCGTCGAGAGCGGAGGGAAATCCTTGGGCAGCATCCGCCATTGGCAACCGCTTGTTGCCAGATAGAGGATCGCGTTCATCACCTCGCGCAGGTCGGCGCAGCGCGGCCTGCCGCCAGGTTTCGCGGGCGGCAACAGAGGCTCGATCAAGGCCCACTCGGCATCGCGCAAATCGCTTGGATAACGTAGACCCGGGCGGCTATGCTGCTGCCGGGAGGTATCGGTCCACATCGCTTATTCCTCGGTCGTTTCTGGCGAAACCCCGGAATCAGCGATGCACCAGCGCGTCAAGCGCAACCAGCTGATATCTCCCAACTACTTTTGAAGACAGGCTCTCAGCTCTTTCCCGCGCAGCTTGCGCAGCCCCAGCGCGATCCGCCGCCGCGTCGAGTGCGGGTAGATGACCTCGTCGATATAGCCGCGTGAGGCGGCGACGAAGGGGTTGGCGAAGCGGTCTTCGTATTCCTTGGTCTTCTCGGCGATCTTTTCGGGATCGTCGCGGTTCTGGCGGAAGATGATCTCCACCGCGCCTTTCGCACCCATCACCGCGATCTCGGCGGTGGGCCAGGCGTAGTTGAGGTCGCCGCGCAGGTGCTTGGACGCCATCACGTCATACGCGCCGCCATAGGCCTTCCGGGTGATGACGGTGATCTTGGGCACGGTCGCCTCGGCATAGGCGAACAGCAGCTTGGCACCGTGCTTGATGATGCCGCCCAGCTCCTGGCTGGTGCCGGGGAGGAAGCCGGGCACGTCGACGAAGGTCACGATCGGAATGTCGAACGCATCGCAGAAGCGCACGAAGCGCGCGGCTTTCTTGGACGAGTTGATGTCGAGCACGCCCGCCAGCACCATCGGCTGGTTGGCGACCACGCCCACGGTGCGACCCTCGACCCGCCCGAAGCCGCAGATGATGTTCGCCGCATGCTTGGGCTGGACCTCGAAGAAGTCGCCATCGTCGAGCGTCTTCGCGATCACCTCGTGCATGTCGTAGGGCTGGTTCGCATTGTCGGGGATCAGCGTGTCGAGGCTGTCCTCGCGCCGGTCCCACGGGTCGTTGCTCGGCATTTCGGGCACCGGCTCGCGGTTCGACAGCGGCAGGAAATCGAAGAAGCGGCGCGTCGCCATCAGCGTTTCGATGTCGTTCTCGAACGCGTCATCGGCCACGCTGGTCTTGGTGGTGTGCGTCACCGCGCCGCCCAGCTCTTCCTGTGTGACGACTTCGTTGGTGACGGTCTTCACCACCTCGGGCCCGGTGACGAACATGTAGGAGCTGTCCTTCACCATGAAGATGAAGTCGGTCATCGCAGGGCTGTAGACCGCGCCGCCCGCGCACGGGCCCATGATGACGCTGATCTGCGGGATGACGCCGCTGGCGAGCACGTTGCGCTGGAACACCTCGGCATAGCCGCCAAGGCTGGCCACGCCCTCCTGAATGCGCGCGCCGCCCGAATCGTTCAGGCCGATCACCGGCGCGCCGACCTTCATCGCGGTGTCCATCACCTTGCAGATCTTCTCCGCATGGCGTTTCGACAGCGAACCACCGAAGACGGTGAAATCCTGGCTGAAGACATAGACCAGCCGGCCGTTGATCGTGCCAGACCCGGTGACGACGCCGTCGCCCATGATCTGCTGGTCTTCCATGCCGAAATCGGTGCAGTCGTGGACGACGTAGGTGTCGAGCTCCTCGAAGCTCCCTTCGTCCAGCAGCACATCGAGCCGCTCGCGCGCGGTCAGCTTGCCCTTGGCATGCTGTGCATCGATCCGCTTCTGACCGCCACCCATGCGGGCGGCTTCGCGGCGCTTTTCCATTTCGGCAATATTGGCTGACATACGCGCGTGCGCTCCTGTGTTCCGCTTTGCCCAAGCGGTTAGGCATGGAGGTAACGCAGCGTCAAGCTGGGCGGCCCCGCAAGGCCGCTTCCCTGTCGAAACAGACAGTTCGATGAGGGAAGCGGACTTGCGGGCCGGATCAGCGCATCAGGACCAGTTCTTCGGCCATGGTCGGGTGGATCGCGACGGTCGAATCGAAGTCCGCCTTGGTCAGCCCGGCCTTCACCGCGATCGCGGCGGCCTGCATCATTTCTGGCGCTTCGGGCGCGATCATGTGGATGCCGACGATGCGGCCGGAATCGCCGTCGCAGACCATCTTCATCAGGCTGCGCTCGTTGCGGCCCGCCAGGACGTTCTTCATCGGGCGGAAGTCCGACAGGTAGACCTTTACGCTACCCAGCTGGTTTTTCGCCTCACCCTCGGTCATCCCGACAGCGGCGATCGGCGGGTGGCTGAACACCGCGCTGGGGACGCAGGAATGGTCGACCGCGACCGGCTCTCCGCCGCCGAACACGGTGTCGGCAAAGGCTTGGCCCTCGCGGATCGCCACGGGGGTCAGCTGCACGCGGTCGGTCACGTCGCCCACGGCATAGATATGGTCGACATTGGTCTTGCTGAACCGGTCGACCTTGATCTCGCCGCCCTCGCCCAGCTCGACGCCGGCGTTTTCCAGCCCCAGACCTTCGGTGTTGGGAATGCGACCGACGGCGAACATCACCAGGTCCGCCTTCTCCTCGTCGCAGTCGGACAGTTTCACGAAATAGCCGCCTTCGTCGCACGGCTTGATATATTCGAAGTGCGTGTTGAAGCGGAACTTGATCCCCTTCATCGTGCTGATCTGCAGCAGCCGATCGCGCACCGCCTCGTCATAGCTGCGCAGCAGCCGGTCGCCGCGGTTCACGATGTGAACATCGCAGCCGAACTCGTTGAAAATGCCCGCGAACTCGTTGGCGATATAGCCGCCGCCCGCGATGATGATCTTCTTGGGCAGTTCGTCGAGATGAAACGCCTCGTTGGAGGAGATCGCGTGCTCCGCGCCCTGGCATTCGGGCATGCGCGGGCGCGCGCCGGTTGCGATCAGGATGTGTTTCGCGGTGACCTGCCGCCCGCTCGCCAGCGTGATCTCGTGCGGGCCGGTAATCTCGGCGCGCTCCTTGAAAATCTCCACGTCGTGGCTTTCGAGCGTGTTGGTATAGGCCCCCTCGATCCGGGTGACGTCCTCCAACACGTTGTCGCGCAGCTTGATCCAGTCGAAGCTGCGCTCGCCGATGTCCCAGCCAAAGCGCTGGCAGTCTTCCAGATCTTCCGCGAAATGCGCACCGTAGACGAGCATCTTCTTGGGCACGCAGCCGCGGATCACGCAGGTGCCGCCAACGCGGTGCTCCTCCGCAATCGCCACCTTCGCGCCATGCGCCGCGCTGACCCGCGATGCGCGGACCCCGCCAGAGCCTGCGCCGATGGTGAAGAGGTCGTAATCATATTGGGTGTCGGGCATGTGCGCTCCTGCTTGCAAGAGCGCGGGATATGGCCCTGCGGATGGCGATTGCCAACCGGCAGCGTCCTGCGTTTGCCTACCGGGGGTATCGAACCGGCGGTTCTTCCAGCGCGAGCTTGCGCGCGGTGGAGGCGGTCTGCGCCGCGAACAGGCCGATCAGCAGCACTCCCACTGCCCCCACGAACATGTCGAACCCCGTGAACACGCCGATCAGCGGGGTCGGCCCCAGCACGATCATGGCAAGCGTCAGCCCGATCAGGATCAGCCGCAGCTCGGTCGGCCCGGCCTTGAGATAGGACAGGCGCAGTTCGCCCATAACCCTGACCGAAAGGAACGCGTGGATCGACATCAGCAGATACCCCGCCGGTGCCACCAGCGCCACTTCCAGCTGAACATAGCCCGACGCACCCAGCCCCAGCACGACCAGCGTGGTCGCCAGCCCGTCACAACTATGGTCGAGAAAATAGCCGTAACGTGGCCGCTCGATCCGGCGAAAGCGCGCCAGACTCCCGTCGAGCGAGTCGCCGAACCAGTGGACCACGTATCCGGCGATGGACAGCCACAGCCAGCCATCGCCAAGATTGCTGGCGGCATAGCCGGCAAAGATCGCCAGCGCGCCAACCATCCCGGTGAAGGTCAGCATGTCGGGCGTGACCCACCGGGGCATGCGGGCGCACAGGCGGTTGAGCACCCACCGCTCGCCGCGCGCGAGCATGTTTTGCTGCACACGCTCGATCGGCTGCGCGTCGGCGGGAAGTCCGTTATTCTCTGGGTTCATCCCGAACGCCTATCAGCCAGCCGCGTGGCGCGTGCAAGCCTCGCAGCTTAGCCCTGCCCGCCCGAGCGTGCTCCGCCCGAACGGTTGTTGCGGCGGCGCTGGCCACCACGGTTCTCGCCACCCGGACCGCCACGGCCCTGGCCGGCGCCCTGCGGCTTGCCCTTGCGTGCGGGATGCTTGGCCTTGGGCTTGCGCGCGCCGTCGCCGATCGGACGGGGCGTCACGCGCTGGCCGCGCTGCTGCTTGGGCGCAGGCTTGGTCGGGCCGACGCCTTCGACCACCGCGCGGAAATTGTCCGGCAGCGGCAGACGCTCGAACTCGGCGTCGGTCGTCTTGCGGATATCCTTGAGATACTGGCGCTCGTCCTCGGCGCAGAACGCGATGGCGATGCCATCGGCACCCGCACGCGCGGTGCGACCGATGCGGTGGACATACTGTTCCGGCACGTTGGGCAGTTCGTAGTTGATGACGTGGGACACGCCCGGAATGTCGATCCCGCGCGCGGCGACATCGGTCGCCACAAGAACCGGAGTCTTGGCACGCTTGAACTCGTCGAGCGCGCGTTCGCGCTGCGGCTGGCTCTTGTTGCCGTGGATCGCGTTGGCGGGGATGCCGACCTGCGCCAGCTTCTTCACCACACGGTCGCAGCCATGCTTGGTGCGCGCGAAGACGAGGACACGCTCGAGCTTGCCAGGGATTTCATGGCGGCCCGACAGGATCAGTTCGAGCAGGCTCTGCTTCTCGTCCTGCTGGACCATGAACAGGAACTGCTCGATCCGCTCCGCCGTGGTGCTTTCGGGCGTGACCGAAACCTGCGCCGGGTTACGGCAATACTGGCTGACCAGATCCTTGATCGCCTTGGGCATCGTGGCACTGAAGAACAGCGTCTGGCGCGTCTTGGGCGTCAGTTCGTTGATCTTGCGCAGCGCGTGGATGAAGCCGAGGTCCAGCATCTGGTCCGCTTCGTCGAGCACCAGGATCTCGACCTTGTCGAGGGTGAAGGCGCGCTGGTCGATCAGGTCGAGCAGGCGGCCCGGCGTCGCGACGAGGATGTCGGTCCCGCGGTGCAGCTTGTTGCGGTCCTTGTTGACCGAGGTGCCGCCTACGATCGACTGCACCTTGAGGCCCGCGAGCGCGCCGTAATCCTTGGCGCTCTGGGCGATCTGCCCGGCCAGTTCACGCGTCGGTGCCAGCACCAGCATGCGGCACGACTTGAACGGGGTCTGGTTTTCGGCCTCGCGCAGCCGGTCGATGCTGGGCAGCATGAACGCAGCGGTCTTGCCGGTGCCGGTCTGCGCGATACCAAGCAGGTCGCGGCCTTCGAGAACGGGGGGAATGGCCTGCGCCTGGATCGGCGTCGGCTCGGAATAGCCCTTCATGTCGAGGGCCTGGAGTACGGGCTGCGACAGCCCGAGGTCTGTGAACTTGGTCATGTAAGGTATGTGACTCGCATTAAATGCGTTTCGCGCCGCACACCCGATACAAACGGAGTCCGCGCGCGATCGCAGGGGTTGTAACCGCCCGCGTGAAAAGGGAAGTCTGGAAACAATCGAGGCGCTGCCGGGGCCGCTCGCATCGCGCGGCGGACGCTTCACGCTGGCAGTTGCGCTTCGGTCTTGCGGCAGATGGTGCATCGCGGCAAAAAAGTCAATCGAAGACGTTGCCCGCGCGAAACGCTCGCACTGGCACCGCGTTGACAGGTCGAGACGCATCGAGGGAGGCGGGAGCCATCGGATCCATCACCGACAGCATCGAGAACACGGTAGAGCAAAGCGCCGGCCTGCTTGCCAATCCGCTCCACGCGGCACTCGCCGCAGGCATTGCGGTCGCCGCAGCGCTGGGCCTGCACGCCCTGCTGTTCTTCCTGCTGCGCCGGATCGCTCGCCGGACCGACCAGTCGAGCGACGATATCGTGGTGCGGCATCTCTACCGCCCCACCCGGCTCGCCATCGTCGTTCTCGCGCTGATGGGCGCGGCGCGCTACGTCCCCGAATTGCGCGAGGTGTGGGCCGACATCGCGACCTTCGTGCTGCCCGCAGTGGTCGGCTGGATGGTGCTGGCGATCGTGCGAGCGCTGGTCGAGGCGGCGAAGCTGAAGGCGGATATTTCGGTCGCGGACAACCTCAAGGCCCGGCGCAAGCGCACCAAGCTGACGATGTTCAACCGCATCGCGACCTTCATCATCGTGTTCGTCACCGTGGGCCTGATGCTCCTCGCCATCCCCGGCGTGCGCGATATCGGGGTAACGCTGGTTGCCTCGGCGGGTCTTGCAGGCCTCGCGGTGGGTGCTGCTGCCCAGCCAGCGCTCAAATCGCTGATCGCGGGCGTACAGATGGCGCTGACCGAGCCGATCAATATCGACGATGCCGTGGTCCTCGAAGGCGAATGGGGCTGGATCGAGGATATTCGCACCACCTACGTGGTGGTGAAGATCTGGGACGAGCGGCGGCTGGTGGTGCCCACGTCCTACTTCCTCGAAAAACCCTTCCAGAACTGGACCAAGCAGACCGCCAACCTGCTCGGCACAGTGTTCCTTCACCTCGACCCGAAGGCCAAGATCGGCCCGATCCGCGAGGAATTCTTCCGCCAGGTCGAGGCGAACGAGCGCTGGGATGGCCGCGTAAAGGTGGTGCAGGTGACCGAGACAACGCGCGATTCCAAGGAAGTGCGCCTGCTGATGAGCGCGAAGAACTCGCCCACCCTGTTCGACCTTCGCTGCGATATCCGCGAAGGCATGATGGAGTGGCTGGCGGACAACCGCCCGCAGGATTTCGCCAAATTGCGGCTGGTGGAGGCCGCCGACGACGCAGAGAACGCCTAAGCGGCAGCCTTGCGCCCGAACGGCCCGTTCAGCTTCACGATCTTCCAGTTGAGGATCGCCGCAAAGCTGACCCACGCCAGATAGGGCACGATCATCCAGCTCGCCGCGACCGACCATTCACGCAGGACAATGGTCAGCGCGAGGACGGAGAGCCACAGGAACGGCACTTCGATCAGCGCCCAGTCCGGCCGCTTGGCGGTGAAGAACAGCGGCGACCAGAGGAAATGGAACAGCCCGTTGGCAAGGTAGAGCCCGATCAGCAGCGGGCGATCCCCCTCGGGCGCGCCGTTCCAGCTGAGCACGAAAGCCCATGCGGCCAACGCGAGAATGATCGTCCACGCCGGGCCGAACAGCCAGTCGGGCGGCTGCCAGCTGGGCTTTTCGAGGTTGCGATACCACTCGCCGATCATGGTCAGCAGCCCGCCGCCGCCAGCAAGGATCAGCGCCCAGACGACGGCGAAGATGATCGGGAAGGTCATGGACGCCAGCCTACGCCACATGGCGCAGGTTTGAAACCAAATGCGATGCAGCACGCTGGATAATCGTCATGGAGCTCAATCCCCCCGTTCCCCTCGCCCTGCTCGACGCAGAGATCGTTCTGCGTCTTGGCGTCGCCGCGCTGCTTGGCCTGGTCGTCGGGTTCGACCGCGAATGGCGCGGTCATGCCGCTGGAATGCGCACGCACGGGCTGGTTTGCGTGGCCGCCGCCGGGATGGCGGTTTCGGTGATGGCGCTGCACAACCAGCTGGGCGGATTGCGGATCGATCCGCTCCGCATGTTCGAGGCCGCAGCAGGCTTCATCGGCATCGTCGGCGCGGGGCTGATCGTGTTCAGCCGGGGCAAGGTGCACAACCTCACCACTGCGGCGCACCTGTGGCTGGCGACCGTCATCGGGCTTGCCTGCGGGCTCGGCCAATGGCCGCTGGTCGCGGTGCTGGCGATCATCAGCCTGGTGATGATCACGATCATGCGCTTCGTCGAAGGCTGGTTCGGCCATAGCGACCGCACGCTCGACGGGGACTAGCCACCGCCACTCCCGCGGCCGGACCAGGCAACCCGCCCCATGCAAAAAGGGCGCAGGTCATGAACCCTGCGCCCTCCTGTGTGGCCCGATGCGCCCGGTCGAAACCGAACTCACCGGACCCGGGGAAGCCCGTTATCGCATATCGCTTACGGCGTGCGCGCCGAATTACGGGCGGCCTGGAATTCCGATTGCGAGAGGTAGCTGTCGCCGTCCTCATCGAAATAGAAGAAGGTCTGCCCCGCCTCGTTGATCTGGCTCTGCGTCAGATAGGGCGCCTTGGCGTCGTTGCGCGCAGGCTCGCTCGGGTCGGTCGGCAGGGCCCAGATCGCGTATTCCGCGACGGAGAGTTCGCCATCATCGTTGCGGTCGAGGAAGGCGAAGTCCATCCGGCTGCGCGGCATCATCATCGACGCGCCATCCGAACTGCCCGTCATTGCGTCGCCGCCGGTCCCGGAGGAGCCTGCATCGGCCATGTCGCCGGTGTTCTCGTCCATGCCGCCCGCAGACTGATCAGCAGCGGAACTCTCGCTCATGCCGCCGGCTGCCATTTCTTCCATCATCGCATCGCGATTGCGGTCGTACTCGGCGCTGGCCGCTTCGCGATCCATGGCGTCGAAACGGGACTGCTGATCAGTGTCGAGGTCGCCGCCAACCGGATAAGCATCGTCGCCCATGCCCTGATTGGCATCATCGTCGACAAGCTCATCGACGTCGTCGACCGGCGTGTTCTCGACATCCTCCGAACCGCAGGCGGCAAGCGCCAGCGCGGCGGTCGAAATCAGTGTGGTCATCGCAAGACGATGCTTCATCGTGTCATCCTTCAAATTCGCGTGGGATCACTTACCCAATGCACCAACTCGCGAATGTTTCAGAAGATGACAATCATTATGTTTGGGCGAAAAAATGTAGCGCTCAGCACATTACGCGATTCGTCATTTTCCTACTTTGCAGCCCTGCGATAGAATTTGCGCCGCTCTTTCCATTGTCCACCAAGCACCAGATTCCCACTCAGGAAGCCGGCGTGTTTTGACCCTCTGGACTGTGTGTCAGGTGTGTCATGCCTCGATCGCGGGCGAATGCGATGTGAGACGGGGCTGACGCGCCCCGGCCCGCGTTCACCCCAACCCGCTCGCTTCCAGCAGCGCCTTGGTGCTTGCATCGAAGTCTGCCGCGCCGCCTTCGATGTCCTTGGCCATCTTCTTGCCCAGCTCGACGCCGAACTGGTCGAAGGGGTTGATGCCCATCAGCACGGCATTCGCAAAAGTGCGGTGTTCGTGGAAGGCGATCAGGGCGCCCAGCGTGGCGGCGTCGAGATCGTCGCACAGCATCGTCGCGCTGGGCCGGTCGCCGGGGAACTCGCGCGCCGGGTCCTTGCCGTCGGCGCTCATATTGCCACCCGCCATCAGCGCCGCACCTTGCGCGAAGCAGTTCGTCAGCAGGATGCGGTGATGTGCGGGGTTGAGCGCGTCTCCCGGCGCGATGCTGGCGATGAAGTCGACCGGGACCATGTGCGTACCCTGATGCAGCAGCTGGAACACCGCGTGCTGCGCGTCGGTGCCCACCCCGCCCCATGTGATCGGCGCCGTGGGCCCATCGACAGGCTCGCCTTGCGAGGTCACCCGCTTGCCGTTGCTCTCCATCTCCAGCTGCTGGAGATAGCTGGGGAACAGCGCCAGCCGTTCGTCATAGGCGAACACGGCGCGGGTCTGGCACCCGCGCACACGGGCGTAGTACTGGTCTGCAAACGCCGCACGCAGGCACAGGTTGTCGCGCCCGTCGGTATTGGCGAAATGCTCGTCGACCGCCGCCGCGCCGTCCAGCATCGCGGCAAACTCGTCCAGCCCCGCGGCCAGCGCGACGGGGAAGCCGATGCTCGACCATAGCGAGTAGCGCCCGCCGACAGATTCCATGAACGGCAGCACGCGCGTTTCATCGACGCCCCATTCCACCGCCCGCTCCGGATTGGCGGTCAGCGCGACCACCCGCCCGTGCGGGTCGGTGACGCCGTTCTCGCGCAGCCAGGTGAGCGCGCTGTCGGCATTGGTCATCGTCTCGATCGTGGTGAAGGTCTTGCTGGCGACCGCGATCAGCGTGGTCGCCGGGTCGCACGCCTCGAACGCGGCCTCCAGCGCCACCCCGTCGATATTCGAGACCACGTGGCAATCGACATAGGACAGGTCGCGGGTGAGCGCATTGATCGCCAGTGCGGGGCCGAGCGCGGAGCCGCCGATGCCGATATGGATCAGGTGTTCGATCTGGCCCAGCGCGCCCTCGCGGATCGCCTCGACCAGCATCTGCATCCGCGCGAGCAGCGCCTGCGCCTCCTCAACGCTCGCCTCGCTGCCGAAGCCGCGCTGCGCAGTATGTTCGGCGGCGCGGCCTTCGGTGACGTTGATCGGATCGCCCGCAAACAGCGCGGCGCGCTTGCCGGTGAAGTCGCTTGCTTCGGCCAGCGCCTCGAACCCGGCAATCAGATCGTCGGTCAGGTGCGTCTTTGACCAGTCGAAACGGATGCCCGCCGCGTCTTCGCCCTCGCCCCAGCCGATCCGGCCCGACAGGCGATCGACCCGCGTGTCATCACCCGCGAACAGATCGCCCAGAGTTTCCTGCGGCAATGCCTCGATCTGCTGCCACGCTGCTGTCCTGCTATCGCTCATGTGCTCAAAATCCTGTTGCCTGCCTGCCGCTAGCGCCTAGGTGCTGCGCCGATGGATGAAAAGGGCGAAGCAGGCGAGCCGCACCGGGATGCGGACGACGCGCGCGGGCTCGATCGCGCGTCTGGTGGCGGCATCGTCAACCTGCTGCAATTCGTGCTGCTGGCGGTGATCCTGGCACTCGCACTGCGCACCTTCGCATTCTCGCTGTTCACGATTCCCAGCGAGAGCATGATGCCCGGCCTGCTGCCGGGCGACACGATCGTCGCGAAGAAATGGCCTTACGGCTATTCGAGCAACTCGCTGCCCTTCGACCTGCCGCTGATCCCCGGGCGCTGGTTCGCGCACCAGCCGCAGCGCGGCGATGTGGTGATCTTCAAGCACCCGGTCGACGGCAGCGATTACGTCAAGCGCGTGATCGGCCTGCCGGGCGACGAGGTGGAGCTGCGCAATGGCTACGTCGTCCTCAACGGCCAGATCCTGAGCCAGTCGGCAACCGATGATGCAATCATCCCGGTCACCCCCGATGCGCCATGCGGCTGGGGCGGACGCGAGGCGGCGAGGCCTGCCGGCGGCGCAGACTGCCGCTATCGCCGCAACCGCGAATATCTGCCGTCGGGCGTCAGCTACGAGGTGCTCGATTTCGGCCCCACCCCGCAGGACAACTGGGGCCCGCGCACCGTACCCGCAGGATCGCTGTTCCTGCTGGGCGACAACCGCGACAATTCGATGGACAGCCGCTTCCCCGCCCTGCCCGGCGGTGGGGTCGGCTTCGTCCGGCAGGATCTCCTGATCGGCCAGCCCGGCGCGGTGCTTTGGTCGACCGATGGCAGCGCGCGGTGGGCCGATCCGGCCAGCTGGTTCTCCAGCCTGCGAAGCAACAGGACCGCGCAAGCCCTATGAGCGTTGAGGCCGAATGACTGACTGGAAAGAGACAAAGGCGTGGCTGATCGCGCACGGTTTTGCCGCGCGCGACGAGGCCCTGTGGAACGAGGCGCTCACCCACGGCAGCCTGGGCGAAGGCCGCGATTACCAGCGGCTGGAGTTTCTCGGCGACCGCGTGCTCGGCCTCGCGATCGCCGAGTGGCTGTTCGAGAACCAGAACAGCGCGAGCGAAGGCACGCTGGCTCAGCGGCTGAACGCGCTGGTAAGCAAGGGTGCCTGCGCAAAGGTCGCCCGCAGCATCGGCGTGCCCGACCACCTGCGGCTGGGCCGGCAGGCGCGCGAGGATGGCGGGGCACAAAGCAGCAATATCCTGGGCGATGTGATGGAATCCCTCCTCGGCGCGCAACTGCGCGAGGACGGGTTCGAGAGTGCACGGGCGCTGGTTCGCGCGCTGTGGCGCGACGCGGTCGAAGGCGATGCCGGCCGGGCCAAGCATCCCAAGTCCGCGCTACAGGAATGGGCTGCGGGCAACCGCCGCCGCCCTCCCGAATACGCGCTGATCGACCGCTCCGGCCCCGATCACGCGGCGCGCTTTACCGTGCGCGTCTCGGTGAAGAATGTCGGCGATGCGGAAGCGACCGCCAACAGCAAGCAGGAAGCCGAGACGGCGGCGGCAAAAGCGTTTATGGAGCAGTATGGCTGACCGCTTCGACTCCCCTGTCTGTGCAGGAGATTGGCGGGGGTGGATATACCACCCCGCGAAGTGTGGGGCCCACCTCCACCCAACCTCCCCTGAAGGGGAGCAGAAAAGGTTCTATGACTGATACATCTACCAAATGCGGCGTCGTCGCCGTGCTGGGCGCTCCGAACGCCGGCAAGTCCACGCTGGTCAACGCGCTGGTCGGCCAGAAGGTCGCAATCGTCAGCGCCAAGGCGCAGACCACCCGCGCGCGGATGCTCGGCATCGCCTTGCACGAGAACGACGACGCCAACACGCAGATGATCTTGGTCGACACGCCGGGCATCTTTGCGCCCCGGCGGCGGCTCGACCGCGCGATGGTCAGCGCGGCATGGGAAGGCGCGGAAAGCGCGGATGCCGTGCTGCTGCTGGTCGACCCGATCAAGCAGCGCCGGCACGAGCTGGAGCCGCTGATCGAACAGCTTGCCCAGCGGCCCGAGAAGAAGATTCTAGTCCTCAACAAAGTCGACATCGCGAAGAAGGAACCGCTGCTGGCGCTGGCACAGGAGCTGTCCACCAAAGTCGACTTCGCGGAGATCTATTTCATTTCCGCTCTGAGCGGCGACGGGGTGACCGAGCTGAAAGACGCGCTCGCCGCCGAGATGCCCGAAGGCGAGTGGATGTATCCGGAAGATCAGGTCTCCGACGCCTCCGAACGCCTGCTCGCCACGGAAATCACCCGCGAACAGCTCTATCGCCAGCTGCACGAGGAACTGCCCTACGACTCCATGGTGCGGCCGGAGAAATATGTCGAACGCAAGGACGGCAGCGTAGAGATCCACCAGCAGATCATCGTCGCGCGCGACAACCAGCGGATGATCGTGCTCGGCAAGGGTGGCAGCAAGATCAAGTCGATCGGTCAGGCGGCGCGCGAGGAACTCAGTGAGTTGCTTGGTCGCAAGGTCCACCTGTTCCTGCACGTCAAGGCGACGGAAAACTGGGCTGAGGACAAGGAAATGTTCGAGGAAATGGGGCTCGACTGGGTGCGTTAGCTACTTCACGCACACCTTGTATTCCAGGCGCTCGAAGCTTGCCGGTGGCGAACCGGTATCCTTGTCGATGATCTCCAGTTCGCAGGGACCGGCGTTCTTGCGTCTCTGAATGACATCGTATTTCCCGAAGGGTTTCGGAACGAAAGCAACCTTGTTTGCGCACACTGAGGTGTCGTAGACCGGGCCGACCCCAGCCGCGAATCCGCCTCCCCGAATATTATTGGTGAGGGCGTAGATGATCGTTCGTCTGTTCGCCTCGAGCAGGACGGTCTTTTCCGATCCGGTCATCGAGAAGAATTTCGCACCTCCGGAGAGCGAAGCGCAGGAATCGTCGTAGGCCTTGGTATAGAACTGGTTGCTCGCATTGCTAAATCCCGAGTTCTCGTAACCCTTGAAATAGGTCGCCTGCGCGTAGCTTTCGCCAAAGGATGCAGCCTTCGGAATATCCGTTCCAACAGAACAACTTGTCATGACCAGAGCAGCGATTGCGCAGCCCGCACGTTTAACGCCCATTATACTCGCCCCTCCGAGCCTTCCCACGGGCGCTGATGTTAATCCGCGACGAATTGCATTCACAACGGAAAACTGCGCCGAATTCACGGAAATGTTCGAGGAAATAGGGCTCGACTGGACCAGGTGAAGCAGCCCCGCGCCTTGCCCGCGCGGAACAAAGGCATTCAGCTCTCGTCTCCGTCAGATCGGTATGAAAGCCATGACGTCTCGACCGGATGGACCGGACGGGATAGCCATTGCTGCAATCCAGTTATTGGAGATCTGACCTTGCGCACCCTTGCTAGTCTCACCGGCGTTGCCGCCGCCACACTCTCGCTGTCGGCCTGTGCGCCCTACCCCGATGAGCCGGGCGATACGCCCCCGGCTGCGGGCTGCCCCGCCTACAAGGCGCGCGACTTCAAGGCATGGATCGATACCATGCCCGGACCCGGCGCACGCCCGACGCTGCACATCACCGGCGAAGTCGACATGCCGACGCCCGGCTATTCGGTGAAGCTGGTGGCAGGCCCCGCCGACCGCATGCAGCCGCCCGGCTGGCGCTTCCAGCTGGATGCAAAGAAGCCCGACGGCATGGTTACGCAGGTCATCACCCCCACCCCCGTGCGCTTCGACGGCCCGACCCCCTACCCGCAGATTCGCGAGATTATCATCACCTGCGGCGGTGAGGCACTGGCGACGATCAAGGACGTCCCGGTGGTGCAGTAAGACGTATCGGTCGCTCCGATTATCGGGGCGACCGGTCCTGCGCGTCTATGCGCGCTAAAAAAGCTTCAATTTCTGGATTGGTGAATTCCGCCACCGGATCTTCGGATCGACCGAAGTGATCAAATTCGCCAGCATCGAATGCATCATACACCTCCTGCCAAGCTTGGGGGGTATCGATGGTGGATGCGCCCGGCTGAAGTTGAATCATCAGCTCCAGCATATCGGTATCGATAGCGTTTGCGATCCAATCCGCAGTCTCGTAGTCGAGTTCGCCAGCGTGGTAGGGCCTCGCCAACAGTACCGCGACGGCATCGAAAGCAGCAATCGCAAAGTCTTTGGATTTCCTTAGAGCCTGTCTTCAAAAGTAGTTGGGAGATATCAGCTGGTTGCGCTTGACGCGCTGGTGCATCGCTGATTCCGGGGTTTCGCCAGAAACGACCGAGGAATAAGCGATGTGGACCGATACCTCCCGGCAGCAGCATAGCCGCCCGGGTCTACGTTATCCAAGCGATTTGCGCGATGCCGAGTGGGCCTTGATCGAGCCTCTGTTGCCGCCCGCGAAACCTGGCGGCAGGCCGCGCTGCGCCGACCTGCGCGAGGTGATGAACGCGATCCTCTATCTGGCAACAAGCGGTTGCCAATGGCGGATGCTGCCCAAGGATTTCCCTCCGCTCTCGACGGTTCAACGCTATTTCTATGCCTGGCGCGACAGCGGCCTATGGCAGACGATCAATCACCTGCTGGTGATGGCTGCGCGCCAGATCGAAGGGCGCGAGGCCAGCCCCAGCGCCGGGGTGATCGATAGCCAGAGCGTCAAGACCACCGAGAGTGGCGGCCCACGGGGCTACGATGCGGGCAAGAAGATCATGGGACGCAAGCGTCACATCATCACCGATACGCTCGGACTGATGTTGTTCGTCACCATCCACGCTGCCAGCATTCAGGATCGCGACGGGGCGGTCGATCTCATCAAGGCAATCCGCTACCGCTTCCCGTGGCTGCGCCACCTCTTCGCCGATGGGGGCTACGCAGGCGACAAGCTCATCGGCGCGCTTCAAGGGCATGGGCAATGGACGCTCGAGATCGTGCGCCGCTGCGACACCGCCAGGGGCTTTGTTCTGCTCCCGCGCCGCTGGGTGGTCGAGCGCACCTTCGCCTGGCTCGGCAGATGTCGACGGCTCGCAAAGGACTGGGAAAGAACTATCGAAAGTTCCACCGCATGGACTACCATCGCCCACATCCGCCGCCTCACCCGCCTCATCGCAAGCCACTGCCAGATCGCATAAACTTCTGAGTCAGGCTCTTAGTGGTTCGATCCGTCCCACATCGACGCCTCCGAACGCCGCGAGGTCACTTTGGACGCCAGCGAGGTACTCTTCCGCGACCGCTGTTGCTTCAGGGACCAGCACGACCACCCCACCTCACCACGTTACCGCTTCTTCGCGATCGCGATCTTGTTCTTCTTCGCGAAATCCTTGGTCGATTCCTCGCTGCGGTTCAGCGCCTTGGCGATCTGCTTGAGGCCCTGCCCCTTGGCGGCCAGCGTTTTGAGCTGGCCCGCCTCCTCGCCCGTCCAGGGCTGTTTGTGCCGCTCGAACTTGTCCTTCGCCATCAGTCCTCCGCCTTCTTGGCGGCGGGTTTCTTGGCAGGCGCTTTCTTCGCGGCAGGCTTCTTGGCCGCAGGCTTCTTGGCCGGGGCCTTCTTCTTGGGCGCGGCCTTTTTCTTTTTCTTGGCCGGGCCCTTGGCGGCGCGGGCGTTGATCAGTTCGATCGCCTGCTCCTCGGTCACATCCTCGGGCTTCACGTCCTTGGGGATGGTCGCGTTGGTCGTGCCGTCGGTGACGTAGGGGCCGTAGCGGCCGGGCATCACCTTCATCTCGGCCTCGGAGGTCGGGTGCTTGCCGAGCACCTTGATCGGCTCCGCCTTGGCGCGTCCGCGACCGCCCTTTTGCGCCGCTTCGGCGAGCATCGTCACCGCCGCGTTCATGCCGGTCTCAAAGACATCGGCCGTGCTGGTGAGCTTGGCGTACTTGCCATCGTGCCGCAGGTACGGGCCGTAACGTCCTATCGACGCTTCAATATCATTGCCCGTCTCGGGGTGCTGGCCGACGATGCGCGGCAGGCTGAGCAGCTTGAGCGCCATCTCGAGGTCCAGCTCGGGCACGTCCTTGGGAATGCTCGCGCGCTTGGCTTCCTTGCCCTCGCCCAGCTGCAGGTACGGCCCGAAGCGGCCCGTCTTGCGCTCGACCGGCAGGCCGGTGTCGGGATCTTCGCCCAGCACCGCATTCTCGGCCACCTCGTCCGCGTCCGAACCCGGCTGCGCGAAGCGGCGGGTGAACTTGCACTCGGGATAGTTCTCGCATGCCACGAACGCACCAAAGCGCCCACCACGCAGGTGCAGGCGTCCACCGGCACGCCCTTCCTGGTCGCACAGCGGGCAGAAGCGCGGGTCTTTACCGTCCGCGCGTTCGGGGAAGAGGTAGTCGGAGAGGAAGGTGTCGAGCACCGCCGTGATGTCCGACGGTTTCTGCTCCATCACCTCGTCGGACTTCGGCTTGAAGTCCTTCCAGAACGCCTCGAGGATCGCCTTCCACTCGGCGCGCCCGCCGGAGACGTCGTCGAGCTCTTCCTCCATCCCCGCCGTGAAGTCGTAGGCGACATAGGTGGGGAAGAAGCGTTCGAGGAAGGCGGTCAGCAGGCGGCCCGATTCCTCGGCGAAGAAGCGGTTCTTCTCGATCCGCACATATTCGCGGTCGCGCAGCGTCTGGATGGTGGATGCGTAGGTCGACGGACGCCCGATGCCCAGCTCCTCCAGCTGCTTGACCAGCGAGGCTTCGGAATAGCGCGGCGGCGGCTGGGTGAAGTGCTGGTTCGCCTCGACAGACTTGCGCGCCGGGGCATCGCCTTCGCGCATGTGCGGCAGCAGGCCGCCGTCTTCGTCATCCTTGTCGTCGAAGCTTTCCTGATAGACCGCGAGGAAGCCGGGGAACTTCACCACCTGGCCGGTCGCGCGAAGCGAGTGCTGCCCGCTGCCTTCGGTCAGCGTGACGGTGGTGCGTTCGAGCTGCGCGGTCGCCATCTGGCTTGCCAGCGCGCGCTTGAAGATCAGGTCGTACAGCCGCGCCTCGTCGCCCGATCCCGCCTTGTCCTTGCGGAAATCGGTCGGCCGGATCGCTTCGTGCGCTTCCTGAGCATTCTTCGCCTTGGTCTTGTAATAGCGCGGTTTTTCCGGGCGATACTCGGCAGAGTAGCGATCGGTGATCGCGTCGCGGCAGGCGTCGATCGCGCTCTGGTCCATGCTCACGCCGTCGGTACGCATGTAGGTGATCGCGCCCGCTTCGTAGAGCGACTGCGCGCACCGCATCGTGTGGCTGGCGGAGAAGCCGAGCTTGCGCGCCGCCTCCTGCTGCAAGGTCGAGGTGGTGAACGGCGGCGCGGGGTTGCGCTTGACCGGCTTGGTCTCGATCCCCTCGACCGTGAAGCGCCCGTCTTCGACCGCCTGCTTGGCGGCCATCGCGCTGCCCTCGTCGCCCAAGGTCATCTTGTCGAGCTTCTTGCCGTCGAGCGTCACCAGCCGCGCGGTGAACGGCGTGCCGTCCTGCTCGAAATTGGCGATGATCGACCAGTATTCCTCGGCCTTGAACGCCTCGATCTCGCGCTCGCGGTCGACGATGATGCGCAGCGCGACCGACTGCACGCGGCCCGCCGACTTGGCACCCGGCAGCTTGCGCCACAGCACCGGCGAAAGCGTGAAGCCGAACAGGTAGTCGAGCGCGCGGCGCGCCAGATAGGCGTCGATCAGGTCCTGGTCGAGCGCGCGCGGCTTCTTCATCGCCTCGGTCACGGCGCCCTTGGTGATCGCGTTGAAGGTCACCCGGTCGACATTGGTCGGCAGCGCCTTGCGCTTCTTGAGCATGTCCAGAACGTGCCAGCTGATCGCTTCCCCCTCGCGATCGGGGTCGGTTGCGAGGACGAGGCGGTCGGCATTCTTGGCCGCATCGGCGATCGCCTTGACCTGGCTACGCTTGCGCTGGTCGGAGTAGATCTCCCAATCCATCGCGAAATCCTCGTCCGGCCGCACGCTGCCGTCCTTGGGCGGCAGGTCGCGGATGTGGCCGTAGGAGGCGAGAACCTTGAAGTCCTTGCCGAGATATTTCTCGATGGTTTTCGCCTTTGCGGGCGATTCGACGATGACCAGTTGCATAAGAGTGGGGGCGTTCCTTCACGTGTACGTACGCGCGAGAGTGGGAATCGGGGATGCGGTTCGTCAAGCGGGATCGCTCGGACCGGTGTGATTTATTCGAACACCTCTGCCAGTCCGCTGTCCCCGCGAGCCAAAAGTGAGAAGACCGCCAGACCAATCGATATGCCGGTCGCTTGGGAGCCGTAGATCAGCGCATTGGCGATGAGCGAAGACCACCAAATCGCTGGCCCGGAGCCTTCTGCGGTAAAAATCACCGCCAGGGCTCCACCTGTGCCGATGATGAAGGGCAGCAGGATCGAACCGATGATCGGGCCGAGATGTCCGCTGGTCGCCTCCCAGCTGTCAGAAAGGGCTTCCGTCGCTCCGCGCCCCTCCCCAAGGCCATAGCCGTAGGCGGGTAACCAGCGTGCCCAGAGGATCAATCCCGGCACGATCAGCAGCAGCAGGCCCAGGACGATGGCGATTCCGGACAAGAAAGAAATTCCGAAATAGGTCGAAAAACCACTATTCCCCCGTTGGCCGCCTTCCACGCCTTTCCTGACGATCCTGAGGGTAAGAGCGTAAGCGGCGGCAAGCGAGCCGATACTCACCGCAAGCGTCCCGCCCGCTTCGGGGGCGAAGAGGTCGGCAAGCGTGGACCCGATGATGGTCACGAGCAGATAGATCGCGACATCCATCGGTACTGCCCTCAGCAGCCACCAAGCCTCGCTCCAGATGATGCCGACCCGATCGCCGAACGACGCATCGCGTTCCATGCTCATGCCCCTCGCTCAGGATCTACTCGAACACATCCGCCACGCTGGTGTCGGCGGGCGCAACGAGGTGGAACACCGCAATGCTGAAAGCGAAGCTGGCCGCGTTGTTGAATGCCTCGATCAGGCCGGACACGGTCATCGCAACTCCGAAGAGTGGCGAGAATCCGCCCGACGCCGTGAAGCCTGTCGCTGCGACGATGCCGACCACGATACTGCTCAGCACCGCGAGCCCGACCCACAGGACCAGCCCCGCGCCGAAGATCGACCAGCCGCGCCTGCCGGTCGCCTCCCAGCTGGTGCCCAGCGCGCCGGTAATGCCCTTGTCGCCGCTCAGCAGAAAGCCGTTCGCGGCCGACCAGCGGACCAGCAGGATCAGCCCGGGGATGACCAGCAGCACAAAGCCGATCATCAGCCCGATCATCGCGAGGACCGACATCGCAACATAGCTCAGCAGGTTGCCGCCGCGCGCCGGTCGTCCGATCTGCTCCAGCATCTGCCGCAACAGGAAAAACGCCGCGACGACGTAGAGAACCAGCCCGAGCAGTTGATAAAGCGTCGCTGCAAGGCCGAGTGTTTCGGCATTCAGCACTCCGCTGCGGATGCCGACGGAGAAGACATTGTCGTCCATCTCGGCCAGCCCCGCGAGCCCGCCGATCCCGTTGAACAGCCCCAGCACCACCACGTAGATCAGCACCGCGCGGCCCGCCGCGCCGATCACGTCGACCGTCTGGCTCAAAATTCCACTTACGTCGGCTTCCCGTTCCATCGTCGCGTGCCCCCTTTCGCCCGATTCCGCCCGGGGCTTACCGCGAGGGGGAATGCTAGGAAAGGCTGACCTTGCCCCCGGCGTGCCTTTCCAGCCGTCCGGCGATCTCCAGCTCCAGCAGCGCGAGCTGCACGGCGGCGGAGCCTGCGCCGGACTGGCGGATCAGCTCGTCCACCGAAACCGGCGCGCTGGTCAGCAGCTGCGCGATTTCGACAGGCTCTGCCTCGGCCAGATCCTCGGGCACGGCCTCGAACGCGGCGGAAGGTTCGCGGAAGGTGCTGCGCGGCGCGCCGTCGAATGTGCTGAGCAGCTCGACCACGTCGGATGGCTCCTGCACGAGGACGGCACCTTCACGGATCAGGTGGTTGCATCCGTGGCTGCGCGCGTCGAGCGGGCTGCCGGGGATCGCCATCACCTCGCGCCCGTATTCGCCCGCCAGCCGCGCGGTGATGAGGCTGCCGGACTTCACCGCCGCCTCCACCACCAGCGTGCCCAGCGCGAGGCCGGCGATGATCCGGTTGCGGCTGGGGAAGTGGCTCCCGCGAGGCTCGGTGCCCGGCGGCTGTTCCGCGATAAGCAGGCCTTCGCTGGCGATGCGTTTCTGCAACTCGGCGTGCTGCGGCGGATAGGCGATCTCGATCCCGCTCGCGATTACGCCGATCGTGTGCGGCATCGCGCCTTCATGCGCCGCGCCGTCGATCCCGCGTGCGAGCCCCGAGACCACGACGAACCCTTCCGCAGACAGCGCTGAGGCGAAATCGCGCGCCAGCTTCACCGCCGCCGCACTCGCGTTGCGCGCGCCGACCATCGCCACCACCGGCTTGCTCGCCAGCGACAGGTCGCCCTTGTAGGTGATGATCGGCGGCGCGCCGTCGCATGCGGCGAGCGCTTGCGGATAGTCCGGCTGGTCGTGGAACAGGTAACGCGCACCGTGGCGCTTCACCGCGTCGATCTCGCTTCGGACGGCGTCCTGCTTCGCGAGCGTATAGTGCCCGCCGCCCTTCTTCGCGATGCCGGGCAGAGCCTCGACCGCCGCCTCTCCGCTGCCATAGCGGGCGAGGAGTTGCGCGAAGGAAACCGGGCCTATGCGCGGGGATCGCAGCAGGCGGATGCGCGCGAACGCTTCTGCCTGCGACAGCGCGCTCATTTCTTGGCGCCGACCTTGGGTTCCTCACCCTTGGCGAGCCGCGCGATGTTTGCGCGGTGGAGCCAGATCACCAGCAGCGCGATCAGTACCAGCACCGGCACGAAGGCGGTGTAGCCCAGCAACGCGGCGGCGATCGCGGCGCAGACCACCGCGCTCATCCCGGCGAGCGAGCTGATCCGCAAGGTCGCGAGCACGCCGATCCAGACCAGCGCGTAGGTCAGCCCCAGCGGCCAGGCGAGGCCGAAGCACACGCCCGCATTGGTCGCCACGCCCTTCCCGCCCTTGAACTTGAGCCAGACGGGGAAGCAGTGGCCAAGAACTGCGCCTGCGGCGGCAAACGACTGCGACACGGGATTTGCAACGATGTAATCCACGACCAAACCCGGTTCTGGTTCAGCGACCGCCAAATCATACCAAATTTGACCCGCAAGCCACACAGGTATGAACCCCTTCGCCAGATCGAGCAGCAGCGTCGCCGCCGCCAGCTTCTTGCTGCCGGTACGCAAGACGTTGGTAGCACCGATATTGCCGCTGCCCTGCGCGCGCACATCGCCCAGCCCCGCCGCGCGAGTGAGCAGGTAGCCGAAGGGAATCGAACCGAGGAGGTAGCCGAGCGCGGCAGCGAGCAAAACGTCCATGCCGGTTCCATAGCCCCTCGGCGCCGCTTGTCGAAGCCCACACCGCAACCACACCGGATAAATTCGGCGGTACCAGCAGACCGTACCTTGTCCTGAGCATCTCCAGCGGCAATCCTTCGCCCGATGCCAGCCAATCAGCCCCCCATCTCGACTTCCGCCATTGAGCGGCTGACCGAAAAGGAGCGCGAGTGCCTGTGGCTCTGGCTCGAACACAAGACGGCCAAGGAAATCGCACTGCAACTCGATGTCTCGCATCATGCCGTCGAGAAACGCCTGAAAATGGCGCGCACCAAGCTGAACGTGGCGACATCGCTGGAAGCGGCGCGCGTTCTGGCCCGGGCCGAAGGGTACGACCGGCCCGTAACCGGCTCACCGGACCTTCCTCCGCCGCCCGTCACGCGCAAATCGAGGCAACTCCCAACCATTGTTTTTGGAGCTATTGCCATGTTTGTCACACTCGTAGCCGCGCTCGCCCTCGCCCCGACCACCCCCGCTCCAGAAACCGTGGATCAGACCCGCGAGATCGAGCTGAACGGCAACTCGGAGAAGATTTTCGACGAGCTCGACAAGAACGGCAGTGGCTTTCTGGAAAAGCCCGAGTCGCCGTTCGTCACCCTCGTCTTCGAGGACCGGGATACGATGTCCGATGGCGGAGAGAGCACGACGGATGCAGCCGTTTTCACCGATGCCGAGCAGGGCGAGATGCTGACTGGCACAGCGACCTTGGGCGATGCGAGCGATCCGGTGCAGCTTGCCGAATTCTACGACGCTGCAGACACTGACAAAGACGGACGCATTTCCTTTCGCGAGTATACCAGCTGGAGCCGGGCGCGCCTGGCGGAACTCGGCATCGAGATCTCCACCGTGCTGAAGATCCAGAAACCTTCGGAGAATTGACCAAGAGGGCACGCGGGGCCATGCGATCCAGCGCATGAACCCCGCCGCCCCCATCCTGATCTTCGATTCCGGCGTCGGCGGGCTGACGATCCTGGCCGAGCTACGCAAAACCCTGCCGCAGGCGCCGGTGATCTACGCCGCCGATTTCGCCGGCCTTCCCTACGGCACCAAGAGCGAGGCCGAGGTCGCCGCGCGCGTGTGCGGACTGCTGGGGCGCATGGCGGAGCGTTACCAGCCGCGCCTGATCTGCATCGCGTGCAACACCGCCAGCACCATCGCGCTGTCGATGGTGCGCGACGTGCTGGAGGTGCCGATCGTCGGCACCGTCCCCGCGATCAAGCCCGCCGCGCTGGCGACGCAAACCGGCGTGATCGGCCTGCTCGGCACAGGCGCGACCGTGCGCCAGCCCTATGTCGACCGGCTGGAGGCGGAGTTCGCCGCCGACAAGCGCCTGATCCGCCACGCATCAGACGCGCTGGTCCCGCTGGCCGAAGCGAAGATGCGCGGCGAGACGCTGGCCGAAGGTGCGGTGGCGGAAGCGGTCGCTGGCCTACGTGATGACCCGCAGGCGCAAGATCTCGACACACTGGTGCTCGCCTGCACGCACTTTCCGCTCCTGGCGGACGAGCTGCGCGCGGTGTTCGGGCAGGACATCCAGCTGGTCGACGGCGCACAGGGGATTGCGCGACGGATCGCCTCGCTGACGCAGGGACAGGATTTCGCCCGCGAGGGCAGCGATTTCGCAGTGGCGACTGGCAGCGCGGAAAGCCTGACCACGCTCACCCCCATGCTCGAACGCCACGGACTGATGCACGCAGCGCAATTCTGATTGCAATATAACCGTCACCTTTGCGAATCACTCGCAAAGATCGCGCTGGAAACTGCCGTTTTTGACCATTAAACGGTGCCCACCGTGACGAACTACAGCCATATATTCGACAAGGCGATCGATCGCCTGCACGAAGAGGGCCGGTATCGGGTCTTCATCGATATCCTGCGCAACAAGGGTGCCTACCCCAATGCGCGCTGCTTCCATGGCCATAACGGCCCGAAGCCGATCACCGTGTGGTGCTCCAACGACTATCTCGCGATGGGCCAGCATCCCAAGGTGACCGAAGCGATGGAGCAGGCGCTGCACGATGTCGGCGCGGGTTCGGGCGGCACGCGCAATATCGGCGGCAACACGCATTACCATATCGAGCTGGAGGCGGAGCTCGCCGACCTGCACGGCAAGGAAGCGGCGCTGATCTTCACCAGCGGCTATGTCTCCAACGACGCGACGCTCTCCACGCTGGCCAAGCTGCTGCCCGGCTGCGTGATCTTTTCCGACGCGCTCAACCACGCCAGCATGATCGCGGGCATCCGCAACTCGGGCTGCGCCAAGCGCGTGTTCCGGCACAACGACCTCGAGCATCTCGAGGAACTGCTGGCGGCGGAAGATCCCGACGTGCCCAAGGTGATCGCCTTCGAAAGCGTCTATTCGATGGATGGCGACGTCGCCCCGCTGCACGCGATCTGCGACCTTGCGGAAAAGTACAACGCGCTGACCTACTGCGACGAAGTCCACGCGGTCGGCATGTACGGCGCACGCGGTGGCGGGATTTCCGAACGCGACGAGGCCGCGCACCGGATCGACATTCTCGAAGGGACGCTGGGCAAGGCGTTCGGCGTGATGGGCGGCTACATCGCGGCGGACAAGCGGATCGTCGACTGCATCCGCAGCTATGCGCCCGGCTTCATCTTCACCACCTCGCTTTCGCCAGTGCTGGTCGCGGGCGTGCTCGCCTCGGTCAAGCACCTCAAGGCCAGCAGCGAGGAACGCGACGCGCAGCAGGCGGCTGCCGCCATGCTCAAGCAGATCATGCGCGATGCGGGCCTGCCGGTGATGGATTCCACCACGCATATCGTTCCGCTGATGGTCGGCGATCCGGTCAAGGCGAAGCGGATCAGCGACATCCTGCTCGCCGAATACGGCGTCTACGTACAGCCGATCAATTTCCCCACCGTGCCCCGCGGAACGGAGCGCCTGCGCTTCACCCCCGGCCCCGCGCACACCGAGGAAATGATGCGCGAACTGGTCGATGCCCTGGCCGAGATCTGGGACCGGCTGGAGCTGGAGCTGCTCAAGGCGGCGTAGCTGCGGGCTGATTGCTGCATTGCGGAACCGAGCGGTTGTTTGATCGCTTGGCTACCATGGCAGAGATAACAAAAGTGAAGCCCGGAACTCTCACCGATTTCGGGAACGGTTTTCATCACATCCGCGGATCGTTCAAGCTGGGCGGCGTGGTCGACCTCGGCACGCATTGCGCGCTGGTCGAGCTGCCCGACGGGCGCTTCGTCTTCCTCGATAGCTACACGCTGGACGATGACCTGAAAGCGAAGGTCGACGCGCTGACCGATGGCGGCAAGAAGGTCGCCGCAATCATCAACGTTCACCCCTTCCACACGCTGCATATCGAGTGGATGGCAAATGCCTACCCCGAAGCGAAGCTGTACGGCACCCGCCGCCATCACGAGAAGTTTCCCGGCCTGAACTGGGAAAGCGACTTCTGCGAGGCAGGCGCGCTCGACGGGCTGTTCGGCGATGCGCTGACCTTCTCCGTCCCCGAGGGCGTGCAGATGGTCTGCGACGACGAGAACGTGCATTTCTCGTCCGTGCTGGCCTACCACCGTCCCAGCAAGACGATCTTCGTCGACGACACGCTGTCGTGCATCAAGGCGCCCTTCCCGCTCTCGCTGCTGCCGTTTACCGGCAAGCTGGCCTTCCACCCGACGCTGGCCAAGGCGCTGGAACCCAACCCCTACGCCGCAGACGCATTCCGCGAATGGGCGATCGGCATGGCGCAGGACTGGGCCGATGCCCGCCGCGTCGGCACCGCGCACAACACCACGGTCGATTTCGCTCCGGGCGAGTTTCCCGAAAGGGTCGGTGCGGCGCTTGGCCAAGTGGCAGGCACGTTGCAGAAGCACCGGGACCGGCCTGCGCACAGCTAGGCAGATCGGCGCGGCTGGCGACGAAGTTCGTCGATGGATCGCGCAGGTTCGCACCATCGGCGATGGTATTGCCGCGGGCGCACTCTAAATAGGCGCAATGGATTTGCTGCGATCGGCCTGGTTTCGGGAGAATGTTCCGCTGGTCGGCGTACTGGCGGTGCTGCTGGCGACCTTTGCCGGTCTGGCGCTGGCAGGTGGCCCTTCGGCTGAGCAGCCGCATACGGTCGCACAAGCAGATGCCCCGCCGCCCGAGAGCGTTGAGGCGCTTCCCGCCAGTGGCGAGGAGGCGGACACGCTGAAATCGCAGCTCGCGCCCGACGATGCGCAGGCGCAGAATGCTGCGGTCGACATCGTCGAGGGCGGCCCGGGCATCGCCCCGCCCTTCCGCTTCACCGGCAGCGCCGCCGACCGCACGCGTGCGCGCGACTGCCTCGCGCTCGCCGCGATGGCGGAGGCGGGCTATGGCGATGCGGACCAGCGCGCGGTGATGCAGGTCATCCTCAACCGCACGCGCCACCCCGCCTTTGCCAACACGGTGTGCGGCGTGGTCTATCAGGGGGCGGAGCGGCGCACCGGGTGCCAGTTCACCTTCACCTGCGACGGATCGCTCGCCCGCAGCTACCCCGAAAGCCAGTGGCGCGCGGCGCGGCAGCGGGCGGAGGAAGCGCTTGGCGGGCGGGTCGACAAGACCGTCGGCATCGCGACCCATTACCACGCGAACTACGTCTATCCCTGGTGGAGTCCCAAGCTGGACAAGATCGCCACGGTAGGCCCGCACCTGTTCTTCCGCTGGCGCGGCTTCTGGGGCACCGGCACCGCGCTCAACGCGACCTATCGCGGGGGCGAGCCCGATCCGATGGCGCTGCGCAGCACCGCGCAGGCGGTCGTGCGCGACGAGACGCTGCTGCCCCACCTGCTGGGTGACGAGCGCGCGGTGCGCAGCATTACCGCCACACAGGATGTGGGCGGGCAGGACAAGACAGAGCTTTCCGCGAGCACCTCCGCCGCATCCGCGCCAGCGGCCCCGCAAGGCCCCGGCCCGGGCGCGCATTTCGTGCTGGTCGGCGCGGGCGACGATCCTGCGGCGATCGTCGCGCAGGCACGCACTTTGTGCCCCGGCTCGCGCTTCTGCCAGGTCTATGGCTGGAGCGAGGCGAGCGCGATCCCGAGCGAACTGCCGATTTCGAACGAGGCACGCCGCCAGCTGCGCTTCAGCTACCTCGCGCCGCGCGATGGCAATCCGGAGGCGGTGTTCTTCGATTGCCGCCTGTTCGCCCAGCCCGCGCCCGGTCGCTGCCTGCCCGCCGCGCGTCCCTGACCCGCGCTTCCGTAACGGATTTGCCGCGTCCTCACACCCGCGCTACCCGGTCGGCCTGAAACAGGGAGAGACACGCGTGGCCGGCAATCGCAATCAGACGTATGACGAGGTCGTCACCGGCCGCAGGAGCATTCGCGGCTTTCTGGAAAAGCCGGTCCCGCGCGAGCTGATCGAGGAGATTATCGAACTCGCGACCCGCGCGCCGTCCAGCTACAACAACCAGTGCTGGAACTTCACCGTGGTCACCGGCGATCCGCTCGACGCGATCCGCCGGGGCAATACCGAGGGCATCCTCGCCGGCAATCCCGACACGCGCGAATTCCGCCGGCCCGAGGGCGACCCGCCCGAGCACCACCGCCGCCGCCAGATCGACGTTGCCAAGCAGCTGTTCGGCGCGATGGGGATCGAGCGTGAAAACAAGGAGCGCAGGCAGGACTGGACTCTGCGCGGCTTCCGCCAGTTCGATGCGCCCGTCTCCATCGTCGTAACCTATGATCGCGACATTCTCGGCAGCGACATTGCGCCGTTCGATTGCGGTGCGATCACCAATGCGCTGGTCAACGCGGCATGGTCGCGCGGGCTGGGCTGCGTGATCAACTCGCAGGGGATCATGCAGAGCCCGGTGGTGCGCGAGCACGCGGGCATCCCCGAGGATCAGGTGATCATGATCTGCGTCGCGATGGGCTGGCCCGACCCGGACTTCCCCGCCAATGCGGTGGTCTCCGAACGCAAGCCGCTGGACGAAACCGTCCGCTTCGTCGGGTTCGACGGTTAAGGGGAGAGCCTGCCCGGCCCTCCCCCAACGATCCTACGCGGTAACTTCGGCCATCTCGGCGGCGCAGCGCTCCACCCAGCTCTTCACCTCCGGCCCTGCGGGCAGCGCATCGCCGAACCACTGGAACGGAGAGCTCAGCAGCATGTCCACCGCGCTGAACCGTTCGCCCAGCAGCCACGGGCCGCTGCGCAGGGGCACGCTCAGCGTCTCCAGCATCCGCTCCATGTCGCCCAGCCCGTCGGTGACGACCGGATTTTCGATCCCTGCCCACTGGAGGATCAGCAGCGGCTCCATGATGCCCTGATAATAGGACAGCCACGATAGATAAGCACCGCGCCCCGCCTCGCCCGGCAGCGGGCCCAGCTTGGCCTGCGGGTAGTTGTCGGTCAGGTAGAGCATGATCGCCCCGCGCTCGCGCACATGCTCGTCGCCATCGACCAGGTAAGGCACCTTCTTTTCCGGGTGCGGATTGTCCGGGTCCGGCGCGCCCGAGCCATCCTGCCGGCGTATCGTGACTTCGTGAATGTCCACGTTCGCGCCCAGCATGTGGACCAGATTGACGACCGTGTCCGAGCGTGAGTTGGGCGAATGATAAAGCGTCGGCATGCGATTTTCCTTTCCGTTTGCGATGGCACAGGGATATGCCCGCCCTCCTGACAGAAAGAGGCAGCAGCAATGGCACGGCAGGACAGGTTGATGCGACTGCTCGCCGCGCTCAGGCGGCTGCCCTCGCCCGTCACGGCGGAGCGGCTGGCGGCGGAAACCGAGATCTCGCAGCGCCAGCTCTATCGCGACATCGCCACGCTGCGCGCAGGCGGCGTGCTGATCGATGGCGCAGCGGGCTACGGCTACACGCTGACCGAAGACCCCGCGCTGCCGCCGCAGAGCTTTTCCCGCCTCGAAACAGAGGCGCTGATGCTGGCGGTGGGCAGTCTGGACGAGCTGGGTGACGAGCGACTCGCCAAGGCCGGGCGCGACGCGATGGCGCGGATCATCGCCACCCTGCCCGACCGTCAGGCGCGCCAGTCCATGCACGCGATCATGCGATCGTGGCGCATGCCCGCAGAGCGCCCGCAAATCGCGGTCGATGTCGACCTGCTACGCCAGGCCTGCTGGGACGAGACGAGCGTGACAATTACCTATCGCGATCGGCAGGAGCAGGTCACGCAGCGCGAAATCCTGCCGCTGGGCCTGTCCTACAGCCCGACCACGCTGATGGTCGTCGGCTGGTGCCTGCTGCGCGAAGGATACCGCACCTTCGAGGTCGCGCGGATGGACCGGCTGGAGCTGGGCGAGACGAGCTTCCGCCCCCGCAGGGTCGAGCTGCTGCGCCGCTATCAGGCGATGCGCATGGCCGAATGGGAAGCGCAGAAGGCGGCGCGGAAAGAAGCGACGCCTTGATGGCCGTCCGCTACTCGCCCTCGACTGCCAGCCGCACCTGGTCGGCATCGACCTCGCCAGTCAGCAGCCAGACAAGCATCGCGTCCACCAGCGCCTTCTGGCGCGCTTCGGGCAGGTTGCGCCAGGAATGCTCCATCCCGCGCACTTCCCAGTAGGTGAAAGCGGGATTGCCTGCCGCCTCAAGATCCGCGACCAGTTTCCGGGCGCTTGCGACCGGTGTGCTTTCGAAATCGCGATCGCCATGAACGATCAGGATCGGAACGCGGTTGTCGATCAGCGGGGCCGACAAGCGCGTGCGCAGGCGCGAGGCCCAGGTGGCGTAGCTCTCCCCATTCCACATGTCGGTGCCGTTCGGGTTGGCCTCGATCGCCGCGAAGTCGCTGCGCAGATCGGCAAGGCACGCTTCGCGATCCCCGGCCATGTCTTCGGGGCAGACCCAGAAGCGTTCGAAATGCTCGGCCATCGTCAGACCGCCGCCCATCGCGCCCAGCACCGCACGGTCGATATCGGGCCGGTAGGTGAGGATCTGCGCGGCCACGTCTCCGCCATCGGACCAGCTCCAGACATAGACCTCACCGTTCCACCAGTCTGCATTCGCGTTCAGATGCTGGAGCACGCGCAGGTGATCGAGCACACGGTTCTGGATGGTGTAGTAACGGTGGAAGGCAGCGGAGCACTCGGCCCCGTGCGGGGTCTCGGCAGCGACGCCAGGCTTTTCCACCATCACGCGCGCATAAGGCACCGGATCATCGGCGCCGGGCGCATACGTCCCCCAATCGGTCTCGCGCAGCTGACCCGCGCAGCCCGATCCGTCGACCACCAGCAGCATCGGAAGCTTGCCGTCGGTGGCCGGTCTATCGACGTAGAAGGTAATCGGCCGCTCGTCCGTCGCGGGGATCGAACGTTCTTCGTGGATCAGGTCGCGCGCCAGCAGGGACTGCGGCAGCGCAAGTATAAGCAACGCCAGCCACAGTCCGATCTGCTTCATTAGCGCAGGTTGACCACGTTGTCCGTCTCGGGGCGTTCGCGGCGACCATCGTAGAGCGTCTGCATCGGATCGTCGCCGACCACGATCGCCATATTCGCGCCGAAGCCGTTGAAGTCGGTCTTCATCGCCGCGCCATAGGCACCCAGCATGCCGATCTCGACATAGTCGCCCGCCTTGATATCGGCCGGAAGCGCGAAGGGCCCTTCCATGTAGTCCGCATCGTCGCAGGTCGGGCCGTAGAGGGAGAAATCCTCGCTCGCGGCATGCTCGTCATGGCCGAGCGCGCGGACCGGGAATTTCCAGCCCAGATGCGCCGCATCGTACAGCGCGCCATAGGCGCCGTCGTTGATGTACAGCTCCGTCCCGCGGCGCTTTTCGACCTTTGCCAGCAGCGAGGAATATTCCGCGCACAGCGCCCGGCCGGGCTCGCACCACAGCTCCGCCGAATAGGAAATCGGCAGCGATTCGGACGCGCGGAAGATGACGTCGAAATAGTCTTCGAGCGGCGGCGGCTCCATGCCCGGGTAGATGCTCGGGAAGCCCCCGCCCACGTCGATGATGTCGATCACCACGCTGGACGAAGCAATCGCGGCGCGCGCACGCTCGAGCGCCTGCACATAGGCGAACGGCGTCATCGCCTGGCTGCCGACATGGAAGCACACGCCCAGCCAGTCGCAATGCTGGCGGGTCTGCTGCAGCAGCACGGGCGCGTCGATCAGATCGGTGCCGAACTTGCTGGCGAGCGACAGCTCGGAAAATTCGGAGGAAACGCGCAGGCGCACCAACAGCTTGAGGTCTTTTGCCGGGCTGCCGTCGGGCGCGCGGCAGGCGTCGACGATCTTGGCGAGCTCTTCTTCGCTATCGAGGCTGAAGGTGCGGCAGCCGTGCTGGTGATACGCCTCGGCAATCGCGCTGCGCGGCTTGACCGGGTGCATGAAGCACAGTTCCGCATCGGGCAGCAGCCCGCGCACCAGCCGGACCTCGGCGATCGAGGCGACGTCGTAATGGGTGATCCCGTTGTCCCACAGGATGCGGATCAGGTCGGGCGAAGGATTCGCTTTGACCGCGTAGAGTGCACGCCCGCGAAAGCCGTCCACGAAGAAACGCGCAGCGCGTGCCGCAGCGTGCGGACGGTTCAGGATGACCGGTTCGTCAGGCGAAAGCGCCGCAACTACGGATCGAGCGTCGGGATAAGTGGCCAATTCAAGGGACCCCCAAAACGGTTAGGTTTCAGACAAGGGCTGCCTTGCGGTTAGAGTCCCCTTGGGGCAGCGGAGGCGCGCAAATAGGCGTTCCGCAGCATGATGCAAGAGAAATCGGTATGCGCAGCATCTGATGATTCAACGCTGCCCAGCCTAGGAGTTCCGGAGAGGGTTCCGCAACCCCCGTCACCCCCGGCATGAGCGGGCAGGAAACCGCCCTTTTCGCGTTACGACAGGCGGTTGCGGAATTCCTCGTACCCGAAGCGTTTCACGCATTCGAGCACGTCGGTTTCGCTGTCCCACAGCCAGATCGAGGGGAGCGGGACGCCGTTGAAGGTGTTGGTCTTCACCATCGAATAATGCGCCTGGTCGAGGAAGGCGATCCGCTGGCCCGCTTCGTTTGGCACGGGCAGCGAATATTCGCCGATCACGTCTCCGGCGAGGCATGACGGGCCGCCGAGGCGCACCGGCGGTTCGCCCGCCTTCTCGTGCAGCATTGCGGGCCGGTACGGCGCTTCAATCACGTCGGGCATGTGGCAGGTGGCGGAGATGTCGGTGATCGCAATCGGGCCGTCGTTCTCTCCGGTATCGAGGATCGTGCCCACGAGAATGCCGGCATCGAGCGCGACCGCCTCGCCCGGTTCGAGGTAGATTTCCGCGCCGGTATCGTCCTTCGCATCGCGCAGGAACTCGATCAGCTCCTCGCGCTCGTAATCCGCCCGCGTGATGTGATGCCCGCCGCCCATGTTGATCCATTTGAGCTGGCCGAAATAGGGCTCGATCGCGTCGAACACCCGGTCCCACGTGCGGTGCAGCGGCTCGAACCCCTGTTCGCACAGGTTGTGGAAGTGGATGCCCTCCACGCCCTCCATATGCTCCTCGGTAAGCTGGCTGAGCGGGAAGCCGAGGCGGCTGCCGGGCGAAGAGGGGTCGTAGCGCGGCACTTCGCCGGTGGGCACCTGCGGATTGATACGCAGGCCGACGTCGAACGCCCCGCCGCTTGCCTTCGCCTGCTCCAGGATCAGCGCGGCGCGCCGCATCTGGCCGGGCGAGTTGAAGATCACATGGTCGGAAAGCCGCGCGACCTCCTCCAGCTCCTCGGGCTTGTAGGCGGCACAATAGGTGCTGATCTCGCCATCGTAGAACTCGCTCGCCAGCCGCGCTTCCCACAGGCCCGAGGTGCACACGCCATCGAGATATTCGCCGATGATCGGCGCGGTGCTCCACATGCTGAAGGCCTTCAGCGCGCTGAGCATCTTGATCTC
Source organism: Citromicrobium bathyomarinum (assembly GCA_001306305.2). Lineage (NCBI taxonomy): Bacteria > Pseudomonadati > Pseudomonadota > Alphaproteobacteria > Sphingomonadales > Sphingomonadaceae > Citromicrobium > Citromicrobium bathyomarinum. The sequence continues at coordinate 2,382,008 of CP155577.1, forward strand.
CGCCTCGTCGCGGATTTCGGCAAGGATACGGCAATTCTCGCGCAGCTTCGCCGCATCCACCACGAAGGCGGGCGTATCCACGCGGGAAAGATCGAATTGGGCGAAGGCGCCCGGGTCACCGGCTTTTGTTTCCATGATCACCAGATAGGGAAGCTGTCGGGTGCTGTCATCGGGCGGCGTCATGCATCGGTCGAGGATTTGTGACGCGCGCGCCGTGTGGTGCTAGACCAGCCTGGCTTTGGGGACCTGCGGGGGACGCGAGATGCTGCGCTTTTCGGCAATGCTGTTTTGCCTGCTGGCGCTGGTGGCAGCGGCGGGCGCGAGCGCGGGCGAACTCGACACGTTCGTCGATGCGCAGATGGAGCGCACGCCCCTGCCGGGCGTGGCGTGGGGCGTGGTCGACGGCGATGCAATCACCGCCGGCGCACGCGGCACACTGGAATCGGGCGGCAGCGCCGCGGTGACCGAGGACACGCCGTTCCTGCTCGGCTCGATCTCGAAAAGCTTCACCGCGCTGGCGGTGATGCAGCTGGTCGAGGCAGGAAAGGTCGATCTCGACGCGCCGATCGCGCGCTATCTGCCAGAGTTTGCGGGCAAGCCTGCGGGGGCGATCACCGTGCGTCAGCTGCTCGGTCACATCAGCGGATACTCGACCCTGCAAGGCAACAGCACGCCGGATGACAGCGGCACAGGGGCCGCTACGATTGCCCACCGCGCGGCATGGTATGCAGACCAGTCGCCAGCCTACGCGCCGGGAGCGCGATGGGCCTATTCCAACGCCAACTACCTGATCCTCGGCCGTTTGATCGAGGTTGTCGGCGGCATGCCCTACCCCGACTATATCACCACGAAGATCTTCGGGCCGCTGGGGATGGAGCACAGCTTCGTATCGGGTGCCGGAGAGCGCCGCGCGATGGCCCGGGGGCATACGCCGTGGTTCGGGTCGATGCGCCCGGTTGCCGCGCAAGGCGCAACGCTGGCCTCGGCCCCGCAAGGCGGGATCGTCTCCACCGCAGGCGACACGGCGCGCTATCTGCGGATGATGATGAATGGGCGGGACGATATTCTGAGCGCGGCGGGTAAGGCGCGGATGTTGCAACCCGCGAGCGAGGCAACGCCCGGTTATGGCCTCGGCTGGATGCTCGATGGCGCGGAGGGCACCGCCTATCACACCGGCACCAGCCCCGGCTTCGATACGATCGCGGCGATGATCCCGGCCAAGCGCCGCGCCGTGGTGGTGTTGACCAATGGCAGCAGCGGGATGGGGTTCGCCGAGAGCACCGACCTGCGCCTCGGCCTGATCGCCCGCGCGCTCGACCTGCCGCAGGCCGAGGATACCGGCGCCACAATGCGCAAGGCCAATTTCCTCGCCCTCGCCGCCGCGCCGGTGATCTTCCTGCTGGCGATCATCTGGGCGTGGTGGAAACGCGGCGCACTGCGGACGAAGCGAGCGAACCGCTTCGGCCTGTTCAGCCTGTGGTTCCCGCTGCCCGCGATGGCGGCGCTGGCGTGGGTCTGCATCGCGCTGATCCCGCAGCTATTCGGCGTCTCGCTATCGACACTGCGGGAGTACCAGCCGGATATGGCACTGCTGCTGCTGGCAACCGCGGTTCTCGGGCTGGTGTGGGCGGTGGCACGGCTGGCAATAGCCTATAGCGGGCGTCCGCCAACCGGCTGACCAGTGGCCAGCGTCACCGCTTCTCCAGAACCTCCAGCGCACGTGTAATCGCGGGGTCCGAGCCATCGGCAGCCGTGCTGGCGGGCTCAATCGCAATGTCCGCGACGTAATCCTCTCGCGGGGTTCCGTCGACGTGGAACAGCGCCTCGCCGCCCAGATCGACGCGCGCGCCGCTCAGTTCGAGCTGCTCGTTCCACAGCCCGCCCAGCAGATCGCCCATGTTGGAGCCGATCGTGGTCGCATCGCTCGCCGCGTCCATCCCGATGACGATCCCCTCGCCCATGCTGCCAGTCCAGCGACCGTGCAGCACGACGACGGGGCCATCGAAGCGCGGTTCGCGCGGGAAGACATATTCGACGAACTGGCGCGGCACGGTGAACTCGCGCTCCAGCGCAGGGATTCGGTGCATCTGGTACGGGCTGACCCGGTCGGTGAAGTGCCCGATGATCGAACGGCCGACCTCGGTGTTCCCGCCGCTGGGCGTCTCGCGCATGTCGAGGATGATCGCCCGCGCGCCGGCCCCGATGGCCTCCTTCATCGCCGTGTCGAAGGCGGTGATCGTGCCATTGTCGCCCAGCGAATTGAGCGGCGTGAGCACCGCGACATCGCCGCCAGTGCCGACGAAGGAGAGGTCGACCAGTTTCCGCTCGCGCAGCGAATTGGTCCAGTCCCGCGTCGATGCCAGCTCGAAGCTGCGAACCTGCCCCTTGGCCGACCGGACCTTCAGCGTGCGATCGCCCTTGCGCTGTCCATTGACTGCCAGCGTCAGCCCGTAGTCGAGCTGCGCGGCGGTGGGATCGGGGAGCACTTCGCCGAACGGAGCCTGCGCGGCAGCTTTCGCCGGTTTGCCGCCGATGGAAAGCACTTCGTCGCCCGGCCGCAACCCCGCATCGAATGCAGGCGATCCGCGCCGGACATCGACGATCACCGCCTTGCCATCCGCGAACCGGGCATCGAGATCGGCAGCGGTCATCACGATCGCATAGTCGTCATCCTCGAACGGGCCGACGATCAGGTGCGGGTCCATGAAGGTCAGGGCGGTGCGGTGCATGATCCGCCGCAGCGCCGCCTTGTCGGGTGCCTTCGCTGCCAGCGCGCGGGAGCGCTCAAGCTGCGCCTCGACGTCGATGTCGTCGCGCTCGATATAGGCGTATTTGTCACGCAGCAGCTGCTCGAACTCGTCCCACGCCGCAGCCGCATCGAAGGCCGCTGCATTCGGCGCGGACTCGCTCGCAGCGTCCCGCGCGGCAGCGGGCATGGACGCCCCAAGCGAAGCGAGAAGCAGGCACCCGAGGGCAATCTTGCGCATGGTCTGAAAGTCTCCGGCTGTTTCGTTCGTTCGACGGTCAGCCAAACGCAGCCGCGTGCGCGTGTGTCAACCGGCCCGAACCGCCCGGCCCACCGATTGCGCCATCAGGGCTTGAAGATGAAGAACGACCCCGCGCCGATCAGCGCAAACCCGATCAGCTGGTTGAGACCGGGCTTCTCGCCGAACATGAAGAAAGCGACGATGACGAAGCCGACTAGCGAGAAGAGAGTGGTGATCGTCTTGAGCTCGGCCAGCGAATAGGCGGCAATGCCGATCCGGTTGGCGGGCACGGCAAACACATATTCGCCCAGCGCGATCAGCCACGACACACCGATCGCCCACACCAGCGTCTTCTCCGGCGCCTTGAGGTTGGCATACCACGCAACGTTCATCACGATGTTGGACAGGGCCAGCAGGGCGATCGGGGCCAGCAGCGCAAGTTTCGGGCTCACTGCACATTCTCCAGAGCAGCCTCGAATGCAGCCAGCGCCTCGTCGTCGAAACACACCAGCGCGATGCGGTCGAAGGCGTCGGGATTCTCCGCCACCACATCCGCAACCGTTTGCGCCGCAACCTGCGCCGCGCGATCGAGCGGATAGCCATAGATCCCGGTCGAGATGGCGGGAATGCCGACGCTGCGCGCGCCGATCTCCGCCGCACGGGCTAGCGACTCCCGGTAACAGCTCGCCAGCTGCTCGGGCTCGCCATGATCGCCGCCGCGCCAGACCGGGCCGACGGTGTGGATGACGTGCGATGCGGGCAGGCGATAGCCCTTGGTGACTTTCGCCTGTCCTGTTTCGCACCCACCTAGCGAGCGGCATTCCTCCAGAAGGTCCGGCCCCGCCGCCCGGTGGATCGCGCCATCCACGCCGCCCCCGCCCAGCAGCGAGGAATTGGCAGCATTGACGATGGCATCGAATTGCATCGTGGTAATATCGCCCGCTTCAACGTCGATAGCGGTCAGACCCATAGCTCCGCCCATTGCAATTGCTCCCGTGCGAAGAGAGCAGGTTACCGGATTCGATCTGCGCGATCCATCCGCCGACCGGGTCAGCGAATGGTGTGTGCGTCACATCGCGCAGATCTCGCCGGACTGTTTCCCTTCATGCACGAGGTTGAAGCATCCCTGTGAAAAACCGTCAGAGGTGCAATAGCCATCGACCTCCTCGCCTATCTCCGCCGACGGATCGCGCGACCGACAAAAATGCTCGCAATCCGAACGGGATCGGCAACTCTTGTTAAAATCGGATGCCAGTCCAGCGCCAGGCATAGGTTCACCGGCCGGCGCCTGCGATGCTGGCGCCTGCTCGCTGAAGGTGGATGGCTGGTCAGGTGGATCGCAGGCCGCCAGCAGAAGAACCAGAAAAGCCGCTACTGCCGACCTGCTGACCATCAGAATTTCACAGGCCCGTCGAGCTCCTTCACGTTCCACGGCAGGCCGTGCTGGTTCAGCATCTCCATGAAGGGATCGGGATCGAACTGCTCCATGTTGAATACGCCGTCGCCATCCCACGTGCCCTGCACCATCATCGCAGAACCGATCATCGCGGGCACGCCGGTGGTGTAGCTGACCGCCTGGTTGCCGGTTTCCTCGTAAGCGGCTTCGTGGCTGCAGATATTGTTGATGTAGAACGTCTTCTCGCCGCTGCCGTCGAGCGCTTCGCCGGTCGCGATGACGCCGATATTGGTCTTGCCCTTGGTCGTTTCACCCAGGCTTTCGGGCTTGGGCAGCACGGCGGCGAGGAACTGCAGCGGGATGATGTCGCGGCCCTGGTACTTGACCGGCTCGATGCTGGTCATGCCCACGGCCTGCAGCACGCTGAGGTGCTTGATGTACTCATCGCCGAAGGTCATCCAGAAGCGGGCGCGCTCCAACTCCGGGACGAACTTCGCGAGGCTTTCCAGCTCCTCGTGATACATCATGTAGGCGTTCTTGGGGCCGACTTCCTCGAAGTCGAACTCGGTCTTCACCTGCATCGCGGGCGTTTCCACCCACTCGCCGTTTTCCCAGTGACGCGCGGGCGCGGTCACTTCGCGGATGTTGATTTCCGGGTTGAAATTGGTCGCAAACGCCTGCCCGTGGTCGCCGCCATTGCAGTCGAGAATGTCGAGCTGGCGGATGGTCTTGAGCTTGTGCTTCTTGAGCCACATCGTGAACACGCTGGTCACGCCCGGATCGAAGCCCGAGCCGAGCAGTGCGGTGAGCCCGGCGTCCTTGAACCGGTCCTGATAGGCCCACTGCCAGTGATATTCGAACTTCGCCTCGTCCTTGGGCTCGTAGTTCGCGGTGTCGAGGTAATCGACGCCCGCCTCGAGACAGGCATCCATGATCGGCAGGTCCTGATAGGGAAGCGCGAGGTTCACCACCAGCTTAGGCCCGATCTTCTTGATCAGGTTGACCATCGCGGGGACTTCTTCCGCGTCGATCTCGTAAGTCGAAATCTCTACGCCCGTGCGATCCTTCACCGAAGCGGCAATCGCATCGCACTTCGACTTCGTGCGGCTGGCAAGGTGAATGTCGCTGAAGATGTCCTTGTTCATCGCCATCTTGTGGACGCAGACCGAGCTCACGCCCCCTGCCCCGATCACCAGAACCTTCGCCATGTGTGTCTTCCTTTCGAATACGAATCTTTGCGCGCGCCCTTAGCCAAACGGACGCGCGCCTCCAAACGATCCGGCGCGCATTGCGGCAAAGCGTGCTTTCCTAACCCGGTCGGGGGTTCTAACGGGGGCGCATGAGCGCGCCAAACCCCATCATCGAACTGCATCAACCGGATGGCCGCGACCCAGCCGGATTTTTCACCTCAGGACACTGTGTCAGGTGTGTCAGCCGCCCCGCAGGAGCGACGAACTGATGCCCGACATGCGCACCCCGACTCGCGATGGCGTGATCGCCGCTGCGCGCAGCATCGCGCAGATCCTGCCCCCTACCCCGCTGCTGCCGGTCGAGATCGGCGGCGTGCGTTGCTGGATCAAGGCGGAAAGCCTGCAACCGATCGGCGCGTTCAAGATTCGTGGCGGCTGGTGGCGGCTTTCGTGCCTGAACGAAGAGGAACGCGCGCGCGGCGTGGTTGCGGTCTCCTCCGGCAACCATGCGCAGGGCGTGGCGTGGGCGGCGAGGAAGCTGGGCATCAAGGCCGCGATCGTGATGCCGCGCAATGCACCCAGAGTGAAGCTTGAAGCGACCAAAGCGCTGGGCGCGGAGATCATCCTCTATGATCGCCCCGGCGAGGATCGTGACGAGGTTGCCGCGCGCGAGATCGAAAAGCGCGGCGCAGTACTGGTCCACGCCTTTGCCGATACCTGGGTGATCGAAGGGCAAGGCAGCGCCGGAATCGAGTTTACCGAACAACTGGGCAAACAACCCCCGATGATCCTCGCCTGTTGCGGCGGCGGCGGGCTGACCGCGGGGCTCGCCCTCGCCTGCCCGGACAGCAAGGTCGTGCCGGTCGAGCCCGACGGGTGGGACATGGTCGGCCAGGCGCTCGCCAAGGGCGAGATCGTGCAGGTCGCGCCCGATGCTCCCGCAACCATCTGCGATGCGCTCCAGCCGCCCGCGACCCAGCAGATCAACCTCGATGTGCTGCGCGGTCGTGCGCAGCCCGGCGTGATCGTTTCCGACGAGGACGTGCGCGCCGCACAGCGCTTTGCCTTCGCGAAACTCGGCCTTGTGGCAGAGCCCGGCGGCTCGGCGGCCCTTGCGGCAGCCCTTGCCGGTAAGCTAGCGCTGGAAGATGATACCGTCATCATGCTGACCGGACGCAATGTCGACCCCACGGCCTACGCCGCAACCATCGCACCCGACGCAGCCTGAACACCGCAACCGGAGACTACCCCCCATGCCGCAAGGCGATACCCACATCATCGACCGTTCGGTGGTCCGCAAGAGCTCGGGCCTCAAGGACACGCTGCTCGACAAGGCCTTCGCCACCGCGTTTCGCGGGCTGGTCTATGCGCAGATCTGGGAAGACCCGGTGGTCGACATGGAAGGCCTGCAGATCAACGAGGACAGCCGCGTGCTGTGCATCGCCAGCGGCAGCTGCAACGCGTTGAGCTACCTCACCGCAAACCCCGCCGCGATCACTGCGGTCGATCTCAACCGCGCGCACATCGCGCTGGGCCGCCTGAAGATCGCCGCGATCAACGCGCTGCCCAATTACGACCTGTTCCGCCGCTTCTTCGCGCATTCCGATTACAAGGAAAACGTGTCGATCTACGAAGACCGGATCGCCCCGCTGCTGGATGCGGAAAGCCGCAAGTACTGGGAGGGGCGCGACATTCGCGGCCGCCGCCGGATCACCCAGTTCCAGCGCGGCATCTACAAGCAGGGCCTGCTGGGCAACTTCATCGGCATGGCCCACCTGTTCGCCAAGCTTTACGGTGTGGACCTGCGCAAGGTGCTGGAAGCGCCCAGCGTGGAAGAGCAGCGCGAGGTGTTCGAGAATGAACTGGCCCCGGTGTTCGACAAGAAGTTCGTCCGCTGGGTGACCAACCAGCCCGCCTCTCTGTTCGGCCTCGGCATTCCGCCCGCGCAGTACGACGCGCTGGCGGGCGACGAGAAGATGGCGGAGGTGCTGCGCAAGCGGCTGGAAAAGCTGGCCTGCGATTTCGACGTGAAAGACAACTACTTCGCGTGGCAGGCGTTCAATCGCGGCTATTCGAAGGACGAAAACGCCTCGCTGCCGCCCTATCTCCAGCGCGAGAACTATGCCGATCTGCGTGAGCGGGTCGCGCGGCTGAGCGTGCAGCGCGCCAACCTTTCCGAATTCCTCTCCTCGCAACCCGCGATGAGCCTCGATCGCTACGTCTTCCTCGACGCGCAGGACTGGATGGACGATCACCAGCTGACCGATCTGTGGCGCGAAGTGACCCGCACCGCGCGCAAGGGCGCGCGCGTGCTGTTCCGCACCGCCGCCGAGCCCAGCCTGCTGCCGGGCCGCGTACCGAACGAGATCCTCGACCAGTGGACCTATCACGACGAGCTGTCGAAGGACCTGACCCAGCGCGACCGCAGCTCGATCTACGGCGGCGTGCACCTTTACGAGCTGACGTGATGGCAGACGCGGGGGGCAACCACGATCACGCCGCGCTGATGGATTCGATCTATCGCGGGCAGAAGTACATCTACGACGTCACGCGCAAGTACTACCTGTTCGGGCGCGACGATCTGATCCGTGGGTTGAATTGCGCGTCCGGCGACGGCGTGCTGGAAATCGCCTGCGGCACGGGGCGCAACCTTGCCAAGGTGCAGCACGCCTACCCCGGCACGAAGCTGTTCGGGATCGATATTTCGTCGGAAATGCTCAGCAGTGCGCAGGCCAAGCTGGGTACCAGCGCGATCCTCGCACCGGCCGATGCGCGCCAGTTCGATGCGCGCGCGATGCTGGGCCGCCCGACATTCGAGCGGGTGATCCTGTCCTATTCGATCTCCATGATCCCCGACTGGGAACGCGCGATGCGCCATGCGGCCACGCTGGTCGCGCCGGGCGGGTCGCTGCACGTGGTCGACTTCGGCAGCTACAGCGCGCGCGACACGCTGGGCGCGCGTATCCTCAAGTGGTGGCTCAAGCAGTTCCACGTCTCCCCCCGGCTCAACCTGCCCGAGGTCGCGGAAGAGATCGGCGCGCAGCCCGGCTGGCGGCGCGAGGGGCGCGATGGAATGGGCGGTTACTACCGGCTGGAGCGGCTGTACCGCGACGCCGGGGCCACGGATTGACAGGTCCGCTGCCCAGCGCCACGCTCGGCGCAAAATTTCAGGGGGAATGAATGCAGGCTCAAATGCTCGCTCCGGGCGCGGTGCTCGTCGCTTGGTCGCTCGTCGTGCTGCTGTGGATGGCAGCGGTGCGCCTTCCCGCGATGGCGAAGATCGCGGACCAGGTGCAAGGTGCCAAGCGCGGTGGCCGGGGACAGGACCTGGAAGGGGTGATCCCCGACAAGGTCAACTGGAAGGCGCATAACTACAGCCACCTGATGGAACAGCCCACGCTGTTCTACGCCACCATCGTGATCCTCTCGATCCTCGCCCCCAGCCCGCTCGCGATCCTGCTGGCGTGGATCTACGTGGGGCTGCGGATCGTTCACTCGGTCTGGCAGGCGACCGTCAACATCGTGGCGGTTCGCTTCCTGCTGTTCATCACCTCTACCCTCGCCCTGATCGCGCTCGCGGTCATGGCCCTCATTGCAACTCTCGGAGCGCCCTCATGATCGGCATGGATATCCTGCAACCCGTCGTCGCGCTGATGATCTGGACCATGATCATGTGGGTCTGGATGTACGCGACCCGCATTCCGGCGATGCAGAAGAACCCCGATATCGACGCGAACCGGCTGGTCGGCGCGACGGGTGCCAGCCTGCGGGCGATGCTGCCCGAAAGGGTCAACTGGAAGGCGGACAACTACAACCACCTGCACGAACAGCCGACCGTCTTCTACGCAGTGGGGATCGTGCTCGCCATTATCGGCGCGGGCGACGGCGTCCCGGCGCTGCTGGCATGGATCTACGCCGGTCTGCGGGTGATCCACACGATCGTGCAGGTCACCGCCAACCGCGTGCTGGTCCGCTTCGTGCTCTTCGCGGTGTCCAGCATCGTGCTGATGGCCCTGATCGGGATCGCCGCCGCACGGGTGTTTGCGGGATAAGAAGCGCGAGCCTGCCGGGTGCGATCCGCTTCAGGAAGGCACCCGACCCGCGCTCTATTCCGCCGCTTCGGCTTCCTCGACGTGGCCGTGCAGGTCGATCTCGATCCCTGACAGAAACCGCTCCGCATCCAGCGCGGCCATGCACCCGGTGCCCGCCGCAGTCACTGCCTGCCGATAGGTGTGGTCCATCACGTCGCCGCAGGCGAAGACGCCGGGGATCTCGGTCTTGGGCGTGCCCGGCTCCACTTTCAGGTAACCGCCGTCTTCCAGCGGCAGCTGGCCCTGGAACAGCTCGGTCGCCGGCGCATGGCCGATCGCGACGAAGGCACCGTCTACCTCCAGCGTCGATTCCTCGCCGGTTACAGTGTCTTTCAGCACGAGGTGGTCCAGCGCGCCGTTCTCGCCCGCTTCGAACCGCTCGACCGCCTTGTTCCACAGCGGGGTGATCTTGTCCGAAGCGAACAGGCGTTCCTGAAGGATCTTCTCCGCGCGCAGCTCGTCGCGGCGGTGGATCAGCGTCACGTCGTCGGAGTGGTTGGTGAGGTACAGCGCTTCTTCGACCGCGGTGTTGCCGCCGCCGATCACCGCGACTTTCTTGCCGCGGTAGAAGAAGCCGTCGCAGGTCGCGCAGGCGGATACGCCCTTGCCGCCCAGTTCCTGCTCGCCCGGCACGCCGAGCCACTTGGCCGAGGCGCCGGTCGCGATCACCACCGTGCTCGCGATATACTCGTCGCCGCTGTCACCCTTGGCGCGGAAGGGCGGGCCCGACTTGAGATCGATCTCCACGATCGTGTCCCAGATCATCTGCGTGCCGACATGCTCGGCCTGCGCGCGCATCTGTTCCATCAGCCACGGGCCCTGGATCACGTCGGCGAAGCCGGGATAGTTCTCGACATCGGTGGTGATGGTCAGCTGCCCGCCCGGTTGCAGGCCCTGGACCATGATCGGCTGGAGCATCGCGCGCGCGCCGTAGATGGCTGCGCTGTAGCCCGCCGGGCCGGAACCGATGATGAGCATCTTGGTGCGGTGCGTCGCCATGTGCGAAGCGTCTCCTGTCAGTCTAAAGTCTTGCGGCGAATATGGGGATCATGGCGCGCAGAGTCACGCCACGAAGCGCGCCTGAAGCTGGTCGCGCAGCGCGTCATCCACACCAATCGCCTGCCCCAGAAACGCATCGAGCGATCCCCAGCGCCGATCCACCGTCCCGATGAAGCGCTCGAAGTAACTCTCGCGCACCTGCATCAGCGCGTCGATCGTCGGCCGGTCGAGCGGGCCGAGCCGCGCCTCGATCCCCGGCAGGGACTGCCTCTCGAGGATGTCGTAGGTGGGCGCGTCGTTGGTGCGCAGAAACTCGGTGACCATGTCGGCCCGCGATACGCCAAGGATGTGGTGCAGCAGCGCAGCCGCTATCCCCGTGCGGTCCTTGCCCGCGAAGCAATGGACCAGGCTGGCCCCGTCGCGATCCGCCAGGGTGCGCAGGTACTGACCGAAAATCACCTGCATCGCCGGGTTCTCGGGCATACGGGTGTACAGCGTCAGCATCCGCTCCTGCGCGGTCTCAGGCGTAAGCTCGCGCCTTTCCTGCGGGACGTGCGGCGGGCTGGAGCTGGTTTCGCCGTCGTAGAACACGACCTCGCCATCCCACAGATCGGGGCGACGGCATGGGTGGCGTTCCCGCTCTCCATTGCCGCGCAGGTCGATCACCGTGCGGATCCCCAGATCGGCGAAGGTCCGCAGGTCGGCGTCGCTCGCTTCGACATGCTGGCCGGAGCGATAGAGCAGCCCGCTCACCACGCGCCCCCCGCCCCGTGTCGGATAGCCGCCATAATCGCGGAAATTGTGAATTCCCTCGGTGGCGAGGAAGGTGGCGTCGCTCTCTGTGCTCATGCAGGATCGGTTGGCAGGAGCGCCGGGCGCGCGCAACCACCGACGACAAATTGCAAACCGCAACCCTTGCCAAATCCGCTCATTTGCCCGAACCGATGGCCCAAACGAAAGCGGGATCGAGGAGCAAAGCATGGCAGACTACCAGACCATTCGCGTTGAACAGACCGACGGGATCGTGACCCTGACGCTGAACAAGCCGGACAAGCTCAATGCGATGGGGCCGGAGATGGTCGGCGAAATGCTCAAGGCGTTCGACGCGCTGCCCGCGATGCACGCGCGCGCGCTGATCATCACCGGAGAGGGACGCGGGTTCAGTTCGGGCGCGGAACTGGGCGGGCGCACCTTCGATGGCGGCAATCCGGGCGATGCCTCGCGCCGGTCGCTGCAGACCAGTTTCAACCCGCTGATGCTGAGCCTCGCCGGGCTCGACATTCCGGTGGTGACCGCGATCAACGGCGCGGCGGCAGGGATCGGCTGCACGCTGGCGCTGTCGGGCGACCTCATCGTGGCGGGCAAGTCCGCCTATTTCCTGCAGGCCTTCGTCAATATCGGCCTGGTGCCCGATGGCGGCGCGACTTGGGTGCTGCCCAAGGCGGCGGGCATTCCGGCAGCGATGGAAGCTATGCTGCTGGGCGAGCGCATTCCCGCAGAGCGCGCTTACGAACTGGGCATGATCAACCGCTGCGTCGAGGATGCGGCTGTGATGGACGAGGCGCAGGCGCTGGCCACCAGGCTGGCCAATGGCCCGACCGTTGCGATGGGGCAGATCCGGCGGCTGGTCCGCAATGCGCAGTCGCAAAGCCTGTCCGACGCGATTAATGCGGAGGCCGAGGCGCAGCGGATTGCGGGCAACAGCGAGGATTTCAAGGAAGGCGTTCAGGCCTTCCTCGGCAAGCGCGAGGCGCAGTTCAAGGGACGCTAGTCGCCGCGCGAGATATGCCGCGCGAGGCGGGCGTCTATTCGCCCGCCTGCGCCAGCAGCCCGCGCGCCTGTTTCAGGTGCGGGATATCGACCATTTCGCCATCGAGCTGAAGCGCGCCTGCATCGGGGTTCTCCTCGAACAGGGCGACGATCCGGCGTGCCCGCTCAAGGTCTTCGTCCGAGGGCGTGAAGGCGCGGTTGGTCGGCCCGATCTGCGCGGGATGAATGCACATCATGCCCCGAAAGCCGAGCGTGCGGGCCGCCTGCGCGGTGCGGTGCATCCGTTCCTCATCGCGGAAATTGGGGTCGATCGTCTCGATCGGAGCAATGCCCGCCGCGCTTGCCCCCGCGAGGCACAGCGTGCGCGCCAGTGCGAAGGGTTCCAGCAGATTGCCCTGCGCATCGCGGTTGGCCGCCGCGCCGAAGGCCGCCGCGAGGTCTTCCGCGCCCCAGGTCAGCGCGTCGAGCCGGGGCACGCCTGCGTAGTCACCCAGCCGGAACAGCGCGGGCGCGGTTTCGGTCGCGACCACGATAAGGCGAATACTCTCCGCCTCCAGCCCGGCGGCGGCCTCCAGCGCGGTGAGGTAGTGGCCCAGCAGGCGCGTTTCGTCCGGCGTCGCCTTGGGCAGCATGATGCCGTCGGGGCGATGCTTCACGATCGCGACCAGATCGGTCAGCGCGTGGGCCGTATCCATCGGGTTGATCCGCACCCATAGCGGCTTGCCCCGCTCGCCCTGCTCCGCCAGCGCCCCGGCGACATGTTCGCGCGCGGCAGGCTTGGCGCTCTCGGCGACCGAATCTTCCAGGTCGAGGATGATGAGGTCGGCTTCGCCCGCCAGCGCCTTTTCAAGCTTGCGCGGCGAATCTCCGGGCACAAACAGGAGCGAACGTGCGGTCCACGGGCGGATGGTCGCGGCGGGCACTGCCGCCGCCTTCAGTGCATGCGTGTTCATCCGCACGGCTCTAGCGCGGCCACGCCCGAGTAACCAGAGCGCCCGCTAGAGGCGACAGCGCACGCTGATATTGCGCGCGATCGCCTTGCGCTTGTCCGGATGCGCACGGTCGCCCTCCGACCAGTCGACCTGATAATCGATCGATTCGTAGATCGTGGTACGCGGCGTCCACGAATCCGCGCAGGCCATGCGCGCAGCCATCTCCACCTTCGCCGCCAGCTCTCGCCGCGCCTCGCTGGTGTCGCTGAAAAAAGCGCTCTCCACCCCGCGCTCGACCCGGACCAGCTCGGCCCTCTGTGGTTGTTGCGCCATCGACGGGCAGGCGCATAGCGCCGCCAGCACCGCAGCCGGTGCGATCTTGTGAGCCATTCCCCTTCCCCCTTCGCGGCGGTTCGCAGCCCCCCGCGCAGGAGAAAGTTTGCAACCCGCGCGCCGACCGTCAAGTCGCGACACCGATAGAGATGGGACCGGTCGAAGGGAGTTTGAGCGCGGCAGAACGAAACGACCCCACCGGTCGGCCTGCGCCAACCGGTGGGGTCGCCCCGAGAAATGGGATGCGGCTTTAGTAGATCAACACCGGATCGGGATCGATCATCCCGCCCCGGCCGCCGCCCATGAACATCATGCCTGGTGCCGCGAAATTGCCATCGGCAAACATAATGCCTTCGACCGCCTGCGAGGGCACATAATCTGCCACAGGGTAGAAGACGTCTGCGGGGTTCTCCGCCACGAAGGCACCGTCACCCTCGCCCAGGTTCTGCAACGCGCCCACCGCATCGTCGTAACCATGGCTGCAGGAACCCGCACCACAGGGGCAACCGCTATATTGTTCGACCGGGATGGTGAGATCGGGCTCGATCTCAACTCCGCGATTGGCAAGGTTTGCGGCATTCGCCGCCGCCTCGGCAGCGAATTGCAATTCACCAGAGGTCGCTTGGACCTGGGTGAAGTCGGACCCGCCGTAGGAGACATAGGTGTAGTCACCCCCAAAGCCGACAATGTCGCCCAGACCGTCACCATCCACATCCGCGATGGTGCGCACGAAGCGATCATTGGAGGTCCAGCCACCTGCGGCATCGCTGGCCCCGTAAGAGGCGATCGCGAGGACCGGAGAGGCGAAGGTACCGTCGCCCTGCGACAGCGAAACAAAGGCACCGCCCGAACCGAAGCCGACAATGTCGGCATATCCGTCACCATTCACGTCGGCCACGCGGCGCGGATAGGTGTCGTCGCTGGCCCAGCCACCACCGGCAGCGGAATAACCGAAGCCGGCAATGCCCAGGATCGTGGAGCCGAACGTGCCGTCGGCCTGACCCAGCGATACGTAGGCACCATTGCCGCCGAAGCCGACGATGTCGGCGCGGCCATCGCCGTTGACGTCGGCGATCTGCCGCGGGAAGCGATCGACCGACGACCAGCCGCCGCCGCTATCGCTCGCACCAAAGCCGTTGAGCGCCAGATTGGTTGCGCCGAAAGTGCCATTGGCCTGGCCGAGCGAGACGTAAACGCCCGCGGCGCCAAAGCCGATCAGATCCGCGCGACCATCGCCGTTCACGTCCGCGACCGTACGGGGATAGGTAGAGTCATTGGTCCACCCGCCGGCCGCATCGCTCGCACCGAAGCCGTTATAGACCAGCGCGACGTCACCGAAGGCAAGCTGTTGCCCACCCGACGGCGCTTGGCCGAGCGCCACGTACACGCCCGCCGAACCGAAGCCGATCAGGTCGACACGGCCATCGCCATTCACGTCGGCAATGGTGCGCGGATAGACGTCGTTGCTGCTCCAGCCGCCACCGGTCTGGCTGGCACCGAAGCTGTTATAGGCGAGGAAGGCATTTCCGAAGCCGCCCGAACCGTTCGACAAGGCGACGTACACGCCATCTCCGCCGAACCCGACCAGGTCGGCCCGGCCATCGCCGTTCATATCCTGCGCGATGCGCGGATAGGTGGTGTCATCGGACCAGGCACCGGCCGACTGGCTGTAGCCGAAGCCGGCATAGGCCTGGGTAGCGTTGCCGAAGCTGGCACCGCTGCGTCCGAGCACCATGTCGTTGAACATCAGCCGTTCGATACTGCTCAGCGTATCGGTCCCGTCGGGTCCGGACACCTGCACGCGGCCACCGCTCAGGTTGGTGATCGTGTAGTCCGCCCTGTTGCCGGAGAACACTGCCGTATCGGTTCCTACGCCACCGTCGATCGTGTCGTTGCCCGCATTGCCGCGCAGGATGTTGTCCGCGATGTTACCGATCAGCGTGTCAGATCCGGCCCCGCCGATCGCGTTCTCGATCACGGTACCGCGCGCAATCACGAGGTTGCCGACGCGCCCGCGGGTGTTGCCGAAGACCTCAGGATTGAGGTTGATCAGCTGGGTGTAGGAAGCATTGGTGAAGGAGTAGTCGAGCGTATCGATCCCGCCATGGTCGATGATCGCCACGGTCGCGTTGGCATTGACCGATGCGTCATAGACCGCACGACCCGAGGTGTTGTTGAACCCGTAGGTCGTGTCGCCGGTGCGAGTGCCAGAATAGCTCGCGTAGAGCCCACCATTGGTAGAGATGATATCGGCCACCATCGGCGTGATGGTGTACTGATAGGTAAAGCCCTGCTGGCTGAAATAGGTGTTCTCGCCCGGCGAGAAGTACGACATGATCGTCGTGTTCCAGCTGTCGTTCTGGTACAGGGCGTCGGCCGGATAGTCGGCCGATCCGTTATAGTTGCCACCGTGACCAAGCCCCAGCGCATGGCCGATCTCGTGAATATAGGTCTGGAACGAATAGGTGTTCAGCGTGGTGCCGTAATTCGTCAGCCAATCGGTCGAGACATTGACCCTGCTGTTGCCGGTGAAGAACCCGTTGGACGTCGAGCCGCCGGCGAAGGCACCGGACTCGTTGTCGTCGAAGGTGATCTGCGCGCTGGTCGTGATCTCGCTGAAATTGATCCCGGTGACGTCGGTCCACAGGTTGAGCGCTTCGCGGGCAAGGAACTGCCCTTCGGTGGTCAGACCGGTCAGGTTGACGGTAATCGTACCGCCCGGGGCAACGTTCCAGCGGCGGGTGCTACCGCCCCAGTAACCCGAGGTCAGCTGGTCCGAAATCTGGTCGTTGGTGAAGATCGGCAGCGCTTCGGCAAGCGCGGTCGTGAGGGTATAGCCGCCGGTGCCGGTGCTGTAGGCGCCGACATCGAGATAATATCCGCCCGAAGTGGTCGCGGTAAACCTGATCTGCGAATAGGTATTTCCGGGATAGGCGATGTCGTCGTTGGTCGCGATCTGGTTGCCGTTGGCATCGCGCAGGGTCAGGATCGTATCGACACCGCTTCCGCTCTGCGGCGCGCTGGTGGTGAAGGAGTACGTCTGTCCCGCAGTCAGAAAGACCCGATACCAGTCGTGGTCACCCGAAGTGTCGATCGCTTCCCCAGTATAAGACCCGGGCACCGAAACGTTGGTTGTCGTCGCACTGGACCCTTGCACACCATCGGGCATCTTACTCTCCCCTCAAAGAAAAACTGACCGTGGATAACACGGTTATCGATTCGCCGAAATGGCGTTGGCCCCCTGATCGGCCAGCTGATCGATCAGGTACCCGTCCGCCGGGCGATCCATTAACATGTACTCTATTTCCGGCAATTCGGTTCTGTCGCCGTCTTGGGACAGAACGATATTCAATCTGGAGATCCCGTTGGGAAAAAAGCTCGCGCTCGCCTGAACCCAGTTACCGCCGCCTGCGGCGGGCGCGCTGCCTTCGGCCATAACCGTCTGACGACCGAGCGCGGCATCCAGCCGATCCTTCAGCCGGGCGCAGACCTGGTCGCGGGTCATCCGCTGTTCGAACAGCTTGGCCCCCTCGACTGTGCAATAGAAGCGGGTATCGCCCGGAATGGTCGCGGCAGAGCAGCCGGTCGTCATCAGCAAAATCCCTCCCAGAAGCCCTGCGGCGTAAAAACGCGGCCGGACGAGCCCCATGGGTCGCTGGCTTGGCCGCAATGTCCGCATAACTATCCCACTCCCCGGGCCGATATCCGCCAATCAGACGAGCGCTGGTGCCTCGAGTCTATTCGCGGAACGCGCGGTCTCTCAGCCGCGTGATCGGGGTAAGGATATAGGACAGAACCGATCGCTTGTCGCCGAGTAAGTTTACGGAGGCAGTCATACCCGCAGTCAATGGCTGCTCGCGTCCCGTCTTCTCGCGCAGTTCGTCGAGATCGGCACGCAGCTGCACCGCGTAGAAACTCTCGCCCGTCCGCTCGTTGACGGTGGCGTCCGGAGAGATCGAGATCACCTCTCCGTGGATCGAGCCGTATACCGCCGAATCATAGGCACTTATGTCGATCGTCGCACGCTGGCCGAGCCGCACGGAGGCAATGTCCTGCGGTGCCACGCTCGCCTCGATCGCGAGCTGTTCGCTCGATGCGACCACCTCGACGATTTCGGCCCCGGGAGCGACCGCGGCGCCGATCGTGGTCACCAGCACGCGGTTGACCCGTCCGCGCACCGGCGATGTGATGGTCGAGCGTTCGACGCGGGCGACCAGCGCGGGCATCACCTCTTGCCGGCTCGCCAGTTCCGCCTGCGCGGTGGCGAGTTCGTCGCCTGCCTGCGCGCGCCACGAATTGCGCACCTGGGTAAGCCCGGCGCGCGCTTCGGACACCGCGTCGCGCGCCTGCGTGACCGCGGCCAGCGCCTGCTCCGCCTCGCTCTGCGCCATCGACGCCTGTGCTTCCGCCTGCTGCCCGGCGAGGCGCGGCTCGATGCCCTTGGCAACCAGCCCGGCGATCGTATCCGCCTCGCTGCGGGCGAGCTGCGCCGCGGTGCGCCGCCCCGCCAGTGCCGCCTCGGCCTGCGTCACGGAGCGCTGTGCCTGGCCGATCCGCGCGCGCGCCACGGACTCGGCATCGGCCAGCTCTGCCAACCGCGCGGCATGGAGCGATTGCTCGATCCGGATCTGGGCTGCGGTTTCGGGATTGTCCGCCACCGGATAGACCGGCCGCCGCCCGGCGATCTCCGCCTCCAACCGCGCGATCTTGGCGTTGAGCGCGTCCAGCGTTGCCTGCTTGCTTTGCAGATCGGACCCCGCTTCGGTCAGGTCGAGCAGCACCATCGGCTGCCCCTTGTCGACCAGGTCGCCGGTTTCGACCAGAATTTCCGAAACGATCCCGCCCTCCTGATTGGAGACGACCTGCAACCGGCCCAGCGGGATGACGCGACCGGTGGCCCGCACGGTACGGTCGAGTTCGGTCACCGCAGCCCATGTCACCGCGGCGACGGTGAACAGCAGGATCATCACCAGCAGCAGGTTGGCCGCACCTCCCGGCCTGAACCGTTCGATCAGCGTTTCCAGCCCGCTCGGTTCCTGATCTTCAGGCGGCGCTGCGCCCACCTCGCGCACCTCGGGTCCGGGTGCAAAGGGCGAACGCAGCAGCTGTGCCGGCTCGGCTGCCGCGCGATTCTGGCCCGAGCCGTCTGCGGGAGGAGGAGTGATATTCGCGTTCACGATGCAGGGACCGTCGCCGACTTGGGCCGTTGCAGTTCTTTCAGGACAGCATCGCGCGGACCATCGACCGCGACCCGCCCGTTCTCGATCACCGCGACCCTGTTCACCAGCCGCAGCAGTGCGGGTCGGTGGGTGATGAGGATGAAGGTACGCCCTTTGATTTCCTGCTCCAGCCGGACGATCATCTCGTATTCGGTGGCATTGTCCATCGCGCTGGTCGGCTCGTCGAACACCAGCACCGGCGGCTTGCCCGCCAGCGCGCGGGCGATCGCGATCGACTGGCGCTGCCCGCCCGACAGGCTGTCGCCGCGATCGGCCAGCCGCAGATCGTAGCCATTCGCCATCCGGCCGAGGAAGTCGTGCGCACCCGATACCTTGCACGCACGCAGCACCTCTTCCATGTCGACCTCGGGCCGGCCCAGCGCGATATTCTCGCGCACGGTGCCGGTCAGCAGCGATGGGTCCTGCAGCACCACGCCGACATGGCGGCGCGCAGCCTTGGCATCGTACTGGCGCACGTCCGTTCCATCGACCAGCACGAGGCCTTCCTGCGGATCGTAGAGATTGAGCAGCAGCTTCGCGATGGTCGACTTGCCCGATCCCACGCGCCCCAGCAGCGCGATGTGATCGCCCGGCTGGACCGTCAGCGACAGCCCGTCGAGCGTCTTTTCCGCAGCCCCCGGATAGGTGAAGGTGACATTGCGCAACTCCACCCTGCCATCCAGCCGGGCGGGCTGGAGCGCATCGTCCCCACCCGCCTCCGATTTCTGCTCCATCATCTCGTCGATCTGGCGATAGGCCAGCCGCGTGGTCGAGATGCGCGAAAGCAGCGAGGCGATCTGCGCCAGCGGCTGCATTGCTCGACCGCCGAGGATAGAGCACGCGATCAGCGCGCCCATCGTCATCTTGTCGTCCGCGATCTGGAACACGCCCACGATGACCACCCCGGCATAGGAGATGGTGTTGGCCGAGGCCGCGACGGTCACCGACATGGTCGAGATCAGGCGCTGGCGCGAGGAATAGTCGCCATGCATCTGGAGCGAGCGCAGCCAGCGTTCGGTCAGCAGGCCGCCTGCGCCAGCGCTCTTGACCATTTCAAGCGAGCCGACCGTCTCGACCAGCACGGTCTGCTTGTCGAGCGCCTGGCCCAGCGAACGCGCGGCGAGCCGGTCGAGCGCCGGGCTGGTGATCCAGCCGGCCAAAATCACGATCGGGATCAGCACCAGCGGCACGAACACCACCACTCCGCCGATCATCGCGATAATCACCAGCGTCAGCAGGATGAAGGGAATATCGACCAGCGCGGTCATCGTGGCCGAGGCGAAGAAATCGCGCAGCGTTTCCAGCTCGCGCATCACCCCGGTGATCGCACCCGTCGAGCGGCGTTTGCCGTCGAGCCGCATCGTCAGCAGCTTGTCGAACACCTGCGCGCCGACCTTGGCATCGATATCGACGCCCGCGAAATCGATGAAATAGGCGCGCAGCACCCGCAGCACGAAATCGAACACGATCACTATGCCCAGGCCGATCGACAGCGCGAGCAGCGAATTGAACGCGTTGTTGGGCAGCACCCGGTCGTAGACCGTCATGGTGTAGAGCGAGGTGACGATCCCGAACAGGTTGATCATCGTCGCCGCCAGGCCGACCTTTATGTAGATCGCCTTGTTGGCCAGCATCGGCTCCATCAGCCAGCGCGCAAAACGCGGCTTGGGATCGGGGATCGCACTGTCGGTCATGGTGTGTCCGCGATCATCGCGCTGTCGATACCCAGTGCATCCTGAAGGCTACCGGTCCGGGCGAGAAAAACATAGCGCGCAACATCAAGCTCGGTGACGGTCTGCAGATAGCGCGTGGCGACATCGAAATAGTTCGACTCGGCGACCAGTACATCAAGCAATGCTGCGCGCGCCACCTGAAACCGCTCGAAAACAGCGCCCTTTGCGCGGCGACTGGACAGGTAGCTCATCCGTACCGCCGCTTCGGCCTTTTCCAGCGCGGCCACGTCGGTCGCGGCAATTCGCGCATTGCGCAGCGCTTCGTCGCGCAGCCGGTCGAGCCGCGCCTGCGCCCCGGCCTGCCGTGCCTCGGCCTGGTCGGCGCGCTGCTTCTCACCCCCGAACAGCCGGAAATTGAGGTTGACGGTGGCGCGGATGTCGTAGTCCCGCGTGCTCTCGATAATGTCGTAGCGTCCCGCATCGACCGACAGCGTGACCTTGGGCAGGATGTCGGCCCGGGCCGCCTTCGCCTCCCGCTCGGCAGCGCGCAGGCCCGCGCTGGCGGCGCGTACCTGGGGCAATGTGTCGAGCAGCGCGGCGGTCTGCCCACCCTCTGCGGTGACCGATCCGGCGAGCACGAAGGGCACCGGGGGCCGCCCCAGCCCGGGCGGCGCAGGGGTGCCGACCAGCTCGAAATAGGCAGCCTCGGCGGCGGCCAGCCCGCGCTCGAAATCAGCCTGCTGCGCCTCGGCCTGCGCGATGTAGCCATCGACCTGCGCCAGATCGACTTCGGAGGACACGCCTTCGTCGACCCGCTCGACCATCTTGGCGCGCAGGTCGTACAGGCTCGCGATGAAAGCGCTGCCCAGCTGCACCAGCGTGCGCCGGCCATGGACATCGCTCTGGACAGAAACCGCGCGCAGGGCGGTCTGGTTGGCAGTGTCGTCGATCTGCGCGATGGCGACCTCGATACGCGCATTGGCCGCCTCGATCCGCTGCACCGTCGCGCCAAAATCGAACAGGAGCTGGCTCGCGCGCAGCGTGGCGTCGGTCCGCTTGGACGGACGCGAACGCTCGAGGAAGTTCTGCGGATCGTTGGAAAAATCGCGCGAGATCACGCGGAAGGAACTGACGCCGAGTTCGAGGGTCGGCGTCTCCTGCGTGCGCACCTCGTTGCGGCGCGCCTCCGCCTCGTCCCGCGCAGCCCGCGCCTCGCCCAGCGAACCGCTGCGCTCGATCGCGGAAAGCACCGCTGCGCGCAGTTCCTCAAGGTCCGATGCTTCGCGGGCAAAGGCAAGCACGGGATCGTCGGAATCGTCTGCAGCCGGCCCGACGATCGCGTCCTGCGCCGCTGCGGGCAGCGGTATGAACGCCACCAGCGCACAAGTCGCCAGCCACATGGCCGCGCCCCGCACCCTGCGGCACGTGCGTGGCGAATTGCCGCCCCGCCCTGCCTGGCGCCAGCGCACCCCTCGTCTCATTAACCGCTCCCGTCCGATGGAGGCCCTTGATTCAATGGCATCCGTCGAGTGCGGACGAATACAGCACCCTACAGACCGGTAAACCCCCGGTGAGCCTACTTAGGTGAAGTGAGACCACCCCTGTGTGCGTTTGTGCGCACCGGTGAAGACGCACCTGACAGGCTAGCGATGCAGGTCAGAGCGCGCGCATCAGTCGCAGGAGCTTGGAAACCGGGCGCGGCACGCCGACCCGCCCGTCGAGCCACAGGCTGATCGTCGAACGGTCGACCCCGATCGTGGCGGCCAGCGCCGATTGCGTGGTGCATCCCAACGCCTCCATCGTCTCGCGCAGTTCCTCCGGATGCATCGACACGAGCATGGCGTCGCGTCCGCCCGTTAACTTCGCACCCGCAGCGATTTGTGCACTGCAATCGGGTCGTGTGAACATTTCACGCGGGTTTGGCGCTGCACTCATGCTCGATTTCCCCTTTTGTATCAGCCTTCTCGGCGCATTTACTCGACCGCTCATGAGCGATTGACGATCCACGCCCTGTTGTGCGATGCACCATAAATGACAAAGGAGTTACGTTTCAAGCAAGCTTTTTAGCTTTGTGAGAGCGGACACGAGGTTTTGTTGCGGAGGGAATCGATGAAGCTGATCATAGCAATCGTGAAACCGTTCAAGCTCGACGAGGTCGTCGAAGCTTTGACCGGTGTGGGGGTACAGGGATTGACCGTTACCGAAGCCAAGGGCTTCGGGCGACAGAAAGGCCACACGGAAGTCTATCGCGGGGCCGAATACTCGACCAGTTTCGTGCCCAAGGTGCGGATCGAAACCGTGGTCGACGACGCAGTCGCCCCCAAGGCGGTCGAAGCGATCTCCGCCGCTGCCAAGACCGACGCCATCGGCGACGGCAAGATCTTCACCATCGACGTTTCGTCTGCGCTGCGCATCCGCACCGGCGAAACCGACGACACCGCGCTTTGAGGGGGCCAGACATGATGGATAAGATAAAGTACTTTGCTGCAGCGGGGCTTACCGCGCTCGCTGCCTCTCCCGTCTTCGCGCTCGAAGCACCGGCACCGACCGGACCTGCGATGGCCGCGGCCGAGGCTGCCACGACCATCGCCAAGGGCGATACCGCATTCATGATCATCGCCACCGTGCTGGTGATGCTCATGATCGTGCCCGGCCTTGCGCTGTTCTACGGCGGGCTTGCCCGGACCAAGAACATGGCCTCGGTCCTCACCCAAGTGCTCGGCGTCGCATGCCTCGCGATGATTATCTGGGTCACCTACGGCTATTCGATGGCGTTCGGTGACACCGGCAACGCCTTCATCGCCGATTTCGGCAAGGTCTTCCTGAAGGGCGTTACGGCTGATTCGGGCGCGGCGACCTTCAGCGACGGCGTCGAGATTCCCGAATATATCTTCATCGCCTTCCAGATGACCTTCGCCGCGATCACCGCGGGGCTGGTCGTGGGCGGCACGATGGAGCGGGCCAAGTTCTCGACCATGATGGTGTTCACCGCCATCTGGCTGACGATCGTGTACTTCCCGATCGCGCATATGGTGTGGGCGACCGGCGGCCTGATCTTCGACTGGGGCGCACTCGACTTCGCAGGCGGCACCGTCGTCCACATCAACGCGGGCGTTTCCGCGCTGGTCGGCTGCCTGATCCTGGGCAAGCGTATCGGTTATCCGAAAGAGCCGATGCCGCCGCACTCGCTGACCATGACGCTGATCGGCACCGGCCTGCTGTGGGTGGGCTGGTTCGGCTTCAACGGCGGTTCGGAGCTGGAAGCCGACGGGGTTGCCTCGCTCGCAGTGCTCAACACCTTTGTGGCAACCGCTTCGGGCGTGCTGTTCTGGATGCTGGGCGAGAAGGTGACCGGGCACAAGGGTTCGCTGCTGGGTGGCTGCTCGGGCGCCATTGCGGGGCTGGTCGCAGTCACTCCGGCGGCGGGCAACAGCGGGCCGTTCGGGGCGATCCTGATCGGTGCGGCTGCCGCGCTGGTGTGCTTCTGGTTCGTGACCATGCTGAAGCCCAAGCTGGGGCTGGACGATACTGCCGACGTCTTCGGCATCCACGGGATCGGCGGCATCGTCGGCTCGCTCGGCACCGCCTTCACCATGATGCCCGCGATCGGCGGACCGGGTGATGCGGACTACAACGCGATCGCGCAGCTGATCATCCAGGCCAAGGCCGTGGGTGTGGCGATCGTGTGGGCCGCCGTCGGTGCAGCAATCGCGTGGTTCATCGCCAAGCTGGTGACCGGCGGGCGCGTCTCCGAAGAGAAGGAACGCGACGGCCTCGACCTCAGCGAACACGGCGAACGCGCCTATAATTACTGAGAGTGACTTAGGACCGGAGGGGTCCGTGATCCCGGCAAACCAGATCGGGACGCGGCCCCCACCGGATGAGGGGGGAGAGGGCGATTGTTCAAGGAGAAAAAGAAAATGCGTTTTTCCAGAATTGCCCCGGTGGCGCTGCTCGCCACCACGATGTTCGCCAGTCCTGCGCTGGCGCAGGACGACGAGGCAGAAGCCGAGGAAAGCGGCCCGATCGAAATCAGCGCCAACGTCGCGCTGACCACCGACTACCGGTTCCGCGGCGTTTCCTTCAGCGGTGAAGACATCGCGATCCAGGGCGGTTTCGACGTCGCCCACGAGAGCGGTTTCTACGTCGGCGCATGGGCTTCCTCGCTCGAGGATAGCGCGCTGTACGGCAACTCGGAGCTGGACATCTATGCCGGGTGGTCGGGCGATGTCGCCACCGGGCTGAGCATCGATGCCGGTGTGCTCTACTACATCTATCCCAACGGCAACGACCTTGTCGGCGACAGCGACTACTTCGAACCCTATGCCTCGATCACTGCGGCGCTGGGTCCGGTCGAAGCAACCGTCGGCGCGGCCTACGCGCCCGAACAGGGCAGCGCACTGACCGACGACAATATCTACGTCTACGGCGATCTGGGCGCGGGCATTCCTGATACCCCGATCAGCCTCTCGGCGCATCTGGGCTACTCGGACGGCAGCCTGGACTATGGATCGGGCGGCTATCTCGACTGGTCGCTGGGGGCGAGCGTGTCTTACGACATCCTCACCTTCGGGGTTGCCTATGTCGACACGGACCTGCCCGACATTGCGGGCCAGGATGGGGCCGTGGTGTTCACTCTGGCCGCGGCGTTCTGATCGGTTCGATCTGAATACACAGACCACTTTGCAGGGGGCGTGTGCGGGACCGTGCGCGCCCCCTCTTCTATGAGACGAAGGCAGCGCGGCCCGCACATTCAGGGCTGGCCGACCAGCAGCCCCCGCCCAATCACCTGCGCCTGAATTTCCGCCGCGCCTTCGAAGATATTGAGAATCCGCGCATCGCACAGCACCCGGCTGATCGGGTATTCCAGCGCATAGCCATTCCCGCCGTGGATCTGCACGCCGTTATCGGCAGCGCTCCACGCAACCCTCGCGGCGAGCAGCTTGGCCTGCCCCGCTTCGATATCGCAGCGCTTGCCCGCATCCTTGTGGCGCGCGGCGGAATAGGTCAGCTCTCGCGCCATCACCAGTTCCGCGACCATCATTGCCAGCTTGTCCGCCACGCGCGGAAAGGCGATCAGCGGCTTGCCGAACTGCCTGCGCTCCAGCGCGTAACCCAGCGCGAGATCGAAGGCGTTCCACCCCACCCCCACGGCGCGCGCCGCGGTCTGGATCCGGGCGCTTTCGAAGGTCCGCATCAGCTGCTTGAAACCACGCCCCTGCGCACCGCCGAGCAGACCGTCCGCAGCGACCGCGAACCCGTCGAACCCCAGCGCATATTCCTTCATCCCGCGATAGCCGAGCACCTCGATCTCGCTGCCCGAGAGCCCTTCGTCGGGGAACGGATCGTCCTCGGTCCCGCGCGTCTTGTGCGCGAGCAGCATCGAGAGGCCGCCATAGCCGGGTGTGTCGGGATCGGTCCGGCACAGCACGGTCATCAGATCGGCGCGCGCGGCGTGGGTGATCCAAGTCTTCGCGCCAGTGATCTGCCAGCTTCCGTCATTCTGCATGCGTGCGCGCGTCGCAACCGATGCCAGGTCGGAGCCGGTATCCGGCTCCGTGAAAACAGCGGTGGGCAGGATCGATCCATCGGCGAGCCTGGGCAACAGCGCGGCCTTCTGCTCCGGCGTGCCGTTCTCTCCGATCAACTCGCCCGCGATTTCCGACCGGGTGCCGAGCGAGCCTGCGCATATCCACCCGCGCGACAGCTCTTCGGAGACGAGACACATCGCGGTTTTCCCAAGCCCGAGGCCGCCATATTCCTCCGCGATGCACACGCCGAAGACGCCCAGATCGGCCATCTGCTGAACCACCTCGATCGGGATCAGCTCATCCGCCAGATGCCATTGATGCGCGTGCGGCGCGATCCGCTCCGACGTGAAGGTGCGGAACTGGGCGCGGATCATGTCGAGCGTTTCGTCGCCGAAAGCCTCATCGGGCAACGCGCCCTCGGCGAGCAGCGCAGCCAGCTCGGCGCGAGTGTCAGCTGTGTTGCCGTGGGTCAGGAAATGCATGACCGCCGGTTCGGCGCGCATTGCGTCGGCAGCGGTGCCCGCGTCCATATCGACCGGGCGCACGAACTCGCCCTGCCCCATCGGCAGGGCAGACGTCAGCTGGTGCAGATATTCGCCAAAGCCGATCCGCAGCGTCAGTTCCTCGATCGCACCGAAACGCCCAGCGCGCCGGGCCCGCGCGGCCCAGTCGGCAAGCGCCTCCAATGCAGCGAGCGTGGTTGCAGCCCATGCCAGACCGTGCACCCGGCGCTGCTCGCGCTCAACCAGCGATGGGTCGGGCGAGCCATCCGGCGCGACGATCCCGGCGGTCGCAGCGCGCGCCGCTTCGATATAGCGCTGGCCTGCCGCACACGCCTCTCGCGAAAGGTCGATAATGTCGCTCACCCGACGATCCCCCGATCATGCAGCCGCGCAATCTCGCCGCTACCAAGGCCGAGATGCTCGGCAAGAACCTGGTCGGTGTCGGCACCGATCGTGGGCGCGGGCCTCGCAGGCTCGGGCGGTACACCGGGATCATGCGCCGCCGCACCTGGCGTCGGATAGGCTGCGCCACCGGCATGCTCGACCGTCGAGAAAGCAGGATTGTCCGCCACCAGCCGTGCATCCTGCGTTACCGCCTCGTGCAGGCTGCGGTAGCGCGACCAGGTGACCCCGGCGCGATCGAACCGCGCCTCCAGTTCGGACGAAGCGAACCGCGCACATCCTTGCTCTACGATGGGATCGAGCCTGTCCCGATGGGTAAATCGCGCACCTTCATCCGCAGTGAAGTCGACGCCGAGGGCGTGCTCCAGCTGCGCGATATCCTCGGCGATCTCAAGCGCATCGACCATCCCGCGCCACTGTTTCGGTGTAATTGCCACCAGCATGAAACGCGCGCCGTCGCTGGCGGAGAAATCGCGGCCGAAGGCACCGAACAGGTTGTTGCCCGTCTTCTCGCGATCATGCCCGGAAAGCATCACTTCGGCCACATTGCCCAGATGCGCGAGGCTGGTCGCGGCGATATCCGACAGCGCGACGCGCACTTCCCGACCCTGGCCGCTCGCCCGCCGCTCCCGCTCGGCGGCGAGCAGTGCGAAGGCGGCGTAGGCTCCGGCGAGAAGATCCCACGCAGGCAGGACGTGGTTGACCGGTCGGTCGTCGTCCGGATGGCCTGTCATCAGCGGCAGGCCGACGGCGGCATTGACCGTGTAGTCCACCGCAGGCGAGCCATCGGGCCAGCCCATCACGCGCAGGGTGATCTGGTCCGCGCGCAATGCCTGCAGCGCCTCGTGTGCGAAGAAGCCGTCGACCGGGAAATTGGTCACGAACAGGCCCTCCCCTCCCGTGGCAATTCGCTGGGCAAGCTCGCGCCCCTCTGAGCTACGATAGTCGAGCGCGATCGACAGCTTGCCCTTGTTGAGACCCTGCCAATAGAGACTCTCCCCCTGAGGGCCGAGCGGCCAGCGGCGCGCGTCGGGCCCTCCGCCGATCTGGTCGATACGAATAACCCGCGCGCCCATCTGCGCGAGGTAAAGCGCACATGACGGGCCGGCGACGAAGGCCGCACCCTCGACCACGGTCATTCCGGCGAGCAGAGACATCATACCCCGGCCCTATCGCGATCTGCGTGCGCCCGCCAGACCCGCATGTGGCGCGCACCACGAAATTGGAATGGCAGCCGGAATTCGCCGGATGACCCTCCATCCTGACACTTTGCTATGTCCGTTTATATTTACACCCGAGTAGGGGTAGAGTATATCCGAGGCATGGAAAGCAACGTCGTCGGCAATCTCGATGTCGCCATCTTGTGCGTCATCGCCTTCGTGACCTTCTTTGTCGGTCTGGTCGTGTACCTGCGACGCGAGGACAAGCGAGAGGGATATCCTGTCGAGGTATCGGGCTTAATGGGCCGCACGCACTCCGCAGAAGGCTTTCCGGCAGTGCCCAGGCCCAAGCTTTTCTTCCGCCCGCATGGCCGCGGCGTGGCACAGGCCCCGCGGGTGGAGGAACCGGAAACGGTCCGCCCCGGGCAGACGCTGCCGCCGATGGCCTTCCCGCTCGATCCCGGGCCCGACCCGCTCGAAGAAGGGATAGGCGCTGCCGCCTATACGACCCTGCGCGAGGACGAGCCCGATCTCGACGTCGAGGGCGAGCCCAAGCTGATCTCTCTCAACGATCACCCTGAATATTACATCCCGACCGGCGATCCCGATCCGCGCGGGTGGGTGCTGGTTTCCGCCGACGAGAAGGTTGTCGGCAAGGTCCATGATCTGTGGTTCAACCGCGCCGAGTTCTTCCTGCGCTATTTCGAGGTCTCGATCGACGGAGCAGAGGGACGGCGGCTGATCCCATCCTTCTTCGCGGAGGCCCTGCCGCGCGACAGCGCCGTTCGGGCAACGACGCTGATCGCGCGCGATCTGCGGCGCGCGCCGATACGCGCCGACGACAGCTGCATCACCATGCGCGAGGAAGACCGGCTCAACGGTTTCTTCGCCGGTGGCCTCCGGTTCTCCACCGGGCATGGCCAGATCCACGATCCGGCCTGATGGCAACGGCGATGCCCCTTGCGACGGCCACCAGTGGTACGCGGGAAACCGAGCTTTCGCTCAGTGACGATCCGAACGATCTGCCGATCGACATTGCTCTGGGCCTGCCCGGGCCGCTGCCCGATGGCGAGCATATCCTGTGGCATGGAAAACCCGATCGCGCCGCGCTGGCGCGTTACCTCTTTCGCTGGCCATGGCTAACCGGCTACTTCGCGCTGTTCGCCTTGCTGCCGATTGCCGCCACTGCCCGCGCGGGCGCCAGCGTCGCGCAGATCGCGTTCAGCCCGCTGCTGCTCTTGCCTGTCGCACTGCCCATCGCGGGCTTGGTACTGCTGTTCGCCTGGCTCATGTCGCGGACCACCACCTATGTCATCACCGACAGGCGGGTCGTCTTCCAGGTAGGCGTGGCCTTTACCCGCACGATCAACATTCCGCTGGCTCTGGTGACAGACGTATCCTCGCGGGAGCGCAAGCGTGGAATCGACATCGCGCTGACGCTGCGCCGGCCCAACAAGATCGCGTGGCTTGCCCTGTGGCCCCACGCGCGTAGCACGAAGTTGTCAGCACCGGTGCCGATGCTGCGCGCACTACCACCCGCAAGCCCGGCAGCAGCGATCCTTGCCGACGCAGTCAGGCGGGCGGCCGCAGGCGCTGTCCACGCTCCCCGCATTGAGCGAAGCCCCGTCGGGATAAGCGCAAGGCCGGAGCATGTCTGAGATCACCGTTCCGCGCGGCGCGCTGATCGGTGCGGCGCTTCTGATCGGCTTTACCGTGACCGCGATCAGCACCTCGCGGCATTACGATGTCGGACGACTGACCGTGCAGACGGCACAGGCAGGCGAACGCCGCATGCTGATCTTCGAGCCGCTTCCCAACGGCGAAATGATGGTTTTGAGCGAGCGCCGGAAGCCGGTCGCACATCTCGTGATCGAGGGAGACACCTTCGCGATGGCAGCCGTCCGCGCCCTCGCCATGCAGCGCGACGATCGGGAATTCGCGCACGATTTTCGCCTGCTCGTCCAGCGTGATGCTGCCGGGCATGTCGAGCTGGCCGATCCCGATACCGGGCGCACGGTCAAGCTGCAGGGCTTCGGCCAAGCGAGCGCCAAGGCCTTCGCCCGCTATCTCGACACCGGTGACGGGCAGTACACACCCGGCTGAGCGTGCCTGATCACTGTGGCTGGGCTCAGGTAACGACCCTCATCTCTCCAACTCGCTATACGCCCATGCCGTATTCGCGGCACTTGGCCGAGGGTTGGGCCGCTACTCGCCGCCCTGCTGCAAACCGGCGGGCGTTGGCGCGGGTTCGCTAATTTCGGCCTCGTACGGCAGTCGGGTTTCAAACGCCGTCTCCCGTGTGATCGCACTGCCCGAACCCGGACCCCGCAATCCCTCGTAACCGCGTGCCATTGGTGCCCCACCCAGCGGGCGCGACATGCCGTTATGGCAGGTGCCGCAATCGACCTTGGCGACGTCGCCGAGCGGACCGAGCCGATCGGCAGGAAACAGGTCATGCATCTGGACCAGGTAGTCGCGGTTGATCCCCCGCGTCATGCGGATGCCGTACCACGCGGTAATCCGCTTCGGCGTGCTCTGCGACCAGTCGGCGAAGGCGCGGCTGTTGTGGCAGAAGTTGCAATTGACCCCCAGCCCGTCGGACATCTGCATCATGAGTATGTAGATGTTCTCCAGATCCGCCAGATCGGTAACTTCGCCGGATACAGAGCGCGCCTGCGCCCCCATGATCTGCTGATCGTCCAGCAGATAGTTTTCGAACGCAGCGCGCGGGAAGAAATCGCGCATGGTCTTTGCCGTTCGGTTCCATGGCGGCGGCTTGCCGACGATACCACCCATCGGCGGCTTGGGCGCGACTGCCTTGAACCAGTGACGAGGCGGCACGCCCTGCCCGCGGTGGCAGGTATAGCAGGTGACCCCGACATCGCCGACGTGCCTGGAATTCGCATTGATATCGCGGACCATCGTCAGCATCCGCCGGGCGACTTTCTTGGTGTACATGTCGTCCGCCGCGAAGCTCGCGTCAGGGTTGTGGCAATAGGCGCAGCCTTCCTCGGGCGCGACCCATTCGGTGATCGACAGCATCAGGTGATCGAATTGCGCAGCGTCCAGATCGCCCAATACCTGGACGTTCTCATACGCCTCTCCGGCGGATACTCCGCGTGCCTCGAACGGTTCGATCGATGCCGGGACGAGATTGAGCGGGTCGCTGCGGGTCCGTTCGGAGGTGAAGGTGTTCATCGCGATACCGCGCCAGCCCCATTCGCGCGATTCGATCGTATCCCAAGGCGCATCCCAGGTCGGCACCAGCACGACGAACAGCAGCGTCGCGAATGCCGCAGCGAGCGCGAAGATGCCGAGGAGGCTAGACCGCGGGCGCTTTTCCAGAGGAGTCATTGGGATACCTCCGGCGAAGGAGCGGGCGCAGGTGCTGCGGACAGATCAAGCGAGGCGCTCGTTCCGCCGGTGGCCGCGCGAACCTGCTCTGCAATCTCGGGCGGAAGAGTCATGTCGGGATAGGTCGCAGGGTACTCGGGCGCGAGACCCCATTTGACG
This sequence comes from Citromicrobium bathyomarinum, assembly GCA_001306305.2. Lineage (NCBI taxonomy): Bacteria > Pseudomonadati > Pseudomonadota > Alphaproteobacteria > Sphingomonadales > Sphingomonadaceae > Citromicrobium > Citromicrobium bathyomarinum. The sequence continues at coordinate 2,413,707 of CP155577.1, forward strand.
CCCCACAGATACCAGTTATCGACCACGGTCCCGGTCAGCAGGATGCCGATCGCGCCCGAGAATGTCGTCAGGATGGCGAACCAGTAGGCCCAGCGATGGACGGACTCGAAGGTCGCGTTGAAGCCCATGGTCCAGCGCCAGAACAGCGCGCCGCGCTCCGCCGCAGTGCCGCGATCGACGATTTCCTCCGTCTCCCGCTCGCCCCCGAAGCGCGACACTGCGAGGATCGTGCCGCCGTGCATCGCGAACAGCAGCACAGATCCGTACAGGAATACGATCGAGAAACAGTGGAACGGGTTGTAGTAGAAATTGCCGTAGAGGACGGAGAAAGACGGGGTCCAGTTGAGGTGCGGGATGATCCCGAAAGGCGGTGCCTCGTGCCACGATCCCATCAGCATCGGGCGAATGAAGCCGAGGCTAAGATAGAGGAAAATCGCACTGGCGAAGGCCCACGCGACATGCGTGCTCATCCCCAGTGCCTTGGCGCGAAGATACATCCGGCACCACCACAGCAGGATCGAGGCGGTCAGGAAGAAACCCGCCCAGATCCACCAGCCCCCCTCCGTCAGCGGAACGAAGGGGGTGAAGCCCCACTTCGCCTCCGGCGGATCAAGCCGGTGCCACGCCATCCCTTCGATGAAGGCGACCGGGTTCCAGTGGACCGATGCCCAGAAGTTGAGGCCGATGATCTCGATCGCGATAAAGCCGCAGATCAGCGAGGCGATACCGCAGAATCCCAGATAGGTCGGGCCGATCTGCGGGTCGCCGATCTTGCCGATCCATCGGTTGAGGACCGGCTTGATAATGCGCGGAGGCTCATGGCCCTTCAGCGGCAGCCCAGGGTCGTAAGGCCCGTGGATCTGGATCTGCGAATAGAGAGAGTGAAACGAAGCCATCAACCGAGCCCCCCCAGCCCCATGTCGTTCCAGAAGGGCAGCTGCAGATACCAGTCGTAGAAATAGGGCCAGCCGCTGACCCAGAAGGGGCCGCTGATCAGGATGCAGATCGCACTCCAGAACCCGGCGTTGATCGCAGCGAACCAGCCGAGCCTGTGAATGCCGAGCGGCCCGATGGAATAGGCGATGGTGTCGCGAAAATACTGGTTTTCATGCTGGCCGTGCTTCACGTCTTCACCCTCTGGCGGGTTGACAGCGGACAGGATGACCCCGCCATGCATCGCGAGCATCAGCGTGGTGCCGAAGAAGAACGTCACCGCCAGCATGTGCGCCGGGTTGTAATGGAAATGCAGGCCTTGGTAGCCGACGTTGGAGACCCAATCGAGATGGCTGAAAATGCCGTAGGGAAAGGCGTGGCCCCAGGCGCCCAGCATGATCGGGCGGAACACTTCGAGGCTGAGATAGGCGAAAATCGCGAAGGAAAACGCGATCGGGATATGGAAGCCCATGCCCAGCTTGCGGGAGATTTCCACCTGCCGCAGCGCCCATGAAACGAACGCCCCGATCGCGCAGACGGTGATGATCTGCCACAGCCCCCCTTCGCGTAAGGGAGCGAGGCCGAGGCCATATTCGATCGCGGGCGGCGCGATGTCGATCTGCCAGATATTCCACGTGCCGCCGATAGCCGCACCATAGACGATCAGACTGGTGCCGAGCAGTGCGAAGAACGCGGTCGTGACACCGAAGAAGCCGACGTAGAACGGCCCGACCCAGAAGTCGAAGAGATCGCCGCCAACCAGCGTGCCCCCCGCGACGCGATATTTCCGCTCGAAACTGAGCATCGACACGGCACGACCCCTCGGCAAATGTACAACATACAAGACACAATATAGTGTCCATTTACATTTACGTCGCACAATATCGCGAGCGCCGCAAGGTGAAAGCATCCGGGCCACCGGACAGATGCTCGCCCTTTCCTCGCCGCCGAAGGCGAACCCAGCGACAGAGCGTCACCGGATGTCCGAATGACGATGCGATGGATTATTGCGACCGGCCGGGCAGTGTCTGCCCACCCTGTCGGAGCGACTCGGCGCGCATCGTCTCAGCCCTCTTGGCGTCGGCATCGGCGCTCGCCCACTGCCTGACCACGTGGGTCATCAGTTCCAGATCGTTGAGCACCTCGACCGGGTCGCGCTGCCGCGCGCTTGCCAGGCCGCGCTTGACCCAATCGCTGACAGCAGGATGCCCCAGCGCCCAGGCGAGCCGATCCTTGACCAGCCTGACTTCCTGCGCGCACTCATCGACCGGCATCGTATGCCTCCTTGTCCGCGGGCAATGCCTCCCATCGCGAACCGCCGAGATAGCGATGGGTCAGGCCCTCCGCTCCCATCGCGAAGAGATGCAGCCAGCGCTTGTCGAACAGGCCGCGCACCCTATCGTGCCGGGAAAGGATATCGCTCATCGCCTCGCACGGTGCCTCGATGCACACCGACAGACGCAGCGGCTGATGGATGAGCTTTTCCCCATCATGCACGGATTGCCACGGCAGGCCTGCGCGCAAGGGGCCGCCATTTCCCTCGATCACGCCCACCCCTCCCACGACATTATGGAGAAGCTTGTTGCCCGCACCGAATGCCTGCGGAGCAACTGCCGAGCCATAATATTGCAGGCTTATCCAGCTCGCCACGACCACCGGTGCGGTCATGATCAGTTCGAGCACGGGGAAGCCGCGCTCCTCGTCCAGCCTCCAGTCGTAGTCGTGCAGGAAGGTGCGCCCTTCAAGGTTGCGGCCGGAGGTCCGCTGACGCGGTGCGGCGATGAACGCCTGGCATCCGGTGAGCCCCCATTCGGGCCGCACCTCGGCCCAGTTATGCGCCCGCGCAGACACGTCCTGCGCACGCCGGGCACCGGGAAGCCGCAGCGCGCGTTCGCCCCGCGCGATCTCTCCAGCCGCGACCAGCCATTGTCGCACGTGGTCGAGCTGAGCGCGATGCGCATCGCTTGGCCGGTCACGATCGTACAGCGTGACCCGGTCGGTGGTGGTATCATGCAGCGCGGCGACAAACAGCGTATCGTGCGGGATGGCGATGCCCCGCTCGACCAACGCTTCGCGAACCGCCGGATCGTTGAGTATCTGCGCCAGAAGCCGCGCGTTGACCTCCCCCGAATAGCCGCCGCAGGCACCGCAGTGCAGGCCGCTGGCGTGTGGATTGTTGACCACGTTGGCACCATGCCCTGCCAGCAGCACGATTGGCGCAAACCCGTCGACCAGTGACATCGCCCGCAGCACGGTTTCCGCCGCATCGACCCGCGCCTCGGGCGCAAGGTCGGGATCGAAGCGCGGGGAGGGATCATTGCGAGCCGAGGCCGAGGCGATGCCCAACCCGTCGCGCACCAGCTTGCCGATATAGACCGGGCCCATCGCCTCGACGAAGGCGAAGGAGGACACTGCAGCAAGCTTGAAGCGGCCCCAGGCGCGCTTAGCCCTGGCACGATAGCGTTGAGCCAGATCGCCCTCCGCATCCTGCACGCCGCCGGCGCGTGAGGTGACGGCAGGGTTGAGCAACACGGGCAGGCGATGCTCGTCGACATCGGATGCGAACCGCCGGTGTTCGGCAGCAACGCCGAAGAAGCCTGCGAAGCCCAGCGTGCGGATCGCGGGATCGACCGACTCCAGCGCGCGCCGGAAGACTTCGGAGCGCACGTCGATGCAGAACGCCGCCTGCAGTGCGAGGCGATCGGACGCGCGGCCAGGCAGCGGGGTGGCGAGCGTCGCGGCAAGCTTGCGCTGTGCGGCCCGTTCGGCGGCCTCCTGCAGGATCTCGTCCACCACCTGTCGGCGCGAGGGCCTGATCGGTGCGGAGTGCGCGGCACGCATGGTGGTCCAGTCTTCGTCGATCTGCGTCTCGTGCTGCAGGAACAGCGCCTCTTCCCACAGGAGCCTGATCGCGAGCAGATCGATCAGCGTCTCGTCGGTCGTCCGGGCGAGCTCCGCCCGCCACAATTCGTAGCGCGCGAACTGCGCCCAGCCGCCCAGCGACATCAGCAGCTGATGGAACACCGTGTCGAGCGCCGCCTCGCCCAGCCCCAGCCGCGCGACCGAGCGGGCGATGGCGTGGCGCGCGTTCTCGGGCGCCTCCGCGACGAAGCGCGCGAACCCCTTCAGCCCCATGATTTCAGGCGTGAGATCGTGCGTCGCGTAGGCGCGCCAAGCGGCCCATGCGGACCGGTCGCGTGGGGCGGCCCACAGCGCCTGCCCGCGATCGAAGTAGCCACCGGCCCAGACGCCGATCCGCTCTGCGATAATGCCCGGCCAGTCTGTCCCGCTGCGCTCTGCGACGAGGTCCGCCACGGTCCGCAGCGCGTTGGGGATTGGAAGATCCTTGTCCAGCTCAGCCTCAAGCATAGCGAGATCGCGCGGCTTGCTCTCGTGCGGGGAGCTGACGAGCGCGGCGGCCAGATCGGTCTGCGCGATCTCGCCCGAAGCGATCCGCTCTGCATACCAGCTGCGCGGCATGACCACCGGCACCTCTCCAACCCGCGACAGTCGGGCTGCGGCCTGGGCCAGAGTGGCTTCGCTCTGGCCGAGGAAGGGATTGACCGCGACCGAGGACGACAGCGGCCAAAGCGGAGGGATCTGCCGGACAGCGGCATCGGCCGCGCGGGACATAACGGCCTCGTTCACGGGGTCTTGGCAGGACATGAGCATTGCTTTTCTCTCCTTCACCGGGGGCTGCGCGGGGTGGTCCAGTTGCCGATCAGACGATCGAACAGGGCATTGGCGTAGAGCCCGTTGGACAGGTGGACGCGCAGGCCTGCTGCGGCAGGGTGGTTCGACCAGATCGGAAACATCGCCTGCGCCACCGCGACCACGCCGAAGCTGCACACGGTCAGTACCAGCAGCGCCCATTCGAGTGGCCCCGGCGCGGGCGTCGGCGGGAGCGCGCCCTTGGTCAGCCACTCGGTGATGGTCTGGAGCGCGAAGTAGCTGATCGAGGCAGCGACGGCGGCCAGCGCGGTGCGCCGGGTGAGCACGCGCGGGGCAGCATCGGCGAGCCCTTGGGCAAGCAGATAGGCAACGCCGAAGATCAGGATCGCGCCCAGCGTTATCGCCTGGGGCGACTTGTGCCCGATACCGAAGACAAGGCCGATGATGGCATAGATCGCCAGCGCGAGCGCGAAAGCGCGCGCGACCGCCCATCCATCGGGGATCGCGATCGGCCCGGGACGGCGGATAGAAGCGACCACCTCCACCGCTCCGCCCGAGGAAAGAAACGCGTGCGCCTTGTAGAGCGAGTGCGCGACGATATGCAGCAGCGCGAGCGGGAACAGCGCCAGGCCGCATTGCATGATCATGAAGCCCATCTGCGCAATGGTCGACCAGGCGAGCGAGTTCTTGACCGCCGACTGGGTCAGCATCGCAAGCCCGCCAAGCAGGGCGGAAAAGCCGCCGATGATGACCAGCACGGCAAGCACGCCGGGGCTCAGCAGCATGACATCGGCGAAGCGGACCAGCAGGAACCCGCCGCCATTGACCACGCCTGCGTGGAGCAGCGCGGAAACAGGTGTCGGCGTCTCCATCACCTCGGTCAGCCAGCCATGGACGGGGAACTGTGCAGACTTGAGGATCGCGGCGAGCGCCAGCAGCGCGGCTGCCAGTCCCGATCCCCCGGGGGCAACGCCCGCGCGGGCAGCGTCCGCGATCGCGGCAATATCGGCGGTGCCATAGCCGAAGAACAGCAGCGCTGCGGCTCCGATCAGCGCTGCATCACCGACCCGGGCGACAAGGTACTTCTTGCGGGCGGCGCGCACGGCCTGCACCCGGTCCGGGTAGAACAGCAGCAGGCGATGGAGGCACAGGCTGGTCGCGATCCAGGCGACCACGAAATGGAACAGGTTGCCGCCCTGCACCAGCAGCAGCACCGCCGCCAGAGTTGCGGCCATCCAGCCGAGGAATGGCCCACGCCGTGCCTCTCCATCGAGATAGGAGATGGAATAGCGCAGCACGATCCAGCCGACAAAGGCGACCAGCGCCAGCATGGTCGCGCTGACCACATCGAGCCGCGCCGCAAAGCCCAGACCGCCGATGCCCAACAATACCCCCGTCTGGGGGCCGTGGAGGACCAGCAACGCGAGAGCCGCCACGCCGATGGCCAGCGCACCAAGCGATGCGGCCTCGACCAAACGTGGGACGAGCCCCCAGCGATGCTTCGATGCGAAGGGCGCGATCGCGGCGGCGAGCAACAGCAGCGCCGGTGCGCCAAGGAGCAGGAAATCGAGGATCATGAGCAGGTGGCTTCCCGTGGCTGTGAACTACGGGGCGGGAGCTATGCGCGCGTTGAGAATAAGAAAAATACATTGTTCTGAGTATTTCGTTCTGTTTAAAAGAACGGGTGGCCGAACTGAACTTCCATCACCTGCGCTATTTTCACATGGTCGCGCACGAAGGGAACCTGACCCGCGCCGCGCAGCGCCTCAACGTGTCGCAGTCCGCCGTCTCGACCCAGATCCGCCTGCTGGAAGAGCGGTTGGGCCACCCCCTCTTCGAACGGCGCGGGCGCACACTGATCCTGACCGAGGCGGGGCGGATCGCGCTCGATCACGCGGACGCGATCTTCGAGACCGGGGATGAGTTGCTCAATACTCTGGGGCAGCGCCATTCGCGCCAGCGCCAAGTCCTGCGGGTCGGATCGCAGGCGACGCTGTCTCGCAACTTCCAGATCGGTTTCCTCCAGCCGCTGATCGGGCGCGACGATGTCGAGATCGTGATCCGCTCCGGCGCGCTGGGCGAACTGCTTGCCGGGCTGGAGGCGCACCGGATCGATATCGTGCTCGCCAATATTGCCCCGCAGCGCGACGCGGCGACCCCCTGGATTACCCATACGATCGCGGACCAGCCGGTCAGCCTGATCGGAACCCCCGAGCTTGTCGGCAAGAATGCGCAACTGGACACGTTGCTGGCAGAGCGCCCGCTGATCCTGCCCACGATCGACACCAGCATTCGCTCGGGCCTCGACGCTCTGTTCAACCGGCTCGCCATACGCCCGAAGATCGCGGCCGAGGTGGACGATATGGCGATGATCCGCCTGCTTGCCCGCGAGGGTGTCGGCCTCGCCATCGTCCCGCCGATCGTCGTCAAGGACGAGCTGGAGAGTGCCGCGCTGGTCGAGGTCGGCCGCCTGTCAGGCCTCGAAGAGATATTCTACGCCATCACGCTCAGGCGGCGCTTTCCCAACCCCCTGCTGGCGGGCCTTCTCCAAGGGGAGCACGATCAACCGGGTTGAGTGCCCGCAGCCACCCAATGCGCGAATGAGTCGTCTCTGCGCCAACGACGCAAGGCAAACCCGGCAAGCATCAGCGCGATGACCAGCACTGCGATACTGACCACCGCCGGAAGGCCGGTCGTGGCACCACTCGTCACGGTCGCAATGCCTGCTGCCCCCAGCAGCAGCATTGCCGATGCGATCAACGCAACCGGATAGAAGGTTTCCCAGCGGAAAGGCGCGAGCAGAAATGCTGCAATCGCAGCAATCCACGCTGCCAGACAGATTGGCAGGACAAGCTCGCCCACACCCGCCGCGCTGGCCAGCGTCGCACCCGCCAGGCCCAGCGTCAGCCCGGCGGTCATCCCGTGCCATGCCGCGCGCATTCGAGGGACCGCCCTCCCCTGCTGCTCGCGCCGCGAGAACCATATCTTCATCCCCGAACTGGTCACCCAAGTCAGCGCCAGCGCCATGACGAAATAGAGAAACTTGATCGGGTAGCCGCCGAAGGTGCCGAAATGCAGCGGCTGGAGCATTGCTAGCGCGCGAAGTCCCGCCGGCGCGCCTTCACCGCCATAAGTCTCCACAAAGGCACCGCTGTTGCGGAAGATCAGCGAGTAACGACTGTCGAGAATGCTGTCGTCGAGCATGTTGATCGCGGTAATTCCGCCGGAATTGTGGGGTTCACGGACGATGATGAGTTCGATCGGGTGGCCGTCCTCGCGGACCTCGCGGATCTGGCGCACCATCTGCCCGACGGGCGGCAGCCCAGCCAGCTGTGCGCCTTGGATCGGCTGCGGGCCCTGAAGACTGACAAGCGCACGTTCCCGATCGCCATCGTAGGCGAGCATCGCAACCGCCCCGATGATCAGCCCGGCGAGCCCCAGAAACCCGCCGGTGAAGGTCAACACCAGATGGAAAGGCAGGCCCCAGACGGACAGCCGATTGTGCAGGTCCGTCCATGCGATCCGCCGGTTGCGATCGAAGCGTAGCTTGAAGGCGTCCTTGAAGATCGTCGGATGCGCAAGGATGCCCGAAATTACCAGACTGAACATGCAAACGCCGAGCAGACCGACAAGGTAGCGGCCCCACGGTGCAGGCAGGTGCAGCGCGACGTGCAATTGCTCGATCAGATGGGAGAGCGGCGTGTCGGCCTCGCCCAGCAGGGCACCGGTCTGCGGGTCTGCGATCCAGTCCGTATGCTGCTCTTCACCATTGGGGAGCGTCTCGTTGAGCCGGACCATCAAGGCCGGCGCAAACTCGGTCGGGCCGAAGGTCAACAGCGAGTGGATATCGCTCCCCTCGCCCCGCTCGCCGTAGGCGTTCTCCAGCGCCGCCTGATAGGCCTGAGCCGAGACTCGCTCTGCCATGGGCGCATCAGCGTTCTCCCACACGGCGATCTCTTCGACAAACAAGGTGAAGGCACCAGTCAGGGAAACGATGTAGATCAGTGCCGCGAAGGTCAGGCCGAGGATCGAGTGGGACTCGATCATTCGTGCCACGAAACGGCTGTTGCCCGCCCTTTTCGGAAGTCTGCTCGCTGGCTCGGGTGCTGTTGGATCGGTCACAGAAGATACAGTCCCACGGTGACGAGAATGATGGCGATCGGGACCGCGAGAACGCGCCGCAGATCGAGGTCCGCAGTCGCGTGCAGCGCGCCGAGCGCCCACACCACCGGGATGATGAGCCCGCCGAACATCAGCCGGTTGGCCTCTTCCCATGGCAGGCTCGTCGCGAAGGTCGTCCCCACGCCGAGCGCGGCGATCAGGTAGAGCGGTCCGGCACAGAGCAATCGAAGACCCAGTCCCAGCGCGCCGCCACGCCCCGCCTTGCTGCGAGGAGCGCGGGTGCGGCGGATGGGTCGACCAATCTCACCGGTGGTCACCAAGCGCGGTACGAACGGCGCATAGGCCGCTATCGACGCCACCAGCAGCGCCCAGCTGATGCCCAGACTGGTACCGAAGGCGGCAATCAGGAGGGCGAGCGAGGCCACCAGGAGGGCAAGCCCCACCCAAAAGAGCATCACCGGCGCATGCCTGCCCCTCGCCTGGCGCCATGCGGCGATGCCCAGAAGCTGGGCCCCAAAACCTGCAAAGGCAAACACATGCATCTCCCGAATCCCTGCATCTCCCGAATCCCTGTCGCGAAATGGCTAAGGGGAGAAGGTTTGCTTGTAAATGATATTCACTCGCAATACCGGAATGCAAACGATTCGCATTTGACCAGACAGGGAGGTATTCTTGCGCATCCGCTTCCTCGGCACATCCGTGCTCGCCATCGCCGCCACCACGGCTTCGCCAGCCCTTGCGCAGGACAAGGTATCGCCAGTCGAAGCCGAAGCTCGCGAGACGGTTAGCGAAGACGTCGTTCCGCTCGACGATAACGTGATCATCGTCACCGCCGAAAAGCTGGGCCGCACGCTCGACGAAACCAACTCCTCGGTGGTTGTCTACACCGGGCAGCAGCTGGAAGAGCGCAGCATCGACGATCTCTACGATGTCGCCCTGCGTACCCCCAACGTCGTCCAGAGCTTTGGCGAAAAGGGCTTCGCGATCCGCGGGATCGACCAGCGGCTGGGCGCGGGCGCGGGCCTGCTGGTGACCACGGTGGTCGATGGCGCGGCAATGCCCAACAACCAGTCGACCTTCTTCGGCCCCTATTCGACCTGGGATGTCGCGCAGGTCGAGATTCTGCGTGGCCCACAGGGGACCACACAGGGGCGCAACGCGGTCGGCGGGGCGATCATCGTCAACACTGCCGATCCGGTGCTGGGCGAATTCTCGGGCAAGGTGCGCGGCTCCTATGCAGAGCTGAACACCTACCAGGCAGCAGCCGCGCTCAACGTGCCCGTAGGCGACAGCATCGCGCTGCGCTTCGCCGCTGATCGCCGTGCGAGCGACGGCTATGTCTACAATCCCACCCGGGACGAGGACTACGACAAGCGCGAATTCACCAATCTGCGCGGCAAGGTGCTGTTCGCCCCGGGAAGCAACTTCACCGCGATCTATACCCTCAACTACACCGACAACACGGGCGGCGAAGACCTGATCGACTACGCGCGCTTTCCGGAAGAACGCGTCAACCTCTCCAACGACCCCGCCAGAGAAGGAGCCGAAAGCTGGATCCACACGCTGGAACTGGGCCTCGACCTTAACGATGCGCTGTCGCTGACCTCGATCAGTTCCTATTACACGCAGGACTATCTGCGGCAGGAGGATTTCGACCTCAGCCCTGCCGATCTTGGCAATATCGACCGCACCCAGGACGACGAGAATTTCCAGCAGGAAATCCGCCTGAACTACGACGCGGGCGGACCGCTGAGGGCCGTGATCGGCGGATTCTACGGCCGCTACAGCAGCGACGTGGCCGACACGGTGCAGGTGCCGACCAGCTTCGTGAACCCGGCGCTGCCTGCAGGATCGGTCTTCCAGGATCGGCAGATCGCCAATGACGAGGAGAACTGGGCGCTGTTTGGTGAGGTCGAGTTCGACGTCTTCGAGCGCCTCACCCTGATCGCGGGCGCACGCTACGATAGCGAAACACGCCAGAATTCCTCGCTCGCATCGACCTCTGCGGTCGCCGACAACGCGGCGTTCCAGCCGTTTCTCGACCAGATCATCTCGCGGCTCGCCCCCGACGTATTGCTGGAAACCGATACGGATTACAGCGCCTTCCTGCCCAAGGCGGGGCTTCGCTATCGCCTTTCGGACAACGCGACGATCGGGTTCACCGCGCAAAAGGCCTATCGCGCGGGCGGCAGCGGGATCAGCGCAATCTCGCAGACCGTCTACAACTATGATCCCGAACACACCTGGACCTATGAGGGATCGCTGCGCGTCCACACGCCAGACCGGAAGTTCAGCGTCACCGCCAACGTGTTCTACACCGACTGGTCGGACCAGATCGTCAACAAGCTGATCGATCCCAGCCAGCCGAACGATTCCATCGCGGTCAACGCAGGTGCCTCGCGCTTCTACGGCGCGGAACTCCAGCTCGAGGCGCGCCCGACCCGGAATCTGATGATCTATGGCGGGCTCGGCCTGCTCGACACCAAGTTCACCGACTACGTCACCGATGATGCCGAATTCGATGGCAACGCCTTCCCCTACGCGCCGCCGGTGACCATTTCCGCCGGGTTCGACTATCGCCATCCAGCGGGTTTCCGACTGCTGGGCGACGTCAACCTCGTTGACGACCACTTCTCCGACTTCATCAACGATCCGGCCCGCTCGACAAGCGTGGGCGGCATCGAGACATGCACCGCAAGCCCGTGCAACAGTCGGCAGGTCGCGATCCCCTCCTACGTGGTGGCCAACCTGAAGGCGGGCTACGAAGGCTCGTTCTTCTCGGTCTACGCTTTCGCGCGCAATCTGCTGAACGAGCAGTACATCACCCAGCTCCAGCCGCAGGGCGACGCTCGCTCAGCCGAACCGCGAGTGGCAGGTATCGAAGTCAATCTGAGCTTCTGACCGGGCCCGGGAGGGGCTTTGCATGCGCCCCTCCCCCGCCTCTCTCGCTCATCTCAAATCCTCACCAGGCAACGGCGCGTGGGGCCACTCCCGCGCGCCCAAACCTGCGCGCAAGAAATCGCAAGCCAAAAGAACAATAATAGCGTAAGGGGCCTTCAACATCGCCGACCGGCAGACGCTCGACGATACCCCATCCCATATAGTCGATGGCCACTTTCAGCCGCATGAGGCGTCTGCCGCGCGTGCATTGCTTGCCAAGGTTTTGATATGAATTTCTCCGAACTCCCCGACACCCTGCAGACCGCCCTTACAGAGCGCGGCTATTCCGAGCCGACCGATGTGCAGGCCGCCGTCCTCGAGCCCGAAGCGCGCGGCCGCGACCTGGTCGTCTCCGCTCAGACCGGCTCGGGCAAGACGGTTGCCTTCGGGCTGGCCGTCGCGCGCCAGCTGCTCGACGAGAATGGCAAGGTGCCGTTCGCGGTCGCGCCGCTCGCGCTGGTGATCGCCCCGACACGCGAGCTTGCGCTGCAGGTCAGCCGCGAACTCTCGTGGCTCTACGCCAAGGCGGGTGGGCGCGTCGCGACCTGCGTGGGCGGGATGAACCCGTCCGCAGAGCGCAAGGCACTGCGCTCGGGCGCGACAATCGTCGTCGGCACCCCGGGTCGCCTGCGCGACCATCTGGAGCGCGGTGCGCTCGACCTCTCGGCCCTGAAGGCAGTCACGCTCGACGAAGCCGACGAGATGCTCGACATGGGTTTCCGCGAAGAGCTGGAAACGATCCTCGACGCGACGCCCGAAGGCCGCCGCACGCTGTTGTTCTCCGCCACCATGCCCAAGCCGATCGAGGCGCTGGCCCGGCGGTACCAGAACAACGCGCTGCGCATTTCGACCGTCAGTGCCGATCGCGGCCACGGAGACATCTCCTACGAAGCGGTCGTCGTCTCCCCGCCCGAGGTCGAGAACGCGGTCGTCAATCTGCTCCGCTATCACGAGGCCGAAACCGCGATCCTGTTCTGCGGGACGCGCGAAAAGGTCCGCCACATGCACGCGACCTTGCAGGAACGCGGCTTTGCGGTCGTCTCGCTTTCGGGCGAGAACTCGCAGTCGGAGCGTAACCAGGCGCTGCAGGCGCTGCGCGACCGGCGGGCCCGTGTGTGCGTCGCGACCGATGTCGCCGCGCGCGGGATCGATCTGCCCACGCTGAGCCTGGTGGTTCATGTCGAAATTCCGCGCGATGCGGAGACGCTGCAGCACCGCTCGGGCCGCACGGGCCGTGCAGGCCGCAAGGGCACTGCGGTGCTGGTGGTCCCGTTCTCGCGCCGTCGCCGGGTGGAGCAGATGCTGCGCAACGCCAAGATCGACGCCAAGTGGACCGACGCACCCGATCGCGAGGCGATCAGGGCCAAGGATCGCGACCGCCTGATGCAGACCCTGCTGACAGCGGTGGAGCCCGATGAAGGCGACACCGAACTGGTCGACGCCCTGCTCGCGCAGCGCACCCCGCGCGAACTCGCGGCGATGCTGGTCGCCTCGCACCGGGCCAAGATGCCCGAACCGGAAGACCTGATCGCCAACACGCCCGAGGCACGGCGTGCTGCACAGGCGGAAAAGCACCGTCCCGGTTTCGAGGATACGGTATGGTTCAAGATGGACATCGGCCGTCGCCGCAATGCCGACCCGCGCTGGATACTGCCGCTGCTTTGCCGCCGCGGGCACATCACCCGCAACGAAGTCGGCGCGATCCGGATCGGCCCGGACGAGACGTTCTTCCAGATCCCGCGTGCGATCGCGGACAAGTTCTCCGCTGCCGTCGCCCGCACCGCCGATGACGGGGCCGATGGCGACGACATCCGCATCGAAGCATCGGCCGAGGCTCCGCGAGATGCAGCGCGCGCCAACCGCAAGGGTCCGCCTCAGGGTCGGCACAACGGAAAGCCCAAGCCGCATCGCAAGAACAACGACGCGGGCGCACGGCCCGGCCCGAAAGGCAAGGGCGCGCCGAAGAAGGCTCGCCCGCGGGATCGCTGAATGGGTGGCGAGCCGGACGACGGCGAGCCCCCTCGATCCAGCGCATTGCCCTAGAACGTGATGGACACCGAACCTCCGAAGGTTCGGGGGTCCGAACGGAAGGTGTTGTAACCGATGAAGCCATAGCCCGAGACCGCGTAGTCGCGGTTGGTAAGGTTGCGACCCCAGATGCTTATCTCGATCCCGGACCTCTCGAAGGCCAGGCTTGCACGGCTTGCCAGCGTGAGCACATCGCCCTGGCTGCGCTCGGGCAGGCCCGACGGATCGAGATAGAAGCGACTGCGGAAATTGGCGCTTCCGCTGAGCCCAAGCCGGACGTCGCGGCTCACCTGGGTCTGGTAAGCGACACGGGCGTTGGCCGAGAATTCCGGTGCGAATGGAAGTGGCTGGCCATCATACAGGTCGGCATTCCCGCCTACCGCGCTATCCTGCCGGATACGCGCCCGGTTCCAGACCCCTCCCAGTTCAAGCGCGAGGCCCGACAGGGGCGTCCAGCCCAGCTGCGCTTCGACACCATAGGACCGCGCTGCATCGAGGTTGGAGAGCGAGTTCGAAACGATGCTCGATCCGTCCGGCAATGCGAATTCGACGAAGATCCTCGCCTGCGGGTCTTGGTAGTCGCTGTAGAAACCCGCGAGGGAATAACGCAGCGTAGCCGTCTTGCCCTTCACTCCCGCCTCGATCGTCGTGACGGTCTCGGCAGCGAACAGTCCTTCGTCGGCGTAATGCAGTGCGTTGTTCGCGATCTCGCCATTGAAGCCGCCCGACTTGTAACCATTGGCGATGGAGACATAGGCGTTTGCGCCTCCGAAGGCGTAGCTCAGCGCAGCGTTACCGCTGAGCCGGGTCGTCTCGATCACATTGCCGCCACTTGCCGGGCCCAGGCCATCGCGGTTGTTGAGCGCGCGCACCCCGTCGCGGAAGACATGCACACCCTCGCCCTGCCCGCGAATATCCTCGTAGGTCAGGCGAAGCCCCGCGGTGAGCGTCAGCCGCTCGGTCAGTTCGAGTGTGTTGTAGGTGAACGCGGCGAGCGACACACGCTCCTGTGCAATATCGGTCACCAGCGTCGAAGCGGGCGAAGTGCTGGCCGGGGTCGGCCCCACACGACCTGATGCACCGACATAGTCGCACGAGCCGACGAGCGTCTGCGGATCGAGCTCGCCGCACCAGATGGTGTAGCGCTGGCTGAAGTCCTCCAGAGAGGCCGAAACACCCAGCAGCACCGACCCGCCGGTGAATTGCCGGCTCAGCCGCGCTTCCTCTGAGAATTGCGCAAAGTCGCGCGCGTAGGAAAGGTTGGCGTTCAGCGAAGGGTCGCCGAAAGGCGCCGCCGTTCCGTCGAAGTCGAACCCGTAATTCTGGCGGTAGCCCTCGAACGCCGTGAGCGAGAATAGCTCCCAATCGCCCAGAGGGGCCGTGTACTCCGCCGACACGCCATAGAAGGCATTGTCGCTGTTCTGCACACCATCGCCTGCCGACTCGATCTGATGCGCCCCGAGTTCGAGCGAGGAGTTGCGAGGCATCGTGTTGATCCCTCTGTCTTGCTCGTAGTGCCCTCGCAGCAGCAGGCTCGGCCCGCCCCGATCGAGCAATGTCGAAAGGCGAATGCCGAACTCGTCCGTTTCTCCGCCCGCCTCGGCCGGACCGGCGACATTCTCCAGCACTGGCGAGCGACGCACATAAGTGGTGGCAAGACGCGCATAGGCCCCTTCGCCGATGCGTCCGCCGAACGCGGCATCTAGATCGAAGCGATCAAAATTGCCGTATCCAAAGCGCGCGTAATTCGCGCCCTCGGCATCGGGCCGACGACTGATGAGGTTGACCGCTCCGGCAGACGCATTGCGCCCGTAAAGCGCGCCCTGCGGCCCCTTCAGCACCTCGACCCGTTCGAGGTCGTAAAGCAGCGCGCTGGTCTGGACATTGGTCGCCTGGAAGACGCCATCGGCATAAACGGCTGCCGCGGTCGGGGTCAGCGCCTGATGGTCGACCGCCCCGATGCCGCGAATCTGGAAGGCAACCTGCGTACCATTCGCCACCGCCGCTTCGACCCCGGGCAGCAGTTCGGCGAGGTCTTCGGCACCTGTGGCCCCCTCCGCCTGCTCGAGCGCAGTCTCATCGAGCAGCAGGACCGAGCCGGGGACGCGCTCGATCAACAGAGGCTGCCGCGTCGCAGTGACCACGATCGCCTCGTTGCCGGAGCGGAGCTCCTCGTTTGCCTCTTGCGCCATGGCACCAGCAGGGATGCCGCAGGCAACCAGCGAGAAGACGGCGTAACCGGAGGATTTCATAAGAAACTCGTCGATGAGGACACGCCGCAATCTGGCGCGCGAGCGCCCTAGTCCCTCACCGCAGAACGCGGAACATCTCTCTTCCAGTTCTGCACACCCGCTCGCCCGGAGCGTCGGAATGCAGGCAACGGCGGACACTTCAACGCCATGGGAGGGAAAATCAATCCGATCCAATGGTAGCGGAGGAGGGACTCGGAAAATCTAGCCAAGATGTTGCGAAAAAAAGCAATTCGTACAAGCGTCTGGCAGAAATACCCCCATCAGCACCCCCACCATGTTTCCGTTTCGACGAATGGTCTCGAAGATGGGACGAACCGAAATTCCGCCGCCAATCGATTAACATCGAATTTCGATTGCGTAGAGACTTTCAAGGTTTGGTGGTCGGTGGGGGATTCGCCAGTTCCGCGTAGATGTGACTAGGTCCGACCTTCGGTGGGATCGGCCCTAAGCCGGTCCGGTCTTCACCTATTTGGGCGGCATCCGAATTGCGCCATCGAGCCTGATGACCTCTCCATTTAGCATCGGATTGGAAATTATCGCCTCAACCATTTGGGCAAACTCTGCAGGGCGGCCGAGTCGGCTCGGATGAGGAACTTGTTGACCGAGTGCGTCCTGAACCTGCTTCGGAAAACTTTCGACCATTGGTGTCAGGAAGACCCCTGGTGCGATTGCGGCCACTCTGATGAGAAGCTGAGAAAGGTCGCGCGCGACCGGCAATGTCAATCCAACTACTCCGGCCTTGGATGAGGCGTAAGCAGCCTGCCCGATCTGTCCGTCAAACGCTGCTACGCTGGCCGTATTTAAGATGACGCCCCTCTCTTCTCCGAGGGCCGGCTCGGCGGCAAGCCGAGCTGCAAACTGCGAAAGAACATTGAAAGTTCCAATGAGGTTTACCTCGACCGTAGCGCGGTAGGTATCGAGGGAGTGAGCGATATTCTCTCGCCCAACAGTTTTCATGCCCGGCGCTATGCCCGCACAATTCACCAATATTCTTGCAGGTCCGTGTGCAGCTTCCCCACGTTCCAGCCCCGCTTTGACGCTTGCCTCATCGGTCACGTCCACCATGTGAAAGACAACTCCGAGTGCGTCCGCTGCGGAACGTCCTTCACCCTCTTTCACATCGAAAATTGAGACCCTCGCCCCTTTCGACGCTAGCAACTGGGCAGTAGCCAGACCCAAGCCGGAGGCACCGCCGGTGACAATGGCCGGTATATTTTCGAGTTCCACGTTCCGTACTCGAAAGTCTTCAGGATGTGCGATCAGCCGTCTGGGACGACTATCCCATGGGGATATCGATCGGAACGACGCGCATTTCCGGTGGAATGTTATCCGACCCGATCACTTCGTCGATCGTCTGCTCGTGATGATAGATGAAATGTTCGGCCCAACACACGGGGATCCCGTCGATACCGCCATTGGCCAGTGCCTGATGCATTCCGGCGAGCGCTTCGAGATCTTCCCCGATGAAACTCCGGAAGAATGTAAGCGTGCTTTCGTCGAGCTGCGGGTCGTCCTTGCCGCTGCCAGTCTTGACGAAGGTAACCTCCACCTTGGTGCGACCCGGATCGATCGGCCAGACCATGACGATCGGAAACAGATATTCGGCAATCGGGAAGGTTGCATTCGGGAACACATTATAGCTGCGCTGCGCAAGCTTGGAAATTTCCGCAAGCTTGGCTTCCTGCTCTTCCGCCGTGTCGTTCTCCGACTTGAAGAAGGCCGCCCCCATGCCGCGGGTCAGTTCGCCTCTTGATTTGATGGCGATGGCGGTGTGGCCGTTCTTGACCGCCTGCAGAGCGGAGGTCTTGGCGTCGATGACCTTGTCGATCGTGTTCTCGTGGACATATTTCGCATGGTAATTCTCCGCGAAATTGTCCTGTACGCATTTCCAGTTGCAATCGACCTCGAAGCTGAATCGGTCGAATAAGGTGAGGTCGTCTAGCGGGACATCTGCCCAAAGCGCCGGTATATCGGTCAAGTATTCCATCAGCGGCTCGGCATCGAGATCGAAGTTCACGAAGACGAGGTTGCCGAAAGTTTCGCAACGCAGATCCTTCAGGCTTCGCTTCTCTTTTTTCAGGTCGGAATAGTAATGCTCATCCGGCACGAACTGCAAATCACCCTGCAAATCGTAGGTCCAACAATGGTAAAGGCACCGCATGTTGGGGGCGATGCCCGCCTCGTCCTTCATCAGCTTGGAACCACGATGCTGGCAGACGTTGTGGAACGCGCGTAGTTCGCCGTCCTTGCCGCGAATGACAACGACCGGACTGTCGTTCAAGGTATAGGTTCGATAGCTGCCCTTTTCAGCGAATTCGTTCGCCAGTCCAACGAAGAGCCACGTTTTCGACCAGAGATGGGCCTTCTCGAGGTCGTAGAATTCCTGGCTCGTATATCGTGCAGCGGGAATGTCAGGCATTGCGGGAAAGGCCTCGGGATACCTCTTGGCCTTCATGTTCTCCGTGACGACTTGCCACATGGATTGAATGCGCTCGGGCGTCTCGATGGTCATGATCACTTTCCCTAGTTTATGGTCTGGACACAGCTTTGCATCCGGATGCCCTCTTTCGCCATCCCCCTAGGGGGGGACCGTGCCGCGTCCCGTCTCGAAGGGACAGTGATGCAGGAAAAACCAGACTAGGGTCCTTCGTACGACGAATTACAGGGGACCGAATTTGCCTCAGATCTTGACGAACTCCGCAAACGCGCTGGACGGCTTGCTGTTCGATGGGATGACCATCGTAGCGGGAGGGTTTGGCCTTTGCGGGATCCCCGAAAACCTCATCGAAGCGCTTCGCGACAGCAATGTGCGCGATTTGACGGTCATTTCGAACAATGCCGGTGTCGATGAATTCGGACTAGGTCTGCTCCTTCAGACGCGCCAGATACGTAAAATGATCAGCTCTTATGTCGGCGAAAACAAGGAGTTTGCGCGGCAATATCTTGCAGGGGAACTTGAGCTGGAATTCAATCCGCAGGGCACTCTTGCCGAACGCATTCGCGCCGGAGGCGCCGGCATCCCCGCCTTTTATACCAAGACCGGCGTTGGAACATCAGTGGCACAAGGCAAGGAAGAACGTGTCTTCAATGGTGAGCGATACCTGATGGAGACCGGCCTGTTCGCGGACCTGGCGCTGGTGAAGGCGTGGAAGGCCGACAGCAAGGGCAACCTCCTGTTCCGCAAGACAGCGCGCAATTTCAATCCGATTGCCGCGACTGCGGCAAAAGTCACAGTGGTCGAGGTGGAGGAGCTGGTCGAGGTTGGCAAGATCGACCCGGATCAGGTTCACACGCCCGGTATCTATGTCGATCGGATCCTTACCGGACAATCGTTCGAAAAACCGATCGAGCAGCGCACGGTCAGGGCGGGAGCATGAGCATGGGCTGGACAAGAGAACAAATGGCCGAACGTGCGGCGCGTGAGCTGA
This sequence comes from Citromicrobium bathyomarinum, assembly GCA_001306305.2. Classification (NCBI taxonomy): domain Bacteria; kingdom Pseudomonadati; phylum Pseudomonadota; class Alphaproteobacteria; order Sphingomonadales; family Sphingomonadaceae; genus Citromicrobium; species Citromicrobium bathyomarinum. The sequence goes on from CP155577.1 coordinate 2,433,082, forward strand.
GTGATGGTGACTACGTCAACCTTGGCATCGGCGTTCCCACGCTGGTACCAAATTTCATCGATCCGGCGATCGAAGTGACATTCCAGTCGGAAAACGGCATGCTCGGTGTCGGCCCCTTTCCTACTGAAGAAGAGGTCGATGCCGACCTCATCAATGCCGGAAAGCAGACCGTTACCGCCTTGCCCGGCGCGTCCTTCATGAATTCGGCTGAGAGCTTCGCCCTTATTCGTGGTGGTCACGTCGATCTGTCGATTCTTGGCGCCCTCGAAGTGGCCGAGAATGGCGACCTCGCAAACTGGAGCATTCCTGGCAAGATGGTCAAAGGCATGGGCGGAGCGATGGATTTGGTCGCCGGTGTCGACCGGATCATCGTCCTGATGGATCATCTGGCGAAAGACGGCACTGCGAAGTTTCGCAAGACTTGCGAACTACCGCTCACGGGCGCTGACGTGGTGGATATGCTCATCACCGACCTGGCCGTGTTTGAACGTAGGGGCCGCGGCTCGGAGATGTTCCATCTGCTCGAGCTTGCACCTGGAGTTGATCTGGAGACCTTGCGATCGAAGACCGAAGCCAGCTTCATCGCCTAGATTGCTTGAAGGCGTAACCGGCGCAAAGGCACGGATACTGATTTGTCATTGCACCGGTCATTGAGGCCCGACGATATGGCGATCACCAAGTGACATCCCGTCAATCTTTCTGAGCTGACAAATGGGTCGGATCAGTCTTGCCCTATCCGGCTGGAATGATCGAGAGAAGGCAGGCGACTCGTCATTCCGCCATCGACCGTAACCGCCTGGCCAGTCACATACGCTCCTCCATCGCCGGCAAGGAAGAGAGCAGCTGCGGCAAGATCGGCTGGATAGGAATATCTTTCAAGCACGCTTGCAGCCGACAGATACGCCCGCCCCTCGGGGGAATCCTCTGGGGCGAACCAGTCTCGGGTGATGCCGGTGAGGGTATTTGCCGGATTGATACAGTTGACCGTCACGCCGCTATCGCCGAGCTCGATGGCGAACCCCTTCATCAGTCCGGCCACCGCATGCTTTGAGACGACATAGGGACCCTGTAGCCGAAGACCGTATTCGGCGCAGACCGATGCAATCGTGATGATACGACCGCGCAGACCTGCCTGGCGCAACAAAGGTGCGCAGGCGCGCGAAATCCTGAAGACAGCATCGACGTTCACAGCGAACACCCTTCGCCAATTCTCGTCCGAACAATCTTCAAGCAGCGCAAGTTCGCCGGGAATGCCGGCGTTGTTGACCAGAATATCGAGACCTCCAAGCTCATGACACAGGCCTCGACCAGAACTTTTGGCGCATCGTCCGCGGACACGTCGACTTGGAGCGGTGTGACACCAGCCCGTCCATCGAAACCCTCAGCCAGCTTTTCTGCGTCAAGGTCCACGGCAAGCACCTCTGCGCCCTGATCAATGAAGCACTCTGCGATGCCTCGACCGATTCCATCGGCCGCGCCGGTCACCAGAGCTCTACGTCCTTGAAGCTGTTTCATCGTTCCACCTGCCAGACTCTATTGCCTGCATCAGTTCATCCAGAGCCCGCCATCAACGTTGAGGGTCTGACCTGTCACGAATGCGCTCTCGTCGCTGGCAAGAAACAGCACGGCACGCGCGCAATCTTCCGCGGTGCAGATACGGCCCATCGGGGTCATGGAGAGTTGCATCTCCTTTACCGTCGGTCCGTCGACAGGAAGCCTGCCCGCGTAATCGCGTTGGACCTGGTCCCACATCTCTGTTTCGACCGCGCCGGGGGCAATCGCATTCACCCGGATGCGGCTTGCCGCCAGTTCGCTTGCACATCCCTGGGTCAGACTAATGACCGCAGCCTTGCTGGCGGAATAGGCAATAGACCCTGCCGTCGCACGACGACCGGCCGCAGAGGCGACATTGACAATTGCTCCCCCCCTGCCTGCTGCCGTCATGGATTGCGCCACCGCTTGCGTCATGAACGCAGCGCCTTTCACATTGACGGCGAACAGCCTGTCCCATTCGGGTTCGGTAATCTCGGGCAGAAACTGCATGCGATAGATGCCAGCGCAGTTTACGAGGATATCGATCTTGCCTGCTTCCTCGCAAACGGAACCGACGACGCTGCCGACATTCTCGATGTTTGACACATCGAGAGCGCGGATATCCCATGCAGCACAACGGTCAGGTCTCACCTCGGCGAGGCGGGCGCTGTCCAGATCGGTGGCGAACACGCGGGCCCCTGCACGCTCAAGGCACAACGCGATCTCGGCCCCCACGCCACCGGCCGCGCCAGTGACCAGAGCAGTTTGCCCGCTCAAATCGCAAGGGGCAGAAAGGTCAGCCACTCATGCGCCTTGGCGGAGCGAGAAGTCTGCGGGTCGCTTCTCCACGAAAGCTGCGAGCCCTTCCCGCCCCTCCGGCCCGGTCGCCTGCGCTTTCACGCTTGCCGCTTCACGCCGCATCTGGCTCGCCGGGTCAGCGCGATAGCTGTCGAGGAGCAGTCTGCGGGTCGCCGCATTTGCGCTAATCGGGCCGCGCGCCAGTGCGGCGGCGACTTTCACGGCTTCGGCCTGAAGATCAAGATCCTCGCCGTCGACAACCCGCGTGACGAGACCTAATGCTACTGCCTCTTCGGAGGAAAGCCTGCGGTTGGTAAGCGCCATTTCCTGCGCGAGCCGAAGACCCACCAGCCTCGGCAGAAGCCAGGTCGATCCGCCATCGGGCGAGAAGCCGATCCCTGTATAGGCCATCGAGAAATGCGCTTTCGGCCCGCAGAGCACGATGTCGCCGCACAGCGCCAGTCCCAGCCCGCCCCCGGCCACCGGCCCGTTCACGGCAGTGACGAGAGGTTTTTCCATTTCAAGCAGGGTCTGGACTGCGGCATGCAAAGACGTGGTGAGGGTTTCGATGACCTCGCCCACCTTTTCTGCGGCCTCCAACATGGCCGAAATATCGCCGCCCACGCAGAAGAAACGGCCGGAGCCCGTCAGGAGAACGCAGCGAACCGAAGCGTCTTCCGCGAATGACTGCACGGCATGCAGAAGCCCGTTGGCCAGTTCGATGCTAAGAGCCTGACTCAGAAGTTTATGCGATCTGGCAGTGGCTTGCGATGAGGCGGGTGAGGCGGCGGATGTGGGCGATGGTAGTCCATGCGGTGGAACTTTCGATAGTTCTTTCCCAGTCCTTTGCGAGCCGTCGACATCTGCCGAGCCAGGCGAAGGTGCGCTCGACCACCCAGCGGCGCGGGAGCAGAACAAAGCCCCTGGCGGTGTCGCAGCGGCGCACGATCTCGAGCGTCCATTGCCCATGCCCTTGAAGCGCGCCGATGAGCTTGTCGCCTGCGTAGCCCCCATCGGCGAAGAGGTGGCGCAGCCACGGGAAGCGGTAGCGGATTGCCTTGATGAGATCGACCGCCCCGTCGCGATCCTGAATGCTGGCAGCGTGGATGGTGACGAACAACATCAGTCCGAGCGTATCGGTGATGATGTGACGCTTGCGTCCCATGATCTTCTTGCCCGCATCGTAGCCCCGTGGGCCGCCACTCTCGGTGGTCTTGACGCTCTGGCTATCGATCACCCCGGCGCTGGGGCTGGCCTCGCGCCCTTCGATCTGGCGCGCAGCCATCACCAGCAGGTGATTGATCGTCTGCCATAGGCCGCTGTCGCGCCAGGCATAGAAATAGCGTTGAACCGTCGAGAGCGGAGGGAAATCCTTGGGCAGCATCCGCCATTGGCAACCGCTTGTTGCCAGATAGAGGATCGCGTTCATCACCTCGCGCAGGTCGGCGCAGCGCGGCCTGCCGCCAGGTTTCGCGGGCGGCAACAGAGGCTCGATCAAGGCCCACTCGGCATCGCGCAAATCGCTTGGATAACGTAGACCCGGGCGGCTATGCTGCTGCCGGGAGGTATCGGTCCACATCGCTTATTCCTCGGTCGTTTCTGGCGAAACCCCGGAATCAGCGATGCACCAGCGCGTCAAGCGCAACCAGCTGATATCTCCCAACTACTTTTGAAGACAGGCTCTAAGGGGATTGCCTTTGTCGGGCGCGGCGAGCGTGATCTTTCCCACCCCGTCTTCGATTGTCGTCACGATGGGCGGGGATGCAGTGTCACTCATGAATGGCTCGCCTTCCTATGCTGCGCGACTGTTCGCAATCGACGCATCGGCACCCTTGATGATGTCGGCTGCCTTTTCCCCGATCATGATGGCCGTCGCATTGGTGTTTGTGCTGGTGATGGCCGGCATGATCGAAGCATCGGCGATGCGAATGCCCGTGAAGCCTTTGACCATCAGGTCAGGACCGACCACTGCGCTATCATCGTCGCCCATGCGGCATGAACCAACTGCGTGATAGCCAGGTGCGACATGCTTGCGGATGAAGCTGGCCCATTCGTCGTCACTCGACGGGACCGGATTGGGATTTCGATCCGCGACGACGATCTCCTGCATGGCTTTCGTTTGATAAAGCCGGTCGACAAAGCGGCAGCCCGCGACAAGGGTTTTCATGTCTTCGGGGTCGCCGAAAAACTGATGTTCCACTCTCGGCTCGCCATTTTCCCCGAGAAGCACTCGCCCCCGACTTTTGGGATGACATACCGACGCATAGAGCGTCACGATCTTTTCCTTCGGCAACCCGCTGGAATCCCATGCCTCGGCGTTCGGGTCCGCATCGTATCCGAGTGGCATGAAATGCACCTGCACATCGGGTTCGTCCAGATCGGGATCGGTTCTAATTAACCCCATCGCCGGTACGGCCGGCGTAGACAGGGGCCCTGTACGGTTCAGCAGGTAGCGCAAGGCATATCCGGCCACGTGCCAGGGCCGCATACGGCTGTTAAGCGAATGTCGGTTGATGAACTTGTTTTGCCCGACACCTGGATGCTCCTGCAGGTTCGCGCCGACACCGTCTCGATCGGCGATTACGTCAATCCCCAGATCCGACAGATGATCGGCAGGACCGATGCCCGAGCGCATCAGCAATCCGGGAGTGCCCATTGCTCCTGCAGAAAGGATCACTTCGCGGGAAGCCTTGGCCTTCATAGTCTGGCCGTCCTTCACGAACGAAATGCCCACGGCCCGGCGCCCGTCGAACAGGACCTTGCGAGCCTCTGCACCCGTCAGGACGGTCAGATTGGCGCGCCCTTTTGCTGGGCGGAGGTAGGCCTTTTCCGTGCTGCACCGCCACCCGTCCCGTTGAGAGCCGTGCGTGAGAAACACCCCGTCAAGATTACCGTCCTGATATTCGTCGAGTGTCGACATGCCGGCCTGGTTGCAGGCCTCAAGGAAGGTATGGGTAAGTGGATGGTATCCATCGCGCATCGGTGAGGTCGATTGAGGGCCGTTCGATCCATGCGCCTGGTTGGGCTCCCCAGCCCAGCCTTCCGATCTGAGGAAGTAGGGAAAGACGTCCGCAAATCCCCAGCCCTTCGCCCCTAGCTCCTCCCAACGGTCATAATCGCGACGGGTGCCACGGACATAAACCATTCCGTTGATGGCGCTGCCTCCACCCAGGCCCTTGCCTCCGGACCAGGCGAACTTGCGCCCCTCGATGGTCGGATCGGGAGACTGCGCATAGGTCCAGTCATATCGCTTGTTGCCGATCAACTGGACGACTCCTGCGGGGATCTGCACGATCAGGGAGCTGGTGTTCCCGCCCGCTTCGAGAAGCAGAACTCGCGTCCGACCATCCTCGCTCAGGCGGTTGGCAAGAACTGCCCCCGCACTTCCTCCGCCTACAATCACGAAGTCAGCCTGAAAAACGGCGTCCTGGCTCATGTCGAATGCTCCTTGGTCTTTTGTCTCGCTTCGGAAGCCATCAGGAGACTGCGACCTGTGTCAGTCGATCTTCGCGCAATTGCTGTCGGCGTACCTTGCCCGCGTCGTCGCGCAGTCGCTGACGGGTGAATTCGAAACTTCGAGGGATTTTGTAGGTCACAATCCTCTCTCTCAGGAAAGCAACCAGCGTTTCACTATCGGGTTCGTCGAGCCCGTGTGCTTCGAGATCCTCGACCACCTGCACGATCGCATGTACCCGTGCGCCCAAGTCGGAATCGGGCAGGCCGATCACGACAGCTTCAGCTACAGCCGGGTGCGCCATGAGCGCCCCTTCGACTTCCGCGGGAAAGACATTGGCCCCGCCTGACACGATCATATCGGTGCGGCGATCGGCAATGTAGAGATAGCCCTCATCGTCCATCCATCCGAAGTCACCAATCGTTTCAAAGCCTCCGGCAATAGTCCTCCGCTCCGCCCCGATATAACTGTAAGTGGACCCAGCTCCGCTTGCAGGCAGCGCGAAAATCTCGCCGATCTCGCCCTGCGGCACTTCGGTACCCTCGTCGTCGACGATCTTTATTTCGCTGCCGACAGCTCGGCCTACGGACCCGCGATGCTCGAGCCATTCCGTTCCGTTGAGGATTGCCGTCACGATCCCTTCGGTGCCGCCATAGAGCTCCCAGATCGTTTCCGGGCCCAACCAGTCGATCCACTCCTGCTTGAGCTCGGGCGGCATCGGCGCGGCCCAGTGCCAGACGGTCTTAAGCGAGGACACATCGTACTTCGACCTGACCGCTTCCGGGAGGCGCGAAATGCGCATCATCATGGTAGGAACGAAGCTGGTCCAGGCTATCGAGTGCTCGTCGATGAGACGAAGCGCCTCTTCGGGATCGAAACGCTCCATGCCGATAACCGGATGACCTTCGAACAAGGCCTGAAGGTTCGTTGTCATCGGCATGTTGTGATAGATTGGCCCTGTGGCGAGGATTGGTCCCTCGGACGGAAATCGCAGGGGCGGCTTCTTCTCGTCATCGAAAGCATTCGGACCAGGCGACACGATAATCTTCGGGCGCCCCGTCGACCCTCCGGACGACATCGCCTTCCAATTGTCGGCGAGCACTGGCTCCAAGGGCGAAAGATCATCGCAATCGCTACCCAAGTCGGCGGCGAATGCCCCGAGCGAACTCTGCAGATGAGGATCGCTTGCTACGACCATGGCGGGCTTGGCAACTTCGATGATCGCTCGCAATTCGGCTTCGGGTAGCCGATAGGAAACGACGTGCGGTGTCGCGCCAATGCGCCAGAGTGCGAACAACCACTCGTAGATATGCGAGCCATTGGGCAAGGCAAGCGTCACCAGATCGCCAACCCCTAATCCGCGTTCTCGCAGAGCGTGAGCGCGGCGAAGCGAGCGAGCCGCTAGCTCACCCCAGGTAATGACATCGTCCCCATGCCGAATTGCCCATGCGTCGCGGCCATGCTTTGCAGCGCCGCGAGCGGGAATTTCTGCGAGCATAATCAACGCCACGCGCAGGCCCTCCAATCAATAATCAAGACGTTCACGATGCGTCCTGCTTGCGGTCATCGTTGCGTTTGAACTTTTCGCGAACCGCCGGCGGCAGTCCGGTCGGGTCGATCGGCAGACCGAAAACCTGTTCGTTGTGCGAGTGGCTGAGTTGGTGAAGCGCGAAGCTGGTGTTCATCGCAGACACGCGACCTTGCGCATCCTGCGCCGCATTTACCGCTTCCTTCAGAAGCTTGAGCGCAAAGGAAGGCTTAAGCGAAATCTTCCGTGCCAGATCGAGTGTGGATGCCTCCAACTCCTCAAGGGGCACGACGTGGTTGACCATGCCCAGTCGGTGCGCCTCACTGGCATCTATGTAGTCGCTCGTAAAGAGCATCTCCTTCGCTTTACGAATGCCAAGCTCCCAAGGATGCTGAAAGAATTCAGCTCCCGCAATTCCTATCGCAGCAGTGTTGTCTGCGAACATCGCATCGTCTGACGCGACGATGAGGTCGCACGGCCAGATGAGCATGAGGCCACCGGAAATGGCTTTCCCTTGAACCTGTGCGATTGTCACCTTCGGAATGTTGCGCCAACGTTCGGACAGGCCGAGAAACATCTCTTTCTCGATGCCCATTCTGCCTTCCGCACCGCCGCAGCCGAAACCGCACCAGGTACCAACCGGATCCCATTGCTCCATGCCGGCCATGAAGGCATCCATGTCCAGGTCGTGACCGGCCGAAAAATGAGGCCCACGCGCCGCAAGAATAATTACCTTAATTGCGTCATCGCGCGTGCACAGATTGAACGCATCGTTCAACTCGTACAACATAGTCGAACTTTGCGCGTTGCGCGCCTCGGGCCGATTGAGGACAATCCTCGCTACAGCGTCCGCCGGATGCTCGAGAAGGATTGTTTCAAAAGATCTGCTGGCAGTGTTCGACATTGGCATCCTCGCAAAAAATGAGAGGCCGGCGCAAGGGAGAGGAGATGCGCCGGCCCCTTGGTCGGCTCACGAATTGGCTTCGCGGCCTTCACCTGCTTCGGCGCGATCCTTCGGATAAAGGCGGCGCAGAGTCTTGTAGTGATCGCTTTCTTCGTTGCTTTTGTCCCAGACCATCCAGCCGCGATCGAGGTGAGCGAGCGCCTGCAAGGCCATGCCGTATCCGACCCCAACCTGGTCATTGAACAACTGTTTCCAGCGATCGACAAAGCACTGGCGCGTATATCGCAGCGTCAGGTCATCATAGGTTGCCATCTGATGCGCGAGCTCCATGGCGCGCGGCATCAACTGGTCGGGTTCGAGCACTTCGTTGACTACGCCAAGCTGAAGAGCTTCCTGAGCATCGATGTGCTGCCCCGTCATAAGGAAGTATTTCGCGCGGTTGATGCCGATTAGCTCCTGCCAAAGAATATGAACGCCATCGCCGGGGACTTCACCTGCAGTAAAATGTCCTTCGTCAGCAAAACGGGCTGTTGTCGAAGCGAGATTGATATCTCCTAGGACCATCAGCTCACCGTGGATCAGCGCCGGTCCATTGCAGGCACAGATGATCGGCGCCTCGATCTCGAACATCCGGCGGAACATCATCTTCTCGCCCCAAGACGGAACGTCGAAATCGCGCGGTGTCGTGATCGGGGCGCCCCATTCACCATGACGGTCGATGAAGACATCGCCAGTGCCTGTGAAGACGACAACGCGATTGCCGCGGTCATTGCCGATATCCGTGAAGGCAGGCGCCCATTCCTGGTGATGCTGCGCGCCGTACAGTACGGGACCATCATTGCTGTGCCAGCGCACAGTCAGTACCCCGTCATCAGTTCTGTCGAACTTCAGGGTCTCGTATTTATCGAAATATTCCGGGCGCGTTGCCATTGTAATCTCCGTTCGTGTTCAAAAAAGCTGGGTGCCAATCAGGCGATGACCATTCCCCCGTCCACCGACAGGGTGGCGCCGGTGAGGTAGGATGCTTGCTCGGAGCAGGCCCAGACGACGGCCGAGGCAATCTCGTTCGATGCCCCCGCCCGCTTCATGGGGACCGAGCCCTGCACATATTCGTCGATACTGAAAAAACCCTCGTCGGCCTTCTTTTCCAGCATCGGAGTCCGGACGACGCCCGGACAGACGAGGTTCACCCGGATGCCTTGCTCGGCATATTCGAGCGCAGTCACCTTTGTGAGGCCGACCAGCGCATGTTTGCTGGCGACATAGGCTGAAATATAGGGTGCGGCCCGTAGCGAAGAGACCGAGCCGGTGTTGACGATCGCGCCCCCGCCCGAGTTCAGCATCGCCTGGATCTCATGCTTCATACACAGCCAGACGCCAGTCGTATTGACCGCAAATATCCGATCCCAGAGTTCACGTGTGCAATCGACCGTGCTGCCTGTGTCGGGAGAAATACCGGCATTGTTATGCGCGGCATCGAGTCGCCCATATTTCTCGACAACGGTTGCAATGGCATTCGCCACCGACGCTTCGTCGCTCACGTCGGTTTTCAGGACCAGAGCCTCGCCTCCGCCGTCCACGATGAGTTGAGCCGCCTCCTCCGCCATGATCGCATCATGGTCAAGAATTGCCACGCGAGCACCACACTCGGCAAAACCAAGTGCCGTAGCCCGTCCGATGCCGCTGCCGCCCCCCGTGACGAGGGCGACACGACCGGTAAAATCGATATTTTTCAATTACTCTCTCCCGTCCCGTGACTTCTTTTCGGGATTACTTGCGCATGTGTTCCGGGAGACGGTCATCGGGGATCGGTGGCCGGTAATCACTCGACTGGCCATTGGTAATGCAAACACGCTGCAAGGTCCGGGTCTTGCCTGGAACTAGGCCGCCACGCGCGTGATGGAATGCCTGGTTCGACCAGATCACGAGGTCGCCATTGCGCCAACGATGCTCATAAATATTGTCATCATTGTAGAGATGCTCATGCAGTTCCCCGATGAGTTCCTCGCTCTCCGCCTCGCTGAGACCGACGATCAGGGCAGTGTTCTGCTGTGTGGCATAGAGCACTTCCCAACCCGTGATCGGATCGACATGGATGATGTCATGTTCGGCGCGTGGCGCGTCTTCGGGATAGCCCTCAATCCGCTGACGTCCGGTCAGACCTTCCTCGCTCGCAGAAAAAAGGTTAAGCCCCTTGAGATCGCGCAGCCGGTCGCGCGTTTGCGGCGACAGCGATTCCAGTGCCAGCTTGCCGCTGGCGAACCGGGTCCAGGTCTCTTCATACGGCACTTCGATACCATGCAGCGAGATGCCAAGCAGCGGGACCGGAGTGTAGATGAAGTCGGAATGGAAAGAGACTTCGGAATCGCCCAGCAGCCCATCTTTCCGGGTGTTCGAAACGTAGCCGACGGTCGTGAAATCCTCGAGCAACGGGCCGAGGCGGGCCATCACGCGCTTTTGTTCGTCCTGGCTAAGCTCCTGCTCGCGAAAAACAAGGAACCCGTGTTCCTTGAACAAGTCAGCGACCTTCTCGTCGTTTGACGGATCGTTGAGATCAAGGTCGACTTCGACACCAAACGGCGTGATTGGGTCGACCTTTACCGATGAAGTTGTTGGCATCGTTCTACTCCTTGCGCGTTTTGTTCTCGACGGGTCGGACAGCTCTGCGCCACGAGCGGTCTGGCCAAAGACTTGAAGGCTTCAATAAACATCGCGTTGATATCGCTTTGCACGGCGCATGGTATTGAGGATGTTCTCGGCACCGCCAGCGTCCAGCTGCTTGCTTCGTGCAAGTGCCTGGACAATGGCATCGTGGACATCGTTCGCCATTCCGGCGTCGCCGCAGATGTAAATGTGGGCACCCGCATCGATCCAGGCTACGATGTCGTCGGAGTGCTCCGCGATACGATGCTGCACGTAGACCTTCTCGCTTCCATCGCGCGAAAATGCCGTGTCCAGACGCGTCAGAATGCCATCCGAAAGATATCCTTCGAGTTCCTCACGATAGAGAAAGTCGAATTCCCGGTTCCGCTCACCAAACAGCAGCCAGGCCTTGCCGCGAAGCGTCTCGCAGGATCGTTCCTGGAGGAAACCCCTGAAGGGTGCGATCCCGGTGCCGGGGCCGATCATGATAATCGGTGTCGTTGGTGCAGGCAGCCGAAAATGCTCGTTGGGTTGAATGTATACTTGAACCTGCGAGCCGACGGGTGCGCGCAGGACAAGCTGCCCTGTCGCGACGCCGCGCCGCGCTTCACCTTGCAGTTCGTACTCGACCGGCGCAACCGTCAGGTGGACCTCTCGGGCGGTAACCCGCTGGCTTGACGCGATCGAATAAAGCCTCGGCTGTAGCGGCCGGAGGAGCGAAATGAACTCTTCTGCGCTCACCCCTGTTAGGGGGTACTGGCGGATGACGTCGATCACATGATTGGCATGCATGAAGGCAATCCGCGCCTGATCATCCGATTGCAGCGCTTCGAGCTCAGGTGATGATGCAAGCTTTGACCACCCTTCGATGAAGCGCGGCGTCAACGCACAGATTTCATAGGATTCAGCCAGCGCACTGGCGACCGAAATCATTCGCCCGTTCGAAGGCACCTGTATTGCCGGATCGAAGGACAAGGCCTTCAAAAGAGCATCGACAACGCCATCATCATTATGCGCGATCAATCCAAGCGCGTCGCCCGGTGCATAGGCAGGAGGTTCGTCCACGAACTCAAGCGCGATATGCCGGGTGGCCTTGGTGGATCCCGGCGCTGTCAGTATCCGGTTTTCCGTTACGCACGCGGTAAGCGGTTCGTACCGCGGCGATCGCTCGACCGATCCTGCGATTTCCGCTTCTGCGACAGGCTTTGCAGCTTCCTCGCCGATGAGTTTGGCCAGGACAGAACCACGCCATTGCGCGGCTGTATCCTCGTAATCGACATCACAGTCGACGCGGTCCTGGATACGTACAGCACCTGCCGTAGCCAGCGCGCGGTCGAGCCGCTTGCCAGCCTCGCAGAACTGTTCGTAGGTGGAATCCCCGAGGGCGAGAACCGAATAGCGAATGCCCGACAGATCGGGGCAATCTTCGCTTTCGACCGCTTCGAAGAATTCCTCTGCTGTATAGGGTACTTCACCTTCTCCCGTAGTGCTTGTCACGAACAGCAGCACATCGAGTGTGTCGAGATCCTCTGGATCGAAATCGGCGACATCCTGACAGGTGACTCTAAGGTCGGCGGCCTCGGCTTCGCGCGAGAGCGCACCTGCCACGTCCTCGCTCGCTCCGGTCTCAGTCGCGTAGAGGATGGTTACCAGTTTCGGTCGCTCGGTCGCAGTCGCCATCACAGCTTCCTCGACAAGGGTTTGTGCGCCTGCATCAGCAGACACATCCCGCCCGTCAGCCACGATTGATTGATCGGCCGTCAGCATCGCGACCCCATCGATTCAAACGCGGGAAAGGCGGGCCCGGAATTCATGCCGACGCTTCTTCCGATTCTTCGATGATAAGGAAAACGCTGTCACCTTCGACCTCGACCGGATAGGTCCGGACCGGAATCCAAGCCGGCACGCCGGTGACTTCGCCAGTGAGAAAGCTGAAGCGGGAACTGTGCATGGGGCATTCCACGCTCTCGTCGCAAAGATAGCCTTCGCTGAGTGATTCATCCTCGTGCGTGCAGCGATCGTCGATCGCGCGGAACCCGTGCTCTTCCAGGTGGGCAACGCAGATCGTCCGGCCTGCCGCCTCGATCTTGGTCATTTCGCCAACCGGCAGCTCGCTTGCCTTGAGTACTTCAACCCTGCTCATGCCACTTTACTCCAATTGTCCAGGATCACCGGGAAAGAAACGAATGTCGGGATCTGGTCACGTGGATCATCCGAATGCTTGAGAGGCAGCGTCTGGACCTGCTGATCGGGATCGCGCCGGATACCCGCACGGAACAGGCCCTGAACCATGCGCAAATGGCTACCGCTCTTACCGTCATTGCCGAGCACGGTACGCAAACCCAGGCATTGGTGCGGGCCTGTGGCGAATGCGAGCCCATAGCGATTGATGCCTTCGGGAATTGTCCGGTCCGGGTTGAACTGGTTTGAGTCACCCCCGAACACGTCAGAGTCCCGGCCGGCTCGCGCAATGTAGGCATGGATTTCGTCGCCCGCCTTGATGGCGACTTCCTCGGCATCGACATCGTCGACGGCAAGTCGCGTAAGATAGGGAATGAAAGGTGCGCGCAAGCGCAGCGTTTCCTGGAGCGCATTCGAGACGAATTCCATGTCTTCGATGCGCTGGCGATCCTCGGGATGTTCCTCGAACCAGCCGATGAGATAGTCGACCGTCGACATGACGGCCTGCGCACTCGTACCCGTGGTTGCGACGAAAAACAGGATGGCTTCCTTGACCCCGGTTTCTTCGTCGGCATAATCCTCGACTGCTTCGGTTGCGATCATGTGCAGCAGATTGAGCGGCACCTCGTCTTCAGACAGATTTCCGGCTTTGACCTGTGCCAGCTGGCTCTTCGCAAACTCGAGTGACGGCTTGTAGAATTCCTCTACGAATACCTTCCGTGCTTCGAGCCCCGCATTGGTCACTTCTTCGCGATTTTCGAAATGGGCCGCGCTCAGGCCACCGAAGATGGGCAGCGCACAGCCGCGCAAGCGCGCCATGCCTTCCTCGGACTCGACGCCCTGGATACCGATGATCTTGGCCGCAAATTCGAGGAAGATGAGCTCGACTACGCCCGCCAAATCGATGCTGAAGGTGCCATCGGCATTTTCTTCTGCCTTGCGCCCCATCCAGCGCTGGACTGCCGGGAGGATGATTTCCTCGCGGTAATGTACGAGCTGCTCTGGCCGCACCAGTTGGTTTAGGAGCCGGCGACGCTTGCGGTGTGCATCGCCCTTGCTCATGGCAAGGTTACCCTCCTGAAACGCCTTGACGTTGATGGCCCCCAATTCGTCCGGGTGGAGGTAATTGTCTGCGGAGACGTTTGCATCTTCTTCGACGGCCTTGGACCGCAACACCTTCTGCAGAACATCGAGCTTTTCAATTTCGACGCGCGAAAAAGGGCATTGTCCGGCTTGCGCCGATGAATCGGATGCCATTTAAGTTCTCCTCTGCCTGTAAGAGCCTGTCTTCAAAAGTAGTTGGGAGATATCAGCTGGTTGCGCTTGACGCGCTGGTGCATCGCTGATTCCGGGGTTTCGCCAGAAACGACCGAGGAATAAGCGATGTGGACCGATACCTCCCGGCAGCAGCATAGCCGCCCGGGTCTACGTTATCCAAGCGATTTGCGCGATGCCGAGTGGGCCTTGATCGAGCCTCTGTTGCCGCCCGCGAAACCTGGCGGCAGGCCGCGCTGCGCCGACCTGCGCGAGGTGATGAACGCGATCCTCTATCTGGCAACAAGCGGTTGCCAATGGCGGATGCTGCCCAAGGATTTCCCTCCGCTCTCGACGGTTCAACGCTATTTCTATGCCTGGCGCGACAGCGGCCTATGGCAGACGATCAATCACCTGCTGGTGATGGCTGCGCGCCAGATCGAAGGGCGCGAGGCCAGCCCCAGCGCCGGGGTGATCGATAGCCAGAGCGTCAAGACCACCGAGAGTGGCGGCCCACGGGGCTACGATGCGGGCAAGAAGATCATGGGACGCAAGCGTCACATCATCACCGATACGCTCGGACTGATGTTGTTCGTCACCATCCACGCTGCCAGCATTCAGGATCGCGACGGGGCGGTCGATCTCATCAAGGCAATCCGCTACCGCTTCCCGTGGCTGCGCCACCTCTTCGCCGATGGGGGCTACGCAGGCGACAAGCTCATCGGCGCGCTTCAAGGGCATGGGCAATGGACGCTCGAGATCGTGCGCCGCTGCGACACCGCCAGGGGCTTTGTTCTGCTCCCGCGCCGCTGGGTGGTCGAGCGCACCTTCGCCTGGCTCGGCAGATGTCGACGGCTCGCAAAGGACTGGGAAAGAACTATCGAAAGTTCCACCGCATGGACTACCATCGCCCACATCCGCCGCCTCACCCGCCTCATCGCAAGCCACTGCCAGATCGCATAAACTTCTGAGTCAGGCTCTAAGGACCAGTCGCCAGGGCGATGCCTCACCTTGTATTGGACTAAACATAGAGGCTGGTCCGACCTTCGTATGTCACCGATAGTGGGGACCGCCTCAAAGCTCGTCAGAGCGCTGACCATCCCCCGTCGACCGGCAGGAAGATGCCAGTCACGAAGGCTGCTTCCGGCGACGACAGGAACATGACGGCGTTCGCGATATCTCGTGTTGACGCGAGCCGCTTCATTGGATGCATGTTTGCAATTGCTTGACGCGCTGCAACCTCCGCATCGGCATCGAGACCGGAGAGGCTCTGCTTCATCATGCCCGTGGGTGTCCCACCTGGAGCAACACAGTTGATGCGAATATTCTGCTCGGCATATTCGATGGCAGCGTTTTTGGACATTCCCAGAACAGCCGCCTTGCTGGCCACGTATGCGGTTTGCTGCGCCATCGAATGAACGCTTAGAAACGATGCGGTATTGACGATCGCGCCGCCGGAATCCTGCTGCAGCATCAACTGGATCTGTTCACGCATGCAAAGCCACACGCCCATCACGTTGATCCGTAACACCCGCTCGAATTCGTCCACGGGGATGTCGGCGGCCAGGCTGGAAGACTGGGTGATCCCAGCATTGTTGAAGGCTATGTCGAGGCGGCCGTTGATGGAATGAGCTTCCTTGACGGCTGAACGAACCGAGTTCTCATCGCCAACATCCGCGACGATGGGATGAAACCTACGCTCGCCATCTCCCAGCATATTGCCGGTTGAGGTCAACCCGCCTTCGGACAAGTCTATGCCCGCCACAGTCGCACCTTCGGCAATGAATGCGGCGGCCGCCTCTTGGCCGATCCCGCTGCCGGCGCCCGTGATCATTACAGTTTTTCCGTCGAAGCGCATCTTTGTCGGTTCCTTTCCCAAATTCGTCGTGCTCGGACCTGGTGCACTCACAGCGCAATTCACCGCCCCAGAAGTCGTCGGTCGGCCAACCAGCCCTCGGTAAGGTCTATGGCTCTGCTCAAATGATCTGGCTGGCCGACGTAGTAGTGAGTGGCCCCATCTATCCGATGGTACTGCTTGTCCACGGTGCCTGCGGCCTTGAAGACTGACTGGCAATGATAGCTTGGCACTGCATCGTCAGCCGAGTTTTCGATCAGCAGCAACGGAGCGGATATCTGCTCCGCGCATTTGATCCCATCGGCATTGGTGTCGTCGATAGACCATTGCGAGAGCCAGCTGCGTAGGGTCGAGAAGCGCGCGAGCCCAACGGGGCCGGAATTCACCGTTTCGGGATCGCCCAGATAGCACCATCCGATCGGGCGATCATTGGGGTCGAGCGCAGGATCGAGGAACCGGGGGTCTGCAAGGGTGCGGTGCGTGACGAAACCACGCTCCTTCTCTTTTCCTCCAGCATTGCGGAGTCGTTCGAGCGT
The DNA here is from genome assembly GCA_001306305.2 of Citromicrobium bathyomarinum. Classification (NCBI taxonomy): domain Bacteria; kingdom Pseudomonadati; phylum Pseudomonadota; class Alphaproteobacteria; order Sphingomonadales; family Sphingomonadaceae; genus Citromicrobium; species Citromicrobium bathyomarinum. The sequence goes on from CP155577.1 coordinate 2,449,768, forward strand.
GTCCTTCACATTAGCCGTGATCTTGCGCACGCGCGCCAGTTGCGCGCCCCGGTAGCGCTCCAGGAAAGCGGTGTCGAATGGCGGATTTACCTGGTCTCCGTAGATGTCCAGCGACTGGTCACGCGTATCAGGATCGTCTTCATCGATGACGGAAGGATCTATGACATCGAGCAGGAGTTGCGCGCGGGAACTGTGTGCCGCCTGGAAAACTACTGCATCAGCCGGAATCAGCCGCGCCCCTGCGAGGTCTATGGGATCCCCGGCAGGCGTCCCCGTTATGGAAGGATTTTCGGCCTGAGACTGATAGAACAGCGAAAGGGAACCACCGCCGCTCCATCCGACGAGCACCACATGCTTGTAGCCAAGCACTTCCTTGGCGTGCCGGATATACGCGCCCAGATCGAGCAAAACCTTTTCGAGAATGCAGGCGGTATCGTTCCTTGCATAACGGCTGCCTGCACAAAGGACGTGCGCGCCGCGATGCGCAGCTTCGCGCGGAACCGGAAGCAATTGCAGGGTCGAAGCGGGATGCATGTAGACCTGCAGCGTGTCGCTCGGCTGGTCGCGCGGTCGAATCAAAATTCCTTCGACGTTCACCGCGCCTTGGTTTCCAGCAAAGCCATATGTTTCGGTGAAGGCCTGGCTCTCGTCATAGGCGAGATGAAGCCATTCGAATTCCAGTTCGAAGCGCTGCGGCATTTCGTTTTATCCCCTCACACTTTGAGGCAGGGTCCGCGCGAAACTTGCCCGTTAACCTCTTCAAGTCTATGCTTTACCGAACAGCCGCGTCTGCCGATGTCCCCTGCGCGCGGGACGGAACCGGAAATGACGGCTGAATTGGAGAGAAAACATGCCTTTTTGGACCCAATTGTCCGAGACGAAGCTCATGCAATTGGAGTCGGAGTTTCCGAAACTGATCATGTCGATCGGTCAAAAGTCTTTCGGCGCCCACCTGCTTCGCCTTCTTAACGCAACTTGCGGAGCGGAACACGCATCAGTCTTTAATCTCACTAAAGACGATCTCGTAGAAATTACGGCAGTGAGTATCGACGGCTCGGACACGGCGCACCGCCAAGTGGAAATCTACCTGAAGGAGGGCCTGTGGCGCAAAGATCCTTCTCTCGACGAGGCGCGACAACAACTGCGTATCGAGGATGCCGCGGTTGTTCGGACCGATGTAGAGCACCTATCAAACCCGACCTTACGAGATCTGGTCTATGGTGAGCCTCATGTTCAGGACCGACTTCTGATCTGCGCACGGAATGGTGACAACATTTTGGGATTAAGTGTCCTCCGAACATCAAAGAAAGGTCCCTTCACCTCAGAGGATGTGGAATCGATCCGGTCAATTTCCAATTCGATTTTCGCGGTCGTCGCGAAGCACATCAACCTGTCCTGGGATGGACCCGATGTCTCGGTGGCGCTCACCTCGCTTGAGGAAATTGAAGCTTGCATCGAGGAATGCGCAAGCGAACTGCCTCGGCGGGAGGCGCAGGTATCGGCTCGTATCATATTCGGCATGACCACGACGGGGATCGGCCTGGAGCTTGAGATCAGTGACGAGACAGTCATGACCTATCGCAAGCGTTCGTATCAGCGATTGGAGATCGCAACACAGCGCGAGCTTCTTCTCTGGTACCTCGAGCTTTGGAGTAAGTGGCAAAACCGATCGACGCGCGAGTGTGATCTTACGCTGTCCAATTCTGACAGGGACCGAGACAGGAGGCTGCCCCGCGCGAGCACCGGTATCACGTCTCGCAAGACGATAGGCTCGCAGGTAAGCGCGGCGGCCTAGAACCGGCAGCAATTCAGCTTGGCTCGCGACGACAGACTGGCCTTCGGCGAAGCTAGATAGCCTTTTCGATCAACGCGCTCGCTTGATGTCGTTGATGACGTTCGTCATCGATTGGACGATGTCTGAACCCATCTCGATCGCGCGCTGCTTGCCGTCTTTCCACGCTTTGAGATGCGCGATGCCCTTCTCCGAATGATTGTTCCAGTCGGGATCGGTAGGATAAGTGATTTCCAGCCTGATCCCGTTCGGATCCTTGAAATACACACTGTAGATGAGGCCATCGTGATCGGTTGGTCCTACAACCTCCAGGCCCTTTGACGTCAGCCAATCGAACCACTCGTCGACTTCCTCCCGACTCTCAGCCTGAAGCGCGATATGATCGAATATCTCGTATGCCGGGTGCGAGACGGCGGGTCGCTCTGGCAGTCCCGGAGCTTCGAAGAACGCAATTGTCGACCCGTCCTTCATGCGAAAGAAGATATGAAAGTAGGGAAATTCGTCGCCGGTCGAAGGCACCGAATTGCCGACCACGGTACTCGCGAGGTCCATCCCCATGACGTTCATGTAGAAGTCAGCGGTGGCCTCGACATCATGCGTCACCCACGCTGCGTGGTTGAGCATGAGCGGAGTTAGCTTTGTCGACTGGGTTTCGTGGACGGTCATTTCAAACACTCCCCGCATTGGATAGATTGAGGAATTAGACTATCGGCGCCAGAAACTATGTCCCCAGCGATTGGGACAGCTGCGCAGAGGCTACTCAACGCCTAGTAATATTGGCGGCAATTCGCGGCAGTTGGCCTGCTGCCAGGCCAACAAGGTGGACCGAAGGCTCAACGTTTCGGCGATCTCGTCACGCCCTTCGATCAAAGCGCGCTTCCGTCCTTCGGCGATATCGAAGGGCAGCTCGATACCGCCGCCGTAGGTCACCGTCTGACCAATCAGATCGACCCGTACCCGCGCCCGCCCAGCATCTGCCACTGTTTCTCGAAGCGCAGATATTTCAGGAACGGCAAGAACGATCGGCAAAATGCCATTCTTGAAGCAGTTGTTGTAAAAGATTTCGGCAAAGCTTTCGGCTATGATGCAACGAATTCCGAAATCCAGCAGGGCCCATGGCGCATGCTCCCTGCTCGAGCCGCACCCGAAGTTTGCCCCTGCCACGAGAATGCCCGCATTGCCCCATGGCACACGGTTGAGAACGAAGTCGGGATTGAGTGAACCGTCGGCACGATATCGCATTCTCGCAAACAGGGCACGGCCGAGACCCTTGCGCTCGACGGTCTTCAGAAACTCTCCGGGAAGTATCTTGTCGGTGTCGATATTGTCGATAGGTATGGGAGCCGCAGTCGCTTCAAGGCGTTCGAAACGGGTCATCGCTCAAGCTTTCTGGGATCAGCGATCTTGCCCGACAGCGCACTTGCGGCCGCGACCGCGGGCGAGACAAGATGGGTACGTCCGCCGGTGCCCTGGCGGCCTTCGAAATTGCGGTTCGAGGTGGAGGCACACCGTTCGCCAGGCGCCAGTCGATCCGGATTCATGCCAAGACACATCGAGCAGCCAGCTTCCCGCCACTCAAACCCCGCCTCCAGGAAAACGAGATCGAGTCCCAGATCTTCTGCCTGCAGGCGGACCTGGCCGGAACCCGGTACGATCAGGGCGCGCACGCCGCTGGCGACCTTTTTTCCACGCACGATTTCCGCTGCTGCGGCCAAGTCCTCCAGCCGCCCATTCGTACAGCTGCCAATGAAAACAACGTCTATCGGGAGGCCCTCGATTGCCTGTCCCGGCGCGAGACCCATGTAATCGAGCATCGCGTGTAGTTGCGGCTTCTGCTGTTCTGGAAAGTCTTCAGGATCGGGAACCACACCATTGATAGGTACGACCGCATCAGGGCTTGTTCCCCATGTGACCATGGGCGCCACATCGCGGGCGTCGATGATGACGGTCTTGTCGAATTTCGCCGAAGCGTCAGATCGCAGCGCACCCCATCTTTCGACTGCTGCGTCGAATTCTTCACCTTGCGCAACATTCGGGCGGCCATGCAACCAATCAAAAGTCTTTCGGTCCGGCGCAATCATGCCTGCGCGAGCACCTGCTTCGATGGTGAGATTACATAACGTCATTCGCCCGGCCATATCGAGCGCTTCGACAGCAGCTCCGGCATATTCGACGACGTATCCGGTGCCGCCTGCGGTCCCGAGTGTACCGATCACATGAAGAGCAAGATCCTTTGCCGAGGCGCCCGCGCATAGGGCGTTGTCGATCCGAACAAGCATCGTTTTTGACGGCCTCTGACGCAGGGTTTGCGTAGCAAGTACGTGCTCAACTTCACTGGTTCCGATCCCGAATGCCAAAGCGCCAAATGCTCCATGGGTCGATGTATGGCTGTCTCCACAAACGATAGTCATGCCGGGTTGGGTCAGGCCAAGCTCCGGTCCGACGACATGCACGATGCCCTGCCGCGCGCTGCGTAAGGGAATGTAGGGGACTTTAAACTGCTCGACATTGCGCTCCAGCGTTTCGACCTGGAGCCGGCTGGCCGGGTCTTCAATCGGTCCGTCACGGTTATCGGTGGGCACATTGTGGTCAGCCACTGCGATCGTCAGCTCAGGATGTGCGACGGTCCGGTCTTGCATGCGCAAGCCCTCGAATGCCTGGGGGCTAGTAACTTCGTTCACGAGGTGCCGGTCGATGTGAAGAAGCCACGTCCCGTCGTCCATCTCCAGAATGGCATGAGCATCCCAGATTTTTTCGTACATCGTCCGGGGCGGCATCACACCGCCTCCGTCAATTTTGCGCGCAGGGCATTGCGCACTCGCCCACCGGTTGCCGCGCCCGGTATGCGCTCGGCCTGCAATGATGCAGTCAAGAGGCGATCAAGATCAATCCCGGTTTCGACCCCCATCGCATCTAGCGTCCAGACGAGATCCTCGGTTGCAACATTTCCGGTTGCTCCCGGAGCGAATGGACAGCCGCCGAGGCCGGCGAACGCTGAATCGATCACCGTCACACCTTCCCCCATAGCCGCGAGTGCATTCGCCACCCCCAGTCCATATGTATCGTGACCATGGAAAGCCCATCCGCCGACTTGCGGGATTTCGGAGACCGCGCGGGCAAACAATGCAGAGACCCTGTCTGGGGTGACCCGCCCGGTCGTGTCGCAAAGGGCGATTTCGGCTGCAGGTGTAATCTCCGACAATCGCGCGAGGATTTGCAGAACCGCGTCCTGTGCTACCGGCCCGTCAAAGGGACAGTCGAAGGATGTAGCCAAATTGATCCTGACCTTCACTTCGGACGGCAATTCGCTGACCAGCAGCGCAAACTCCTCGACCGATTCTTCTGGAGTACGACGCACATTGCTCTGGTTGTGCGCCGGCGATGCGGACATCACGAAGGCAATATGCCCGGCACCGGCCTGGAGCGCCCGCTCGGCTTGACGGTTGGTAGGAACCAGCATCTGGACATCAAGATCTGCGTATCTGGCGCAGTGCGCGAGAATTTCGGGCGCGTCGGCCATCTGCGGAACCGCGCTGGTACTGACAAAGGCGCCCGCCTCCATCCGCCTGATGCCTGCTGCATAGAGGCGATCGATGAATTCGAACTTTTGCTCGGTCGGAATAAAGTCCTTGATCGGTTGGAAACCGTCACGAGGTCCGACCTCGACAATCTGGATTTTACGCATTGTCACTTGAGCACTCCGCTCTGCTGTAATTGCGCGATCTTCCCGGCATCATAGCCAAGCAGTTCGCGCACGATCCGCACGCCGTCGGCACCGGTCTCGGGGCCGGTATTGCGCACGCTCCCAGGTGCGCCGGGAAAATGCGGCACGATTCCCGGATGCAGGACATCGCCGAACCGGGGATCAGCGACCTCCCGCACCATTCCGCGCGCACGGTATTGTTCGTCGGTCGCGATATCTTCCGCAGTGTACACTTTTGACGAAGGTATGCCCGCCGATTCCAGCGAATAGAGCAGCTGCTGCGTATCGAGCGACTGCGACCACCCGGTAATGATCCGATCGAGTTCCGATGCGTTCGCGACCCGTTCGGCATTGCCCGCGAAGCGTTCGTCCCCGATCAAGTCCCTGCGTTCCATCAGTTCTGCAAGGGCCGCGAATAACGGCTCCGAGTTCGCCGCGATCAGGACGAACTCGCCTTGCTTAGAGGGATATGCGTTGGAGGGTGCCGCCGTGGCGATGGCCCCTCCGGTCGGCTGCTTTATCCGTCCAAGCGCGCCAAATTCAGGGAGCATCCCCTCCATCAGGCTCAAAACGCTCTCCGTCAGCGCGACATCGACGGTCTGATACCGTTGATCACTCCCCCTGCGCTCGCGCCGCCACAGCGCTGAGACGATGCCCAGCGCTGCATAAAGACCGGCGAGCGAGTCGCCGACGCTGATGCCTACCCGGACTGGCGGAAGATCGGATGTACCGGGCGGGTGGTCGGTCAGATAGCGCAGCCCCCCAACGGCCTCGCCAATGACGCCGAACGCGGCACGATCCTTACCGGGACCCGTTTGCCCATACCCAGAGATATGGGCGACGATAAGATCGCGATTGCCTTCACGCAGAACATCCGGACCCAGACCCATTTTCGTGAGCTGACCGGGGCGGAAATTCTCGACCACGACATCGCATTTCTGCGCAAGATCGATAGCGATCCTTCGACCTTCCTCGGACTTTAGATCGAGAGCGATGCTTTGCTTGTTGCGACCGTGGACCGACCACCAGAGGGATTTGCCATCGACCTGGGCACCCCACTGCCGGACCGGGTCGCCACGCAGAGGTTCGATCTTTACGACCTCAGCCCCGAGATCGGCTAGCAAGCGGGTACAGAACGGCGCGGCCACGAAGTGGCCGATCTCAAGCACTCTGACCCCGTCAAGAACGCCTGGCAGGGTTGCGGACTCGCTCACGAGGCAGCGTCCTGCGCTTCCCTCGTCAGACGGTCGTAGCGCTCGACGCGGGCGGGATCGACCACTAGCGGGCGTTCATAGGAAGGATCGCTTGTATCGCGGCTCGCCTGCTGCCCCGTTTCGGCCACAGCAAATTCATGAGGCGCGATGCAGTCGAAGTTTGGGGCTCCCTCCGGCGTCTTGCTTCCTTCGATCGTATTGATCGATGGTGCGACCCAGTCGACGATATATTTGCGATGCGCGATGGCCCATTTGCCTTCGCGCTTCTCCATCCGGTCGATGTAGCGACCGCCGATTGAACTGAACGGGGCGCCTGTCGTGTTCATTGCCGAGTAGGAGAGATAGGTTTCGCAATGGGCGGTTTCACCGTCAATTTCCACATGATGATTGCCGATCATGTGCTGGGTCGCGCTCTGATATTGGCCGTGCAGGTTCTTGACCCAGTCCCAGAACGCGTCGGGTGGCCCGACAAAACTGCCGTGATCGTCCATCGCATCGGGGTGATAAGCCGACATAACCATGTCCCGATCAAGTCGATCGCACCCGCGGCAATAGCGCACCACGACGTCATAGATTTCCTGGCGATCCATGAGATAGGTCAGCTTCGCTTCCATCTCTTCTATCGTCATGCTCATATACCACTCTCCATGTTCCAGCCGGCCGCGTGTCTGATCCGATCAAGCAATCGGTGCAGCTTCAAGGCGTCGGCAAAATCCGGCACGCTGGCGGCACCGGTCCTCAGGTCTTTGGAAACTGCGTGATAGGCATGCGCCACGCTATCGGCGTGACTGTCCTCCGCAGTCGTGCACTGGCGATAGATCGGGGGAATTTGGAGCGGCCGCAGCTCTTCCTCGCCCTGCCCGCCGCTTATATCAAGATGACCGTATTGCAGGTGACCGCTGCCGGACTCGATCAGGAGCGCTCCGGAATCACCGGAAATTTCCCAACGCAGATTGCCTGCAGGAGACTCTCGGCCGGTATAGTGCAGCGAAGCGACCGCGCCCGATTGAAGGGTGCCCGATACGACCACCTCATCCGGTCCATTGGCTGCGATTGTCTCCCCGGTGTCGGTGAGTTTTACCTGAGGAAACTGCACCGCCATTGTCGCGTCGAGTTCCGCGAATTCGCCAAGAACCCACGTGAAACCGTCGATCATATGGCCGAAGGGGATCGTGAAGAGAGTAGCCCCGAGACTGTCATCGAGCGTGTAGGCAAGCGAAGCGAGCGCTTGGCCGCTCCAGGGAAACCCGCCGGAGCCCGTCACTCGGGTCGAAATGACCCTGCCGACATACCCTTCCTCCACGAGATCGCGGATATAGCGCAAGGCCGGAGAGCTGCGGGCCTGCAAGCCGACGAAGTGCCGCACGCCTGACTGGCGCGCAGCGTCCAGCATCTCCTCCGCCTCAGCCGTGTTGCGGCCTAGCGGCCATTCGCAATAGACATCCTTTCGGCAATCAAGCGCCTTCTGAACTAGATCACGGTGCTCCGGCACTTTCACGGCCACGACCACCAGCTCGACATCTCCGCTTGAGGCCAGGACCAGCGCATCGCTAGTCGCCATCGAGACTGCGTGCGCCTTTGCGGCAGCTTCAGCGGATTTGCCCGAACTCGCCGAGAGAGCAACAACGTCGAATTTGGCGGGCATCGAGCGCAGTGCGGGAAGATGAGCCAGGCTCGCCCACCCTCCGTTTGCGCTCAATCCGATAATGCCGACGCCGCAGCTATGCGGCGCAGCACCTTCGGCGGCTGGCTCCTCGTCAGCCATTCAACCCGCCTGTTTCGCACCGAGCGTGAACTGCACGTGCAGGCTTTCGAGAGCATGGACCTGGAAATTCGCCATCCACTGCGGCGCAGGGTGCTTTTCGGACAGTCGCAGATCCTTCAGGCGCTCCAGCAGGCGCCGGATCGCAACCCTCATTTCCATGCGCGCAAGCTGGTTGCCGACGCAAAAATGGATACCGCGGCCGAAGGCGAGGTGATTGCGGACACCTTTACGATCAATGTCGATGGTTTCGGGGCACTCCCATTTGGCCTTGTCGTAGTTGCCCGCGAGATAGCTCACCGCGATGATCGTATCCTTCGGGACCGGGAAACCGCCAATTTCCGTGTCTTGAGTGGTGTAGCGGTACTGCTGAGGCACAGGGGCATGCGCACGCAGCATCTCTTCGATGACGGCTGGAACAGCCTTTTCCTCGGTCATCACGCGCTCTTTCAGGGCGGGGTCCTTAAGGATCATCCACATTGCGCTTGTGATGCCGGTCGTGGTCGTTTCGTTTCCGGCCACAAGGATAAGTTGCGCTACCATCAATAGCTGCCCCATGGTGAGGCGTTCGCCGTCGACATCGGCATGGACCAGCCGTGAAATCAGATTGTCGCTGGGATTGGCCTCATAGTAACGCGCCCGCTCGGCGAGGTAATTCTGCATGTCGATCATGCGATCAGTCAGCATGAGCTCGCGATCCGGCGGGCAGTTCGGATCGTTGCGATCCACCCAGGCGTTCGACCAGAGTTTGAATTGCTCGTAGTCCTTGCGATCGACCCCCAGCTGATCCGAGATAATATACATCGGGAGATGGACTGCGAAACCGGCGCTGAGGTCAGTTTCGCCATCCTCGATGAAGCCGTCGATCAGGTCATCGATGATCGCCAGCGCATAGGGTTCGAGCTGCTTGGTGTAGCTTGGCGTGAAGACCTTATCGACAAGCGCGCGATGTAGCGTGTGCTCGGGCGGGTCGGCGAATGCCAGAACATGCTCTTCCGGCCATCCCCGCTCCTTGTATCGCCGGGCGACTTCTTCGGAAACCGAGGTTTTCCGGTTGATCATGATTGGCGTGCGGCTGGAAAAAATATCCGGATTGCTGTTGACGAAATTGATGTCCTCATAGCGACTTACCCAGACCATGCCGGTGCCCTCGTCGCGATAGACCGGAGCCTCCTCGAGCAGGCGGTTGAGGTGCGGAATAGGGCAGCGCTGCACCTCAGGGGACGCCCAGGTCCCAAAATCCTTCGCTGAAGATGTCATATTCCGCTCCTCTTGCTCGGCCGCCGAATTTCAAATCGCCACTTAGGGTAACGGCGGGTTCGGTCGTGCTTTGGAGCAAGAGCTAACAGACCATGCCAATCACTTCAGTCACCGAAGGGCGGGACAAGATCGGGGCATCTTCTAAAGCGGCGCAGACCGATAGATGTCGAGAATGACGTCGTCGATTTCGCGATCGGAAGAGTTCTTTGCCAGGTTCAGCATGTATCTTGCATCATCGCCAATGGGATAGCGCGTCGAAGGCGGATTTTCGCGCAAGGCCTCGATTACCCCTGCCGCGGCCGCCTCCGGCGACGAGTATGTACCGTTGGCGAGCGCTTCATCGGCGCGATACTTCATCTGACGGTAGAGATCGCCATATCGTTCCGCCTGATCGGCTGACAGGTTGGCAATCGTGTGGCCGAGGTCCTCCTGGGTTCGCCGCATCATTGGCGTGTCGAGCGCACCCGGCTGGATCAGCACGATCTCGACCCCCCAGCCCTGAGCTTCCTGACGCAGGACATCGGTAAGGCCCTCAAGAGCGAATTTCGACGCGACATAGGCGGCCATAACCGGGGTCGCCACCTTGCCGGAATAAGAACCAGTCAGGACCAGCCTGCCCCTCGCTTTGCGAAGATGCGGTATGGTCGCCTGGTAGATGGCGAGCGCTGCGGTACAGTTGATCTCGATTGTGCGTCGAAATTCTTCGATGGCGACCATTTCAGCGGGAGCGCATGGCGCAACCGCAGAGCAGACAACAACCGCATCAACCCGTGACAGCTGACTGGAAAGAGCCGCAATCCTTTCCTTAACCGCGACGGCATCGGAAAGATCGAGAGCCTCGACAGCCTCGCAGGACGGGTAATCCGCAAGAAAGGGATCGATAGCGGCCCGGCGCGACACTGTAGCTGTGAGCGCATAGCCGGTATCAAGCAGCGCTCGCGCAACTGCCCTTCCCATACCGCCATTCGCACCTATCAGCAATGCTGCAGGCTTGGCACTCACAGGCCTTCCCTGACCAGGGCAAGCGTTTCATGATCCTCGACTGCCGTCGAGACCCGCAGCAAAGCTACTGCGAGCGTATCCCAGCCATAGCTGAGCGGTGGGCAGGTGAGCCAGCCAATATAGAGGGTCCACAGCGCGGCACGGCGATGCTCGTGCCACAGCATGTCCATATCGGGCGGACTGACGAGGCCATTGGCGACAAGACAATCTCGATAATGCTCCAGCAAGTCTCGCTCGTGCACACGACGCTGGGAGACTGAGAGGGACGTGTTGATGATGTATGTGACATCGTGCAGGGCAAATCCCTTCACGCACAGCTGCCAGTCATGGAGTCCTACCGTGCCATCGGGCATCAGATAGGTGTTCCCGATGTGCAAGTCACCGTGCAGCAAGGTTTGGTGCAACTTCGATTGATGCAGCTTGTTCGCGCACATGCCCGCGAAAAGTTCACGCTCGCTGGTGCCCAAGCGCTCGAGAATTTCCCGCTTGAACTTGTGCTGCTCAAGTTCGCTTGCGATGCCCTTTTCCGGGATCACGCTGCGCATATGAGCTTCGACGCGCCCGGACAGGTGCGTCTCGACCCAGGCAAGATCATCCTGGAATCGCTCGCTTTCCCAGAATTGCGCATGCAACCCTGCGACAGTGGAGAGTATCCGTTTGACATGGTCGAGCGCGATATCGTCCTGGTTGCTCGGGAACCGCGCCCCCCTTCTGGTGACGTCTTCCATCGCCAGGATGTATCGTCCGGTGGCCTCGTCGAAATACCCGCCAAGTGCGAGCGGCGCTTCCAGTGAGAGTTCGGGACGAATGCGATTGTAGAAATCGACCTCGTTGGCGAACAACCCGGTCAGATTGCAAAACCACGCATCGGTTCCCTCGACGCGCGGATCGAACGACAGCTTCAGGACAATGTCCTTCGGCAGCTCGCGCTCGGTGTCGGAATAGGTCAATCGGGCGGTGGCCCGGGATGAGGTGGAAACATCACCCTCCCCGTATTCGTGTGCCCGGACGATTTCGACAGCAGTGACCAGCGCTTCGGGGTAACGCCGGCGCACGATCCCTGTCATGAGTTCTGGCGTGATATCGAAAGGAGAAAGAGGGATCTCCATCGTTATTCGAAAAGGTCTGCAAGCAGGTCGAGGCTTGTCGCCAACAAGTCGTAGCGACTTTTCTCAAAATCCTTTGCTTCGCCAGGCTGAAGCGGGGTGTCATAGGTCAGCGTTCGCACGACGAGAGTGGTATCATCAGCCGTTACCGGATGGAGTTTCATCGCCCCCCTTACGTTGTAAACCGGCAATGGCAGGTCTCCGATGACATCGTATTCTTGGAAGAATCCGCGATCGTCCTGTGTCGTGAGGATTTCGTCGAAAAACGAACCGTCGCCATAGGTGACTCGGCGCTGGGTACCGATGGTCAGACCGGTGCCGCCCGTAACGGTTATTTCGGGATGGTGTTCGATCCAGCGAGAATGGGATTCGAAATCACGAATAGCACCCCAAACTTTCGACACTGGTGCCTTGATCACCCTGCTTGCGGTCACTTTCGGCATTGGTTGAGGTCCTTAATCCGTACAATTTTCAAGAGGCGGTCATCCCGCCATCTACGACAAGGGAAGAGCCTGTGATGAACGAGGCCTCGTCGCTTGCGAGAAACGATACGACGGCAGCAATTTCTTCGGGTCTGGCAAAGCGTTTCAAGGCGTGCTTGTCGGCCCATGCCTTGTACGTTCCTTCGTCCATGAACGATTCCGCCAAGGGCGTAAGCACCCCGCCGGGACAGATCGCGTTGATCCTGATCCCATGCGCTCCGTATTCCAGCGCCGCCCCACGTGTCATACCGATCAAACCCGCTTTGGCCGCGGAATAGACTGACAAGTTTTCGAAGCCGATGAGCGCACCGACCGAAGACATGTTGATGATCGATCCCGAACTCTCCGCAACCATTGATGGCAGGACCGCCTTCATCGTCGACCAGCAAGAACGCAGGTTGACGTCCATGACACGCTGGTAATTCTCCTGGTCGCCATCGGCGAGCAAAGCGAGTTGGCCGTCGATGCCCGCGTTATTGGCTAGTACATCGATCCGGTTCAAGCGATCGAGCGCCGAGCGGACGAAGCGTTCTACTTGTGCGTCATCGGCGACGTCGGCAATTTCGGCGAATGCACAGTCGCCAAGTTCATCTGAAAGGTCGTGAACCTTTTCGGAAATATCGACGCAGACAACGATTGCGCCTTCATCGGCGAACCGTCTGGCCGTCGCTTCCCCGATGCCGCTCGCAGCACCCGTGATGATCGCCACCCGTCCTTCAAGGCGTCGGTCGGATGGCATCATCCGGTGGTCCAGCCCCCGTCCACCGCATATGCGCTGCCGGTGACAAAGCTGGCGTCGTCGGATAGAAGGAACGCGATGACCGAAGCCACTTCTCCCGGCTCTCCGGGCCGTGGGACCGGCAATGTCTGCGCAAACTGGAGAATCGGCGCGAAAGCGTCGTCATCACCGTCCGGCCGCACCATGGGCGTATCGATCAAACCCGGGTGAACCGAGTTCACCCGGATGCTGTCTGCAGCCAAGTCGAGTGCCGCGACTTTGGTCATCCCGGTTACGGCGAACTTGCTACCGACGTAGCCAATCGCACCCTGAACGGCCTTCAGTCCGGCAACCGATGACACATTTACGATCGAACCCCCACCCGCCTTGCGCATGGAAGGAACAACCGCCTTCATACCCAGAAAGCAAGCCAGCTGATTGACTTCGAATATCCGGCGGAATGACTGCTCGTCGACCTGGTCGAGTGGAGCCGGTACGGCTGCTGTCCCAGCGCAGTTTACCAATCCGGTGACTGCACCTGCAATATTTTCGAATTTGGTGACGATGTCCCGCCACTCGCCTTCCTTTGTGACATCATGCCGGAAGAACGATGCCCCTTTGCCGAGCTGCACCGCGAGTTCGCTACCCTGATCTTCGGAAAGATCGGTAATTGCAACCGTCGCGCCAGCCTTGATCGCTGCGCGAGCGGTTGCGGCTCCGATCCCGCTCGCTCCGCCGGTCACAATGATGTTCTGGCCTGTAAGGTTCTGCATATGCCCACCTTTTCCGCTGACAGGTGTCGGACCTTCGGCGGGGTACGAACCTCGCACCCCGCCGAGCCCCTGTCGTCAACTCAATATCGGAAGCTGAAGGATGCGCCGAATGTCCGGGGTTCACCCGTAAAGCGGACGGCACCGTCTCCGGCAGAAGCGACCGAGTTCCAGTAGTATTCGTCGGTCAGGTTCCTGCCATAGATGCTGAGCCTCCAGCCATTGTCGGAAATCAGCCCAACGCGGGCATCAAGTAGCGTGTAGGACGGCATCGCAAAACTTGCCGGCTCGCCAAGATCAGCGAAGGTGTCATCCCGATATGTGACGCTGCCGCCAATGAACGGTCGGATAGTGCCGCTGGTCTGGAACTCGTACTCGGCATCGAGATTGGCCGACCACGGTGGAGCGTAGCTGAATTCCTTGCCAGAATAATCGAGTGGCTGGCCGGCGAAATCGAAACCAACGAAGTTTTTGACCTCTGTATCGATGTAGGTCGCCCCGCCCGTGATTCGGAGTCCGTCAATCGGCTCTGCAGTAATGTCGAATTCAATGCCATCCACCGTCGACTCAGGAATATTGACAAGTGTGGCTGTCACTAGCGCACCCTGAAGGACCGGGAGGAACCCGAAGAACTGTTTGTCCTTATAGTCGTAATGGAACGCTGCCGCATTGAGCTGAACCCTGCCATCGGCCAAAGTGAGCTTTGCGCCAGCTTCATACGACGTCAGCTCCTCCTGTGTGACAGGCTGGATGACCGAATTGAAGAGGTTGACGATAACCGGAAAAGTACCGGCCTTGTAGCCTCTGCTGACTGCCCCGTAGAGAAGCACCTGGTCCGAGGGCTCGTAGCTGACGATCCCGCGCCATGCGACGTTATCTTCCTTCTGGGTTTGATCTGCGAAGACTGGAAGGAACGAGAAATTGGGGGGGCCGTCATCAATGGTAATACACCCGCCCGATACGTAGGCTGCCGCCAAAGGCGGATCGATGCCCGAAACGATCGCCTGGCTGATCGCCCGGATGCCCGGCGTGCCCCCGCCATCGAACGTACAACCGAAGATCGATTGTTCGGTGTCGGTGTAGCGCGCACCCGCACTCAGCGTGAGACCATCGACAATCTCGAAATCGACATTACCAAAGACGGCGAGAGCTTTCTGCGTAAGGTCGTACCGCCATTCGGCCGGCGAGTTGGGCGGAAAGCCTGTATATCCGATATACTCGTTCGCTACGCCTTCCGTGATGTCATCGTCGGCATAGCTGCCACCGATCACGAAGTTGACCCGACCATCAGCCAATTCGCCGGCTAGCCGAACTTCCTGGTTGATCGACTCGATATCGGCTTTTGAAAGGGCCGGCTGCATTGGAACTGCCGTGCCGTCCTGATCGTGCGGAGAGCGAAAACGCGTGTCGATATAGTTCGTTATCGACGTGAAAGTCAGGCTATCGGTAATTTCATAGTCGGCGCGCAAGATCGCCTGAACGGTATTGCTGTCCGCACGCGTATCGTAACCCAAGTCGAAATCAGCGTCGCGCGCGTCGTTGGGCTCGTTTCCGACATAACTGAGGAACGGACCTGCGGCAGGAGCTGCCGGGTTGACCGGAGTGAACAGGAATGCCTGCGCCTGCTGCTGCTCGCTCTTATCGTAAGAAGCATTGACGTTCAGCGCGACCGTCAGGCGATCTGTCGGAGTCCAGTCGAGGAGCAGCCTGCCTGCGAGTTTGTTCTGATCGCCGTTTTTCTGGTCGTTGAGAAAATACCCGCGCTGCCAGCCACCAAATTGTGTGGTTTGTGCAGCCACACGCGCACGAAGCGTGTCGCTCAAAGGTCCGCTGACATATGCCTCGGCGTTTGTTTCACCCCAATGGTTTACATCGACCCGGAAACCCGCCTCGAGGGAATAAGTAGGTTTCGCCGCGATTACGTTGATCGATCCACCGGTCGCGTTCTGTCCAAACAGCGTTCCCTGCGGCCCCTTGAGCACTTCAACACGCTCGACATCGAGGAACAGCGCCTGACCCATGATCGGATAGGGAATCGAGGCTTCGTCAATGTAGGAACTGACGGTTGGAGGCGCCGATGCCTGGAAAGAGTTGAAGTTGACGCCGCGAAGCGAAAAGACCGGCGGACCGAAGACCGAAGTGGATGCGGTAAAACCGGGAACGACAGCTCCCAGGTCGGTTGCATCGATCACACCGGAAGCCTGAAGGGTTTCTGCGGTAGCCGCAACGACCGAAACCGGCACGTCACTCAATCTTTCTTCGCGCTTTTGAGCGGTCACGATGATTTCGAGACCAGTGCTCTCTTCAGCAGCTGGTTGCTCGTCGGACACATCCTGACCAAACGCAGCGACCGGAAAAGTTACCAAGCCCCCTGCCAGAACGGTCCAAGCCACCGAACAACGAAAATTTTGCCGCATACATCCTCCCATAGGTGTCCCGCTATCGGGGACTTGTTCGATACGATGGATAGGATGTAGCCGTTTGACGGTCTGTCCCTATGGCAGGTGACAATCCGGGTCGATCACAAAGCGGCAAGTTCTTTAAGTGGGATCGAAGCATTGGCGAGGAGGGTCGGGTCGATAACTCTGCGAGTCTCGATCAACTTTCGCGCCTGGACGTAATCCTTCGTGTTGTTGACACAATCGATGGCGACGATCCTGCCATCCTTGCAGTAAACCAGCGAGAACTTGGCTTCGGCAACGGACCCGCGCACCACGGTTTGGTCATAATCGACGGAAAGACCTGCAGTCTGTAAACGGCAATCGTACTGATTGGACCAGAACCACGGGAGCGAATTATAGGCTGCATCCTGTCCGCAAAGCACCTTCGCGACCGTAGTTGCCATGTCGCTGGCGTTCTGCACCGATTCAACTCTCAAGTGCGCATCGCCAGCCCATGAGTTGCTATGGCAGGCGCAATCGCCGATGGCGAAGATGTCGACTACGCTCGTTCTGCATTTCTCGTCGACGTCGACCCCGTTCTCTCCGGCGGCTCCGGCCCGTTTGACCGGCTCGACGGAAGGAATAATTCCGATGCCGACGATCACCATATCGGCGGGGATCTCGGTTCCATCGGTCAATTCCACCCCTGCAACATTGGGACCATCGCCAAAGAGTCTCTTCACACCCACGCCGAGCCGCAGATCGACGCCCTGCTCTGCATGCATGGATTGCACGAAATCACTGATGGTTTCGTCGGCCACGCGTGACAGCACCCGCGGCAATGCTTCGACAAGGATGACCTCGCGTCCCATTTTGCGAAGTACGGCAGCCGCTTCGAGACCGATATAGCCCCCGCCGATCACGACGACGCGATTTGCGCCCGATCGCAAGCTGGCTGCAATATGATCGACATCGGTACGGCTGCGAACGCCATGCACCCCCTGAAGGTCGGCTCCCGGGCAACTCAGCATTCGCGGTTCGCCCCCAGCAGCCCAGACAAGCGACCCGTAAGCGAACTGTCTGCCGTCAGCCGATGAGGCGACATGGGATTCAGCATCGATCGACACGATGTCGCAGCCCAGCTTGATTTCGACGTTCTTGCTTTCCCAGAACTCAGCCGGTCGGATCAACAATCGTTCGAACGGCTTGTCCCCTGCCAGATAGTCCTTGGATAGCGGAGGTCGTTCGTACGGCAATTCGGTATCGCGGCTCACCATCAGGATCGAGCCTTCGAAGCCAAACTGGCGCAGGCTGATGGCTGCCTGGGCACCGCCGTGCCCCGTGCCGACTATCACAATGTCATAGATTTTCATGGCAATCTCCGCCCGATCAGCCGTTGCAATTTGTGCGAAGACAAACCTTCGGCGTTAATTTTCTCAATCTTCTTGCGCGATTGTGACCTTCAGCCCGTCCAAGTCTTCTGTGAGTGGTATCTGGCAAGATAGCCGTGACTGATCGTCGCGATGATCGGAACTCTCAAGGAGGTCATCCTCGTCTTCGCTGATGTCCGGGAGCTTGGCGAGCCAGCTCTCATCCACGTGAACATGGCAAGTAGCGCAGGAACAGCATCCGCCGCAGAGGGCAAGGAGCTCATCGATACCGGAATCCCGGATCGCCTCCATCAGCGAACCGTCAGGCGTGGTCGAGATGGTCTTGGTACTTCCATCCCTCAGTGTCGCAAGAACATTGATCATATCAGGTATCCGAATGTTTCTTCAAGTTGCATTTGAAAGCGTGAGAATGACTTCATCGACAATAAGGCTTGCGCCTTCGCTGACGTTTATTTTGGCCACCACCGCCTGTTTCTCGGCGCGCAGGATGTTTTCCATCTTCATCGCCTCGACCGTCGCCAGCGGCTGGCCCGGATGGACTTCCTCGCCTTCAGCCACATGAAGTTTTACCAGCAGGCCGGGCATCGGACAGATGAGCATCTTGGAGAGATCGGGCGGCACCTTCTCGATCATGTGACCGGCAAGGTGGGCGATGCGGGTCTGGAGGATGCGCAGCTGGTGCGTCGCCCCCCGCGCGGTGATGGCATAGCCCATGCGCGTCGGCTTCAGTAGCAGCGTCAGCGCCTCTCCTTCCGCCTCGAGGTCGAGCATCGTCTCGCCCGGCGTGTATTTCATGTCGAGATCGACCGGCTCGCTGTCGACCGTGATTGCCTCTTCTTCGAGCACCACGTGATAGTCGGCCTCGCCGATCCGCACGGTCCAGTCGCCCGGCGCGTAAGAATAGCCGTCGAGCTGCTGGTCGATCCGCCGCGCGCGGTCGGCATCGGCGGTCGCGAGCACACCGCCCACGGCAGCGAGGGCCTTCTTCAACTGGTCGCTCGCCGGAGCGCCCTCGAAACCGTCGGGGTATTCCTCGGCGATAAAGCCGGTTGTCAGCTCGCCAGAGCGGAAGCGCTCGTGCTGCATGATCGCGCTGAGGAAATCGACATTGTGCCCCAAGCCTTCTATGCGGAATGCATCGAGCGCGGCAATCTGCAAGTCGGCGGCCTCGTCGCGCGTTTCGCCCCAGGTGACCAGCTTGGCGATCATCGGGTCGTAGAACATCGACACCTCGCCGCCTTCGAACACGCCATCGTCGACCCGAACGCCGTCGATGCCGCGGCGACCGTTTTCGGCCCCGTCATCGGCCCATGGCTCGACCGGTGGCTGGTAGCGGACGAGGCGGCCCGTCGAGGGCAGGAAACCGCGGTAGGGGTCTTCGGCATAGACGCGGTTCTCGATCGCCCAGCCATCGATCTTCACGTCGTCCTGCGTAATCGAAAGCTTTTCCCCCGCCGCGACGCGGATCATTTGCTCGACGAGGTCGACGCCGGTGATCGCCTCGGTGACGGGGTGCTCTACCTGCAGGCGGGTGTTCATCTCGAGGAAATAGAAGCTCTCGCCCGTCGGGTCCGCGCCCGAGACGATCAGCTCGACCGTGCCCGCGCTGTGATAGTTCACCGCCTTCGACAGGGCGACGCATTGCTCGCCCATGGCCTTGCGCATCTTCGCCGTCACGAAAGGCGACGGCGCTTCTTCCACGACCTTCTGGTGGCGACGCTGGATGCTGCACTCGCGCTCATTGAGATAAATGACGTTGCCGTGCTTGTCGCCGAGGATCTGGATCTCGATGTGGCGCGGGTTCTCGATGAATTTCTCGATGAACACGCGGTCGTCGCCGAAGGAGTTGAGGCCCTCGCGCTTGGTCGCCTCGAAGCCCTCGCGCACGTCCTTTTCGGAGTAGGCAAGGCGCATGCCCTTGCCCCCGCCCCCGGCGCTGGCCTTCATCATCACCGGATAGGTGATTTCGTTGGCGATCTCGACCGCATGCTCGGTATCACGGATCTCGCCGACGAAACCGGGCACGACGTTGACGCCCGCTTCCTTGGCGATCATCTTGGACTCGATCTTGTCGCCCATCGCGGCGATGGCGTTCACCGGCGGGCCGATGAAGGCGATGCCTTCCTTCTCCAGCGCCTCGACGAAGCTCGCGCGTTCGGACAGGAAACCGTAGCCCGGATGCACCGCCTCGGCGCCCGTATGCTTGCACGCGGCGATGATCTTGTCCGCGATCAGGTAGCTCTCGGCCGCGGGCGCCGGGCCGATGTGCACCGCCTCGTCCGCCATCCGAACGAACGGCGCGCGGGCGTCGGCATCCGAATAGACCGCGACCGTCGCGATACCCATGCGCCGCGCGGTCTTGATGACCCGGCACGCGATTTCGCCACGATTGGCGATAAGGATCTTTTTGAACATTAGTGTGAAGCCTCGTCCAGATCTTCACCCGCAGGCGGCATATTGTGGCCGAGCAGGCGCAACACATCGGCGGCGCATTCGACCACATTGCTGCCCGGGCCGTAGATGCCCTGCACCCCTGCATCGCGCAGGAAGTCGTAGTCCTTCTGCGGGATCACGCCGCCGGCGACCACCTTGATATCGGCGCGGCCAGCCTCTTTCAGCAGACCGATCAATTCGGGGATGAGTGTCTTGTGGCCCGCCGCAAGGCTGCTCGCGCCGATGGCGTCGACGTTGTTCTCGAGCGCCATGTCGCGGGTTTCCGCAGGCGTCTGGAACAGCGGGCCGGAGACGACCTCGAAGCCCATGTCGGCAAAGGCGCTGGCAATCACGTTGGCGCCGCGATCGTGGCCGTCCTGCCCCATCTTGGCGACCATCAGCTTCGGCGCGCGGCCAAGGCGGCGCTCGACCGCCTTCACGCCCTCGACTACCTGCCGGTAGCGGGAGTCTTCCGAGTAAGCTTCGGAATACACGCCGCGCACGGGCCTCGGCATGGTGTCGTAGCGACCGTAGGCGTCTTCCATCGCCTGGCTGATTTCGCCCAGCGTCGCATCGTGCCGCGCAGCCTCGACAGCCAATGCGAGGAGGTTGCCCTCGCGCTGCGCCGCCCCGCGTGCCAGCGCATCAAGCGCGGCCTTGCAGGAGAATTCGTCGCGGGCTTCGCGGACCGCCTTGAGGCGGGCGATCTGGCTCTGGCGAACGGCGTGGTTGTCGATGTCGAGCGTCTCGATATCGGCCTCTTCGGGCAGGCGGTACTTGTTCACGCCGACGATCACCGTCTCGCCCTTGTCGACGCTCGCCTGCTTGGCCGCGGCGGCCATCTCGATCTGCGCCTTGGGTTTGCCGCTGGCGACATATTCGGTCATGCCGCCTGCCGCCTCGACCTCGTCGAGCAGTTTGCGCGCCTCATCGATCAGCGCGGCGGTCAGGCTCTCGATATAATAGCTGCCGCCCAGCGGATCGGCGACCTTGGTCACTCCGGTCTCTTCCTGGATCACGAGCTGAGTATTGCGCGCGATCCGGGCGGAGAAATCGGTCGGCAGCGCGATCGCCTCGTCCAGCGCATTGGTGTGGAGCGACTGCGTGCCGCCCAGCACCGCCGCCATCGCCTCGATCGTGGTGCGGATGACGTTGTTGTAAGGGTCCTGCTCCTGCAAGCTGACGCCGCTCGTCTGGCAGTGGGTGCGGAGCATCTTCGACTTGGGGTTCTGCGCCCCCAGCCCTTCCATCACATCGTGCCACAGCGCGCGGGCGGCGCGCATCTTGGCGATCTCCATGAAGAAGTTCATGCCGATGCCCCAGAAGAAGGACAGGCGCGGCGCGAAGGCATCGATGTCGAGGCCTGCTTCCATCGCGCGCTTGGCGTATTCCTTGCCGTCGGCAATGGTGAAGGCCAGCTCCTGCACCGCCGTCGCCCCGGCTTCGTGCATGTGATAGCCGCTGATCGAGATGCTGTTGAACTTGGGCATCTGTGCCGAGGTGTAGGCGATGATGTCCGAGACGATCCGCATGCTCGGCTCGGGTGGGTAGATGTAGGTGTTGCGGACCATGAACTCCTTGAGGATGTCGTTCTGGATGGTCCCGGCAAGCTTATCCTGCGATACACCCTGTCGCTCGGCAGCAACGATGTAGAACGCCATGACCGGGATCACCGCGCCGTTCATCGTCATCGACACGCTCATCTCGTCGAGCGGGATCTGGTCGAACAGGATTTCCATGTCGCGCACGGTGTCGATCGCGACGCCCGCCTTGCCGACATCGCCGACCACGCGCGGATGGTCGCTGTCATAGCCGCGATGCGTGGCGAGGTCGAAGGCGACCGAAAGGCCCTTCTGCCCGGCGGCGAGGTTGCGGCGATAGAAGGCGTTGGATTCCTCGGCGGTCGAGAAGCCTGCATATTGCCGGATTGTCCAAGGGCGGCCGGTGTACATGCTCGCATAAGGCCCGCGCGTGAACGGCGCGATGCCGGGAACGCCGGGGTCGAGGTCCACCGTATCCTCGGAAGTGTAGAGCGGCTTCACCGCGATCCCCTCGGGCGTGCGCCAGGTCAGGTCGCGGCCCTTCACTTCCTTGTCGGCGAGAGGCTTCCAGTCTTCGTAGGTCGGCTTTTCAGTCATCCGAACGGTCACAACGGAATATTGTCATGTTTCTTCCACGGGTTCTCGAGCTGCTTCGTCCGCAGTTTGCGTAGCCCGAGCGCAATCCGCCGACGGGTCGAGTGCGGGTAGATCACCTCGTCGATATAGCCGCGCTGCGCTGCCACGAAGGGGTTGGCGAAGCGGTCTTCGTATTCCTTGGTTTTCTCGGCGATCTTGCCCGGATCGTCGCGATCCTGGCGGAAGATGATCTCCACCGCGCCCTTTGCGCCCATCACGGCGATTTCGGCGGTGGGCCAGGCGTAGTTGAGGTCGCCGCGCAGGTGCTTGGACGCCATCACGTCATAGGCGCCGCCATAGGCCTTGCGGGTGATGACGGTGATCTTGGGCACGGTCGCCTCGGCATAGGCGAAGAGCAGCTTCGCGCCGTGCTTGATGATGCCATTGTGCTCCTGCGCCGTGCCGGGAAGGAAGCCGGGCACGTCGACGAAGGTCAGGATCGGGATTTCGAAGGCATCGCAGAAGCGCACGAAGCGCGCGGCTTTCTTGGAAGAATTGATGTCGAGCACGCCGGCGAGCACCATGGGCTGGTTCGCCACCACGCCCACCGTGCGCCCTTCGATCCGGCCGAAGCCGCAGATGATATTGCCCGCATGGTTCGGCTGGATCTCGAAGAAATCGCCTTCGTCCAGCGTCTTGCGGATGACTTCGTGCATGTCATAGGGCTGATTGGCGGTGTCGGGGATCAGCGTGTCGAGGCTGGTTTCCTCGCGGTCGACCGGGTCGCTGGTCGGGCGTTCGGGCACCGCCTCGCGGTTGGACAGCGGGAGGAAGTCGAAGAAGTCGCGCGTCGCCAGCAGCGTCTCGATGTCGTTCTCGAAGCTGTTGTCGGCCACGCTGGTCTTGGTGGTGTGGGTCTTGGCGCCGCCCAGTTCTTCCTGCGTCACCACCTCGTTGGTGACTGTCTTCACCACGTCGGGTCCGGTGACGAACATGTAGCTGCTGTCTTCCACCATGAAGATGAAGTCGGTCATGGCGGGGGAATAGACCGCCCCGCCCGCGCAAGGCCCCATGATCAGGCTGATCTGCGGTACCACGCCGCTCGCCAGTACATTGCGCTGGAACACCTCGGCATAGCCGCCGAGGCTGGCTACGCCTTCCTGGATGCGCGCGCCGCCGCTGTCGTTGAGGCCGACGACCGGCGCGCCGACCTTCATCGCGGTGTCCATGACCTTGCAGATTTTCTCCGCATGCCGCTTGGAAAGAGAGCCGCCGAAGACGGTGAAATCCTGGGAGAAAACGTAAACCAGGCGGCCATTGATCGTGCCGCTGCCCGTGACCACGCCGTCACCGGGGATGCGCTGTTCCGCCATGTCGAAATCGACGCAGTCATGTTCGACATAGCGGTCGAGTTCCTCGAAGCTGCCCTCGTCGAGCAGCACATCTAGCCGCTCGCGCGCTGTAAGCTTGCCCTTGGCGTGCTGCGCGGCGATGCGTTTCTCGCCGCCCCCCAGCTCGGCAGCTTCGCGGCGGCGTTCCATTTCGGCGATATTGGCGGACATGGTCTCGTTTCTTCATAATTCAGAGGCCTAATCGCAGTCACACGAGTGACGCAGCTCACCGCAGGGCGATGACCCACTCAGGTGTTAGAGAATCCTCGTTTCCAGCGTCCCTAGTGATGCCTTTTGTCCGGCGGCTCATTCCCCATCTACAGGGACACAATCCTTTAAGCTTTGCTCGAAGACCCTTCGACCGACCTTTTGCAATAAGGTGCTTGGACGACATCAAGTCGTCCGCGCTACATTTTGGGAGCGACCGAGTTTGCCGAAAGTCGAGAGATGAAGACAAGCGTCAGGAAATGTGAACTTGATGGGCTCGCTTTGGCGCCTTCCCTTCGTCGCCCTATTTGCGCGAGAAATTCCGGGAAAAGTTCGACGAACGTCCCATCAGCTATCGGCGGCGTCGATCACCGACCTGATCCACTCGTCGACCTCAGTCTCCAGCCAGACCGTGCAGCGCGGCCCGAGAGAACGGGATTTCGGAAAACAGCCTCTCTTCATACGCTCGTAGATTGCTGTCCTTTTTAAACCGACCTTACGCATCACTTCCGGCAAGCGGATGAGCCGATCACTACTGACCGCCGGATCGGTTGACGCGTTGGGCGAGCGTTCAAGCCCCGTCCAATCAGTGAGCGAAGACATGCTCGTCTCTTCGGTCAATATCTTCGAGGTGATCGGAGATCAGTCTTGCCACTCGATGAGCTGCACCTTTCGCCCACCGGGGCCGGATATCGTGAATCTGGTTTCCCAATTGCCTTTCTAGGGCCACTGGAAGTTCAGTGAGAAAGGCCTCGATGAACTCTTCGACCGGCTCCCCAATCCATTCGCGACCGCGCGCGTGGTCTCCCACCAGGCACAAGACGAGGCTGGTGGAGGCCTGTGATCCGGCTGCGTCGAGGATCGCAAGGGCTTCTTTCAGCGAGGGCGAGCGGGTGCCGGCAAGGATGCGGCGCAGGGCATCTTTATGGATTGCACTGCGCATGCCGATCTCGTGACGTGTCCGACCGCTCTGTCGCACAGCCTCTTCGAGAATGGCGCAGACCGGATCGGAGACCGAGGCTGATTCCTCTGCCAGGCGCTGGTGTTCGGTTTCCTTCATTGGCGGTTTTCCTGATAGCGAATCTCTCATCCGCCGACGCTATGACGAGACACACTCTGTAGGAAAACGAAAAGAACATAAAAGGAACCGATAGGAAGAACGCCGAGTGTCCCTTCCCGTGATTCGCGCAGATGTCGGCAGAGCTTGCGCAAAATCGAGCAACGCTGGCGCAGAATCCGGCAAGCTGCTGCGAGAATCTCGACCTGCCCGCTCGAAAACCGTCCCGAAGCGCCAAGATCGACGAATTTTCTTGCCGCTCCTGGCGCATCTGCACGTTTGCGTTTTCCTACACCCCGCCGATTAATCGAGGAAGGAACATACAGCGAACATATCGCTGACCAATGTTCAAACGGAGTTCCTCGATGACCAAGACCCTCGCCCTCCCCGCCGCTTCCAAGAGCGGCATCCGCGCCCGCGACTACCTGCTCCCTGCAGCTATCGCGCTGGCTTGTGCGGGCGCCGCTTACGCCGGCGCCGACACGACCTTTGACCCGGCGCTGCAGAAGTTCACCGACTTCCTCGAAGGCTCGGGCGGCAAGATCATCACCGTTTTGAGCCTTGCCGGCGGTCTCATCGCGCTTGCCTCGGGCCGCTTCGCGCTCGGCCAGGTCGCGGTGCCGGTGGGCGTCGGGATCGGCGTCGGCACCGGCGTGCCGATCGTCACCTCGGTCGTCACTGCGGTCATCTGAGCCGCAGCTAGCGACGGGAGGGCGGCATGGCCGACAGGTACCTCGTTCCACGGCGGCTCGACGATCCGGAGCTCATCGGCTTCTGGACCATCGACGAGTTTGCGGGACTTCTCATCCCCTTCGCCTGGGGCATCCTTGCACAGCACATCATCATCGGCACAGCTCTGTCCGGGCTCACCTGGTTCGCCCTTCGAAAGGCCAAAGCTTCAGGTGCAGGGTCGAAACTGGTGCATGCTGCGTACTGGTACCTGCCGGGGAGTTTCCTCGGGCTGAAAGCCACGCCGCCCTCCCATTGCCGCCTGCTCGCAGGCTGAGGGAGGCCATCCATGAAACACGAATTCGCCTACGAGGAAGCGCAGCGGCACTTGCGCCAACGCAATCGCTTCGCGGCGCTTGCAGCAGTGCTGGGGCTTACCAGCCTGCTCGCCGTGGGCGCCGCGGCAACGCGCGACGAGAGCGTGATCCTCGTCCCCGTGACATCCGAACGACTGACGCTCGGGAGCGACGCAACCGATGCGCACTATCTCGAGCTCGTCACCCGCGACACCGCGCTGATGCTGCTCAACCGCGCACCCGAAAGCCTCGACTACTGGATGGAGCAGGTCCTCAAAGTGGCCGATCCGGCCGCGCACGGGAGCCTCAAGGCCGAGCTCGTCAAGATCGTCGACGAGCAGCGCGGCTCGGACATCAGCCAGGCCTTCGTGATTTCGCGGATGGAAGTCGATCCGAACGCGCTCACCGCAGTCGTTACGGGCACGCTCAAGACCTTCGTCGGCGCGCAGGTGATCGCCAGCCAGCAGCGCCGCTTCGAGTTCAGCTGGAACCGCCGCGGCCTCAGCCTCGGTCTGACCGGCTTCCGCCAGCTCCCAACCGAAAACGAGGAGGAGAACCCATGACGCTCCTGTCCCGCCCCTTCCCTGCCGCGCTGACCGGCGTGGCGCTCGCCGCCGCAAGCTGCGCCTATGCTACCGCAGCGCATGCCGACCAGTTCGTCGAAGCCGCCGACGGCGCAGCGATCGACTGCGTGCTCGCACGCGGCGCGCTGACCCGCATCGCGCTCGTCAACGACGGCTTCGCCAATGTCTCCAAGATGGCGAGCGGCTATCCCTACAACGATTTCGAGGTGACCCACGAGCCGGTCCGCGGCGACATCTACGTCTCGGTGCCGCTGCAATATGCGAGTGCGAAGGTCAGCTTCTTTGCCACCAGCAACGCGGGCTACGTCTACAAGTTCGCCTGCCGCGTCGATGGCGAGGACGCGAGCCAGCTCTTCGTCACCAACCCTTCGCTCGCAAGGCCAGATGCTGCCGACTGGGAAAGCCAAGCCCCAACCCGGGAGGAGGCTGCGATCCGCCTGATCGAGGCGATGGCGAGCGATGCTGTGCTGCCCGGTTTCCGGGCGCGCGCCGAGCTCGCGCGCCCGCGCCGCACCGACAGCCTCGAGGTCCAGCAGGTCGCTGAATACGAGGGCGCCGAGCTCACCGGCCAGGCCTTCACGCTGCGTAATCTTGGCCCCGCACCTATCAACCTCTCCAGCGAACGCGAGGCTCCCGCAGGCGCGCTCGCCTTTGCCTTTGGCCGCGACACGATCGCCCCCGGCGAGACCACCCAGGCCTTCCTCGTCTTCGCCAAGGGAGGGCTCGAATAATGGCCGACACCGAAACCCCGACAACTGCCGCAGAGCAGCCGCGCGACGAAAGCCGCTCCGAAGCCCGACGCGACCTGAACAAGACCGTCGCGCAGCGCCAGAAGCTGCTCCTCGCAGGCATCGGCGGGGTCGCGCTCATTGCCGGTTCGATGTTTATCTTTGGCGACGACGACGCGGAGGATGGAGAAGGCGCGGGTTCGACCACGATCGAGACCGGCGCGCTGGTCAACCGCAACCTCGCTAGCCGAGAGTTCGTAGCCGTCTACGGCAACCGGCTCGATGCGCAGGGCCGCGCGATCAAGGACCTCCAGGCGAGCCAGCTCCCCAAGGCCTCGATCGAGCAGGAACTCGAGACGCTGCGCGGCGAGAACGCGCGGATGCTGAGCGACGGCCAGGCGGCGATCGACGCGATCTCGGCCGAGAACGCGGCGCTGCGCTCCGAACTCGAGACCCAGCGCGCCAATCCTCCGGTCGCGCCCGTCGCCCCGCTCGATCCCCGCGCACCGGGCGCCGCACCCGCCGCCCTCGATCCAAGCGCTGGCCCCATGGCCGAGCCAAAGGCGAGCCTGGTGAGCTTCACCGGCGAAAAGTCCGGCGCGGCAAGCAAGAAGGTCGACGCCAATGCGCCGCAGCTGCTGCTCGAGGCGAGCCGCGACTACCTGCCGCCCAACAGCTACGCGCCGGCAACCGTGATCGTCGGGGTCGATGCCTCGACCGGGGTTACCAGCCAGAGCGATCCGCTGCCCGTGGTGCTGCGCATCACCGGCCCCGCGCGCTCGGTGCTGAAGGGCAATCGCCTGCTTACGACCGATCTCACCGGCTGCCTCGTCAACGGCGCGGCACGCGGCGACCTCTCGGCCGAGAAGGTCTATGTCAAGCTGGTGCGCATGACCTGCGCGCAGCCCGGCGGGCGCTACGCGGTGAGCGAGGTCAAGGGGTTCATCGCCTTTGCCGGCAAGTCCGGCGTGCGCGGCCGTGTCGTCAGCCGCGAAGGCAGCCTTGTCAGCCAGGCGCTGCTGGCCGGGATCGTCGGCGGGTTCGGACGCGGATTTTCGGCCAACGCCAACGGTGTCTTTGCCGGGCAGATCGGCAGCGACGGCAAGCGCGAGGCGCTCTCGCCAACCGACATCCTAGCGGGCGGCTTCGGCCAGGGCGCGGGCGAAGCCGCCGACACGGTCAGCAAATATCTCATCGAACGCGCAGAACAGTACCAACCCGTCGTCGAGATGCCGACCGGCATCCAGGTCGAGATCGTCTTCCTCGACGGCGTCCATGTCCGGAGCACAGACCAATGAATTTTTCCCACCATCGGCCGGGCCTGAAAGCCCGCGCCGCGCACATTTCGCTTGCTGCCGCCAGCGCAGCCGCCCTCCTCACCAGCGGCGTTGCCGTGCTGACCGCCATGCCCGCGCAGGCCGCCATTGCCCGCGATGTCGTCCAGGCGCTCAAGCTCAGGCTCCCGAAAACTCCGATCGACGCGCTCGACTGCACAAGCTTCGCGCCGTGGTGCGAGGTCGTCTCGGGAGAGACGCTGTTCTACACCGACCAAGCCGCGCGCTATCTCTTCGTCGGGAGGCTCTACGATCTCGCAGAGCGGCGCGACGTCACCGCGACGCGCCTGCTCGAGCTCAATCCCGACTTGCTCGCCGCCGGAGCCGCGCGCGCTTCGGGCCGCACCGAAGCTTCAGGCAGCGAAGCCCCGCCCGCACCGGCCAAGGCAAAGGTCGACCTCTCGCAGCTCCCTCGTGAGGGGGCGATCCGCTGGGGCAACCCCAAGGGTCCGCGGCTCGTGGTCTTCTCCGATTTCCAGTGCGGCTACTGCAAGAAGCTCACCGGCGAACTCGAGCAGGCGGGCGTACTGGTCGAGGAACGGCCGATCTCGATCTTCGGTGCGGCGAGCCGGCGCCTTTCGGAAAGTGTCCTTTGCGCCAGCGATCCGGTCGCGGCGCTACACGATGCCTATACCGGCAAGCACGTGCCGCGCCCCGCCAGCTGCAAGGCGATCCGTGCGCTCGACGCCAACGAGGCCTTTGCTCATGCCAACGGCTTTGCCGGGACCCCGGTGATCGTGCGCGCAAGCGATGGCGCAGTGCTGCACGGCTACCGCGACGCCCGGGCGCTCCACCGCTTCGCCAACCAGCGCCCCGGAGCAGGCCAATGAGCGCGCGTCACTTGAGGGCAATCGCGGCTGTAGGCCTTGCCGCGAGCATCGCCGGATGCGCCACGCTCGGCGGCAATGTCAAAGGAGACTTCGACTGCCGCGCGCCCGAGGGCAGCTGCGCGCCCACCACGCTGATCGACAGTGCGGCGCTCGGCGAAGCTGGCATCGGTTCAGCTCCGGGCGTTGCGACCAATCAGCCTCCTCTCCCGACTGGCCCGCGCTTGGCGAGCGCCCGGTCGCTGCGGATCGTCATCGCTGCCTATCGCGACGCGGCGGGCCGGGACCACGAGGCGCGCGTCGTCCATGTCGCGCTGCCCGATCATCCCGCCGAGAGCTGGCATGCCCCGCGCTCGACCGGCGAAGTGCTCCGCGCGCTCGGACGCGCGGGCGACAGTGCGCGAACGCCGCCTGCACCGACAGGCCAGGAGAGTGCGCCTGTCATCGATTCCCCTCCCCTGCAGCTGCCCGAGGTCCTGGTTATCCCCTCCCAGGTTCCGGAAGCGCAGGCCGGCGTTTCGGCGCCGGTCACCGGGGCACCTGGCCGTCCCCCCTCCCCCGGCCGGGTGCCCCACCCTGTTTCGCCCGGCGAACCCGAAGGAGAGAGCCGATGAACCTTTCGCTCGCTTCCGCGCGCGATGCGCTGCTCTCGGGCCTGTTCGGCGATGCACGGCAGGCCGACCATGCCCGGCCTTGCTTCGCGCTCGACATGCTCTCGGACTGGCTCCCCTACCGCGTCTACGACGAAGGACCGGGCCTCTACCGCAATGCGCATTCGAAGGGCTTCGTCCTCGAAGTGACCCCGCTGATCGGGGCGGACGAGCGCACCGGCGAGATCCTCGGGCAATTCTTCTCCGAGAGCCTGCCGCAAGGCGCCTGCCTCCAGGTCCTGAACTTCGCGTCCCCGCGCATCGGCGCCATCGTTGGCCCCTGGTTCGCGCCGCGTTACGAGCAGGGCGGGATCTACGAAGCCATCGCCAAGGCGCGGACCTACCGTCTCTACGACCTCGTCTGGAAGTCGGGCTCGGCACACGCCCCGTTCCATGCGCGCCATGTGCGTCTCGTGCTTTCGCTTGGCGTTCCGGTGCCCGGAAACGTCACCGATGCAGAACTCACCGAATGCCGCGACGGGATGGCGGGGATGCTGAACTCGCTCGGTCTTGCATCGAACAGGCTCGAACCGGCCGGACTTCTCGCGCTGATCGACGAGCTCACCTCTCCGACAACTGCGCGCGAGCCCGATCTCACCCACTGGAACCGCGAGGACACGCTCAACGTCCAGGCGATCCGCCGCGATATCGAACTCGAGGTCGAGGACGACCGGCTGATCCTCCGAACCGAGCGGTTCCGGGAGACCGGACGTAGCCGCGATGGCGTACCCCAGATGGGCACCTGCTATCCCGACCGCTTTGATGTGCGCCATTACGGCGTACGCTCGACGCCCGAACGCTGGGCGCCGTGGGAATGCGCGCGTCTCATCGGCGACATGTTCACCGACAAACTGCGCTTTCCCTGTCCTGCCGCAACCATGCTGTGCCTCCACTATCCCGACCAGGAAGCGGCCTCGGCGCGTGCGGGCTACAAGTTCATGCGCACCACCAGCCTTTCGGAGACGAAGAGCGCGCGCTTCCTCCCCAGGCTTGGCGAGCAATCGGCCGAGTGGAAGCACGTCCAGGCCGAGCTCCAGGCCGGCAAAAAGCTGGTGAAACTCTTCTACGGCCTCACCACTATCTCGCCGCTGGGGGACGGCGATGCGCACGAACGCACGGTCAAGGCGATCTACAAGGCCGCCGGTTGGGACCTTGCCGACGAGCGGTTCCTCCAGCTGCAGGGCCTGGTCGCGGCATTCCCGCTGAGCCTCGCCGACGGGCTCGTCCACGATCTTGCGCGCCTCAAGCGATTTCGCACTATGCTCTCGACCACCGCGGCGAACATCGCCCCGCTCCAGGGCGAGTATCTCGGCGGCGAGATTCCGCACCTGCTGTTGCTCGGACGCCGCGGCCAGCCCTTCTTCTGGTCGCCGTTCGAGAACAAGGCCGGCAACCACAATATCGCGATCTGCGGCAAGTCGGGTTCGGGCAAGTCGGTGCTGCTGCAGGAGCTCTGCGCCGCGCTGCGCGGAGCCGGCGCCAAGGTCGTGGTGATCGACGACGGGCGCAGCTTCGAGCATTCGGTCAAACTGCAGGGCGGCCGCTTCGTCGAGTTCACCCTCGCCTCGGGCTTTTCGCTCAACCCGTTTTCGATGGTCGACGATGTCCGTGCGCACGAGGATGAGGACTACCGGCTCGACTGCTTTGCGATGATCAAGGCGATCGTCGGCCAGATGGCGCGGCCAAGCGCCGCCCCCTCGGACACCGAACGCGGACTCATCGACCGCGCGGTCACACACGTCTGGAATGCGCTCGGCAGCGGCGGCGCGATCGACGACGTCGCGCATGCCCTCCATCAGAGCGAGAACGAGGCGGGCAAGGACCTGGCGACCGCGATCGCGCCCTTCTGCCGGGGCGGCAGCTATGCCGGGTTCTTCTCAGGCAAAGAGAGTTTCGCGCTCGAGGACGATTTCACCGTCTTCGAAATGAGCGACCTTGCAAGTCGCGAGGAACTCAGAAGCGTTGTGCTCTCGGCGATCATGTTCATGACCGGCCAGGCGATGACGCGCTCGTCGCGAGCCACCAAGAAGCTGCTGCTGATCGACGAGGCCTGGGCGATGCTCAAGGGCGGCTCGATGGGCGAGTTCGTCGAGACCTACGCCCGCACCGCGCGCAAATACGGCGGCGCGCTGGCGACCGCCACCCAGTCCTTGAACGACTATTACAAGTCCGATGGCGCGCGCGCCGCGCTCGAGAACAGCGACTGGATGCTCGTGCTTCAGCAGAAGCCCGAGACGATCGCCGATTTCCGGAAGGAAGCGCGGCTCGACATGGACGACCGCACCGAGACGCTGATCCGCAGCCTCAAGCGCTCGGGCACCGAGTACAGCGAGATCTACCTGAAGGGTCCCGAGGTCGAAGCGGTCGGGCGGCTCGTGCTCGATCCGCTCTCCGCGACGATCTTCTCCTCCGATCCCGACACCTATGCCGCAATCCACCGCCATGTCGAAAATGGCATGCCGCTGGAACGCGCGGTCGCGCTCGTCGCGGGCGTGGAAGGAGGCGCATGATGGTGCTCGAGACCACCACGCTCGTAGATCGCGTGCCGCTTCCGTCAGTCAGACGAGCCCGCGACAAGCATCGGCAGACCGACTGGCTGGCACTGTTCCAGGGCACCTGCCTGGTGCTGATCGAAGCGGCAGGCTTCGCGGCGAGCACACTGCTGCTGGTCCTCGGCCTGCCGCTGTTCGTGTTCCTGGCTGTAGCAGGCTGGGACCTCACGGCGCTGTTCGCGCAGCTCGGCAATCTTGCCGACCATTACCGCACCGCTGAACCTGTCGCGCGCCGCTTCTTTGCGCAGGACCTCCAGATCGCCTTCCTCATCGCTTCCGGCGGTCTCGCCTTGCTGCGCCTGCCAAGCTTCCTGCGCAGCCTCGACCGCCGCCTCTCCGAAGGATCTCCTCGCCATGGCTAGACTGAACCTCCCGATGCGCCAGCTGGGCCCGAAACTCCTCGCCGTAGCGTTGCTCGTTGCCGCGCTCCTGTGGTGTGCGTGGATCACGCAGCAGGTCACTGCCGCGCCCAAGCAGCGGATCGTCACGGTCCGGCTTGCCGAGACCATCGGCACCTTCGTCGAGGAAGCCGCGCGCGCCGATGCCGATCCGGCGGTCGTCCAGGCGGCTAGCCTTGCCTACCTAAAGGCCGCCGAAAGCGCTGTTGCCGACATGGGCCGCGATGGCCGCGTGGTGCTCGTCGCCGAAGCCGTGCTCGCCGGGGCAGCCGAAGACGCGACTCTCAGCGGTCCGCGCCGCCCTGCCCAAACGTGAAGGCTTGACCCCGACCCAACTCCGTCGGCTGCGCGAAGCGTTTGCCGAGACCGCCGAGCCTGCCCGGCAGGCACGGATCGAATTGCTGGCCCATGAGCGCAGCCTCGCTGCCATGGTCGAGCGCGCCTATGGCCTGACCGACGAGGAAGTTGCTCTCATGTGGCGCACGGCCCCGCCCCGCATGCCGCTGGCCCCTCCACCCGGGTTAGATCTAAGCGATGACACTGGTGACTGAACTACTCTAGGTTTTTGCTGTCACTGCTAAAGTCCGCAACCGGCGCACTTCCTGACCTTTCCGCAACCGAACTCCATTGGCTGACTGTGGGCCGGAAGCAGAATGGCGGCTCTAGAGCGGCCAAACCCAAAAAGCGGACTTAGGATGCGCCGACTTACACGCACACTGTTGGAAAAGTTCGTCAGTGCTCGCTATCGGGCTCTATGGCCACGACACCAACAGCAACAAACGCAACGAAGAAGGGGCACTGTCCCACCTGCGATGGCGAGCGCACCTGCGAAATCCACGGCTCGATCTACAAGGCTTGGGACTGGGAGGACAAGCAATATGGCCATTCGGTCAACGGCGGTGTCGACCACTCTCTGCTCGAATGTCAAGGGTGCGAGACGGTCTTCTACGAAACTTCCAGCTGGAACAGCGAAGACACCGATCACTACTACGATGCGGCGGGGCAGGAGCAGTATGAGCATCCGAGGGAGATACAAACTTATCCGAAGCCAGAGGCCAAGACGAAGCCGGTATGGTTCGACGCCATGCAAAAGGCTGACCCCCAGCTGCGCAATATCCTGAGCCAGATGTACGTAGCGCACGACAACCAGGCACACATCCTCACGGCGATAGGACTCAGAACGGCACTGGACCGTGCAACCGAAGTCATCGGCATCGACCCGGCCAAGACATTTGATGAGAAACTGAACGAGCTGCGCAACGGAGGGTGGATCGGGCAAACTGAGCGGGACATCCTCGGCGTTGTTACGGATGCGGGTAATGCGGCTGCGCATCGCGGCTGGGAGCCCGACAGTCAGGAGGTTTCCGAACTGCTCTCATCGCTAGAGGTGTTCCTCCATCGCGCTTTTATCGTCGGCCAGAAGGCATTAGGCATCAAGAAAAGTATTCCCGCAAAACCCGAGCGGCTGCTCGCCGTTGGGAAGAAGACTACTCCCTGACCACAATTGGGGCCGGAAGCGGAAAGGCAGCTTTTATATCTTTGAGCGGATTAAGCGGACAGCGACTGCTGACCGAATCGCAAGCCGGTGCATTAGAGAATGGTCTGGAGAAACCCCTCTTGGAATAGACTTTTGCCGTCGTTAAAACGCACTTGCAGGACAGCCAACACGGAGCCGAGAGCCACAAAGTAAATCGGTTTACTATTTAGCGCGCCTTTCCTACCATCCAGTGATGGCGAGAGAAACCTTTACGATTGAGGGCGCAGGCGCAATTTCTCTTACAGCCGAGGCTGAGGGGGATGCCTACGCCATACCCGTCCTTCTTGCGCACGGCGGCGGGCAGACACGGCGCGCGTGGAGAAGGGTGGTCAGCGAGCTGGCTCAAGCCGGCTTTCGCGCAATCGCCTTCGACATGCGCGGTCACGGAGACAGCGATTGGTTGCCATGCGGAGCTTATGAAATGCGCGACTTCGCGGCGGATCTGGTCGCTGCAGCGTCGCGCCTGGACCAGAAGCCAGCGCTGGTCGGCGCTTCACTGGGCGGGCTCGCCGGACTGATTGCCGCAGGGGAGCTTGCTCCAGGTAGCTTTGCTTCACTCACATTGGTCGACATTGCCCCGCGCATGGAGCCTAGCGGTGTGATGCGCGTGGTTGGTTTCATGGAAGAGCATGTCGATAGCGGCTTCGCCTCACCAGAGGAGGCGGCCGACGTGATCGCTCGCTACATGCCGCATCGTCCCAGGCGGGGCGCGAGCGATGGTCTGAAAAACTATCTGAGGCAGAAGCCGGATGGGCGCTTCTATTGGCACTGGGACCCTGTGTTTATCCGTAATATAATGTCAGCCAGACAAGGCGACCCAGACAGCCAAGAACGTCAATCGGCAATGCTGAGCCAAGCTGCGGCGAATCTCACGCTTCCGCTTCACCTCATCCGAGGCGGCTCTAGCGATCTTGTTTCCGAAGAGGCCGTTTTGCATCTGCGACAACTCGTCCCCCATGCAGAATACACCGATATTGCCGATGCCACGCACATGGTCGTGGGCGATGCGAACGATGCCTTTTCCGCCGCTATCGTCGATTTCCTAGGGCGCCATCACTCTCGCGATACGGCTCAGCCACAGGGGACGAGGGAGCTATGATCGATCGAGAGCGCTTGCAGGAAATGCTGCATATAGCGCCGTTTCACCGATGGCTTGGGCTGGAGATTGCAACATGCTCCGACCAGGGAATCGCGATCACCATGCCATGGCGCGAAGAGATCGTGTCGAACCCTATGATTGGGTCGGCGCATGGAGGGATCCTGGCTTCACTGGTCGACCTCACCGGGCTTTATACTCTGCTTGCGGCGGGCGTCGCGGCGAGAGCGACGGCCGATCTGCATGTCAATTACCACCGTTCTGCAACCTCAGGACCTCTCACTGCTCACGGACAGATCGTGAAGCTCGGGCGACAGATTTCGGTGGCGGAAACCCGGGTTCTCGAGCCCGACGGCAAGTTGGTCGCCAGCGGCAGGGGCGCCTACTTCTCGTCAACCGGATCAATTGATCAGCGCGGCGGGACTATTGATCTCGAACAGGCTCTTGCCACCCAAGGCCCAGCGACTTCTGCAGCGCAATCCACGCCAGCGTAAGGGCGCCTTTTGCCCGGACGAGGTCTGCTGAGGCCTGCTGCTGTTCTCGCAGGGCCCGGTTGAGGTCAGCCTTCGAGATCGCTCCTGCAGCAAAACGTTGGCGGTTCAGGTCCGCCGCGACGTCAGCCTGCTTCTTGATTTGCATACTGGCAGCGAGCGCAACACGCTGCTGGCCGAAGCGAGCCAAGGCACGTTCGGCGTCTTGCAGTGCCAGAAGCACCGTCTGCTGGTAATTGGCGACTGCTTCGTTGCGCGCCGCCCCGGTTTGGTCGATCGCAGCGTCTACCCTGCCGAAATCCAGAAAATTCCACTGGAGGCGCGGGATCGCGAGTGCGGAGAATTCGCCGACATCGACAACGTCGTCCAACGAGGATCCGCCGAGGCCCAGGATCCCTGTGAAGGACAATTTCGGGAACCGCGCCGCCTCGGCCACCCCGATCCGCGCCGTCGACGCGGCAAGAGACCGTTCGGCCGCCCTTATGTCAGGCCGACGCGCCACCAGGCTTGCCGGATCGCCAATCGCGACCTGCTCTGGCGGCATGGGAATGGAGCGCACAGTCGTGAGCGCTGCATCAGCTGATCCCGGCACCTGTCCGGTCAGTATAGCGAGCGCATCAGACAGGACTGCGATATCCGCTTCAGCTTCGGCAAGTTGTGACTTGAGCACCTCCAGTTCGGCATTCGCGGTGCCTACCGGGAAAAGCGGCAATGCACCGCGCTGATAGCGTTGGTATGTCAGCGCCAGGATCTCTTCCTGCAACGAAATCTGCGCCTCAAATTGCTCTGCGCGGAATTGGGCCTCCCGCAAATTGACGTAGGTGCTGGCCACTTGGGCAGTCAACTGGACCTTAGCGTCCTCTGCATTGGCCACCGTTGCAGCAGCTTGGGCATTGCTGGCCTCAATGCGCCTGCGCGAGCCACCGGCAAACTCCAGCTCCCAGTTGGCGTTAAGGCCCACATTGTAAAAGCTG
Source organism: Citromicrobium bathyomarinum (assembly GCA_001306305.2). Lineage (NCBI taxonomy): Bacteria > Pseudomonadati > Pseudomonadota > Alphaproteobacteria > Sphingomonadales > Sphingomonadaceae > Citromicrobium > Citromicrobium bathyomarinum. The sequence goes on from CP155577.1 coordinate 2,486,750, forward strand.
AGCGAGTCATCGGTTTCTGCGTCGGAATTGGTTTGCTCTGACGGGGGGGGCGCCCCGCCTTGAAGGTCGAGACCAGGAAGCCGGCCCTGCACGGTGGTGGCCTGTGCCCCAAGCGATGGCATTCGACCCGCACGGTCTTGCCTGATGGATGCCCGTGCCTGAGCAATGCGCGCCTGCGCTGCGGCGAGCGAGGGATTGCCGGACAGCGCAGCCTCCACCAGCCGCGTCAACTCGGGATCGCCGAGCAGCAGCCACCATCGAGCGACAACCGGATCAGATGCGCTCACATCACTGCCAGCGCGCACAAAGCGAGTGCCCGTGTCTGCTGACATAACTTCCGGGGGGCCTGCATAATCGGGCCCTGCCGTGCATCCAGCTAGCAAGGCGATAGTGACAAGCGGAGGTAGCAAGTGGCGCATCGTGTAGGGCTCAGTGCATCGAAAGGGAGACATTTTTTGGAAGCGGCCTCAGGAAGAGGACCAGCGGAACCGTCGCGAGGGTCAGAATCCCCATAACCAGGAACACATCATTGTAGGTCATTATGAACGCCTCGCGTTGGAGGGTGCGGCTCAGGACGGCCATCGCCCCCTCCATGCCGCCGAAGTTTCGCGCCAGCCCTTCGAGATAGGCCTGTAGCGAAACGCTGTTCGCATTCAGGGTCTCTTCCATCCGCCGGCTATGATGCCAGATCCGCTGGTCCTGGAACGATGCCAGAGCCGAAAGAGCGAAAGAGCCACCGAGATTGCGGGCCGCGTTGAAAATGCCCGAGGCATCGCCCGCGTCTTCCTTGGCCACCGACGCAACCGTTGCCTGATTCAGGAACATCATCGCAAGTATCATTCCGGCCCCGCGGATAAGCTGACTTTCAGTGAAGACTGCGCCGCCGGATTCCGCGGTCAGACTCGTGCTGACAAAGCAGCTGATCGCCATCAGCAGCATTCCGGTGCCGACGGCAATGCGGATGTCCACCTTGCGGATCATCAGGGGCAGAACCGGCATCAGGAGAAAGGCCGGGACACCCATCCAGAAGATGACCAGTCCCGTCTGAAAAGCATTATAGTCAGAGATGATCGCGAGGAACTGGGGGATAACGTAGGTTGAACCATACATCACCATGCCCAGGGCGAGAGCCATGATCGCGACGCTGGCGAACTGTCGATTGAACAGGAGCTGCAACTTCAAGACCGGCTTGCGTGCTTTCACTTGTCCGTAAATCAAACAGGCAAAGCCGATAATGGTCACCACCGTTAGCCAGCGAATGAGTGAGGACTCGAACCATTCTTCACGGTGCCCTTCCTCGAGTACAACAGTCAGACCGCCCAGTCCGAGGATCAGCCCGAGAATGCCAGCCCAATCGGCGTCCGTGAGATATTCCCACTTGGGCTTCTCGTGAGGCAGCCCGATAAACAGCAGGAGCAGCAGGATTGCGCAGACTGGCACATTGACGAAAAAGGCATAGTGCCAGCTCAGGTTCTCGGTCAGCCAGCCGCCGATCAATGGCCCCATCACGGGGCCAAGAACCACAGTCATGCCGAACAGGGCCATTCCGATGGGCTGTTGGTGCGGCGGCAATCGTTTAGCCACAATAGTCATTGCGGTCGGAATGAGGACTCCGCCCATGAAGCCCTGGCCCGTTCGGCCGATGATCATGGTCGTAAGGTCGGTGGCTACACCGCATAGCACCGAAAATGCGGTGAACGCGCTGACAGCGATGATGAGGAGGGTTCGCAGACCGAACAGCCGTTCCAGCCAAGCGCTCAGCGGAATGACGACGATTTCAGCAACGAGAAATGACGTAGCAATCCAGGTGCCTTCGGCGCCTGTGGCACCGATCTCGCCCTGAATGACGGGGAGTGCGGAATTGACGATTGATATGTCCAGCGTCGCGAGCATGGCGCCGAGCGCGCCCGCGGCCACAGCGACCCAGGCAGTCACGTCTGCGTTCTTTCGGCTCCCGGCCGGCCCGATCGAAGTGTCCTGCGCTGCCAGTATCTCGGTCATTGAGTCCGACTCGAGATCTCTTCCAATTCGCCGGCAGCATTCCGGGTGTCGACCGTAGCCACTACCGACATGCCGGGAACGAGCAGACGCCGCACTTCAGGGGGAGCATCGATAGCGATGCGGACGGGTATCCGTTGAACGATCTTGGTAAAGTTGCCGGTGGCATTTTCGGGGGGGAGGATGGAAAATTCCGCGCCCGTTCCCGGCGATATGCTGACCACTCGTCCCGCGATCTCAAGGCCTGGCAGGGCGTCAACTTCGAGCCTGACGCTCTGGCCGGCCCGGATGAGGCCGACCTGCGTTTCTTTGAAGTTCGCGGTCACGTAGATCGCGCTCACCGGAACCACCGTCATCAAACGTTGACCCGGTTGCACGAACTGGCCCACCCTCACCGAGAGATCGCCGACGCGGCCGGCCTTGCTGGCGCGCAGCAAGGTCGATTCAACCGTAAGGTCGGCTGTTTCCAGCTGAGCGCGGGCCGCGTCCGCCTGCGCCTGGGTCTGGCTGATCTGCTCGAACAGGGTCCCCCGGCGAGCGGTCGCGGCAGCCACCGCCGCCTGCGCAGCGGCGAGTTCGGCCCGCGCCTGCCGCGCCTGCGCCTCATACTGGTCTAGCTTTTCCCGCGGTTCGGCTCCTGTCGCGGCAAGGGGCCGATATCGCGCCACCTGGTCGTTCGCGAGGTCCAGTGCTGCGCGCGCGGCGGCGAGTTGGGCCCGCGCCTGGCGAATGGCTGCATCCTGTTCGGCTACCTGAGAACGGATTGTGTCGGCACCGGCCAGGGTCGCAGCGATCTGCGCGCGCGCCTGTTGCGCTTGCGCCTGATAATCCCGCAAATCCAGTTGTACGAGGGCTCCGCCGCGAGCAACCTGCTCGTTCTCCCCCACGAAGACCTCTTCGACGTATCCCGCTACCTTGGAAGAGATAACGACGCTGTCGGCAGCGACATAGGCGTTATCGGTCGACTGCATGTACTGTCCGTAGGTTACGTGCCGGTAGTACCACCAGATCCCGCCAAGCAGCACGGCAAGACCAACGATGATTAGCACGATGCGCAAGCCACGCCGCGATTGCGGTTTCGTTGGGGTTGTGCCCTCCTGCTCCGGTTGGTTGGAGTTATCGGTCATCTGACTCTTTCGGCAGCCTCAGTAAAAGGTGAACGCGTCTCGCGCCCTATGAGCCGTGAGTCAAATAGTAAAGGCATTTAGCAGTTTGCATTTGGGCATCCGAGGCTATCCGACTACACAGCGCTATGGATGAAAAACCAGATACCATGTCACGGTCTCAGCGTCGGCAGAAGGTCATCACCGATAATGACCGCATTCTCTATCTTATGGACGAGATCAGTCGCGGCGCGCGCAGAGTGTACGATGCGAGGGTCGCCAGGATCGGTCTCAATCAGACACAGTGGAGGATCATCGGACAACTTCTTCGCGATCCTGCCCTTACGCAGGCTGAAATCGCCAAGAAACTGGAACTGGAATCGGCGACCATCGGCCAGGCGGTTGCAGGTCTTTGCGCACGCGGGCTGATGAAAAGGCTTCGAGCTGAGACGGATCGGCGAGCGTGGCAGCTCATCCTCACGGAGCAGCTTGACGATCTGCTGCCCGAACTGAGAGGCTCCGCGGATAGGCTTCATGATCTGCTTTGGCGCGACATTGCCGCCGACGAGAAGCGAACGCTGCAGCAGATTCTTGAAAGGGTATCGGAAAATCTGGACCAACACCGTGCCGAGGCTGAATAAAATCATGGCATCGCCCCCGGAAAAGCCTATCGGCAGCATCGCTCGCGCCGCGGAGATTGGCCGAATCCTAATGAGGCACGGAGCGAAGAATCTCGCCGGAGCCCTCGGGTTTATTCCCTCTTCGAACAATGTCATCGACCCTCGCGAATTTCGCCCGGCCGCAGTTGTCGCGTTCCTCCGTGACATCGGGCCAGTCGGCATAAAACTGGGGCAGCTCCTCGCCACCCGAAGCGATCTGTTCACCGAACACTGGATCACGGCATTCTCAACCCTGCACGATCAGGTGTCGCCAGTGCGCTTCGCAGATATCGAGCCCGTACTTGCTTCAAGCTGGGGTGAGGACTGGCGGAACGACTTTGCGCAGTTCGACGAAAAGCCTTTGGCGTCCGCCTCGATTGCACAGACCTATTCCGCCGAGCTAAGGGACGGTAGCAAGGTCATCGTGAAGGTTCGACGCCCGGGCACCGCCGCGCGGATGGAAGCCGATGTGCGTCTGCTTGTGCGTCTTGCCGAGATCGCAGAAGCACGCTCTCCTGACATCGCGCGTTACCGGCCAGTCGAGTTTCTGCGGACCTTCGGCCGCAATCTTGCCTGGGAGATGGACCTCGCTGCGGAATCCCGAGCCTGCGAGCGGATCGGCGCATATCTCGATACCATCGGCGTCAGGACCCCGGCCATCCATTGGGAACTGACCGGGCTGCGGGTGAACGTTCAGGAACGCCTGTACGGCAGGCCCGCGTCTTCGCTGGGCAGCCCATCGGGCGACCCGCGGGTGGCGGCTTTCGCTAAAAGCTATGCCAACGCTGTCCTGCGGATGATCATCCTGAACGGCGAATTTCACGGCGACCCCCATCCGGGTAACGTCTTCCTGATCGGCGAGCAGGATGTCGGCTTCATCGACTTCGGATCAGTCGGGACGCTCACCAAGGCCAGGCGCGACGAGATCGTCCGCCTCGTGCTTGCGATTGCTGGTGAGAAAACCAGCGATGTCGCGAATGTCCTGCTCGCATGGGCGGGGGAGCCGAAGGTGGATCGCGATGCGCTCGCGGTGGATCTGGATCAGTTGATCGGAGAGTTCAGGGGAACCGTGCTATCTGGCATCGAGTTCTCGCAGATTTTTTCCCGCGTTTTCGACCTGTTGCGGGATTATCGACTGGTTCTGCCACCTGATCTGGCCATTCTTCTGCGTACCTTGCTTACGGCAGAGGGTGTCGTCCGATCACTGGCACCCGACTATAACATTGCCGAGGACACCCGGCCGATCATGACGGAGCTTTTCGCCGAGCGGTTCTCGCTCGCTAGCGCTCGGTCGGGTTTGAAGAAACTTCGCGGTCAGCTGCTGGGGTTGTCGGCGTCCTTGCCCGACATACTTGCCACTGCGAACTCGATCGCAAAGTCAGGATATGTGCCGGTTCAGCTCGATCCGCTCAGTATCGAGCAACTCGCAGGACTTCGCAATGAGCGTCAGTCCTTGAAAGGCCCTCTAGCTGCCGCATTGATCGTGGCTAGCGCATTGCTTGTCGATCAATCCTGGCTTCTGGCTGGCGGCGCGCTTGTGATTGCTGGGGTGGTGCTCATCCGAAAATCATAATGAAGGAGCAACTTAATTCGTGCACGGTCACGTTACGGCAAAGCCGAACTTAATGAGGATTTCATACGCCGCACTTCAGCGACCAAGACGCATCGCGAAAAAAATTTTTCGACCTATTGCGATTGAAGGCTTATTTTCCTCAATCAGACGAAACTATGGAACGGCAGCTTTCAGGCTTGTCCTCGCCTGACTTTATGGCCGCTATTAGGGCGCATTGCTGCCAAGCGAATTAGACCCCACGACATTGAATTCGAATCTCTGGAGCGCGAAATCTCACTGACGCCAGGGGGCTTCGGATAGCGCCAGTCTGCACGCGATTTCATCACCAATTTCGGTCGCAGCCTCAAGGAGGGAGGTATCATCCAAGTGTGCATACCGAGCTGTTGTCGAAACCTGCCTGTGGCCAAGGAGGCTTCCAATCATCGGCAAAGTCTCGGATGATCGCGCTGCCAGGCTGGCATAGTTGTGCCTCAGATCGTGGAGCCTGACGTCATCCAGACCGGCATCACGCCGAAGCTTGCGCCAGAACCAGTCGATCGCTGAAACCGACTGCCCCTTGAACGGAAACACTAGCTCATCCTTCTTCCCACGCGGCAATCCATCGAGCACCGCCCTCGCCTCCTGGCCAAGCCAGACGATGCGCGGACCTGTCTTGGAATCGGTCAGTTTGAGCTTCCGCCCCTGAACCTCGCCCCAGGTGAGGTTGAGGATTTCGCCGCGTCGGCATCCCGTCAACGTGAGCAGTGTGACTACCGCCGCCTCGACGGGCTGGTCAGCGCGTCGGTCGACAAGGGCTTTCCCGAGCCGCGCCATCTCGGCGTCGCTCAGAAACCGTTCGATCTTGCGCCCCCTGTTCTTCTTCACGCCTCGAAAGGGGTTTGAATGCTCCGGAATATAGCCCCAGGCCTCGGCCTTGGCGAACATGGCTTTCAGAATTTCCATGGCGCGGTTTGCCGCGCCCGGCCCTGCCGAGCGCGTTACCTCCGCGTGCCAGCGCACCGCATCGGCATGATCGATCTCGTCGATGAACTTGCCCGCAAACGCATGGTCGAGATGGGTGCGGCGGTAGATGTCCTGGATCTCGCGCGTGGACTTCTTCCAGGTCGGTGCCGCCACATCCCAATACGACTGAAGGAACGCCGCATAGGTCGGCGTCTTCGTGCCGCGCTTCTTCTTGTCTGCCGGGTTCTGCCCGAGCTCGATCCGGAGGATCAGCCGGCGGGCAACATCCTTCGCGATGCGCTCGGTAAGGATGGCGGCATCGCCGATCGTTATCAACCGCTGCTTGCCACCGATGGTCCGCTGGAGGACGTAGCTCTTGCGTCCTGAGCGGTGGATGCGCTCGCCAAAGCCCGGAAGCACGTAGTCAAACCTCGTCCGGCGCTTCCCAGCCTCTCCCGGAACAACGCGCGCGAGTTCCTCGGCCAGGATATGCTTCAGATCGTATCCGGTCACGCCGCGATGCCCAGCGCACCGGCGAGGCTCGAACAAATCCGGTCGGCGCTCTCCGAGATGATGTCGTCTGCAAGATGCGCATAGCGCGCGGTCGTCTCGGGAAGCGCGTGCCCCAACAGCTTGCCGATGGTCGCGAGTGGAATGCCCTTGGCAATGGCCGCTGAGGCAAAGCTGTGGCGAAGATCGTGGAGCCGGACATCGGGAAGAGCGGCCTTGCGCCTGATCCTGATCCAGTGTTCTCCAAGATTGATTGGTCCCTCCCGATGCAACGCCGGAAAGACAAGCTGGTCGTCGGCCCGGCGGTCGAGGCCACTCAGAATTTCGATCGCTTGCGGGTTGAGATAAATGGTCTTCGGGCCGGTCTTGCTGTCGGGTAGCGCAAGTCGAGGAATCTGGACGTAGCGCCAGCGCAAGGTCGCAATCTCCGAAGCACGTGCACCCGTGTAAACGAGCAAGAGAAGCGCGGGGATCACGAACGGGTTCGCAAACTCGTGATTGGCCAACGCGCGCCCGAGCCTGCGGTATTCGTCGGCGGAAAGGTAGCGCTCCGGGAGCTCGCGCTTGAAGCGGGACACACCGCGACACGGGTTGGAGCATTTGGCGCGATACCCGAGCTTTTCCGCATACTGCATCATGACAGACATGATCGGGATGGTGCGATTGAAGCTCCCTTCCCTCTTTGTCATGGTGTCGCGCCAGCGGTTGATGTCTGACCGTGCGATCATGTCGACCGGAAGTTCGCCGAAATGCGGAATGAGCAGCTGATCGATGCGCGAGCGCGAGCTCGTCCTGGTCGACGGCTTCCAGTGCGGCGAATAGTCGGTCCAGAATTCCTCGGCGAAGTCGACAAAGAGCGGGACCTTTTTCTGCTCGGGCGCAGACGGCAGGTCGGCAAGCGTAGCCCTGATGAGCAATCTGCGCGCGGCAGCGCGCGCGGCGGGAGCGCCCAGCGCACCTGCCGCCACTCCCGCGCGTCCCAGCGTCACCATCCTCTGCACGCCTCGGGGCCTGTACTTCACTATCCAGCTAAGGTGTCCGGACTTGCGCTTGCGCAGTCCGAAGCCAGGCAGTTCATTATCCCATGTAATCCCGAGCGGAAGTGAGGCTCGACGGGCCACATGACCGGTCAGTTTCAGCTTATTGGATTGGCGTTTGTGTGTGACGGCTGTGCCTTGCCCACCCACAGATTGCCGGTGGGTTAGAAATTTCGAACTATCTGTTTTTACTAGGTTTTGCTCCATAAATGCAGCTTAGGCTGCGTCCGGTGTGCCAAATTTGTTCCCCAATTGCGCGTGGGTATCCAGTGTTGTTGGGAATTGAATTCCTGGCGGCAGTTTCCAGCCTGACCTGTCGGAGCGAGCGCAGACATTTGGCTATGGAAATCGCTTTGGCTTCACGCTGATATCCGGCCCCCACACAAGAACCGCACCCCCGGCAAGGCGGCGGCAAAGGAGCGCGTGCGAGGCCAGGAACCGGGGGTTGTCGGTTCCGCCAGCCTCGCGCCGCTTCGACCCGGCGCCGGGCGGGAGTGCGTGCGGGACGCAAGAGCAAGAACACTGCGCCCGCAGGAGCACCGCTGAACGCGGTGCGGGACCGAGCGCGTCACAAGTCCCGCTCCGCTTTTCGCCCCAACTCTTCCACCGGCGACCATGAAAAAAGGGCAGGAACCGCAACCGGCTCCTGCCCCTGCTCGGTGGTCAGAATTCGTCGAGCATGCCGCCGTGCACAGTATGAACCACCCGGCTCGCCAGATGTGCCGGCAAGGCGTTGTAGTCGCCCTCGTCGAGAGCGAAGTATCCGAGATCGTCGTCTTCCACGACGTGCTGGTCGAAGAAGCTGTGCAAGGCCCGCCGTTCGGCAGTAGCGAGTGCTTCGAAGTAGCTGATTGAGTTCGATTCAAGAATGCCAAGTGTAGTCATGATTTCCTCCTGATGTCTGTCGGTGAGACGACGGGAGGAAGGCGGATGGGCGCGGTGCCGGCGGGTCAGGGATCGCCCGCACGGGCGACCGCGAAGCGGCGGTGGGGGCAACGATTTTGTCGGACCGCAGCGCAAGCGGAGGGGCGGCGAAATGGTGGGGCCCCGCCGTCCTTGACGCGCTTGTGCCGGGCCCGTCATCCTTAAAAGTCCGTGAGCCAGGCCCCTCCCCCGCTCAATGAAGAGCGCCTGTGCCAGTCACCTGCAAAAGGACTTTCCTACAGGGTCTTGCCTGTCCCATTGGACCCGCGGGAGGAACGCGAAGGGGGAGTAAGGATGAACTCCAATGCCATCGAACCGCAGCGCCGTTGCCGCCCTCCGAAAGCTCGAAGCCAATCAGGCAGCCCTCAACCAGCGTAAGCAGCACCTCGAAGAGCAGGCCGCGCTTGAACTCGGCCGCGTGATCCTCGGAACAGGTGTCGAGGCCTTCTCGAAGAAGGGCCTATCGAGGGTCGCCGCCGAGTTGGGCAAGCTCGGGGAAGAGGGTGCTCTGCGAAAGCTGGTTTCGTCTGCGCCGTCGTCTTCCCGATCCGGGCAGACGCCATCGGAATAAACATGAGAAAGGGGCCCTGTCCGCTGGGACAGGACCCCTTTCGGATGGAGATCGACGGGAGAGGTCAGTCGATCTCGGGAGCGTCGGTGTTGTCGCCTTCTTCGCCGGAGCCGTTGCCGCGCGAGAGGAAGTCGACCTTGTCGGCGAGGATCTCGGTTCCGTAGCGGGTAACTCCGTCCTTGTCTTCCCACTGGGTGTAGTGGATGCGGCCTTGGACCGATACCAGCTGGCCCTTGGTGCAGTACTGCCCGACGGTCTTGGCGAGGCCATTGAAGCAGGTCACCCGGTGAAACTCGCTTTCCTTGGCAGTGTAGCCGTTCTCGTCCTTGTAGGTCTTGCCGTCCTTGTCGCGCGCGGGGCGATCGGTGACGACGGTAATCCCGGTGACATTGGTGCCGCCCTTGGTCTCGCGGGTGTCGGGATCGCGGGCGATGCGGCCGGTGAGGATTGCGATATTGGTCATGGTGTAAGTCCTTCAGTTCCTCAAACCGGAGACCATCTCCGGCTTGCGAACATCCAGAAGAAGCAGGGCATGGGAGGACTGCACCGCAGGAGCGAAGCTCCAAGGGAAACCTGTTCATGACGGGTGGTGCGGGCAGGCGCGCGAAGCGCGACCACACGGCCGGAAAGGAACGGGTTGCCGTCCTCAGCTGACCTGGTTCAGGACTGTTCGCGACAAAAGCCGGATGGGTATCGGGTGCGGGTCTGAAGGTGCCGAGACCTTGTGTCGTAATCAGCCTGCCCCATCGCCTTCCGATGCTGCCAGGAGATCCATGAAGTTGCGGGCTGCTTCCCGGTCTTCCTCGTTCTCGAACGCCAGATCGAGGTCGGGCGCGGACCCGAACATATGCAGGAACGACCACAGCGCAAAGCGCTTGCCGCGGTCCTCTTCAAGGCCGGCATCGACCCGACAATGCTCGATGCCGGCTAACAAAGTGTCGGGAGCAACCCCTGTGAGGTCGGTGGTGGCAAAGTAGCGCTGCAGCAGATCATCAAGTTGCATAGGCGGTCCTGTAGCCCGTAAAGTCGGGTACGAAAATCGCAAGGTCGAGTTCGATTGTAGACGCAAGCATCTCGGTCGCAGAAGACGCGCCCGAAAAGTCAACTAGCCCGTTGGATTGAGCAATGAAGCTGCTCGAAAGCGTACCTATTCGGGCCTGTCATAACCCTACAATCGACTGAACCACCATTGATGGTAGTATGACCTCGCGACCCGAAGGGCTCGGAGCAGCAATGCAATGAGTTCTCTCCTTATGGGCGGCCTCGGAGGAGGCCGCCCTTTTTCGGCAATGAAGACTAACCGAAACGAGAGATTGAAGGCGTCTCGGCGATTACGCCGGGCTGGTGCCCAACAGCCCGCGACGATCGACCACGGTGATCCGACGCGTCTTGGCGTCGATCACCAGTCGTTCGGTCACGCCATTGCCCGGAAATGCGACAACGTAGCGGGGATTGAGCGAGAGCATCTGCTCGTTGCGCTTGAAGCCGGCGCGAGCGCCAAGCCGACGGTCGAGCGAATAGGTAAGCTGCTGCACTTCGCGGCGTTCAGCCCAGCTCGCTGCCAGGCGATCGGCACCCTTGCCGTCCCCGCCATGGACCAGGAAGAGATCGGGAACCACATCGCGAACCTTGTCCAGCGTCGCCCAGATACTGTCGGCATAAACGCGCGCCTCCTCGGCGCTCTCGAAGCTCTGACGACCACCGGCAAAGACGACCGGAGTTCCCTCCGGGATCAGGGCGTGACGCCGGTTCTCGGCACGTGCGCGAAGGAAATCTCGGGCATCGATAACAGCCGAGGTTAGGTGGCGCGAATGGCTCGCGCGCGAGCCGGAAACGGGCTTCCACGAGGAACCGGTTTCGTCGCGATAGAGTGTAGCAGCCATCTCGCGCATCTGCTCGAAGGCCAGCATGCTTGCTTCGGCAGCCTGCGCGCGCTCGACCTGCTCTTCGAGGTTACTCGAATGCACTTCGGAGCCATCGGCCGATGCGAGGAGGACCCGGATCTCGTCGCTGGCCCGGTCGAGCTGAGCGGACTTGCGGCTTGCAGCGCGGTGGAAGAGATTGACCATGCCCCAGGCAATATCCTCGGCATCAGCTTCCAGGGCCGTGTCGGAAAACATCGCGAAGAGGTCGGACCATACGGCGCAAAGCGTCTGGTCGATCGCATCCTCGCAGGGAAAGTCGGTCTCGTTGAACGGGGCTGGCCTGATGTTGAGGCCTGAAAGGTCAAGGCCGCTCAAATGGTCGATGAAGCTGTCGTACATGGGTGTCTCCTGATCGCGGGGACAAGGAGAGGAGGCACCATTGCCTCGGCCCTGTCCGCCGGAGCCCGATCAGGGCCGGGACAACGGGCGAGACGCACCGCACAGCGGGAAACCTGCGGCCCTAGGCTGGCGCGGGCAACACGGGCCGACGGGCCGCAGGTTGCGGCTCGCCCCGACCGGCCCAAGGGCCTCTCCCGGCGGACTGGGACGAGGCAGAATCAGACCCCGATGCCGCAAGCGGATCGGGAGCGCTCGAAGATCGCTTCGCCATTCGAGAACCGCCCGACCAGGCGCAACTCACCAAACAGGTCGATGAACCGTCCCGACACCTGGCCAAGCCAGTGCCGTGACCTCGCCGTTCGAGGGTTGTAGAAATCGGCCTCCCAGTACCGGGCATCGTCGCGTTCGGCGAGCCAGATCGCCGCGAGCCCGCAATAGGTCGATATGCCGCAATCGGCGAAGGCATTGCGAAGGAGGATACGATCTTCGCGGCCACGCCATCCATCGAAGCGCTCGAACGACGGAAAGGCCGCTTTCGCGGTATCGATGATCTCTTCGACGAGGCATTCGTAGGCCCAGTCGATATCTTGGTCTTCGCCGTCATCAAGCAGGCGAAAGGCCACCACGGAGCCGGTAGGATAGCTGACGGAACGTCCCATCTCACTGCTCCTCAGGCTGCATCAGCTAGATGGATGTCGGGCTCGCTTTCACAGGATTGGTGACCGCCAAGTTCGAGCAACAGGCAGGCCGCTTCCTCGGCCTTTGCCGCAGCGGTCAGGATCGCGCGCTCGTCCGATTTGAGGATCTTGAGCCAGGACGCGATGTAGCTGGCGTGATGGTCGAGGTGAGTGACCGGAAGACCCAGTTCGGCTCCAAGGATTGCCGACGAAAGTTCGGCGATCAGTTCTTCGGCGGCATAGGCCTCGCTGACGAAGCGATTCTTGAGATCGCGATCGAGCCGCGAGGAATGCCCCGTCCAGTGCGACAGCTCGTGTGCGAGCGTTGCATAGTAGTGGTCATAGGCTTCGAACAGTTCGGCTGGCGGCATGGTGACACGGTCACGCAGCGGCTCGTAATAGGCCTGCGCACCATAATGGCGCAGGTCTGCGCCAATATGGGCAAAGAAGGCATCGAGCCGGTCTTCGCGTCCTTTGGGCTCGAGCGCGGCAACCAGCGGTTTGGGATGGTAGAATGCAGGGAGGCCATCGCACTGGTCGGCATTGAAGACAGCATAGGCCTTGAGCACGCGCCGGTTCTCGGTGTCGGCTTCGCCTTCGGCGGTCTCGACCTCCTTCGTGTAGCTCTTGTAGAAGATCGCGATGGTCGATTTCTCACCCTTGCGGACCTGTCCGCCGAGCTTCTGGCACTGGCGATAGGTCATCCAGTAGGGCGAGGCGTAGCCACAGCCGTCGGCCACCATCCACAACCAGAAGGTGTTCATGCCGCGATAGGGCGTCCCGCAGGAGCGCAAGGGCCGCGAGACGGGCACACCGCGCCACGGCTTGACCCAGGGCTTTGTGCCTTGCTCGAGCTTTTCGATGATGGCGGCGGTGATGCGCTGGGCAGGCGAAGTCGAAGCAGTGCGGCGGGACTTGGTCATGGGAGTTCTCCTGATCGCCAAGACGGACATGTCCCGGTTCAGGAAAAGCAAAAGCTCCCTCCCCTCTCGTCTAATGATGACGGCTTTGCGCCCTCCATCCGGGCATTTGGGAACTAATCGCAATCGCCCGAAAGCGGACACCCTTAAGGGAGACCCGTCTTGGAGTTAGAAGCTCGAGGCGTACACTGCTTGGTGGGGGTGTTGGCGCTGCCGAAGCTGCGCTTCAACGTGATGCCGAAGTTCAGATGGCGGTTTCGCTCACGAAACTCTCTAGCGGTTGATCCGGGCACAGCTCGGAAAAAACATCAACCGTTCCCGTTGGTTTGACGTATCGAAGAGATTGTCGATATTGATTGCTATGGCTGTTCGTGGATCGGGGCGCTATTCAATAAAATACCTCTCCGAATGGCCCTCCGTTGAACGTATCTCGGGATGCATCGGGCAGGTGTAAATCATGCCGGTCGGCAAGTCCTCCACCGCGTCGAGATGCGCTCGTGAGAGATAAAGCTCGGGATCAATCTCGAATTTGTCGAGACAGCGCGATGAACAGGAATAATGCTCAGAGCCCTCGTGGCGGGCCTCTGTTTGGCGCCCTCGACCGTAACGCGCATACCGCAGACCGGATCGTTCGCTGTGCCCTTAATAACGCTGTCCTCCTTGCTCATGCGAACTCCTTTCTAGCTCTTCACCACGACGAACTGTCGCATCATGCCTGCGTCCTCATGTTCGAGAATGTGGCAGTGATACATGTAAGGCAGGTCCGGATCGTTATGTTCCGCGAAGCGCAGGAGCACGCGCACCTGCTCGCGCGGATTGACGACGACCGTATCCTTGAATCCCGTTTCCAGCGGCGGCGGCGTGCGGCCGCCGCGATCGATCACGCGAAACTGCGCATTATGGATATGAAAGGGATGGGCCATCATCGAGGCATTGGCGATCTCCCAAATCTCCCACTGGTCGACGGGCACCCGCTGGTTGATGACATTCATGTCCATGTTGGCACCATTTATAGACATCCCGCCGCCCCTCATTCCCATATCGAGCACGAACCGCCGGGTTCGCACTGCAAGTGAAGGGTTGAGTGCTGGGAGCGCGGCAAGCTGCGGCGGAAGAATCCTTCGCGGCGAGGAGCCGGCGGGCCTGATATCGAGGGCGCGGAACGGCTCGTCCATCCGGGCATCGTCGCGCCGTCGGCCCATACCGCCTCCCATCATACCGCCGCCGTCGCCTCCCATCATGCCCATCGAATTGTCCGGACTGGTCGCCACAAGGCTGAGTGGGCGCCCTTCGGAAAGATCGACGAGGATCTGCACCCGCTCACCCGGTGCGAGCCTGAGCGAGCGGACCGCATGCGGGCGATCCAGCAAGCCGCTATCGCTCGCGATGAGCTCCATGGTCTGACCACCGGACAGCGAGAAATCGTAGAAGCGTGCGTTCGATCCATTGAGGATCCGCAAGCGTAACTGACCGGTCCGAGCGTCAAACACCGCGTTTTGCGTGCCATTGACGTAGATACGATCCCCGCTGTCCGCCGTCAGCACCAATGGCACAGATTTGAGGTTGTGATTTAAGGAGGATTTGGGCTTCGTCGTAGTGACGAAGGAACGAAGATGAAGCCCAAATCCTCCAATGCAAAATCGCCAGCCAAGGCTCCTGCGGCACAGGTGGTGAAGAACATCCGGCGCCAGACCCGCCGGCATTTCTCGGCCGAGGACAAGATCCGGATCGTGCTCGATGGCCTGCGCGGCGATGACAGCATTGCCGAGCTGTGCCGACGGGAAGGTATCGCGCAGAGCCTGTATTACACCTGGTCGAAGGAGTTCATGGAAGCCGGCAAGCGTCGCCTGGCGGGCGACACCGCCCGTGCCGCCACGACGGACGAAGTGAAGGGCCTGCGCCGCGAGGCGCGCGACCTGAAGGAATGCGTGGCCGATCTCACTATCGAGAACCGCCTGCTTAAAAAAGCATGATCGCGGATGGGGACGACGACGCATGAGATACCCAGCATCCGAGAAGCTCGAGATCATCAGGATCGTCGAGCAGTCGCACCTGCCTGCCAAACGCACGCTGGACGGGCTCGGCATCGCCCGCCGGACCTTCTACCGCTGGTATGACCGCTACCGCGAAGGCGGGCCGGAGGCGCTGGAGGATCGGCCATCGGCGCCGAGCCGGGTATGGAACCGGATCGAGGACGATATCCGCGGCCAGATCATCGAGATGGCGCTGGAGCAGACCGAGTTGTCACCGCGCGAACTGGCCGTGCGCTTCACCGACGAGAAGCGCTACTTCGTGTCGGAAGCCACGGTCTACCGCCTGCTCAAGGCCCACGATCTGATCACCAGCCCGGCCTATGTTGTGATCAAGGCGGCCGAGGCGTTCCACACGCAGACCACACGCCCGAACGAGATGTGGCAGACCGATTTTACCTACTTCAAAATCATCGAGTGGGGCTGGATGTATCTGTCGACCGTGCTCGACGATTACTCCCGCTACATCATCGCCTGGCGCCTGTGCTCCACCATGTGCGCCAGCGACGTCACCGACTCGCTGGACCTCGCTCTTGCGGCTTCGGGCTGCGACAGCGCCACCGTGTTGCACAAGCCCAGGCTGCTCAGCGACAACGGTCCCAGTACATCGCGGGCGAGCTGGCGGAATATATCGAGGCCCAGAAGATGACCCATGTGCGCGGCGCCCCGTTCCATCCGCAAACCCAGGGCAAGATCGAACGTTGGCACCAGACCCTGAAAAACCGCATCCTTCTCGAAAACTACTTCCTGCCCGGCGATCTCGAGCAGGAGATCGAGGCGTTCGTCGAACATTACAATCACCGCCGCTACCACGAGAGCCTCGACAACGTGACACCCGCCGATACCTACCTCGGCAAGGCACCCGCCATCATCAAACAGCGCGAAAGGATCAAGCGACAGACCATCGAACATCGGCGCTTGCAGCACCGCAGGCTCGCCGCTTAATATCAACCCCAGAACGAGGCCCACACTCCGCTAATTTACGCAGCGATCTGCGCCAAATGTTCTGACGACGGACAGGATCAAGGTCAAGGTACGAATGAACTTCACCGGCCCGAGATAGTCGGGGGCGAGGCGATTGGCAAGTAACGAGCGATTGCGGACGGGGAACGATCAGATCGCCCCGTCCGCTTTAAGCGCGTAAAATAAATAGTCTTTTGCGACTAGCAGCATCCCGCCGAAGCTGGCTCCGAACTAGCTTCGGATACCTCGCGCACGAGGTCACCCGTTTCCTTCTCAGCTGCGCTTCTGGCGATATCGGCCTGCGCAACGATGCCGCAGCATTTGCCTTCGTCATCGATCACCGGAAGCCGCCGAACCTGATTGTCTTCCATCTTGGTGCAGCATTCGTCGACGCTTGCATCGGCGGTGACAGTAACAGGTGATGATGTCATCACCTCCTCAACGCGTTGGTCGGAGGAATTGCCTTTGGCAACACAGCGGCAGGCGATGTCCCTGTCGGTCACCACGCCCACCAACGCACCGGAATCATCGACAACGGGGATTTCGCCGCAATCATTATCGACCATCAATGAAGCTGCCTCTTGCACGGTGCTCGATGGACTGCAGCATGCGGGGTTAGCTGTCATTACATCTTGGGCTTTCATGGCTTATCTCCTCATTCGTAATCGAGCTTTCAATGGTGGAAACGAGGCATTCCGAGTGTTAGTTCCGCGCATGTCGGCCACCTGTGGGGCGTAGAAGCTATCCCGTTCTGAGATTTCTGTCCGGCGTCGCCTCTTATAGCGGAGGCTTGGGTTCCGACTGCATCAGCAATGTAGATAACCAAGGGTTCGCAGCCGGATGTCAAACGCGTCGCAAATATAACCAACTTGGCCGGTTATCTGCCAATTTCGTCGCCCTTGCGGTGCTCGGTACCCTCTTCGTCATGGCGATCCTTATGCGCATCTCGCAAAATGTCGATGCCGCCGTAAAGCGCGATACCCGCAACGGCGACGCCCACGACAAGATCGGGCCAGTTCGCGCCGGTAAGCATGACGATGATGCCCGCAATGATGATCCCACCGTTAGAGATGAAATCGTTGAAGCTAAAGGTCGTGGCAGCGCGTAAATTGACGTCCTTCTTTTTCATGTTCTGGAGCATTCGCAGGCAAACCAAATTCACCACACCTGCCACCGCCGCCATCACCATCATCATCACACCGCCGGGATCAGAGCCTTCGAGGAAGCGCCGAATGGCATCGGCGATGACGCCGCCAGCGAAGATGAGGAGCATGATACCGGAAAAGCGCGCGGCGCCGCGCTTCCAGGTTCGAGAACGGGTTAACGCCAGCAGGCTTAATAAATAGACGATCGCGTCTGACGAATTGTCCAGGCCATTTGCAAGCAATGCGTTGGAATCAGCGAAATAGCCGACAACGAAAAAACCTATAGCGATCGCCACATTGAGCCAGAGGACAATCCAAAGCGTATGCCGCCTATCGTCTGTGTCGAGCTCAAGTTCTGCATCGCCGCTCATGTGATACTTCCTCCACTGCGACACCAAGCTTTGGCAGCGACCGGCATGGACCGGCTCATAAGACTGTTGTGGTCGAAACTTCGAGAATTTGCGTGGGCTCGAAGTCTGAACGACGGCTTGTCTTCTGCAATTTTCAACATTTGACATCTCCAACTCATTCCGGTCATGTCACATCTTTTAATTCCCGCCGCTCTTCGCGCGTTACGTTGCGTCGCAAACGGTCCCACCATTTCTCGCGCCAGCTGCGCTCGTCATCCGAACGGTGCAGGACGAGACGTGCGATTGCAGGCAGAACGAACAGAGTCAGCGCAGTTGCGGTAATCAGTCCGCCTATAACCACCGTAGCCAATGGACGCTGCACTTCCGCGCCTGTTCCGGTGGCGATCGCCATCGGCACGAAGCCGAGCGAGGCCACCAGTGCGGTCATCAGCACCGGTCGCAGACGCGCAAGCGCGCCATCGGCGATGGCTTCATCCAGCGGCATCCCCTTTTCCAGACGCTGGCGGATGGCGGTCATCATGACGAGGCCATTGAGCACCGCCACGCCCGACAGGGCGATGAAGCCGACCGCGGCCGACACCGAAAACGGCATGCCTCTCAAAGCCAGTGCGAAGACGCCGCCAGCGAGGGCCATGGGTATGGCGCTGAATACCGCAAGCGCCGGAACCCAGCCGCCGAGCGCCATGAACAGGAGGAGCAGAACGAGGGCGAAGCAGACAGGGACAACTATAGCTAACCGTGCCTGTGCTTCTTGCAGGTTTTGATACTGGCCACCCCATTCGATGAAAGATGCGGGCGGCAGATCAACTTGGGCCGCGACACCGGCCTGTGCTTCCTCAACAAACGACCCGAGGTCACGTTCGCGCACATTGGCTGATACGATCACGAGCCGACGCCCTTGTTCGCGGCGGACCTCTGCGAGGCCGTCGACCACCTGAAAATCGGCCAGCGTGCGCAGCGGAACGGTGACACCGTTTTCAAGGACGATCGGGAGAGCCCCGAGCTGGTCGAAATCGTTTCGGGTGGCATCTTGCAACCGCACAACGACGTCGAACCGGCGATCGCCTTCGAACACGAGGCCCGCAGGCCGTCCCCCAAGCGCGATCGCCACCGATTGGGCCACCTCCTCGACAGTCAGTCCGTATCGCGCGATGGTCGGGCGATCAAAAGCGATGTCGAGCGTGGGAAAGCCGCTAACCTGTTGAACGCGAACGTCTGCCGCACCCTCGACATCACGCATAACATCGGCGACATCATCGGCTGCGGTGGTCAATTGCGCCAAATCGTTTCCATAAATCTTGACGGCAAGGTCGCTGCGGCTTCCTGCAATCAATTCGTTGAAGCGCATTTCGATAGGTTGGGTAAATTCGTACAGGTTGCCGATCAGCCCTTCCAGATCCTCCTCAATCTCTGAGATAAGCTCTTCTTTGTTCTTGGAGGGGTCTGGCCATTCGTCCCGCGGACGAAGCATGACGAAGGCATCGGAGATATTCGGGGGCATGGGGTCGCTCGCCACTTCTGCGGTACCGGTTTTCGAGAAAACCAGTTCAACTTCGGGAAAACGAACAAGCCGATCTTCAAGCCGTCTTTGCATCTCGACCGAGCGTTCGATGGGAGTCGAAGGAATGCGTATCGATTGGACCAGAAGATCCCTCTCGTCGAGCTGCGGCGTAAACTCGCTACCGAGAAACCCAAACGTGACAGCCGCGACCGCGAAGATCCCGACCCCGGTGCCAATAACCGGCCAGGGCCGCGCAATAGCCTTGCGAACTGCTGGGCCATAACGCTCCTTCGACCAGCGAATGGGCTTGACCTCCTTTTCGGTAAGCTTCTTGTTGAGCAGCACCGCGATCATCGCAGGGACGAAGGTCAGCGACAGCACGAAGGCCGAAGCCAGTGCGAGCATCATCGTGATCGCCATAGGCGAGAACGTCTTGCCCTCGATCCCGGTAAAAGTGAGCAGCGGCGCGAAGACGAGGAAGATGATCGCCTGTCCATAAACGGTCGGTTTGATCATTTCCTGCGCTGCCAGACGCGTCTCGGTCAGCCGCTCGCCCAACGTGAGCAAGCGTCCCTCGCGATGCTGTCGCGCCGCGAGCCGCGCGACGCTGTTCTCGACTATAATGACAGCACCGTCGACGATCAGCCCGAAGTCCAGCGCCCCAAGGCTCATCAGATTGCCCGAAACACCGAGCCGGTTCATCCCCACCGCCGCCATCAGCATCGACACGGGAATAACCAGAGCTGTGATGATCGCTGCTCGAATATTGCCAAGCATTAGGAACAGCACTGCAATCACCAGCAGCGCGCCTTCGAGCAGGTTTCTCTCGACCGTTGCGATGGTCGCATCGACAAGAGACGAACGGTTGTAGACGATCTCGGCCTCTACCCCTGCAGGAAGCGAGGCGCGGACTTCGTCAAGCCGTTCAGCCGCCTCGGCCGATACCGTGCGGCTGTTCTCGCCGCTGCGCATCAAAACCGTTCCGACCACAGCTTCTTCGCCGTTCAGCGAGGCGGCGCCTGTTCGCAGATCGCCGCCGATTTCGACATCGGCGACATCGCCAATACGGATAGGCACACCTTCGCGGGTAGCGATGACGGCTTGTTCAATATCCGCGATCCCGCCGAGCCGTGCATCGACCCTTACGAGCAGAGCCTCGTCTGCGCGACTGACGAAGTTGGCACCTGCCGCCAGATTCGCCGCTTCGAGAGCATCGATCAGCGAGTCGAAAGAGAGGCCGTAACCTGTCAAACGGGCCGGATCGGGCTGAACCAGAAATTGCTTTTCGAAGCCTCCGATCGAGTCGACCCCGGCCACTCCGTTGACGGAGCGCATCAACGGTGCGACGACCCAATCCTGCACTGTGCGCAAATAAGCCGCCTTGGCCACTTCGCTTTCGAGGCGGTCGCCACGTTCGGTGATAAAGCTGCCATCGGACTGCCAGCCTGTCCGGCCGCCAGTGGTCGCACCCTTGCCGCCGGGATGCTCATACTCGATCGTATACATCAGCACTTCGCCAAGCCCGGTGGAAATCGGGCCCATCGTGGGCTCCGCGCCCTCGGGCAGCGAAGCTCCGATCGGCGCGAGACGCTCGTTTACCTGCTGGCGGGCGAAATAAAGGTCGGTCCCCTCCTCGAAGATCGCGGTGACTTGGCTGAAACCGTTGCGCGAGATCGAGCGGGTCATTTCCAGCCCCTCGATCCCGGCAAGACCGGTTTCGATCGGAAAGGTCACCTGCGTCTCCACCTGTGAGGGCGAAAGCGCGGGCGCACTGGTATTGATCTGGACCTGCGTGTTGGTGATGTCCGGCACCGCGTCGATCGGCAGGCGCAGCAAATTGAACG
This sequence comes from Citromicrobium bathyomarinum, assembly GCA_001306305.2. Classification (NCBI taxonomy): domain Bacteria; kingdom Pseudomonadati; phylum Pseudomonadota; class Alphaproteobacteria; order Sphingomonadales; family Sphingomonadaceae; genus Citromicrobium; species Citromicrobium bathyomarinum. Next base: position 2,507,782 of record CP155577.1, read on the forward strand.
CGCCGTAGATCGCGGCGAACACCGTCAGGATGATGATCGCCCACCGGAAGCGCACGGCGACATCAAGAACCATCCCGATCAGGCCGTGGCGTTGGCTACCCTCACTCGAAGGCGTCGATACATGATCAGTCGTCATCTTCGACGTTCTCCTTTCCGAGTTCAGACTTCAACAGGAAGGCGTTATCGGTCGCGATTCGCTGCCCGGCGGTGAGGCCAGACAGGATCGTCACCATTCCGGCGGACCGGCTGCCGACTTCGACTTCTCGCGCCTGGAACCCACGCTGCGTTCGCACGAAGACGACATCGCGGCCTTCGAGCACCTGCACGGCATCTTCGGGAACTGCGATGCGGCTCCGGTCCACTTCGCCCGAAGGACGAATGCGCGCCTGGAGGAAAGAACCAGGCTGAAGGCCGGGAACAGCGCGCGTCAGACCGAGTACAGCGGTGGCACTGCGGCTTTCGAGATCGAGCGATGGTGTGACCGAGCGCACACGTGCACCAATCTCGCGGCCATCGCCGACGATCAGCGCCGCCTCGTCGCCAGGCTGGATGCGCGCGGCGTCTTCTGAAGGCAACGCCACCTCAATCTGGAGACCGTTCGGGTTGACGACGCGGTAAAGCTCCTCGCCGGCATCGACGAATGAGCCGAGCACGATGGGGGCAGCGGTGACGCGGCCCGAAAGTGGACTCGTCACCGCGAGCGAACGTCCATCGCCGCTTACACCTGCTGCCGCGACAGCAGCCTGTGCACGGTTCAGTTCGGAACGCGCGACGTCCAGATTGGCGCGGGCGGCTTCGAGATCCTGGCGCGCTGTTACATTCGCATCGAACAGGCGCCGCTCGCGTTCATAGGCAGCCGAAAGCTCGGTTACCCGGGCACGGGCAACGCTAAGCTGCGAAGCGAGAGCCGCGGCATCGGCGCTTTCTATACGTGCGACGGTCTCGCCTTGACGGACATAATCGCCAAGCGTCTTGCCAACGCTGCGAACAACACCAGATGCGCGCGCATCGATCCGGGCGCTAGCGGTCGGGCTCGCTGCGACGGTCGCGGGGAATACCAGTTCAACTGCCGCACCGGTTTGCACTGCGGCTACCTCGATTTCGGCCGCGCGAATCTGTTCTTCTCCGATCAGGATCAAGCCTTCTGGCAATTCGGCTTCAGCCGCTTCCTCGTCGGCATGAGTGTCAACCTGGCCATCTGGCCAGAGCATCAGCAACAGTGCTGCCGCAAGAAGGGCGATTCCGGCGATGATCGCCAATTTTCTACGGGTCATCTGAAAATTCCTCATTGTGCTGCAAGCCTGATAAGCTCGGCGGCAGCCTGTCCCCGGTCTTCCTGCGCGGCGATCAAAGCCTCGCGGATGGCATCGCGCGCTTCTGCCGCGCTCAACACCTCGATCAGCGGGAAGCGACCGTTGCGGTATCCGATGCGGACGAGCCGCAGCGCCTCCTCGGCCTGCGGAAGTGAGGTTGTTGAAAGTGTTTCAACGCGCGTTTCGGCGGCGAGATATTGCGCTCGCGCGCGGGCCACCGATTGTTCGAAGTCGGCCAGGGCCACCGCCTCGCGAGCATTGGCTGCACGTAACCTAGCTTGGGCAGCGGCAATATTGCCCTGGTTGCGATCGCGAAAAGGAAGCGGAATTGAAACGCCAACAAGGAACGCGTGGTCGTTACTTTCCTCGAAGCGCCGAACACCGGCCGAAACGACTGGGTCGGGGATGCGCAAACTGCGCTCGCGCTCGATTTCGGCGGCCGCCGCCGTGCTTTCTGCACGCGCCACCTGCAATTGCAGACCTGTCGTCGAGATCAGCACCGTCACTGGCGGCTCAATATCGGGAAAATCGCCAGGCACGAGTGGTGGCGTTCCTTGCTCGCCCCATAACGAGGCAAGCGCCGTGCGTGCCGCTACGCTGGCCGCTTGCGCCGCCTGAAGTTCCGCTCTCGCTTCCGCGAGGGCAGCCTCCGCGCGCAAGGCACGCAGCGGTGGTTCGCGGCCCACCTCGACCAACACACCGGCTATGCGCGCAAGTTCTTGGTTACGCTCTACCACGTCGCGGGCGAGGTCGACACGCGAAGCTGCAGCAGCCGCCGCAACATAACGCTCGCGAACGAGGAAGCCGAGCTCGGCATCGGCAAGCTCGGCTCGCAAGCCCGCCAGCTGCGCCTCTGCCTGGGCAGCCCCGACACGTGCGCCGCGCTTGCCGCCCAGCTCGATCCGCTGCCCTACCGCAAGCGTGTACTCGGTCGCTCTCAGCCCGGAAAAGGCACCGCTGCCAGCAAACTCCTCGACCTCGAGAGAGACTTCAGGGTTGGGCTGAAGTCGGGCCTGCTCCACGAGCAAACGCGCGGCCTCGGCGTCCGCCCGAGGACCGACGATGCGTGGATTTAACTCCGCTTCCGTGGTTTCGCTAACTACGCCTGTCCGGGTCAACGCGTCTTCCAGCGATAGAAGCTCTTGCCCATGTGCGACCATGGGCGTGGCAATCGCGGCGATGGAGAGCCCTGCAATCAAGGCGCCCCGCCAACTTGTGGCTGACATTTTTGAATATTTCCTCTGCTGATGATCCGGTGTGCGCTGCGTGGGACAGCGCGATTCAACCTGTCAGCTTCGAGGAGGGCGTTGGGGCAGACCGTGCGCCTCGCCGGCTATTTTCACGTCTGGGAAAGAGGTAGTAACGATGACGGCTTCGCCGAACGCTTGACCATGACTATCGGATACCAATGCTGCGAACAGGTGGTGGCAATGCCCATGCGCACAGCCCTGGAGCTGCGGACCATCTTGCTCAGACCCGTCACTGGTATCCGCATCAATCGTTTCGTTCGCATAGATTGCCGAAGACATTTCATCGCCGCATTGAGCGGCTTCCACCACCGGCGACACCATCAGCGCCGCCACCGCCAAAACAGCGGCGACGATTCTAACGGAAATCAATCCATGCAGCTCAAACATCTTGGCGCCTCAAGCGAACCTAAATCGGATTCGGATTTTCAAATAACCCCTCCAGCGACTGTAGGGGCAAGCGGTTTTTCGCGCCCTCGTACCTCAGTGGGTTCTCAATGCAGCGAAATGGATTGCCGGAGCGGATGGATTCCGGCGGTGTTTCGCCCCCTTCATAGCTTCTGATCGCACCGCCGCGGCACTCAGGGAGCTGAGAACGCACGGCTTCGGGTTCTTTTCTTCGCGGGCACAAAACTGGGGCGGGATTGAGAGAGCGTCTCAATGATCTTGCAGTCCGACAAGTCGCCGCCTTTGCAAGACACCACTACGTTTTCCAGCTCTGCACGCAGTGCTTCAAGATGGGTGAGGCGCTCTTCGATACTAAGTAGATGTCGTTTCGCAATATCACTCGCCTTATCGCACTTTCCATTAGGCGTGTTCTTCAGTTCCAGGAGAGAGCGTGCTTCCTCGATGGAAAAGCCCAGTTTGCGCGCCTGCCGGATGAAGGCCAGTCGTTTAACATCCCGCTCCGTATAGGTTCGCTGGCCCGCTGCCGTACGTTCGGGTTCAGGCATCAGTCCGATGTCCTCGTAAAACCTGATCGTATTGACCTTGGTCCCGGTGGCCTTTGCCAAACCTCCGATAAGCATGAATCTACTCCTTAGACACTTAACATCGCGAAACATTCGCGATTGCAGCTTGCCTCTACAGCCACTGGAGGTGCTAGCTAGTGTCCCATGTTGGAAAATGAAACATCGGATTGTGGCTGCACCGGCGATACGCAAAGAGCAGGTGTGGACCCGGCCTATCGCCGCGCGCTCTGGATAGTGGTCGTGCTCAATTTGGGATTCGGTATTGTCGAGGCCTTCGGCGGATTTCTGGCGGACAGCCAGGCGCTCAAGGCTGACGCCCTCGACTTCATCGGCGATGGATCGATCACGCTGATCGGCATCCTGGCACTTGCGTGGAGTGCCCGCACGCGCGCGCGGGTCGCGCTGGCACAGGGCCTGTTTCTGGGCGCGCTGGGTCTTGGAGTGATCGGTCTGGCGGTCTGGCGCTCGCTTAACGCGGTCGCGCCTGAAGCCAGCTTGATGGGCGGGATCGCGGTCGCGGCCTTGATAGTCAACATCGCGGCGGCGCTTGTGCTCATGCGGTTTCGCGAAGGCGACGCACATGTATCCGCGATCTGGCTTTTCAGCCGCAATGACGCGATCGCCAATGTCGGAGTGATCATCGCTGCTGCCCTAGTCGCCTGGACCGGACAAGCTTGGCCCGATCTGCTGGTCGCGGCGGTGATCGCCCTGATCTTCCTGCATTCGGCTTACCTCATTGTAAAGCGCGCGACCGAGGAACTTCGCGCGCAGCATGCTCCTGCACAAGGAAAGGCCGCCTCCAAATGACGCTACGTGCTTTTGCGGTCCAATTGATCGCTTTCCTGTCGATCGCAGTCGCAATGCCCGCTTCTGCAGGCACGCATGGCGCGGTTCAGACGACCTGGCGCCTGCTAGATTACATCGCCGTGGATTACACTGAGGCCGTCAGCGACGGTGAAGTCACGAACGAGCTGGAATATGCCGAAATGCAGGAATTTTCTGCCTCGGTAGCCAAACGCATGGCTGCTCTGCCCGCAAACGCGCAACGTGCCCAACTGGTTGCGGACGCAGAGGCTCTCGTCGAGTCAATCTCGGCGAAGGTGGAGCCTGCTGTCGTCGCGCGCGACGCGCGCAGATTGGCAAGCGAGCTGATCGCGGCGTTTCCCGTTCCGCTTGCGCCCGAGGCGGCACCCGACCTCGCGCGAGGTGCCGCACTGTACGCCCAGAACTGCGCAAGCTGTCATGGCCCAAGCGGTGGCGGCGACGGCCCTGCCGCAGAGGGACTCGATCCCCCGCCAATCGCTTTTGACGACGTCATCCGTGCCCGCGAGCGCAGCGCTTTCGCGCTCTATCAGGTCATCGGACAAGGGCTGGAAGGAACGGCCATGCCGGGCTTTTCCGATCTCCCGGCGGAAGATCGCTGGAGCCTTGCCTATTATTCAGGGTCGATCGCATTTGAGAATGTAGAGCGCGGCAGACGGATCTGGAACGACGATCCGAAAATCCGGGCGCGTATTCCTGACCTCGCCGCTCTATCCGGCCTTACCCCGGCAGCCCTTGGCGAGGCGATCGGCACCGAGCGTGCCGATGCCGTTATGGCCTATTTGCGGGCTCATCCCGAAGCCGTGGCCAGCGATACGACCGGCTCACTCGCTTTGGCACGCGAACGCTTGCAGCAAAGTCTTGCCGCTTACGAAGCGGGTAATAAGGCCGAAGCGCGCGAACTCGCGCTCTCGGCCTATCTCGATGGCTTCGAACCTTTGGAAGCCGTTTTAAGCACGCGCGATGCAGACCTGCTCGCATCTGTCGAAACCGGCATGGCCGAGCTTCGAGCGGCAATAGGTCGCGGGGATCCGGTGGCCGCCGTCGCCCAAAGGGTGAATGCGCTCGACGTTCTTTTCTACCACGCCGAGACGGTTCTCGCCCCGGACAATGCCAGTGAGGCCTCGGCATTCGCAGGAGCCTTTGCGATCCTGTTGCGCGAAGGGCTCGAGGCGTTGCTGATCGTGATCGCGATGATCGCGTTCCTGCGCAAGGCCGAGAGAACCGAAGTTCTGCCCTTCGTCCATGGCGGATGGCTGTCGGCCCTTGTCGCCGGTGGCCTGACTTGGGTGGCAGCGACTTACCTGATCGGCATAAGTGGGGCAGGTCGCGAGCTGGTAGAGGGGTTCGGGTCGCTTTTTGCCGCTCTCGTACTGTTGTCGGTTGGCATTTGGATGCACGGCAAATCGCAGGCCGGCGAATGGCAACGCTATATCCAGAAGACCATGCAGCACGCTCTGTCGCGCAGGTCCGCATGGTTTCTGTTCGGGCTGGCGTTCCTCGTGGTTTACCGGGAGGTCTTCGAGACGATCCTGTTCTTCGCAGCGCTCTGGACCCAGGGTCATGCCGACGCAATTTTTGTCGGCGCCGCCTCCGCAATCGTGTTGCTGGCGCTGATCGCCTGGGCGATGCTGCGCTACAGTCGGCGACTGCCGATCGGAACCTTCTTCGCCTACAGCTCGATCCTGATCGGCATTCTTGCCGTCGTTCTGGCCGGGAAGGGCATCTCGGGCCTCCAGGAAGCCGGACTTTTGGGGATCACCCCGCTTCCGAATCTGCCCCGCGTTCCGATCCTAGGCATTGCACCGGCACTTGAACCGGTAGCCGGGCAAATCATTACGCTCGCCCTCATTGCTCTGGGGTACTGGCGCAACAGAAGGAAAGGCATGCAAGTCCGGACACCGCAAGCCGAGGCCGGTTGACGGCGCTCCGGGCAACGGGAAGCAATATGATCGACAGACGTTCCATTCTTGGCGGTTCGGTGCTCGGCGCAGGTGCATTCGGAATAGCCGCATTTACCGGGCGCGATCTGTTGACCGGCCGGAATGCGACGCTTGCTTCAGCAACGGCGCGCTCGCAACTTCGCATTCCTCCTCTTTATTCGGGCGAGCGAAAAAGCGGCGAGAGGGTTTTCGATCTCAATCTACGCCACGGCGTCTCGCGATTTTTTGAAGGGATCGAAACGCCGACCATCGGCGGGGTCCCAACGGAGCAAAAGATGAGTTCCACCTCGCCGCCGCAGCCCAGAACCTCCGAAAACTGGCCAAAGTGCGGCCCATCCCGGGCCTCGCCACCGCCTGAGAGAGGCAGCGACCTCACTCGCCCTCGATCCAGAACCTTCCCGCGCAGCCATCGGCGACTTTTTCAACGGAATAAGCCCAAATTCTGACATGAAAAAGGCGGTCCGTCCCAATTGGGACGGACCGCCCACCGAGCGACCTCGACCTGTCAGGAGGGTCAGGCAGCCTGCTCGGCAATTTCGTCTGTCGCATCGTCGCTGACTGCCTCGTCGACTTCGACACCAATCGGCGCGACCTCCTGAGCAGCAGTGAACAGCATGATCGCAGGAACCCAGGCTTGCGCCCGCTCCTTGACCTCGGCCTCGCCGATGAAGTTGCCTGAGAAGATGCGCTCGGCTGCGCTCGCAAGCTCAGCCTTCTTCGAAGCAGCGTATCGGCTGACCAGCTCCGGACCACCCGCAGCATCGAGCGCTTCGAGCGTGCGAGCCTTGGCCACGCGGTCGAAATAGTTTGCCGCGGTGGGACGCCACCAATGCGCGGTTTCGATTTCCAGAAGTGCCCCGAGCGCTTCGTGCATGGGCACCGAACGATCGCCTTCGCAGGCTAGGCTGGCGACGAGCGTGCGCGAGACGACATGACCAAGCCAGGCCGAACGCGCCTCATCGGAAAGCGACTGGAACCTGGCAAACCGCTCGACGTCGGTCTCGCCCGAGCGCCAGCTTTCGTCGAGCGAACCAGCGAACTCGGCCAGAGCAGCGCTCGCCGGTGCATCCTTGGCCTCAAACCCGGCAACCGGTCCAGACGCGATGGAGCCGACAAGCGTCGATGCCTTTCTGGCGCGCCAGTCGTGCCCATCGGCATCCGCGAGCGTGAAGACCATGAAGTCGAGCGCCAGTGCCGGATCGTTGGCGAGATGGATGGCCAGGATGTCGCGGCGCTGCATCGCGAGCTCGTCAAGCAGGCGCTGGGACAGCGAGCTGCCCTTGGGCTTCGCCACTCCGCTTTCCTCGATGGCTTCGATAGCGCCATCGTCGTCGGTGATGACCTCGGTCTCGGTATAGAACTGCGGGACCAATGTCGGCTCGCCATTGCGCGAGAGGACGAGGAAGGCACCAGCCTCGGATTTCAGTTCGTCGGCGAGTACCGGCGGCCGATCATTGAGCGCGCGCATGGCGCGATCGATGACGACGAGTTCCTGTTCGGCCTTGGCGACCTCGTCCTCCTCGCTGTCTTCGTCTTCGAGCACGGCGGCAACGCGGTCGTAGTCGGCCTCGAGCTCACCGAGCTCCTGCGCTTCCTGCTCGGTCATCGGCGCAGGCTCGCAGGGCAAGCGACCGAGACCTTCAACAAGGTCGTGGCTGACGTAGTTGCCAAGCGTCGGCCGGACCCAGGCAAGGCCATATTCGATCGCGGTCTTTTCTGCCGCCTCTTCCATGGCCTTGTGCGCGAGGTCCTCGAGCAGCGCGATATCGATCCAGCTCTCGCTGGCATCATCGTCGAACAGTTCGCGCTCAATCCGGCCACCTGCGGCGAGGTAGGCATCGCGTCCGACGAGAACAGCTCGCGGATCGGAACCGCGCACCGTGGCATCGAGCACCATACGGCGAATCGTATCGGGCGTGATCTGGTACCAGGCGTCCTGCAACTCGGCATAAACATGCGCCTGGCGCTCAACGTCGGAGATCGCGCCGTAGGCCTTGGCCATGTCGAGCGTGATCGTGCCATCGGCGAGCGCTTCGAAGACGCAGGGTGCGAGAGCGGCCAGGCGCAAACGTCCTTCGACGAACCGGACAGTGAGGCCAAAGCGGCGCGCCACGTCTTCGGTGGTGGCCCCCGCCTCGATGATGGAAGCGAAGGCCTGCGCTTCGTCGGCCGGATTCATCGCAAGGCGCTGAAAGTTCTCGGCGAGGCTCGCTTCCCTTACTTCGCTTTCTTCGCCTTCGATAACTAGGCAAGTGACCTCGTGGTTCTCGGGAAGCGTGCCTTCTCCGGCCAGCGCCTGGAGCTGAGCCAGACGGCGACCGCCGGCCTCGACTTCGAATTTGCCGCGCTTTCCTTTGCGTACGACCAGGTTTTGCAACAGGCCGCGCGCAGCAATGTCTGCCCGCAGCTGGAGGTCGGCCAGCACGTCGCTCGACTTGCGAACGTTGCGCGGGCTCGCAGCGAGCTTCTTCAAGGAAATAGACTGGATCATGGAAATTCTCCTGATGGATTGAGGAACCAGGCGATGTTGCAAGGCCCGACCAGCCAAAGGCACCCTCCCCTCTCATCAAATCGATCTGGCGCGGATTTTTGCAGTTGCGAAAGCTTATGCTGCATTGCATCATTGGATCGTGTTGCAAGCCGAAGATCCAGAAGAGAATGTTCTCGTTCGCGCCATTGCCTACAGGCGACGGATTAGCGTTATGTATAATCGCGAGCGGTTGAAGCTGGACCCGCATCTCCTTTACTTCAGGGGCGAAGATGCTTTCATGCTCGCATTGAACCCCGAAAAGCCGGTCTCGCGCGATCAAGGTCCAAGGCTAGGCCAATTCAAACTGGCCGGGCTCAGCGAAGTCACCCTGGAGCCCGCGAACTTCACTCCGTTAGCCGGCTTCGACGGGCAGGCACCGCGACGTGACGATTCAGTCATCATTACAGCTATCGATTCTGAGCGATCAGTTCAGCGCCAGGCCTGAAAGCACCGACGAAGCTCTCGACACCGGAACAAACAGCCGGGTGCGATAGCGGATGATCTCAGTGAAGCAGCCCTTGCCCTTGTACCAGTCGAGTCGATCGGGCGAGAACCCGGTAAGCTCAAGGCGCTGTTCGCCCCCGACCAGCGAGCGTTTCACCGTGAGTGGATCGTGGCTTGCAAGGCCCAACGGCTTGCCGCTGGCGAGGACGAGGTCGCCGAGCTGCTTTGCGGCTGGTCCGGTAATCCCGGAAAGGCCAAAGGTCTCGGCGATCGCAGCGAGATCGATATCGAGCACTTCGCGACCGATGATCGACTGGCCGTCCTCGGCAACAAGCCGGGTGACGCGGACATGATCGCCAGGCAGGCGCTTCCAGACCGGAAGCAGCAGCCCGGTGGCGAGATGGACGCGCTCGGTCACCGGCGACTTGGAGGCCTCCTCTTCCTCGATGCGCCAGGCGCTGGTGAACGCAGTGACGCCAATTTCTTCCCAGTGGCTTTCAGCAAGCGCCTCAAGCGTCCAGTTCGCGGACTTGAGCGGTCGCAGCAGGCGCCGACGTTCGATCACGGCCCCGTCGTCAGCGATTAGGCGCCGGGCAGGAACCGACAGCGCGACCTTGCCCGAGCGTGCGTTGCGCATCGGGATCGCGTGCGTGCTTCCAATCTCGTGCATCCGCACCAGGCGCTGCAAGCGCAGAGGCCGAAGGTGCCTCGACACTTCGAGCGAGACGAGCCGGGTTTCGGCTCCGGTCACGGGATCGGTGCGCAGGAGTTCATCGGCAAGGACCGCGAAGTGATCGACCCTGACGGTCTCAAGGCCGACTTCAAGCGTTCCGGCTTCACGTGCAGCTTCGATCCGCGCTTCGACGAGGCCAAGGTATTCATCGAATATGGCGTTCTGGAGCGCGATCGGTAGCGCGAGAATGCGGTTGAGCCAGCGCTGGATGGTGGGGAGATTGTCGGTCAGCCCCCCATCGGGGTTTTCGAGCCGGAGGCCGGTGCGCTCGACGAAGTTGCCAAAGGTGGTGGCTTCAAGCTTGCCGTCATAGAGCAGCTGGAACCAGCGGCTGAGCGCGTCGCGCGCATAGTCGCTTTCAAGATTGTCGGCCGGGTCGAACAGGTTCTGTCCGCCCGTCTGGCGCTGGCCGCGCGTAAGCGCGCCCAAAGCGTCGAGCCTTCGCGCAATAGTCGAGATGAACCGGCGCTCGCCCTTCACATCTGTGGTGACCGGGCGGAACAGAGGGGCCGAGGCCTGATTGGTGCGGTTCGTGCGCCCAAGACCCTGGATGGCGTTGTCGGCGCGCCATCCCGGTTCAAGCAGGAAGTGAATCCGGCGCTGCTGGTTCCTGGCGCCCAAGTCGGCATGGTAGGAACGCCCCGTGCCGCCTGCATCGGAGAAGACCAGGATGCGCTTGGTCCCTTCCATGAAGCTTTGGGCTTCGGCGACATTGGCGCTGGGGCTACGCCGTTCGAGGCGCTGCTCACCATCGCGGCCCAGGACAAGCCTGCGGGTCCGGCCCGTGACTTCGGCCACGGCGTCGGTTCCGAAATGTTCGATAATCGCATCGAGCGCAGTGGCGATGGGCGGCAGTGCGCAAAGCTGTTCGATCAGCGCATCGCGCGCAGCAATGGCGCGCGGGCAGAAAACGGGATTGCCCTCTCCGTCGCTCATCGCCTCGGAGCGAAGATTGCCGTCCTCGTCGGCGAAGACCTGCATCAATCGTACCGGGAAGCTCTTCGTAAGGTAGTCGATGACGTATTCACGCGGGGACAGATCGATATCGAGAGCTTCGCGTTCCTCTTCGGAAAGGTCGGCGAGGCGCCGGTCGAGCATGGCCTCAGCGGTCGAGACCAGCTGCACGACAACCGAATGGTCTTCGCCAAGCGCTGCTTCCATCGCCGGAATCAGGCTCGGCAGTTTCATCGAAAGCAGGAGCTGGGCAAAGAAGCGCTGCTTGGTGCCTTCGAAGATCGAGAGCGCCGCAGCCTTGGCATTGCGGTTGAGCGTGTCGCCGCTGTCCTCGTCGATCACGCGTGTTGCTTCGAGCGCTGCTTCGAGATTGCGGTGAATGATCGCCCAGGCATCAGCATAGGCATCATAGATTTTTTTCTGCGCTTCGGTCAGGCTGTGTTCGAGGATCTCGTACTCGACCCCGGCGAAGGACAGCGCACGGGCAAGATAGAGGCCCTGGGCTTTAAGATCGCGGGCGACGAGTTCCATCGCCGCGACGCCGCCAGCGCGGATCTCGGTCATGAATGCCTCGTGGGTGGGAAAAGCGGTCTCGGGTCCCCAAAGGCCTAGCCGGGCGGTGTAACCGAGGTTGGCAATGTCCGAGGCGCCGGTGGCCGAAGCATAGAGCACGCGGGCGCGCGGGAGACAGTTCTGTAGCCGGAGGCCCGCCCTACCCTGTTCGGAGCCCTTGACCTTGCCGCGGGTTGAAGAGCCCCCGAGGGCATTGGCCATGGCATGGGCTTCGTCGAAAGCGATCACGCCGTCGAAATCCTCGCCCGCCCAGGCAAGGATCTGGTCGAGCCGCGTATCCTCGGCGCGCCCCGACCGCAGCGTCGGATAGGTGACGAAGAGAATGCCTTCGGACATCGTCACAGGGTGGCCAAGTTTCCAGCGCGAGAGTGGCTGGAGATCGAGCGGCAGCCCGCCCAGCGCTTCCCAGTCGCGGCGCGCATCTTCGAGCAGCGCCTCGTTCTTGGTGATCCAGACATGGCGGCGTTCGCCTGCGAGCCAGCGGTCCATGATGACCGCGGCGATCTGCCGTCCCTTGCCCGCTCCGGTCCCGTCGCCAAGGAAGAAGCCTTGGCGGTATTCGTGACCATCTTCGGATAGTTCCAGCGCGGTGCCTTCCTGACTGACTTTGAACTGGCCCGGCAGGTTGCGCGCGAATGCCTGCGCAGCGTAGACCAGTGTCTCGCACTGCGCTTCGGACAGAAGGCGGTCGGCCTGCCAACCTGCGGGAAGGCGCGGGCTAACGTCCGGCTGAGGCGCCGCGACCGAACCCATGGCGACCGATTCCACGAGCGGGGTGGGATGAACCGGCGCGCCTTCGAAAGCGATGCGGCTTGGCCGGTAAGGTAGGTAGATGCCTTTCTGTTCGGGCACAGGCGCGGAGTCGGCCAATACCGAATAGGCAAGCGTGGTCGCTCTTGCTGTGGCTGCTGGTCTCGCTGCGAAAGGCGCCACCGGCCGGATCGGCGTGCGTTGGGTCGAAGTCTTGCCAAGGAGGCGCACTGGCTTGCCGACTGGCAGGTGATGGAGGCTGGCGGGTATCTTCGCCCTTGGCGGAAGCTCGGAGACAAGCTCGTGGAGCGCGATCAGGTCGCAGGTATCTCCGGTGATCGCGAGCGAGGACGCAGTCTGCACCTTGTCGATCACGACCAGGCGAACGGCGATACCCGTCCCGGTGCGGCGAAACACCTGCTGCAGGCGAACATCGAGGAGCAGCGATGCTTCGTCCTGTCCCTTGGCGAACGTGGAGGCGTCGAAGCCTTCAGGCATAATGGCGACGATCCTCGCCCCACTGGCAGCGGCCCGGATCGCACCACGGAGGTGACGCATGGCAGTTTCGCCGTCCTTGCCGCGTTCCTGGCTGCGGGCGAACGGCGGGTTCATCAGCACGGCCGACGGAACAGGACCGCTAAGCAGGTCGGCGATCAGTTCCCCGTCATGCGCGGTGATCGCGGTCGAAGGGAAGATGTGGCTTAGACCGTCTCGTCTTGCCGGGTCGATCTCGTTGAGGATCAGCGAAGCGTTCTGAACGCTGCCCCACAGCGCAAGGGCACCATTGCCTGCGGACGGTTCGAGTAGGGTGCCTTGCGCAGAGACAGCTGCGGCCTTCGCCATCAGCCACGCCAGCATTGGCGGGCTCGAGAATTGTTGGAGCTCGACCTGTGCTTCGCTGCGAACGTGCCGTGGCGGCAAGGCTGCTTCGAGCCAGTCGAACCGCGCTTCGGCTTCGTGTACATTCGTCGCCAGATCGATCCGTGAGGACTCTCGAAGCCAGAGTAGTGCGCCGATCTCGACCGCGCTGTTGTAGTCGTCGATAGTCCAGGCACCTCCCCAATCCAGAACACCGGTCTCTTCGGCGAACAGCCCGGAAATGTCGGTACGGGTAAGATGACGTCCCGAAGCAAGAAGCGCGGCAACTCGGGTGCCAATGGCATAGGCCAAGGGCATGGACGGCAACTGCTCGCCGGCGGGAAACAGGTCTGATTGAAACATGGCAATTCGTCCTCCTGATGAGGGCATCGGGACGGGCCCTCTGCCGGATCAGGAATTCGAGAAGCTCTCTCTCCTCTACCGCGCCGCTTTGCAGCGCAGCCATGCTGTAAGTTCATCGTTCCAGTCGGTGTCGCGTGAGGATGGTTTGCGAACGTGGATCGTCCGCCCTTCGCGGGCATAAGCAGCCAGGCCACGCGACGCGGCCAACTCGCCGCCAGCATCGTGATCGACGAAGAGGTGAAGCTCGGTCACGCTCTCAGGCACGCTGACGAGACCGAAGCGCTCATTGCCCAGGGTCGCCCAGACGGGAATGCCGATGAGAGCATAGGCCGACATCGCGCTCTCGACCCCCTCGGCAAGGCCAAGCTTGCCGGAAACTGGAGCGAAGAGACGAACAGCAGCTTCACCGAGCGCGCCGAGCGCGCGTTTCGGCTTTTCGAAAGCGGCCTTGCCTGAAGCCTCGGTAGAGAGGAACGTGCGGTGGATGGCGATCGGGCCCTCATCGAGGCTGACTGCCGCGATCATGGCAGGCAGAAAGCGGGTCCGTCCTTTCGGGCCAAGTGGCGTTCGCGGGTGAAAGCGAAGCGCCGGAGATGCGGCGAGGATGCCGCGACCTTCAAGATATTCCTTTGCCGGACTTGCACGCAGTGGCTGTGCATCGCGCCAGATCCTCAGCGCTGCCGCCGAGGGTTTGCGCGTTCTGGTCGGCTCGGGTTCGTCGGAGGTCGCTGAAGCTGAGAAAAGCGCTGGTGCCGCGAAACCTTCACGCTCCAAAGCTGCCAGGACGCTCTGCTGATTGCATCCCGCAAAGCAATGGAAGAGGATGGCTTGTCGACCGAGTGATACGCCGAGTGAAGGCGTGCGGTCATCATGCGCAGGGCAGCGGGAAATCCCCTTGTTGCCGGACCACTTGCCGCCTCGGCTTTCACAGATCTTGCGGGCGGTGTCCTCAAGCGAGGTCCGTGACACGGTAGAATTCGAAACAGGCATACTGGCTCCATCGCCGCATAATTGCCCCCTCCGAACGAGCCCCTCTCCTCTCGGATGATCCTTTAGAAAGCGCTTTCCTACACCCGCTCGTTCTATCTATGTTCTCTTTCAGATCGAGACAAGGTGAAAGGTAATCCCATGCGAATGTCTCTGGTGGCTTGCGGTTGCGCTGCGCTCGCGATTGCGATTTCGGGATCAGCGCGCGCGCAGGAGTTTCAGGTCTTCGACCATGATCTCGGCAAAGTTGAGGTTACAAGCGAGGATGGGCGCACTTTCAACCCGACTGCAATCTACTTTGGCAAGCCAGATGGCGGCGCGGCTCATGTCGATAGAAGGTTCAAGGAAGCTTTGTACGAGCCACTCATCCGGCAAGCTGAAGCGCGATACCAATTGCCACCGCGACTGCTGCAGGCTCTGGTTTGGCAGGAGTCACGTTTCAATCCGTTGGCGATCAGTCCGGCTGGCGCGGCCGGGCTCGCTCAACTGATGCCGGGAACGGCGAGGGAACTTGGTGTCAGCAATCGCCACGATCCAGCTCAGAACATCGATGGCGGCGCGCGGTATCTGAAGCAGATGCTAGAGCGCTTCGGTGCGATCCATCTCGCGCTGGCTGCCTACAACGCTGGACCCGGCGCCGTGTCGCGAGCCGGCGGGATACCGAAAAATCGGGAAACACTTGGATATGTGAAGAGCGTTATCGACCGATGGATGGCATACAGTTCGATATGACTACGAATCGGAAAAGGATCAGCGGACGGCTCGAGCACCTTTCTCGGGGAGCCGCAATTGTAACCGATGCCGGAGATCACTGGGTTCTAGAAGACTATGAACCCTCAAACGATGACTTCGGATTTGAAGTTACCGCAGAGGGTATCATCGTCGGGTTCGATCGCCTTCGCGTCGAATGGCTTGGTCAGGTGTCAGCTTAGGAACCGGTCAAGCAGCCCTCAAAACAGCAATGTTCTGCGCCTTGCCGCCGATGGAGTCGAGGAAGTCTGCCCAATCCTGCAGCATTGCACGCCGAGGAGCGAGATATTCGGCAGCATTGTATGCTCCGCGAACTTCGTTCTCTTCGTTGTGTGCCAATTGCAGTTCGACCCAGTCTTCATGATATCGGCGGATCCACATCGGTGGATCGCCGACCTCGACCAGCTGCTCATTCGCCCAGGTGCTCGCCAGACCCCTGAAGCCGTGAACAGTTTGTCGCCCGTGGTAACCGAGCCGATAGAGACCATAGATCATCGTATTCTCGGAAAGCGGCATCTTGGGCTTCTGGCCTGGAAAGACGTATTCGCCTTCGGACTTGTTGATCATGTCTTGAGCAAGAGAAGCGGCTTGTCGCGACAATGGCACGATATGCTCGCGGCCCATTTTCATACGATCAGCGCCAATGCGCCAAACTGGTGAATCTCCGACTAGATCTTCAAACTCGTGCTTCTTGGCGAACCGAAGTTCCTTTGTCCGGACCCATGTAAGAAGAGCAAAGGTCAATGCCGCCCGCGTAATTTCGGATCGTCTCTCACCCTCTTCCTGGTATCGCTCCATCTTGATGATGAGTTCGGGTAGCTGTGCCAGAGGCAGCTTCGCCATATGCTTCACCCGAGGACGTGGTTTCAAAGCCCCCCGAAGATGCGCCGTTGGATCGGAATCGCAAAGTCCGCTGGCAATCGCGAACTGGAATACCTGACCAATACATTGCTTGGCCCGTCGACTGATGTCGAGCGCGCCGCGCTCCTCGATCTTCCGAATGACCTTCAGGACTTCTGGTGGAGTTATCTCATGCATCATGAGCTCGCCTAAGACAGGAAGCACGTCCTGCCCCATCCGCGACCACACGCGCTTCGCATGGGCGGGATTGAGACTACTTGCTCTGTTCTCATGCCACATGGTGGCAATCGCCCTGAAGGTCTTAGCCTCTTCGAAGTCCCGACCCGGTTTGTGAACCATCGGGTCCCTGCCTTCGGCCAGCACACCCTTGGCAGCTCTCTTGAGTTCTCTTGCGGCCGCTATTCCGACTTCGGGGTAGGCACCGAAAGAAAGCAGCTTCTCTTTCCCGTGGCACCGGTATTTCAGCCGCCAGAGCTTCGAGCCGTTCTTTTGCACGAGGAGGAATAATCCCTCCCCATCCGCAAGCTTGTATGGACGCTCAGCCGCCTTCGCTTTTTTGATCTGAATCTCACTCAAGGCCATTGGGGGTATCGCTACTTTTCGCTACCCCCGGAAAATACCCCCAAAATACCCCCACACCAAATCCGGCTTCAAGCGAATGCATGCGCACGCAAGCGGACGCGAATCACTCACATCATTCTGTTTTAATTGAGTTTTACGGATGTATGCGGAAGCAAGCGAACCCATGCGGATTCGGGATTGGTAGCGGAGGAGGGACTCGAACCCCCGACACGCGGATTATGATTCCGCTGCTCTAACCACCTGAGCTACTCCGCCCCAATCTTGCCATACCAGGTAAGGCATGAGGCCTGCCGGAGCGGTTAGCTCGACGGCAGGCGGCGCTCTTAGGGCGCGGTTGCGCGGCGGTCAAGGCGCTGTGTTGATGCGCGATCAGGCGCGTGCCCTTCCCCGGAAATTGACGTCCTCCACCAACTCCCACGGACCACCCAGATAGCGGTGCAGGCCAAGGCCGCGAAAGGCGAAGTCGCGCGGTTCGACCTGCGGGGCAAGCTCGGCCTGCAGCGCCTTCGCCTGTCTGCTGGAGACCTTGTTCTGCACAGTCACATGGAGACGCTTGCCGCCCTGGTCCTGCTCGGTCAGCAGACCGTGGAAATGCTCTGCCAGCATCGTACGAAGGCGCAGCACGCCCTCGCTTTCGAGCCGGATGGCAGTGCCTCCGCCGAGCGACATTACCCCAACGATTCGGCCCTCCACAGGCGCAAATTCACTCGCCAGCTGACGCATGTGCTGGATCGCTTCGCCCTCGCAGAAGCCCGGCAATGCGTGAAACAGCGTTACGTGTGCGGCGAGGTAATTGCGCTCGGGGGGAAAATGCTCTCTCCGCAGCGCGGTTGCCCAGCCTTGCAGGTCTGCGGGCAATTGCGCGGTCAGGATCAGCGGGGAATCGCCCATCGAGCGCGGCTACATCTCGCCCCGTTCGCGGCGGAGCCTGTACCACTTGGCGACATTGGCGTTGTGCTCCTCCAGCGTAGAGGAGAACACGTGCCCGCCCGAACCATCGGCGACCATGAAGAGTGCGTCGGTTTCCGCCGGATTAAGTACCGCCGCGATCGCTTCGCGTCCCGGATTGGTGATCGGGCCGGTCGGCAGGCCAACTCTGGTGTAGGTGTTGTAGCCGTTCACCGCCGCGATCTCCGACTGGCGGATGCGGCGGCCCAGCGGCTTGCCCTTGGTGATCGGGTAGATGATCGTCGGATCGGCCTGCAGCAGCATCCCGTCCTTCACCCGGTTGGAATAGAGCCCGGCGACCATGCGCCGTTCTTCGGGGACGCCGGTTTCCTTCTCGACGATCGAGGCGAGCGTCACCGCATCTTCGATATTGTCGACCGCGATGTCCTTCGCGCGCCGCGGCCATGCTTCGGCGAGGTAATTGCGCATTGCCGCCTGCATCCTGGCGAGCACCGCCGCGCGATCTTCGCCACGCTCGAAATCATAGGTGTCGGGCAGCACGCTGCCTTCCTTGGGCACCGGGATTTCCCCGGTCAGCAGATCCTCTGCCATCAGCGTTTCGTAGACCAGGATCGAAGGGGTGCCTTCAGGAATGGTGACGAACCGGCGGATCACCTCGCCATGCTGCAGCGTGTCGAGGATCGTTGCAGGGCTGGCGGCACCCGGCATCAGGAACTCGCCAGCCTTGATCGGATCGTCGCCGCCCATGATCTTCGCCCGCAGGAGGAAGGCTTCATGGCTGCGAATCAGCCCCTCGTCTTCCAGCTGCTGGGCGACGCCCGTGAGGGTCGAGCCCGAGCGGACGATGAACGACGTATCCTGCTGCGTGGGGCCGGCACCATACCAGCCCCACGCGAACCAGCCTGCGCCGAGCGCGAGCGCAATCAGCACCAGCGCTGCGAGCGCGCGAAACATCAGTCGATCTTCCGCATCACGAGGCTGGCATTGGTGCCACCGAAGCCGAAGCTGTTGTTGAGCACGGCGTTCACTTCGCGCTTTTTGGCAGTGTGCGGCACCAGATCGACACCCTCGGTCCCCTCGTCGGGATCGTCGAGGTTGAGCGTGGGCGGCACGATCTGGTCGCGGATGGCGAGGATGCAGAAGATGCTCTCGACCGCGCCTGCGCCGCCGAGAAGGTGCCCGATGGCGGACTTGGTGCTCGACATCGAAGCACCGCCCAGATCGTCGCCGAAGACGCGCTTGGCCGCGGCGAGCTCGATCGTGTCAGCCATGGTCGAGGTGCCGTGGGCATTGATGTAATCGATATCGTCCGGCTCCAGTCCCGCCTTGCGCAGCGCCATCCGCATTGAGAGTTCCGCGCCCTTGCCTTCGGGGTGCGGCGCGGTGACGTGGTAGGCATCGCCCGACAGACCATAGCCGACCACCTCGGCGTAGATCTTCGCGCCGCGCGCCTTGGCGTGTTCGTATTCTTCCAGCACGACCACGCCCGCACCTTCGCCCAGCACGAAGCCTTCGCGATTGCGGTCATAGGGGCGGCTCGCCTGTTCGGGCCGGTCGTTGAACCCGGTGTTGAGCGCGCGCGCCTGCGCGAAGCCCGCAATGCCCAGCGGGTTGATGGTCGATTCCGAACCACCGGCCAGCATGATGTCCGCATCATCATCGCGAATCATGCGGGCCGCATCGCCGATCGAGTGCGCACCGGTCGAGCATGCGGTGACCACGGCGTGGTTGGGGCCCATCAGGCCGTAGCGGATCGAAACCTGCCCGCTGATGAGGTTGATGATACGCCCGTGGACGAAGTGCGGGCTGACCCGGCCCGGTCCACGCTCGTGCAGGTTGACCGATTCATATTCGATACCCGGCAGTCCGCCGATACCCGCACCGATGGAGACGCCGGCGCGTTCCTTGGTGGCCTGGTCCATTTCGGTAAGGTCCGCATCCTCGATCGCCTGGCCTGCCGCATCGAGCCCGTAGACGATGAAGGGGTCCACCTGGCGCTGGATCTTGGTGTCGACCCGCTTGTCGGGATCGAAGCCCCATTCGTGATCTTTGCCCTTCACCTCGCAGGCGATGGTCGCCTTCTGGTTGGAAGCGTCGAAGCGGGTGATCGGCCCCGCCCCGCTCTTGCCGGCAATAAGGTTCTTCCACGAGGTTTCGACATCGCCGCCCAGCGGGGTGACAAGGCCAAGACCGGTTACAACGACGCGGCGCATACTTATCTCCAAAAACAGCACAGGCCCGGCCCGCTAACCGGGTCGGGCCTGCAAATGGCGGCGGCAGTTAGCCGCCGCAAGAGCATCAAGGATTTAGCCCCGAAGGATTTAACCCTTGTGCTCTTCGATATACTTGGTCGCATCGCCGACCGTGCTGATCTTCTCAGCCGCATCGTCGGGGATTTCGACACCGAATTCTTCTTCGAACGCCATCACCAGCTCAACGATGTCGAGGCTGTCCGCGCCCAGATCATCGATGAAGCTCGCATCCTGCGTCACCTTGTCGGCTTCCACGCCCAGATGCTCGACAACGATCTTCTGTACGCGCTCGGCGGTATCGCTCATTACCTATGTCCTCTCGACATCTTGCTGTTGCTAATCGCCAACCGCCCTATCCAAGCCCTCGACCCCGCGCAAGGGGGGCAATCCCCTCTACGCGCCCCGTCATGTGAAAAACTCTGTTAGGCCCAAATCCTTGCGTGGTGCAAAGCCCGCCGTGATGTTATAGGCTGTTCATCAGGGTCGCACATTGAAGAAACGGGGGGCTGCGCTGGATCGCGTAGGGGCTCCCGTGTGATTTTTTGGATGGGAGCCTTAGAATTATGCGAAAGATTGTCATGGCCCTTGCGGCGGCCGCGATGCTGAGCGCGCCGGTGGCGGAAGCAAGCGCGCAGAGCAGGTCGTCGGGAGCGCAGAACCGCGACGGCACCACGCGCGGCGCCTCTTCGGGACGCAAGGAGCAGGAGCGCGGCCAGCAGCAGATTCCGCGTTGCAGCCGCAATCTCGGCACGATCGCGATCGTCGAGCCCGACGATCAGTGGTGGCGCGAATACAACCTCGGCAGCCCCGAAGCCATTCTGCGCCTTTTCGTCCAGCGTTCGGGCTGCTTCACGATGGTCAACCGCGGCCGCTCGATGCAGAGCCGCGCAATGGAACGCGCGCTGGCGGACCAGGGCGAGCTGCAGGAAGGCTCCAACCTCGGCCGCGGCCAGGTTCAGGTGGCCGACTATTTCCTCCAGCCGGATATCGTTTCGGGTAACTCCAACTCGGGCGGCAGCGCGGTGACCGGCATTCTGGGCGGTCTGCTGGGCGGCGCGATCGGCGGCATCGTCGGCGGGATCAATATCAAGAAGAAAGAGGCCAACGTCACGCTGGTGGTCGTCAATTCGCGCACCACGGTCGAGGAAGCGCTGGTCGAAGGTTATGCCCGCAAGACCGACCTCGGCTGGGCTGCCGGCGGTGGCGCAGGCTGGTGGGGCGGTCTCGCCGGTGCGGGTGGCGGCAGCTACCAGAACACGCAGATCGGTCAGGTGATCGTGCTCGCCTATCTCGACGCATACACCAAGCTGGTCGATGAGATGGGCGGCCTGCCCTACGACGCGGCAGAGGATGCGCCGCTCGCGCAGTAAGCCGGGTCCAAGATGACGAAAGAAGAGGCGGCTCGCACCGATGCGGGCCGCCTCTTTCTGTTTGTAGCTGCGGCAGGCCAGCCGGCTTTCGCCAATCAGTCGCCGTAGTGGATCGCCAGTTGCCGCTCGGCCTCCTGCCGTGCCCGAATCCGGTCGAGCCCCTCACCGGCATTCGACTTGGAGGGGTCCGCCTTGATTGCGCGGCGATAATATTCCTGCGCGCGGTCGAAATCGCCCCCGGCTTCCGCGCATAGTCCGATATTGAACAGCAGCGAGACATGCTCGCCGATGGTCGGCTCCAGCGCGGCGAAGGCATCGCATGCCATTTCCTCGTCGCGCTTGGTCATCGCGATCGCGTCACGGAACGCGCGGCCGGGCTCCTTATCCATGCCCTTGCGCGTTTCGAGCACGCGGATGTCTTCCGCACGCTGCTGGGGTGCGAGCGCGTAGCGCAGCCTCGCGGCAATCTCGTCCAGCACCTCGTCGACCATCGGGTCGATCGCCGGCTCGCTCTCGTCGGCGCAATAGCGCACCTGACGCTGGGACTCCGCATCATCGTCGTGGATCAGCGCGCCGTCATACGAGTACAGACGGATCGTCGGCCTGACCGACAGCGTGAGCTGCTCGCAGGGAACCTTCTCCTTGCGCTTTTCGAGGCACTTGTTCTTGTCGTCGCGCTTGACGCAGGTCTCCACCTCGTTGGGCGAGGCGCGGTAGACATCGACGTCGGTTGCCACGCTGCCACTCAGCACCGCGTCGCCATCGCGCATCACGCTTGCCGGGGCGACGCGAAAATAGGGTTCGCCATCGATCGACGCGCTGCGCAGTGCGTCGGCGGCCTTGATGGAAAGCGTGGGACCGTCGATCCCGCCGAACTGCTCGATCCCGATCGACTGCACTTCGGCAGCATCGCCATTATGCGCCGGGTACACCCCGACGACCCGCAATGTCTCCGCCGAAACCGGCATGGCAAGCGTGCCCAGGCCAAGCCCGACCACGACCATCTTCAAAGTCCGCATGAGTTCCCCTCCTCACCAGCTTCGCCCGAACCTTACAGGCATCGGGCGAAGCGGCAAGATGGGGAGTAACCCGGCCTCGTCAGGCGTCGCCGGCGCGATCGACCCGGGTTGCTTCGGGCGCGTCCGGTTTCGGCTGCTCGACCGTGCGGATCGAAAGCTCGCGCAGCTGCTTGGGGCTAACGATCGACGGCGCGCCCATCATTAGGTCCTGCGCGCGCTGGTTCATCGGGAAGGCGATGACTTCGCGGATGTTGGGCTCGTCGGCCAGCAGCATCACGATCCGGTCGATCCCCGGCGCCGAGCCACCATGCGGCGGTGCGCCCAGCTTGAACGCTTCGATCATGCCGCTGAAGTTCGCGTCGACGTCTTCCTTGGAATAGCCCGCCACCTCGAACGCCTTGTACATGATGTCCGGACGGTGGTTCCGGATCGCGCCGCTGGACAGCTCGTAGCCATTGCAGACGATATCGTACTGCCACGCCTTGATCTCCAGCGGGTCCTGGTTCTCCAGCGCGTCCATCTCGCCCTGCGGCATCGAGAACGGGTTGTGGCTGAAATCGATGCGCTTCTGATCTTCGTCGTATTCGAACATCGGGAAGTCGACGATCCAGCAGAACTTGAAGCAGCCCTGTTCGATCAGTTCGAGCTGCTCGCCAACGCGCGTGCGCGCGGCACCCGCCAGCTTCTCGGCTTCCTTGGGCTTGCCTGCCGCGAAGAACAGACCATCATTTTCGCCCAGGCCCAGCTCGTCATAGAGCTTGGCCATTTCTTCGGGCCCGTGGTTCTTGGCGATCGGCCCACCGAACTCGCCGCCCTTGCGGGTGACGTAGCCTAGGCCCGAATAGCCTTCGCGCCGCGCCCAGTCGTTCATTTCGTCGAAGAACTTGCGGCTCTTCTCATTGGTGTTCGGTGCGGGGATCGCGCGCACGATGCCGCCACCGCCGACGATCTTCTCGAAGATACCGAAGCCGCTCTTCTCGAAGTGGTGCGTCACGTCGGTGATGATGATCGGGTTGCGCAGGTCGGGCTTGTCGCTGCCGTACTTGAGCATCGCCTCTGCATAAGGAATGCGCGGGAACTCGCCTGCGGGCGTCACGCTCTTACCGCCCGAGAATTCCTCGAACACGCCAGCCAGCACCGGCTCGATCGCCTGGAAGACGTCTTCCTGCGTCACGAAGCTCATCTCGAAGTCGAGCTGGTAGAATTCGGGGCTGCGGTCGGCACGAAGGTCTTCGTCGCGGAAGCATGGCGCGATCTGGAAATAGCGGTCGAAGCCGGCGACCATCAGCAGCTGCTTGAACATCTGCGGCGCCTGCGGAAGCGCGTAGAAGCGGCCCGGATGCAGGCGGCTCGGCACCAGATAGTCGCGCGCGCCTTCAGGCGACGATGCGCCGAGGATCGGGGTCTGGAATTCGGAGAAGCCTTGGTCGATCATCCGGCGGCGCAGGCTCGTGATGACCTTGTTGCGCAGCATGATGTTGTTGTGCACCCGCTCGCGCCGCAGGTCGACGAAGCGATATTTGAGGCGGATATCCTCGGGGTATTCCTGCTCGCCTGCGACCGGCAGAGGCAGTTCTTCCGCCATCGACTGGACGGTGGCGGATTTGGCGAAGACCTCGATATCGCCGGTCGGCAGGTTGGCGTTGCGCGTTTCCTGCGACCGCGCCTTCACCACGCCGTCGATCGTGATGACGCTCTCGGACTTGAGCGAATCCAGCAGGCTCAGCGCCTCGCTATCCTCGTCCGCGACGATCTGGGTGATACCGTAGTGGTCGCGCAGGTCGATGAACAGGACACCGCCATGGTCGCGCTTGCGGTGGACCCAGCCGGACAGGCGAACGGTCTCGCCGACATTGCTTTCGCGAAGCTGTGCGCAAGTATGGGTGCGATAGGCGTGCATTGTGGAACTTTCCGGTTCGGGGATTAGGCGCTAGGGGCGTGCCGAAGCTGGACGGCGAAAACCCTGAAAGCTTGCGCGCGCTAACACGCGAATGGCCCGGTTTTGTCAAGCCGGGCGCGCTCGATTGGAGGGGCCACGACGGCCCGAGGGCGGCACTCCGCCCGGCAGAGAAAGATCAAATATGAAAATCCACGACCTGATCACGACCACCGATGCACTGGCCGACCTGTGCGATCGGCTCGGCAAAGGCGACTTCGTCTGCGTCGATACCGAGTTCATGCGGGAAAACACCTATTGGCCCGAGCTGTGCCTGGTCCAGATCGGCGACGAGCACGAGGCTGCGGCGATCGACCCGCTGGCCGACGGGATCGACCTCAAACCCCTGCTCGACCTGCTGACCGAGAATGAGGATGTGCTGAAGATCTTCCACGCAGGCAGCCAGGATGTGGAGATTTTCTACAACCTCACCGGCAAGACCCCGCACCCGATCTTCGACACACAGATCGCGATGATGGCGATCAGCCAGTCCGAACAGATCGGCTATGCCAATCTGGTCGAACACTGGCTCGACAAGACGATCGACAAGGGCGCGCGCTTTACCGACTGGAGCCGGCGCCCGCTGACCGACCGCCAGCTGGAATACGCGATCGGCGACGTGACCTACCTCGCCAAGATCTTTCCCCGCATCCTCAAGAAGCTGATGAAGACCGATCGCGGCATGTGGCTCAACGCCGAGATGGAAAAGCTCGCCGATCCGGAGAATTACGCCATCGAGCCCGACAAGGCGTGGAAGCGCATCCGCGCGCAGGGCCGCAACGCACAGGTGCTCGGACGCCTGAAGGCCGTTGCCGCATGGCGCGAGGGAGAGGCGCAGCACAAGAATATCCCGCGCGGACGGATCATGCGCGACGAAACGCTGGCCGACATTGCTTCCCATCCGCCCAAGAAGCAGGCCGACCTTGCCAAGGTGCGCGGCCTCTCCAACGCGTGGAAGGACAACGAGATCGGCAACCGCCTGATGGACGTGCTGGAGAACGCCGAGCCGCTGCCCGACAGCGAGATGCCCGCGCGCAATAGTCGCGGCGCCCCGCTGGGCAAGGAAGGCGCGCTGGTCGCCGACCTGCTCAAACTGCTGCTGAAGATCCGCGCACGCGAAATCGACGTCGCTCCGCGCCTGCTGACCCGCTCGGGCGAACTGGAGCAGCTGGCCGCAGGCGTGCGCGATCTGCCGATTCTTGAAGGCTGGCGGCGCGAGGTGTTCGGCCGCGATGCGCTCGACCTGGTCGAAGGCAAGCTCGCCTTCGCGGTCGAGAAGAGCAAGCTGAAGATGACCCATATCGACGATGTCGAGGACTAGCCCGGAATGAGCACATACCTGCCGACGATCCGTCAGCTGCAATATCTGGTCGCGCTGCACGAGCATGGCCATTTTGGCCGCGCGGCGGATGCGAGCTTCGTCTCGCAATCGACCCTGTCGGCAGGCATCCGTGAGCTGGAGACACTGCTCGGCGTCACTCTGGTGGAGCGCAGCCGGCGAGTGGTCCGCTTCACCCCGCTTGGCCAGCAGGTGGTCGAGAAAGCGCACGCACTCCTCAGGCAGGCGGAAGACCTGTCGGACCTGGTGCGCGCCGCTGGCCAGCCACTTACCGGCACACTGCGGATGAGCGTGATCCCGACGATCGCGCCGTTCATGCTGCCGCGCATCCTGCCACGCCTGCGCCGCGAACGGCCCGAGCTGGAGCTGTTCCTGCGCGAGGAGACCAGCAGCGACGCGGTAGAATCGCTCCACCACGGGCGGGTCGACTGCGTGCTGCTCGCCCTCCCCTTCCCCACCGGCGAGGTGGAGCAGGAGATCATTGGCGAAGATCGCTTCTACGTCGCCTATCCCGGTGACGAGCCGCGCGATCTGCCCGAGGAAATCCGGCCCGAGACGATCGAGGACGGGCGGCTGCTGCTGCTGGAAGACGGGCATTGCCTGAAGGAACACGCGCTGGCCGCGTGCAACCGGCCCGAATTGCGCGCCGCGACCAGCATGATCGGCACGAGTCTCCACACGCTGGTGCAGATGGTCGACAACGGTCTGGGGGTCACCATGCTGCCCGAGATGGCGCTGGAGGCGGGCATTCTTAAGGGCACGAACGTAATCGCGCGCCCGCTCGATGCGCCTGCTGCGGCGCGCGACATCGCCCTGATCTGGCGAAAGAACAGCCCTAGAGAGAATGACTTCCGCCTGCTGGCCGATGAATTACGGGCCGGCTGATCGACCGGCCGGCGGACCCTGAATGCCCGAAAAGTCCAGAAAAACCGTGACTGGCGCGGGGCTTTTATGGCAGGTGTTCGATCCGTCGGTGATCGGCAGGCGTTAAAAATAGAGATTTGGGGCGGGTCGCAGCGCACCAGGATCACCGCACATCCGGACCACAGCAATCGGGGCGGGCGTACGGGATGACGGCAATGTGGAAAGGTTCAGGGGCGAAGCCGCCCCTGGCAGCGCGGATCAACCCGCGCTGGTCCGACGAGGAAATTCCGCGCAACGTCGTCGCCGATCTGGCCATGCGCCCCAGACTGCATCCCCACGTCATCACCTTTGCGAACGAAAAGGGCGGCGTCGGCAAGTCGACCCTGGCCTTCCATGTCGCAGTCGCGCTCGCCCATGTTGGCCAGCAGGTCGTCGCGGTCGATCTCGACCGGCGCCAGCGCACGCTCGAACGCGGGCTGACCTATCGCGAAGGCACTGCCAACAATCTTGGCATCAGGCTACCGTCACCACAGTTCGCCGTGCTCGAACAGCCGAGCACGGCGTCGCTTTTTCAGACCATCAACCGATTGGGTGGCGATGCGGATTTCGTGATTCTAGACGCCGCCGGATCCGACTCGGCGATCTTTCGCCGGGCCGTCGCGCTTGCCGACACGCTGGTGACGCCGGTCAACGCGTCGTTCCTGGATCTCGAACTGCTCGGGCATCTCAACCCGGTCAGCGGGGTTCCCGAACGGGCTGGCTGCTTCGGCCAGACGGTCGCCTCACTGCGCGAAGAGCGATTGACGCAGGAAATGGGCCCGATCGAGTGGATCGTGGTCAAGAACCGCGTGCGCAGCGCAGAAAAGCGCCACATAAGCAGAGTCGACGACGCGCTGGAACGGCTCTCGATCGCGCATGATTTCCGGATCGGTCAGGGCCTGACGGAGAGGGTGGCGTTTCGTGAACTGTTCCAGTTCGGCCTGACCCATCTCGACCTCGGGCTGATACCCGACATGATCAGGCCGCAGGAATCGAGCCGCAAGGAGATTGCGAGCCTGCTCGACGATCTCAACCTGTCGTTCGACAAGCGGGACCGCACGTCTGTCAGCAACCGACCCGCAGCGCGCGTGCTGCGCCGGACGCGGCAGGATTTCCGCGCCGCGATCAGCAACGCACTATAGCCTAGGCAGCGCGCGATTGCCCGCCTGCCAGGTGAATCCGGTTACGTCCGCTTCGCTTCGCACAATAAAGCGCCTGATCCGCAGCAGCGAGAGCCTCGCGCGGATCGGCGCACTGCAGCACATCGGCTATGCCGCCTGAAAAGGTCACCATGCCGAACGGCTTTTCGGTACGCCGATTGACCATTCGCCGCGATGCAAGCGCTTCGCGCGCTTCATCAAGCTGAGCGAGTGCCTCTTGTGGCTCCACGCCCCTGAAGAGCAGAACGAATTCCTCGCCCCCATGCCGCGCGATGTAGCAATCCTTCGCGCAAAGACTCGACAGCGTCTCGGCAATCTCGCGAATGATGCGGTCGCCCGCTTCGTGGCCGTGTGTGTCGTTGATCGCCTTGAACTGGTCGATGTCGCAAAAGGCCACGCTCAGAGGCTCGCCCGTGTCCTGCGCCTCGAGATAAGATGTTTCCAGAACTTCTTCGAAGGCCCGGCGATTGGGCAGCCCTGTGAGATAATCGACCTGCGCATCGTGCCGAGCGCGGTCCAGATTCTTACGCAGCTTGGCCGTTTCGCGCTCGCTCGCTTTCAACTCTTCCTCGGTCTGGCGCGACCGCGCGATCATCGCCTCCGCAAAATTCGAGAGCGTGGAGATCAGCTCTGCGGTGTCGCAAGGCCCCTGCAGGTCATCGACCCGCCGCTCAAGCTCGTCGCCATAGTCGGAGGTCGCCCGGCGCATCGACGTGGACGTGCGCGACAGCTCGTCGATCCCGCGCTCCATATCCTTCGCCAGGTCCTCTATCGATTTCTTGCCAGCAAAAGGGTCGACTGCGGTCACCTCTTCGAGCCATGTCTGGGTGATCGGTTCGCCCTGTTCGCGACGCCACTCGATCCTGCGTGCCAGCCGTGGATTGATGCCCGAACAGGCTTCATGCGCCGCAAGCAGGTTGGACGGAGTGACCTCAAGATCACTCTCGATCAGGAAGCTGCTGATCTCGTCCAGCAACCGACGACGCGCACGCGGATCGATCTGCGCAGATGCCGGCATTTCGGAGTTTTCTGCCACCAGACGCGGCCACCGCAGGCGCGGCAGCCCGATTCGCTGCAACAAGGTCGCTACAGGTTGGTTCGCCTCTATCGTAGGGTTCGTCGCCATGCCCCTTTATGGCGCGAAGAAGCTTTAATCGATGCTAACCGCACGAAGAATTTTTACCCGTTTTGGAACGGTCCCTTAGACAAAACCGAAAGAAGTCGGGCTGTGAGTCGCACAATTTCTTGCGTGCGAATCAGGTATCCATGTGGCGCAGCCCGACGCGCAGGTAATCGTAGCCGGTCACACAGGTCAGGACTGCAGCAACCCACAAGGCGCCCAGCCCGGCCCACCGGATCGGTTCGATCTCGTGGAACACGCCGGCCAGGATCAGCGTGCCCAGCGCGATCAGTTGCAGCGTGGTCTTCCACTTGGCGAGCTTGCTGACCGGGACCGAAACCTGAATTCCGCCGAGAAATTCGCGCAGACCCGACACGATAATCTCGCGCATCAGAATGATAAGCCCCGCAATAACGTGGGCGTCGCCGACGATCGGCCCCGTGAGCCCGCCTTTGGCGGTCAGGATCAGGATTACCGCCGCAACCATGATCTTGTCCGCGATCGGGTCCAGAAACTGGCCCAGCTTGGACACGGTCCCCTGCGAACGGGCGAGCATGCCGTCGAAATAATCGGTTATCGCCGCTGCGCAGTACAGCACGAAGCCCAGCGCATACCCGAGTTGCCAGTCCGGCCACCACAGGAACAGGACGAGCAAGGGCACGGCGAGAATCCGTGACAGGGTGAGCAGGTTGGGAAGTGTCAGCATCTCTTGGTGAATGCCCCTAGTCGATGCAGGCTCCCAGAAAAAGCGTCATCACCCTTTGCGCATGCCGCTGGCCTGTTCTAACGCGGCGCAGGCAAGTGGTGCGGCCAAGCGCGCCGGAGTGGATTTATGACGACGTTGAGATTGCTGCGACGGCGGCGCTTTCTGCCGCTGTTCTGCACACAGCTGCTCAACGCTTTCAACGACAATCTCTACAAGACCGCGATGGTCCTGTTCGTGGTTTACGCCGTTTACAGCGACCCCGAGACGGAAACCGTCTTCAGCGCGATCGCGACCGGGCTGTTCATCGGGCCGTTCATCCTGGTGTCCGCGATCGCCGGTCAGCTGGCGGACATGCGCGACAAGGCGAAGATCATCCGCACGGTCAAGCTGTGCGAGATCGGCATCATGACCATCGGCGCAGCCGGGCTTTTCCTGGCCTGGCAGGATACGCTGGTGCACAGCGTGGCGGTGCCCCTGATGCTGTTCGCGCTGTTTCTGGCAGGGCTGCAATCGACCTTCCTCGGGCCGATCAAATACGCGATCCTGCCCCAGCATCTGCGCAAGACCGAGGTGCTGGCAGGCACCGGCCTGGTCGAGGCTGGCACCTATGTTGCGATACTGTTCGGCACGATCATCGCAGGCTGGATTCCGGTGGAGGCAGCGATGGTGGCGATCATCATGACCGCGCTGGTCGGCTACGCGATGAGCCGCCAGATCCCCGCCGCCCCGGCGCTGGGCGAGATCGAGCCGATCGACTGGAACATCCTGCGCTCTTCCATCGCGCTTATCCGCTCGGTCCGGAAAGACCGGGTCGTCTGGCTGGCCACGCTTTCGATCAGCGTGTTCTGGATGGTCGGCGCGATCCTGTTCATCCAGTTCCCTCCGCTGGTGAAGAACGTGATCCACGCCAACAAGGAAGTCGCGACGCTGTTCATCGTGATGTTCTCGATCGGGATCGCAATCGGATCGGTGGTGATCAATCACCTGCTGAAGGGCGAGGTTTCGGCCCGCCATGCCCCCGCAGGGGTGGTGGCGATGGGCTTCTTCCTCGTCCTCTTTTACGTGTTCGTGCGCCAGTGGCCGACCGGCCTCGAAGGCCCCTTCCTGACGGTGCCCGAGTTCCTGACCTATCCATTGGCGTGGGTCTTGATGATCAACCTGCTGATGATCTCGGTCGCCGGGGGCATCTTCGTGGTGCCGCTCTATGCCTTCCTGACCACGCGGGTTGCAGGCAACATGGCATCGCGCACCATCGCTGCGACCAATGTGATCAGTTCCAGCTACATGGTGTTCGGATCGGTGCTGGCCCTGGTTATGACCTATCTGGGCATATCGATTGCAGAACAGCTGCTGGCCAGTGTGGCGCTATGCCTGATTACCTGCTGGATGGCCCGCAAGCTCCACGCCGAGGAGCATCTCCCGAGCGTCCACCTCGACTAGAAGATGAACATCAGCGCGCCGGCAAGGCACACGACATAGGCACCGAGAAAGCCGGCCCAGTCGCTTCGCCCGAAGGACCAGCGCGTGCGCCGTACCATCAGGTCGCGCCGCAGATCGGGCCGCACGGGCAGCGAAGCGCGAAAGGGATGCCGCGCGGATTCGTTGGTCAGAACAAGCGAACGTCTCATGCGAAGGAGGCTTAACCTTTTGGTAAGGATTGGCGAGCGGCCCCTCCCACCCGTCCGCAGGTGGGACACTGCCCGCGTTGGAGCGTTAACGCGCCGGACGATTGCCCACCGCCGCAGCGCGCTCTAGACGCGGGCGGATGGCTGACCACAAAACTCCGCAGGCTGCGCGCCTGCTCGTCGATTGCCTTGCTGCGCAGGGTTGCGATCGCATCTTCACCGTCCCGGGCGAGAGTTTTCTCCCGGTGCTCGACGCGCTGGTCGACGTACCGCAGATCAATGTGACGACCTGCCGGCAGGAAGGCGGCGCGGCGTTCATGGCCTGTGCCGACGGCGCGATGAATGCTGCGGGATCGGGGCGGCCCGGCGTTGCCTTCGTCACCCGCGGGCCGGGCGCGACCAATGCCAGCATCGGGGTGCATGTCGCCATGCAGGACAGCCAGCCGATGATCCTGTTCATCGGCGACGTCGGGCGCGACATGCGCGATCGCGAGGGCTTTCAGGAGATCGACTTTCCCGCCTTCTTTGCGCCGATCTCCAAGTGGAGCGCGCGGATCGACCGGGCAGACCGGATTCCCGAATATATCGCGCGTGCCTATGCCACCGCGATCTCCGGGCGGCCCGGCCCGGTGGTGCTCGCCCTGCCCGAAGACATGCTTTACGACGCGACCGAAGCGCTTCCCCGGGCGGCCGTGACGCGTCCCGCACAGGCGCCGTGCCCCGATGCAATGCAGGCTATGATGGCGCTGATCGGCGATGCCGCCGCGCCGCTCGCGATCATCGGCGGGGCGGGCTGGAACGCAAAATCCCGCGAGTATTTCCAGCTGTTTGCCGAGCGGCTGGGCCTGCCGGTGGCGACGGCGTTCAGGCGGCAGGATGCGATTTCGCCGTCCTCTCCCGTCTATGCGGGGAACCTGGGCTATGGCCCGAACCCCAAGCTGGTCGAGCGGGTCAAGGCGGCCGACCTGCTGCTGGTGGTCGGCGCGCGGCTGGGCGAGGCAACCACCGACGGCTACCGCATCCCGCCGCTGGGGGACAAGGAGCGCACCTTGATCCACGTCCATCCCGACCCCGCGGGAATCGGCAGCGTCTACCCTGCCGACCTCTCCATCTGCGCCAGCATGGACGAATTTGCAGAGAGCGCGGCGCTATGGGCGGGCGAGGATCCGCTGCCATTCGACGCGGGTGCACAAGCGCACCAGGAATGGGCCGAGTGGGCCACAGCGACACCGAGCGACAGCTACCCGCTCGACCTCGCGGCGTGCGTGCAGTTCATGCGCGACACGCTGCCCGCCGACACGATAATCTGCAACGGCGCGGGCAATTTCGCCGGCTGGTGGCACCGCTACTGGCGTTACGAGGGCTATCCCAGCCAGCTTGCGCCGACCTGCGGCGCGATGGGCTATGGTGTACCCGCGGCGGTCGCGGCGGCGCAGCGTTTTCCGGAGCGAACCGTGGTCGCCGTGGCGGGCGATGGCGATTTCCTGATGAACGGACAGGAACTGGCAAGCGCGGCGCAGGCGGGCTGCGATCTTTTGGCGATCGTGGTCGATAACAGCGGCTACGGCACGATCCGGATGCATCAGGAACGCGAGTTTCCCGAACGGATTTCGGCCACCCACCTGGTCAATCCAGACTTCGCAGCCTTCGCCGCGAGTTTCGGCGCCTGGAGCGCGACTGCCTCCACCACCGGCGAATTCGAGGATGCCCTGATCGAGGCGAAGGGACGCAAGGGACTGCGGCTGATCCACGCCAAGATCGACATCGAACAGCTCGCTGCAAGCGGCGCGACCGTCAGCGGTCTGCGCGCAAAGGCCTGACGCGACGAAAAAGGGGCGGCGCCGCAATGGCACCACCCCTTTTTTCACTTCACCGCGTGACGATCAGATATCGTCGCCCATCGCGCCCTGGACTTCGCCCTTGGCCTGCTGGGCCTTGCCCTTCACTTCCTGACCGCGGCCTTCGGCGCGCGTTTCGGGATCGTTGGACTGCTTCTTGGCCTTGCCAATCGCTTCGTTGACGTTCCCTTCGACCTTGCTCTTCAGTTCACCCATCATCGTTCTCCATTTCGTGCGTCGGCATCATCGCCGATGTAATAAAGAAACAGAGAAACAGGGGCTTACGTTCCCTTTAATAGTGCCGAATGCGCCAAAGCGAGTGCCACTTGCGACCAGAGCTTCGTAACGCTCCACCTATCATAGTTTCGGAACCAATGGCGGCTGTCGGAATGAGCGGAAAGCGCCTCAGACCCCGGCCATTGAAAGGATCAGCGACCATTCGTCTGGCATCACCTCGGCCACCGACAGGCGCGAGAGCTTGACCAGCTGCATATCCGCCAACTGGGGCTCCGCCTTGACCTGTTTCAGGGTCACGACGTTGGGCAGCTTGGTCTTCGGCTTCACGCGCACCGCAGCCCACTTGCCCGTCTCGTCGGTCGGGTCGGTCATGTGGGCCTCGACGATCTCGACGATGCCGACGATCTCGCGTCCGATATTGGAGTGGTAGAAGAACGCTTGGTCGCCCACCTCCATCGCGGCAAGATTGTTCTTCGCCTGATGGCTGCGGACACCATCCCACACGCCGGTGCCTTCCTTTTCCAGATCGTCCCACCCGTAAACGTCGGGTTCCGATTTCATCAGCCAGTAGCGCAATGTCTGCTCCCTTGAATCTGTGGCGTCCTCTGGGAGAACGCGTGATCGTGCCTAGGGTCCATGGCACGCCTGCGACAATCGGTGCGACTTTCGCACGGCGCATTTACCCGATTTTCAAGACCTGCTGCCAAAAGTGAGTCGACTCGGACGGGAAACCCCATTCTCAGGATGAAGATTGCCACGCCTCATGGGTGACAAGGTCAACGATCTGCCCCGCCTCGACAAGGCGCAGCGCGACGTGGTGATGCTGGGCATCGCCACGGCAGCCATTATCCTGTTCGTCGGCATCGGCGGCACGGTGATGCCGCAGGTTGCCCGGCACTGGCTCGACAGCAGCGCCGCACCGCCCGACACTGCACTGGTCAATGCCCTGCTCCTCAATATCGCGCTGATCATCTTCGGATGGCGTCGCTATGTCGATCTGCGCAACGAGATCGAGCAGCGCCGCGAGGCCGAAGAACAGGCGCGACACCTTTCGCAGATCGACCCTCTCACCGGTTGCCTCAACCGCCGCTGCGCGACCGAGAAAATGATGAACGCCCTCGCCGCGATTGGCGACACGCAGTACGCTGCTGGTTTTGTGATGATCGATCTCGATGGCTTTAAGGAGATCAACGACACCAATGGTCACCAGGCCGGCGACGAGGTGCTGCTGGAAGTCTCCCGCAGGCTCAAGTCGATGACGCCGCCCGGCGGGGACTGTGCGCGCCTGGGTGGCGACGAATTTGCGTTCATCATGCCGCTGGTAAAGGATGATCCCGACAGTCTGGAACTGTGGGCATGCGAGATGACCGGCAATATTGCCAGGCCGATCGATACCGAGGTCGGTTCGTTGGAGGTGACCATCTCGGTAGGTATAGCGGTTCACCGGCCCGAAGAGCCGATCGAGAATTTGGAAACGGCGGCGCGCAAACTGATGCGTCGCGCCGACCTCGCAATGTATCAGGCCAAGAAGGAAGGCCGGAACCGGTTCTGCTGGTTCGATCTTTCGATGGAGGCCGAGGCGCGGATTAGACGCGAGATGGAAACGGCGATTCGCGCCGGGCTCGAACGCGGCGAGTTCACCCCTCATTACGAACAGCAGATCGACCTTGAGACCGGGCAACTGGTCGGCTTCGAAATGCTCGCCCGCTGGCATTCGGCGGAACTGGGCGAAGTCAGCCCGGATATCTTTATTCCGATCGCCGAAAATTGCGGCCTGATCGGCCCGCTGTCCGAAATGCTGATACGCCGCGCGCTGATCGACGCCCAGAGCTGGAGCCCCAGCCTGACCCTGTCGATCAATATCTCTCCGGTCCAGCTGCGCGATCCTTGGCTGCCGCAGAAATTGCTGAAGCTGCTGCTGGGCAGCGATTTTCCGCCCCACCGGCTGGACGTGGAGATTTCCGAAGCCTGCCTGCAGGAAAATCTCGGCGCGGTGCAGACGATGATCGTCAGCCTCAAGAACCTGGGCGTGCGTGTCAGCCTCGACGATTTCGGAACCGGCTTTTCCACCCTCACCCAGCTGCGCACCCTGCCCTTCGACCGGGTCAAGATCGACAAGAGTTTCGTCGGCGAGCTGCGCCGCGTGGCGCAGGCCTCGCCTGAGCTGATGCACAATCGCGAGCAACAGGACCATATCGTCAACACGCTCGTCTCGCTGGGCCAGGGCCTCCAAATCCCCATCACCGCCGAGGGGATCGAAGATGCCTCGATCCTCGAAACCCTGCGCGGCATGGGCGAGATGAAGGGCCAGGGCTATCTCTACGGCAAGCCGGAAGATGCGGCCGCGGTGGTCAAGCGGCTGGGCGAGCTCGACCTGCTTGCCAAAAACGCGGTGGCAACCGGTGCGCAGCCCGCTCCCGATCCCGATCACCGAAAGAGCGCCTGAGCCTCACGCGGCGCACGCCTCGCATTATACGCGCACGGCCTTTACGCGGGGGCCACCCCGCCATAAGTGCGCAGAACTATGCGCCTTCCCTTCATCAAGATGCACGGTCTGGGCAATGATTTCGTGATCCTCGACGGGCGCGAGATCGACCTGCCCTCACTCGACACCGCGCAGATCCGCGCGCTGGCGGACCGGCATCGCGGGATCGGCTTCGACCAGCTGATCGTGCTCGGCCCGTCGGACGAGGCGGACCTCGCGATGCGGATCCACAATGCCGACGGCGGCGAGGTGGAGGCATGCGGCAACGCGACCCGCGCGGTCGCGGTCCTGCATGGCCAGCCCGCCAGCATCGCCACCGCCGGCGGCACGCTGCGCGTGCGGCCGGGCGAGAACATGGCCGAAGCCGCGATGGGCCGCGCGCGGTTCCACTGGCAGGACATCCCGCTCGCCTACGCGATGGACACGCGTGAGATGCCGCTGGGCTGGGACATGCTCGAACGGCCGAGCGCGGTGAATGTCGGCAATCCGCACATCGTGTTCTTCGTCGACGACGCGCGCGCCGTGCCGCTGGAGACGCTGGGCCCGG
This sequence comes from Citromicrobium bathyomarinum, assembly GCA_001306305.2. Lineage (NCBI taxonomy): Bacteria > Pseudomonadati > Pseudomonadota > Alphaproteobacteria > Sphingomonadales > Sphingomonadaceae > Citromicrobium > Citromicrobium bathyomarinum. The sequence goes on from CP155577.1 coordinate 2,543,909, forward strand.
AGATCGAGACCGACCCGCTGTTTCCCGAACGGATCAACGTCAATGTCGCGCAGATCCTGTCGCGCAAGGCGATCCGGCTGCGTGTGTGGGAACGCGGTGCCGGGCTCACGCTGGCGTGCGGCACCGGGGCCTGCGCCACCGCGACCGTCGCCTATCGCCAAGGGCTGGTCGATGCCGAGGTCGAGGTGACTCTGCCCGGCGGCACGCTGACCATCCGCCACGACGAGGAAGGCGGCATCCACATGGCCGGCCCTGCCAGCGAAGCGTTTCGCGGCACCTTCGAGCTGGACGATTATTCTTGAGCGAAACCCGTGTCATATCGCTCGGCTGCCGCCTCAACCACGCCGAGAGCGAGCGGATCGCCGCGCTGGTGGAGGCGCAGCCCGATCTGGTGGTGGTCAATTCCTGCTCGGTCACGCGCGAGGCGGTGCGCCATACGCGGCAGGCGATCCGGCGTGCGCGCAAGGCGCATCCGGCAGCGCGCCTGCTGGTGACCGGCTGCGCCGCAGAGACCGAGCGCGAGGCGCTGGGCGCGATGGACGAGGTCGACGGGTTCGTTGCCAATCAAGCCAAGCTCGACGCGCGCAGCTGGAACGTTCCCGAGCCGCGCGTTGCACTGCGCCAGCAGGGCACCCGCGCCTTCGTCGGCGTGCAGAACGGCTGCGACCATGCCTGCACCTTCTGCAGCATCCCGGCGGGCCGTGGCACCAGCCGGTCGGACGAAATCGCCACCGTGCTGCGCGCGGTCGAAGCGCGGCTGATCGAGGGCACGCAGGAAGTGGTGCTGACCGGGGTCGATCTGACCTCTTGGGGCCATGATCTGCCGGGAGAGCCACGACTCGGCGCGCTGGTCTCTGCAATTCTGAATGAATTCCCGCAATTGCCGCGCCTGCGCCTGTCCTCGGTCGACGGGATCGAGATCGACGACGCGCTATTCGATCTGATCGCAGGCGAGCCGCGGGTGATGCCGCATCTGCACCTCTCGCTCCAGCATGGCAGCGACCTGATCCTCAAGCGGATGAAGCGGCGGCACCTGCGCGGTGACGCGGTCGATCTGGTTGCGCGGCTGAAGGCGCGGCGGCCCGAGATCGCGATCGGCGCGGATCTGATCGCCGGCTTCCCGACCGAGACCGACGCGCATCATGCGGACAATCTCTCGATCATTGCCGAATGCGGGATCGTCCACGGACATATCTTTCCCTACTCGCCGCGCGCGGGGACGCCTGCCGCGCGGATGCCGCAGGTCGACGTCGCCACGATCAAGGCGCGCGCTGCCGAATTGCGTACCGCCGTGCGACGCACCCGCGATGGCTGGCTCGCCAGCCTGATCGGCCAGCGCCACACAGTGCTCGCCGAAAAGGACGGCAGCGGTTACACCCCGCACTTCGCACGCGTCGCCTTGCCCGAAGGCACCGCGCCGGGCACCATCGCCTCCATTACCCCCACCCGGATCATCGAAGGGATGCTCGCATGAGCGAACAGAGCTCCTCCAGCTGGAGCGACCGCCTGCTCGGCGGCTTTCGCAAGACCTCCGACCGCCTGAGCGAGAATATCGCGCCCGTCAGCCAGACGCGGGGCAACACCCGGCTGGACGACGCCACGCTCGACGAGATCGAGGATGCGCTGATCATGTCAGACCTCGGCCCCGAAGCCGCTGGCCGCGTGCGCGAGGCGCTGCGCGAACAGCGCTTCGGTGCGGAGATTACCGAACGCCAGCTGCGCGAGGCGGTGGCGGACGAAATCGCCGCGATCCTGCGCCCGGTCGCCAAGCCGCTGGAGGTCACCGCCTTCCCGCGCCCGCAGGTGATCCTGGTGATCGGCGTCAACGGCAGCGGCAAGACCACCACCATCGCCAAGCTTGCGCACCTCTTCATGGAAGACGATTACGAGGTCATGCTGGCGGCGGGCGACACCTTCCGCGCAGCCGCCATCGGCCAGCTGCAGACCTGGGCGGACCGCGTCGGCGTGCCGCTGGTGCGCGGGCCCGAGGGCGGCGACCCCGCCTCGATCGTGTTCGACGCGGTCAAGCGCGGGACCGATGAAGGCACCGACGCGCTGATCGTCGACACCGCCGGCCGGTTGCAGAACAAGCGCGAGCTGATGGATGAGCTGGCCAAGATCCGCAAAGTCCTCGGCCGCCTCAACCCCGAGGCGCCGCACGATGTCGTGCTGGTGCTCGATGCGACCAATGGCCAGAATGCGCTCAGCCAGATCGACGTGTTTCAGGAGGTCGCAGGCGTCACCGGGCTGATCATGACCAAGCTGGACGGCACCGCACGCGGTGGCATCCTTGTGGCGGCGGCGCAAAAATACGGTCTGCCGATCCACGCCATCGGCGTGGGCGAACAGCTCGACGACCTGCGCCCGTTCGACCCCGATCTGGTCGCGCGCGTCATCGCAGGGGTGGCCTGACAGGTCGTCATTGCGATTCGCTTTTGCGACCGACCTGGAGCATGGAATGCCGCGCGGCTGCGCCGCTCGTAACGACACGGGAAGACATTGATGACCGACACCGAAACGCCGCCCAAGAAGACCAGGTCAGGCTGGCTCAACGTCGCGATCGACTATGGTCCTTTGATCGTCTTCCTGCTCTCGTTCTACCTCTTCCGGCCCGATGGCGATGATTCCGTCGGCACACTCGTCGCCATCATCAAGTCGACCGGCGCCTTCATCGTTGCCGCCATCGCCGCACTGATCGCCAGTAAGCTGCTGACCGGGCAGATTTCCAAGATGCTGATGCTGTCGACCGTGCTGATCGTCGGCTTCGGCGGGATGACGATCCTGCTGCGCGATCCGTTCTACGTGCAGGTGAAGCCGACCGTGCTCTACGCCTTCTTCGGGGTGGTGCTGCTGATCGGCTGGCTGCGCGGCAAGGCGTTCCTGCAATGGCTGCTGGAGGCCGCGTTCGAAGGGCTCAGCCAGGAAGGCTGGCTCAAGCTGTCGCGCAACTGGGGCTTCTTCTTCCTGTTCCTGGCGGTGCTGAACGAAGTGCTGCGCATGAACCTGAGCTTCGAGGACTGGCTGTGGTCCAAGCTGTGGGTGTTCATGGGGCTCAGCTTCGCGTTCACCTTCAGCCAGATCCCGATGCTGCTGAGGAACGGGCTCGACCCTGAGCGCAAGGAAGGCCTGGTCGAGGAAGAGCCGCCGACGGGCGCTTAGATTACCGGAGCCTAGAGCTCCGCGTCATCCGCAGGCACGGGGCCGACCACATCCTGCTCGGCCCGCAGGCCCAGGCGGTTGGCCAGCCAGTTGATCGTCGGCCCCTGGATGATGCTCGACAGCAGAACCACGAAGAACACGATGTTGAAGATCGTGAACGCGCTCGGCACGCCCGCGACTATGGGGAACGTGGCGAGCACGATGGGCACCGCGCCGCGCAGCCCCGCCCATGACACGAACAGCTTGGCGCGCCAGCCGAACTGACGGAACGGTGCGAGGCACACGAACACGCTCATCGGGCGGGCGATGAACATCAGGATGAAGGTGATGGCGAGGCCCGGCACGATCACGCCGGTCAGGTTGGACGGCGTAATCAGCAGGCCGAGCGTAAGGAACATGACCACCTGCGCCAGCCACGCCAGCCCGTCCTGAAAGGTCGAGACGATCGTACTCGCGCGGTAGGTCCGGTTGCCTGCGGTCAGACCTGCGACATAGGCGGCAAGAAACCCGTTTCCGCCAAGGACGGATGCCAGCCCGTAGGCGATCAGCGCGGCGGCGATGGAAATGACGAACGCCAGCCCACCGTGGCGGTATTGCGAGCGCTTGAGGATCTCGGGCAGCAGATATCCCGCGCCGAAGCCGACCGCCGCGCCCAGCACCATCTGGAGCAGGAATTGCGGGACCAGCGTGATCGGCGAGAAGTCCGGTACGGTGATGAACATCAGTGCCGCCCCGACGAGGAAGATCGCCATCGGATCGTTGGAGCCCGATTCCACCTCGATCAGCGCGGGCACGTCGCCATGCAGGTCGAGCCCGGTCGATCGCAGGATGGCGAACACCGCGGCCGCATCGGTCGATGCGATGATCGCGCCGAGCAGGAAGCCCTGATACGGGCTGAACCCCAGCAGCAGGTTTGCCGCGAGCGCCATGATCCCCGCACTGATCAGAACGCCGCCAGTGGCCAGCACCAGCGCGGGCGTGGCAACACGGCGCACGTCGCGCCAGTCGGTGTCGATGCCGCCGGAGAACAGGATGAAGATGAGGCACGCGATGCCTACGCCCTGGGTCAGCAGGTAATCGTCGAACGCGATCCCGCCCGGCCCATCCACCCCGGCCAGCATGCCCAGGCACAGGAAGCCGATCAGCGCGGGCAATCCGAACCGACTCGAAATCGAGCCTGCGAAGACCGTGGCGAGAAGCAGAATGCCCAGGACGAGGAGCGCGACTTCCGGGCTAAGGCTCAGCATAGGCCCGTGAAAGACGATCACCGGCAAGGTGACAAGGGGAAACCGTCGATGCCGTACACCCGCTACGTGCGGATGGCGTCTTGCAGAACTCTAGATCCGTACCTGAGAACCCAGCTCGACCACGCGGTTGGTCGGCAGGCTGAAGAACTCCATCGCGCTCGCCGCGTTGCGCAGCATCCAGCTGAAGATCTTCTCTCGCCATACGGGCATGCCCGGCTTGTCTCCCGGCAGCAGCGTCTGGCGGCTGAGGAAGAAGCTGGTGTCCATCATGTCGAACTTGCCGCCGCAACGGCTCATGTGTTTCAGCCCTTCCGGCACGTTGGTTTCGTCCATGAAACCATAGCGCAGCACCGCACGGTAGAAACCGTCGCCGATCTCGGTGAACTCGCAGCGCTGCTCCGGGTCGACATAGGGCACGTCCTGAATCTCGACCGTCAGGATCACCACGCGTTCGTGCAGCACCTTGTTGTGCTTGATATTGTGCAGCAGCGCAGATGGCACACCGGCGGTGCTCGACGCCATGAAGATCGCGGTACCCGGTACGCGGGTGGCACTGTTCTGCGCGGACTTGGCGAAAATCTCGATCGGCAGTGCAACCTCGCCCATCCGTTCGCGCATCAGCTTGCGCCCGCGCGACCAGGTGGTCAGCAGCAGGAAGGCGAAAGCACCGACGACCAGCGGGAACCAGCCACCCGAAGGCACCTTGGGCAGGTTCGCCGCGAAATATGCCCCGTCGACGAAGACGAACAGCAGGAACACCGGCACCATCAGCCACCATTTCCACTTCCACACCGCGATCAGCAGCACGCCCATCAGCAGCGTGTCGATGAACATCGCGCCGGTCACCGCGATGCCATAGGCGCTGGCGAGGTTGGTCGAGGACTGGAACATCAGCACCAGCAGGATGACCGAGACCATCAGCACATTGTTGACGAAGGGAATGTAGATCTGCCCGCGCTCGGTCGCGCTGGTGTGTTCGGTCGACAGGCGCGGGATGAAGCCCAGCTGGATCGCCTGGTGGGTGATCGAGAATGCGCCGGAGATCACCGCCTGGCTGGCGATGAAGGTCGCGGCAGTGGCGAGGATCACCAGCGGCAGGCGCAGCACGTCGGGCGCCATGACGAAGAACGGGCTCTTCATCGCCTCCAGCGTTTCCGCCGGGTCCATCGCCGCGATCATCGCTCCTTGCCCGAAATAGTTGAGCAGCAGGCAGGGCATCACGAAGCCGAACCAGCTCAGCCGCATCGGGCCGCGGCCGAAATGGCCCATGTCGGAATAAAGCGCCTCCGACCCAGTCACCGCCAGCACGACCGAACCCAGCGCGAGGAAGGCGATATAGCCGTCGGTGAGGAAGAACTGCACCGCGTACCAGGGGTTGAGCGCCTGCAGGATATAGGGGTTCTGGACGATCTGGATCGTGCCCAGCACCGCAATCACGCTGAAATAGACGATCATGATCGGCGCGAACAGCTTGCCCACGGCGGCGGTGCCGCGTCGCTGGATCAGGAACAGCCCGACGAGCAGGACCAGCGCGATGGGAATGACCAGCGGTTCCAGCCCGGTGTTGACCACGGTCAAGCCCTCGACCGCCGAAAGCACGGAGATCGCGGGCGTAATCATCGAGTCGCCGTAGAACAGCGCGGTCGCGAACACGCCCAGCACGACGGTGAGGAAACCCCAGCGCGACTTGCCGATATAGCGCGAGAGCAGCGCAACCAGCGCCAGCGTGCCGCCCTGCCCCTTGTTATCCGCGCGCATCAGGATGGTGACGTACTGGATCGAGACGATGAGCGTCATCGACCAGAAGATCAGGCTGACCACACCATAGATGTGCAGCTTGTCGATCGTCAGGCTGTGTTCGCCCAGAAACGTCTCGCGGAAGGCGTAGAGCGGGCTGGTCCCGATATCACCAAAGACCACGCCGACCGCGCCCACAGCGAGCGCCGCCTTCGAGCCGCTGGAGTGCGACTCGGTGAATTTTTCCGGTGCCAGGCCCGGCTGGACGGATGCTCCGCTCATAAAATCTTCGCGATGCTCAACCTGTTGCGGACCCGGCGTCGACGAACCAGTGCGTTTGTCGGGTGCGACGGGCGCGGTTAGCAGTGCCCGTGTGCAAGTGCAACATCGCGCGCGGTTGCGATCAGCGTGTCGGCTCTTGCCCCGGCTGAGCGGGACCCATCTGCGGCTGCGACCCGGGTGGCTGCATTCCGGGCGCACCCTGCATCGCGGGGCGCTCCTCCATCGCACGTTCTCCGAGCACGCGGATCACGCCGTCCAGCCGCTCCAGCTGCGCAGCGACGTAATCGCGGCCGCGCGCACCTTCGGGTGCATCCTCGACCGCCTGCGCCCAGAACTCGCGCGCCTCGCCCAGTGCACCGCCGCGCATCGAGACGATGCCGCGGAAATAGGACGGCGCGGGATTGCCCGGCGAGGCTGCGCGGGCACGCTCGAACGCGTATTCCACCGGCGGCGTGACCCGCCCCTTGGTCTGTTCGGCAAGAGCGAGCGCCAGCGCCAGCCACGCCTCCCCGTCCTCACTGTTTTCGTGCACCCCGTTGCGCAGCAGTCCAGCGGCGTCGCGATGCTTGCCCCGGCGCGAGAACGCATCCGCAGTCACCACGAAGCGCGCGGGCATGATGCCTTCGATATTGTAGAAGCTGCGCCGCAGATCGATCAGCGACTCCGATGTCGGTGAGACCTCGACCTTCGCGGAGCGCGGGCTTGCGGGCAGGTCGGGTGAGCCCTGCCACGCATAGCCCGCCAGCGCGAAGACCAGTGCGGAGGCGATCAGCGTCCACACGCGGCGTCCCTCGCCCGCCACCAGCCAGGCGACGCCGAACGCGGCGAGTGCAAGCACACCGATTGCGATCCAGGTGCCGATCATTCGCCGCGCCTCCCCAGCCGCCGGAACAGGATCGCGCCCGCCACCAGGAGGAACAGCACCGGCAGCGCGAAGAGCGGCCAAGTCGCCGAATCGAGCCCAGGGCGGTAGCTCACGTAGTCGCCATAGCGTTCGACCAGCCAGGCGCGGACCTGTTCGGGGCTTTCGCCCGCCGCAATCCGGCTGCGTACCTGATGGCGCATGTCACCCGCCATCGGCGCATTGCTATCGGCGATAGACTGCGACTGGCAGGTGAGGCAGCGCAGTTCTTCCATCAGCGCCTGCGCGCTCGCCTCCTGCTGCGGATCGGCAAGCTGGGTGTTCGCCAGCGGCGCGGAAGAGGTCATCTGCCCCGCCGCCGGGCCTGCAATGGGTGCGCTGAGCGAGAGCATCGCTGCGGCCAGAAGCGGAAATGGCGTCACTTTGCGGCCTCCCACTTGGCGTAGATCTCGTCGACGTCGCTCTCGCGAATATCGCCGATATGCTGGTGGCGGATGATGCCCTTGCCATCGATCACGAAGGTTTCGGGCACCCCGCTGGAACCGAGCGCCAGCTGCACCTCGGCAATATCGTCGCGCGCGATCGCGGCGTAGGGATCGCCGTATTGTTCAAGGAACTGCGCAATTGCCTCCGGCTCGTCGCGGATCGCGATGCCGACGATCGGCACGCCGCGTTTCGCCAGTTCCTCCAGCTGCGGAGCCTCCGCGATGCAGGGCACGCACCAGGTCGCCCACACGTTGAGCAGGCGCGGCTGGCCATCGGCGAACAGGCCCGAGGCGACGCGCGGTGCGTCGTCGGTCGCGCCGGGCAGATCGAACGCGGGCAGCGGCTTGCCGATCATCGTGCTGCGGACCAGCGTGTCGCGCGGCTGGGTCAGCTGATAGGCCGCAACGCCCAGGAACAGGGCGAACAGCATCAGCGGAATGATGAGCCAGAGCTTTTTCACAGCAATGCCTTTTCCGCCCTGCGACGGGCCACTTCCTCGCGGATACGGCGCGAACGTGCACTGGCGCGCAGGTGGCCGAAGATCGACAGCAATCCGCCCAGCGCGATCAGCAGCGCGCCGTACCAGATCAGCGTGACGAACGGCTTCCACCACAGCCGCAGCTGCCAGCGCCCCTCACCCGCCGCATCGCCGAGGATGGCGTAGAACTGTCCGTCCCACCGGGTCAGCAGCGCGCTTTCGCTCGTACTTTGCGGGGGATCGGTGAAATAGCGGGCCTGCGGGCGGAGCACGGTGTCGACGCCGCCCCCGGTGATCGCCAGCCGCCCTTCCAGCGCGGTCCAGTTCGGGCCCGCCACGGGGTCCACTTCCTGCAGCGTGACCTGGTAAGGCCCGAGCGCAACGCTCTCCCCAGCCTCGACCGCAACCAGTCGCTCGATCGAGAAGGCGGTTTCGCTGGCCATGCCGGCAAGGCTCACGGCGACGCCAAAGTGGGCCAGCATCGATCCCCACAGAGCCAGCGGGACGAGCTTGAGCCTGCGCCCGCGCAGGGGCAGCCAGCTGGCCAGTGCGAGTGCAACGGCGATTGCAAGGCCGAGGATCGGCAGCACCCCGGCATCGGTGAACAGCACCAGCACGGTGACAGAGGCGGCCAGCAGCGCGCCGACGATCGCCAGCGGCACCGCGATGCGCGACAGGCTGTCACGCTTCCACCGCAGCAGCGGCCCGACCAGCAGGACCAGCAGCATCGGCACGGCGAAGATCGCGCTGACCGGATTGTAATAGGGCGGGCCGATCGACACGCGCGTGCCCAGCGCCTCTGCCGCCAGCGGGTACAGCGTGCCCAGCAGCACCACTGCCAGAATGCCGCTCAGCATAACATTGTTGAACACCAGCGCGCCCTCGCGGCTGACCATGGCGAAGCGCTTGCCCTCGGCCAGCGCACCGGCGCGCAGCGCGAACAGCCCGAAGCCACCGCCGACATAGATCGCCAGCAGGCCGAGGATGAAGGCCCCCCGCTCCGGATCGACGGCGAAGGCGTGCACGCTGGTGAGGATGCCGGAGCGAACCAGGAAGGTGCCGACCATGCTCATCGAAAAGGCGACCACGCCCAGCATGATCGTCCAGGTGCGCAGCGCGTCACGCGCCGCCAGCACGCTGACCGAATGGAGCAGTGCGGTCGCGGCGAGCCACGGCATCAGCGATGCGTTTTCGACCGGGTCCCAGAACCACCAGCCGCCCCAGCCCAGTTCGTAATAGGCCCAGTAGCTGCCCGCCGCGATGCCGAGGGTCAGCGCAACCCACGCCGCAAGCACCCACGGGCGCATGACGCGCGCGAGTTCCGGCCCGGCCTGGCGCGTCACCAGCCCGGCGACGACGAAGCTGAACGCAACCGACAGGCCGACATAGCCGAGGTAGAGCGTGGGCGGGTGGAACGCGAGGCCGATATCCTGCAGCAGCGGGTTGAGCCCGGCCCCGAAATCGGCCGGCGGGTTCAGCCGCGCGAAGGGGTTGGAGCTGAACAGCAGGAAGGCAAGGAAGCCGAGCGCGATGAACGCCTGTGCAGCCAGCACCGCCTTCATGAAGCGATCGTCCATCCGCCGCTCGAACAGCGCGACCAGCCCGCCCGACAGGCCCAGGATGGTGACCCACAGCAGCATCGAGCCTTCGTGGTTCCCCCAAGCGGCAGCCAGGCGGTAGATGAACGGCTTGTCGACATGGCTGTTGTCCGCGACCAGCGACACGGACAGGTCGGTCACCGCGAACACGCGCAGCAGGCAGGCGAAGGCGACCAGCAACAGAAGGCCCTGCACCACCGCCGCAGGCCGCGCGAGCGCGCTGACCGGATGAACCGCGCCGTCCGCGCCCGCCTCACGCACCCCGAGAACCCCGGCGATGAATTGCAATGCGCAGAGCCCTGCGGCGAGCCACAGGGCAGCAAGACCGATCTCTGCAATCACGGCGTGCCTGCTGCGCTTTCTTCGAGCACTTCGTGCATGGCCTGATCGCTCAGCCCTTCGAGTTCGCGCGGGGTGTAGTTCTCGTCATGCTTGGCGAGCAGGGTCTCGGCCTCGAAAGTGCCGTTGGTAGCCAGCCGGCCGTTGGCGATCACGCCCGATCCTTCCACGAACAGGTCCGGCACGATCCCGCGATAGGTCACGGGAATCGCATTGCCTTCGCGCCCGGTCACCCGGAAGGCGATGGTCACGCCGTCCGACAGCGTGCGGATCGAGCCCTGCTGCACCATCCCGCCAAGGCGGATCGCGCGGCCCGGCTCTGGCGGGTTCTTGGCGATATCCTCGGGCAGATAGAAATAGTCGGCCTGGCTGCGCAGGCCCCACGCGGCGAGCATTCCTGCCGCGACCAGCACCAGCAGCGCGACGACCACCAGGATCAGCCGCTGATGCTTGGGGGCGAGGCCGGTCTTCTGCGTATTCATCCCTTGCGACCCTTCTGCCGCGCTTCGTCGCGCGCACGCTCTGCCCGGCGCATCCGCAGCCAGCTGAGGATCAGCAGCGCGGCGATCGCCGGAATCGCGATCGCATAGGCGGCGATCACATAGTCCCATTGGGAGAGGGCTTCGCGAACCATCAGGCGGGCTCCGCTTCCATCGCGCGGCGGCGCAACCGCGCCTCTGCCTGCGCCTGTGCCAGCAGCGCGCGCATGTTCATCAGCACGGTCGCGGCGAACAGGCAGGTAAAGCCCAGCATCGCGATCAGCATCGGCCACAGGAACACCCCGTCGATGCTGCTGCCACCGGTGGTGATGCTGGGCGGCTGGTGAAGCGAGTTCCACCACACGACCGAACGGTTGATGATCGGGATGTTGACCGCCCCGACCAGCCCGAAGATCGCGGGCAGTCGCGACGAGGCACCCTCGCGGTCGACCGCCTGGCTGAGCGCAATATAGGCGAGGTAGAGGAACAGCAGGATCAGCATGCTGGTCAGCCGCCCGTCCCACACCCACCAGGTGCCCCACGTCGGCCGGCCCCAGATCGACCCGGTGGCGAGACAAATCGCCGTGAACACCGCACCCGGAATGGCGGCGGCGCGCGCGGCCAGAGCCGCGAGCGGGTGGCGCCAGACGAGCAGCGCAAGGCTCGACCCCGCGATCGTCATCCAGCCCGCCATGCCAAGCCACGCGGTCGGCACATGGATAAAGATGATCCGCACGGTTTCGCCCATCAGGCGGTCGGGCGGCACCATGACGAGGCCCCACACGATCGCGCCCGTCGAGGCCAGCAGGCCCACAACGAGAAGGATCGGTGTCAGCCTTTTCGCGAGACCTAGAAACCGGCGGGGATTAGCGAAACCATGCATGATTTTATCGCCTGCCCCTATGCCGCCCGCGCGGGCTGCGCGCAAGGATTCGTCGCGTTTTTTGCCCGCAGGCCGCGGGATCACCCCCGGCCTGATCGGGGCGAGCCGGATCGGATCAGCCGCGGCCGATCAGCTTCTGCGCCATCGCGTCGGCGACCTGGTCGGGTGAGGAACCGCTCGCCTCGCTGTCCTGCCAGATCTTGGTCAGCCGCTCGGGGATCTGCGCGATGCGCTTGCGCACTTCGTTAATGTCGCACGGAGCGCTGTCGCGGCGGCACAGATATTCCATCGTGACGCTGATGATGCCGCCCGCGTTGATCACGTAGTCGGGCGCGTAGAGAATCCCGCGCTCGGCCAGTGCGGCACCGTTTCCGGGCCCGGCAAGCTGGTTGTTCGCGCCGCCTGCAACGATCGCGCAGTCGAGCCGGGCAATCCCCTCGTCATTGAGGATCGCGCCCAGCGCATTGGGGCTGAACACGTCGCAGCCCAGCGACATGATAGCATCGGGAGCGACCACGTCGGCACCCAGTTCCTGCCCCAGCGCCTGTGCGCCGTCGGTATCGATGTCCGCCAGTGTCAGCTTGGCGCCATCCTTGGCGAGCAGGCGAGCGACGCCGCCGCCGACGCTGCCGACGCCCTGCATCGCAACATGCACACCCTCGACGCTGTCGCGCCCCAGCTTGTGCTGCACGGCGGCCTTGATGCCCAGATAGATGCCGAGCGCGGTGAACGGGCCGGGATTGCCGCCCGCCTCGCCTTCCGCGACCGGCAGACCGGAGACGTAATCGGTCCGCTGGTTGACCGCGACCATGTCTTCCACGGTGATGCCGACATCTTCGGCGGTGACGTATTTGCCGCCCAGAGCGTCGACCGCATCGCCGAACGCGGCGAGCATCTCGGGCGTCTTCTTGCGTTCCGGATTGGCGAGGATCACCGCCTTGCCCCCGCCCATCGGCAGGCCGGCCATGGCGTTCTTGTAGCTCATCCCGCGGCTCAGGCGCAGCGCGTCGCGCATCGCGGCGGCAGGTTCGGCATAATGCCAGAACCGCGTGCCGCCCGCTGCCGGGCCGAGATGGGTGGAGTGAAGCGCGATGATCGCGGTCAGACCCCGCTTTTCGTCATGAACGAAGTGGACGACCTCGTGGTCGTCGAAATCGGGGTCGGTCCAGAAAGCGCTCATCGGCTTGTGCATCATCCCTGCAAGAGTGATCCGGGCTCGCACGAACCCGGCAGCGCCGGTTCTCTCGAACCCTAGACCCGCAGGGGAAAATGGGGCGATCGAGGGGTCTCGAACCCCCGACCTCCGGTACCACAAACCGGCGCTCTAACCAACTGAGCTACGATCGCCATATGCCCCGACGCGGCCACGCCAGGCGCAGGGCAGTTACGTACACGAATCGCCGCGTCAAGAGCGGAACTTGCGTGTGGAGGCTCGCTTGCATGCCGAGCGCGATTTGGGAAGTGAAAAACGCAAAATCCTTGTCTTTACGCATCATTATTGCGCGGCTTGCAAAATAGTCCACCGCTTCGCATGAGGCGCGCATGCGCGATCCGGGCGAATCCGATTCAGACGAACTCGCGGCGCGGGGCATGCAGCGTCTCCCCTTCCCCAAGGTCGAGCTCCTGCAGATGCGGCAATTCCTCGATCCGGATTTCTGCGGTGAGCTGATCGCGATGATCGATGCGGACCGGCGCCCCTCCACCCTCGCCGATCACGACGGCGACATGTATTTCCGCACCAGCGAGACCTGCGATCTGCCGATGGACGACCCGCGCACCCAGCGGCTCGAGGCGATGCTGGCGGAACTCTCAGGCATCGACCCCAGGCATGGCGAGCCCTTGCAGGGACAGCGCTATGCCGTCGGGCAGGAATTCAAGGCGCATTGCGACTATTTCAATCCCGACGGGCAGGACTGGGAGAAATACTGCTCGGTCGCGGGCCAGCGCACCTGGACCTTCATGATCTACCTCAACGAGCCCGAGGCCGGCGGCGCGACGCGGTTCAAGGTGCTCAAGAAGAGCTTCCAGCCCGAAACCGGCAAGCTGGTGTGCTGGAACAACCGCCGCCCCGACCAGTCGACCAACCCCAATACGATGCATCACGGGATGAAGGTGCGCAAAGGCACCAAGTACGTGATCACCAAGTGGTATCGCGAGAAGCCGTGGGGGTGGTGAGACGCAATCCGGAGTGAGGAAACGGCGCTCGACCGTGTGCAAGTTGACTGAGATCAATCTTCGGCCCGCCGCTTCCTGCTAGACCGTCGAAACAACGGTTACAGGAGAGTGGCAATGACCGACTATGGCGATCTGCGCGAACAGCTCGAGCAGCGGCTAGCGGACTTGCTCGAGCGGGCTGACGTGATCGAAGACGATCTGCGCCACCCCCTCGAAGCCGATTCGAGCGAGCAGGCGATCGATCTGGCCGACGACGAGGCGCTCGAGGGCGTCGACGGGGTCCTGCGCGAGGAAATCGCACAGATCCGCATGGCGCTCCTGCGGATCGAGAAAGGCACCTACGGCAGGTGCAGCCAATGCGGGAAACCGATCGCTCGCAAGCGACTGGAAGCGCGACCCATCGCGACACGCTGCGTCGACTGCGCCAGCTAGCTTGGGCCAGCTAGGTTCGGCAAACGGAAAAGGGCGGCCCCGTCGGACCGCCCTTCCCTCGCGGCACGAGGCCGCAAAGCGCGTAAAATCGCGTTACTTCTTGAGGCTGAGCCCACCGAAGCGCTTGTTGAACGCGGCCACGCGGCCACCTTCCTGAAGCTGCTGCTTGCCGCCGGTCCATGCCGGGTGGCTGGTCGGGTCGATTTCCAGCGTCAGCGTGTCGCCTTCCTTGCCCCAAGTGGAGCGGGTCTGGAATTCGGTACCATCGGTCATCTTGACCGTAATGGTGTGATAATCGGGGTGACCTTCGGCCTTCATGTCATGTCTCCATAGCCTCGGAACGGTTCCGACCGGTCCAGCTGTTGGGTGGGAAAGGCGCGCGGATAGTCGCAACGCGCCCGATTGGCAAGCCTGATCGCTTACTCGGGCGGATCGGCGATCATCGCGGTGAACTCGCACTCGCAGGTCGTCTTGCCGTCAACGCTCGCCTTGCCGGCGAACTTGTAGACCCGGCTGCGCTTCTGCAGGAACGAGACCTTGAGATCGAGCAGGCAACCCGGCGTCACCGGCGCGCGGAACTTGGCTCCGTCGATGCCCATGAAATAGACCAGCTTGCCACTGCCGGCGAGTTCCAGCGTCTCTATCCCGAGGATCGCGGCAGCCTGCGCCAGCGCTTCGATCTGCAACACGCCGGGCATGATCGGCGCGCCGGGGAAGTGGCCCTGGAAGAAATCCTCGTTGAAGGTCACTGCCTTCACCGCGTGGATTTCCTCGCCCTTGGTCAGGCTTTCGACCCGGTCGACCAGCAGCATGGGGTAACGGTGCGGCAGGGCCTTGAGGACCTGCCGCACATCCATTTTCCGCGTGTCGGCTGTTTCGCTATTATCCATGTCGGCGACGGTATCAGCGCCCGGACGGCTGCGCGGGGGCCTGCTGCTGCTGGCCCTGCTGCTGCGCGGCCTGCATCGCCTGCTGCTGCGCGAGGCCCAGCAGGATCTGCTGAATGCGCTGCTGCAGCGCGACTGCCTGACGGCTCGGCTGCCAGTTCGCCGGCGGCGCGGTCTGCACGCTGGGCATACGCTGGTCGAGCACGGTCAGGATGTCCTGCGTCACATTGGCGTTTTCCGGCGCATACTGAACCACGTCCGGGCTCAGCAGCATCTGGATCTTCTTCTGCTGGATGACCTGATTCTGTGCGTTTTCGTAGTCGGCCACCAGTTGCTCGATCGCATAGGCCTGCGCCAGCTGAATCGGCTGATAGATCTGCGCGATCTGCTGCTCTTTCTGCTGGATCTGGGCCACCACGGTCGGGTTCGCCTGGATTTCCGCGTCGCTCACCTGGTTGTCCGAATTGGTGTCGAGGCTGCGCTCGAGCTGCGAGGCTTCCTGGCGGACCGTGCTGAGCTGCTGGAGCTGCGCCTGATACTGCTGGCTGATCTGCTGATAGGCGGCCTGACGCGCGGCGCTCTGCAGGATCACCGCTTCGGGGTTGCTGATTGCGATGCCATTGACCTGAGCGGCGGCGGGCACGGCGGCCAGCGTGGCGCCCAGGATGGTCGCACCGGCGAGCATTGCTTTGGCGAGTTTCATCAGAATTGCGTCCCTACGTTGAATGAGAGTGTCTTGGTGTCGTCGCCCGGCTCCTTGCGTAGGGCATAGGCGAAATCGATGCGGAACGGGCCGAAAGGCGAGTTCCAGTCCACGCCTGCGCCGATCGACACGCGCGGGCTCGCGCTGTCGCCAAGGAAGACTTCGCGAACACGCGAGTTGGGCAGGATGTACGGGGTGTTGGCATTGCCCTCGTCATCCAGCGGATCGGTCACGATCAGGCCACCCTCGACGTATTGCAGATTGCCGTCGGCATCGGTGCCCTGAAGCCCGTTGGGGTAATCGATCAGCGTCGGCGTCGTCACATTGAACAGAGCACCGACATCGACGAAGATCGACGGACGCAGGCCAAGTTCACGCGCACCCGAGCCAAGCGGGATTTCGAGCTCCGCACGTCCCAGATAATAGGCGCTGCCACCCAGCGCATCGTCCCTGACGCGGTCGCGATCGGTGATCAGTTCCGGCCCGTTTTCTCCGTCCACATAAGGCTGGCGCAGAATGCGCGGACCGACACCCCGGATATCGAAGCCCCGGAACTGCGGCTCACCGAGGAAGAAGCGGTCGGTCAGGCGGACATCGTCCACGCCGGGCCCGCGATCCTCAAGCCCCTTGATGTAGCCACCTTCGGCCGACAGCGAGAAGATAAAGCCACCGAAGACGGACCAGTATTTGGACGCATTGGCGGTGAACTTGGCATATTTCACGTCGCCGCCAAGGCCCGCATAGCTGGCACCAAGCGTAATCCGCTCGCCCCGGCTCGGGCGATAATAGCTGTTGAGCGAGCTGTAGACGTAGTTCAGGCCGAGGATCGAACTGACCCGGTCCCCGATAACATCGCACAGGAAGCGGCTCGCCTGCAGCGGGTCGCACTCGGTCGTGCCATCCCCGTCGAGATCGCGGAAATAGAGCCGCTCGTCGACGCTGACCTGATCGTAGTTGAGCGTATAGCTGCCAACGATGGTCGAATATTCGGTCAACGGCACGCCCAGCCGCAGCGAGCCACCGGTGGTTGCCTGCTTGAAGCTCGGCTCGCGATCATTGCCGAGGAAGTTGAAGCTGCTGACGTCCCGACGGTAGAGATCGACCCCGGCCGAGATGTTCCGATCGAACACGTAAGGCTCGGAGAAGCTCAGATTGAACGAGCGCGAATAGCGCGAGAACTGCGCGGACGCCCCGACGGTCTGACCGCGACCGCGGAAGTTGCGCTGCCGGATCGAGCCAGAGAAAAGGAAGCTCTCAAGCGAGGAGAAGCCAGCAGACAGCTGCAATTCGCCGGTCGGCTGCTCGACGACATTGGCTTCGAGGATGATCCGGTCGTCTTCACCGGTTTCCTTCTGCTCGACCTCGAAGCCTTCCTGGAAGAAGCCGAGCGAGTTGATGCGAGCGGTAGTTCGTTCCACCTGCAGCGAGTTGAACGGATCGCCTTCGGCGGACCGGAATTCGCGGCGGATCACCTTGTCCTGCGTCAGCGTGTTACCGTTGATGTCGACCCGCTCGATGTAAACGCGCGGTGCCTCGTTGATGACCAGCGTGACGTCCATGGTCAGGTCATCGGGATTGCGGCGGAACTGCGGTCGTACGTCAGCAAAGGCGTAACCGAAGCGGCCTGCCAGCTCACTCAGCTGCTCGACCGTATCTTCGATGCGCTGCGCATCGTACCAGTCGCCGCTGGTGATCCCCAGGCCCTGGGTCAGCGTCTCGCCATTGAAATCGCGAATCTCGCTGGTCACCTCGACATCGCCGAACTTGTAGCGCTCGCCTTCCTCGACCACGTAGGTGATGATGAAATCGCGCTTGTCCGGCGTCAGCTCGGCCACCGCCGAGACGACGCGGAAATCGACGTAGCCCTGCTTGAGGTAGAATTCGCGCAGCTTCTGCTGGTCGAATGCCAGGCGGTCAGGATCGTAACCGGTGTTTCCGCTCAGGAAGCTGAACAGGCCGGTTTCCTTGGTGACCATTTCGCCCTTCAGATCACCATCGGAAAACTCCTCGTTCCCGATGATGTTGATCTGACGGACCTTGGACTTGGGCCCTTCGGTGATCTCGAACACAAGGTCGACACGGTTCTGGCTCAGCTGCACGGTCTTGGGTTCGACCGTCGCGGCGAACCGGCCCTGTCGCTTGTACAGCTCGATGATCCGGGCAACATCCGCACGGACTTTCGAGCGGGTGAAGATCTGCCGCGGGGCGAGCTTGATCTCCGGCACGATCTTGTCGTCCTTCAGCCGCTCGTTCCCTTCGAGGATGATGCGGTTGATGACGGGGTTTTCCTCGACCTCGATCACGACATCGCCGTTCTCGTTGCGAATCGAGAAACTCTCGAACAGCTCGGTCGCGGCGAGATCCTTCAGCGCCTGGTCGGCCGCTGCGGTGGTGTAGGTATCGCCCGGGCGAAGCCGTACGTAGCTGAGGATGGTGTTCGGCTCGAGCCGCTGGACCCCCTGAACGGAGATCGAGCGGATCACGTCGCCCTGCTGGAGTGCGGCGACCGGGCCGGTCGTGTCCGCAGCCGGATCGGCCTGCTCGGCAGTCTGATCGGTCTGCTGCGCGTCATCCTCCGCCTGGGCCCAAGCCGCTTGAGGAAGCCCGGCCAGCGTGGTGCCGGCAAGAAGTGCGAGCGCATAATTGCGAATATTGCAGCTGCGGCGCGATGCGCCCGTCTGAATGGCCGTCATTGGCGAAGTTGTCCCGTCAAAATTTCTGACCCCGGATCGGACCTTGCTTTGTCGTATCGACAACCGGACCAAACGATCCGGCGCCCTGTGCCCGATACGCGCGCCCCTTTCAAGCAGGTCGAAATCGCTGCTGGGTCCGCCTCTCTCATGCTTCCCGGATCGCCATCACCCGAAGGGCAACAGCTTCACCAAGTCGTTAACAGTCACGAATAGCATCAATGCCAGCACTAGGGCCACACCGGTGCGATACGCCATTTCCGTCGTCCGGGGGCCGACCGGTTTACGGCGGATCGCTTCCGCCGCGTAAAAAGCCAGGTGACCGCCGTCGAGCGCCGGGATTGGCAGCAGGTTAATGAATGCCAAATTAAGCGAGATCAGCGCAACAAAGCTGATGAACGCGAGCGGGCCGAGGCTGAGATGCTCACCCGAGAACTTCGCGATCGAGATCGGCCCGCCCAGCTCTTGGACCGAGCGCTTTCCCGTGAAAATCTGCCCGATGCCGGTGATCATCATATCGACCGTTTTGACCGACTGGTCGATCCCCGCCCCGATCGCCTCTATCGGGCCGAGCGCGCGATAATCGTACTGGACCTCCTGCGGAGCAACGCCGATCATCCCGATCCGCATCTCGTTGCCGAAACGGTCTTCGACCTCGGTGCTGCGGGTGGTCACATCGACCGTGCTCACCGCCCCGTCGCGTTCGATCTCAAAGGTCATCGTCTCTTCGGGACGCAGCATGATCGTATTCTGCAATTCGCTGAACGACTCGAGTTTTGCGCCATTGACCGAAACCAGCCGGTCACCGACCTGCAGCCCCGCCTCGCGCGCCGCCGAATCCTCGGTAAAGCTCGCAATGGTCAGCTGGGCGTTGGGATCGACCGGAACCGGGCGCCCGATGAACATGAAGAACGCGGCGAAAATACCGACCGCGATCAGGATGTTGGTCGCCGGCCCTGCGAACACGATAAGCGCGCGCCGCCACAGCGATGCGTGCTGGAACGCGCCGTCTTCGACCGGAGCATCGCGATCGGGCATGCTCGCCGGGTTCATGTCGCCCTTGAACTGGACGTAGCCGCCCAGCGGCAGCGCGGAGATGCGCCAGCGTGTGCCATGCTTGTCGTTGAAGCCGGCCAGTTCCTTGCCGAAACCGACCGAGAAAGCCTCTGCCTTCACGCCCAGCCAGCGGCCGATCAGCAGGTGGCCCAGCTCGTGCAGGGTCACCAGCGGCCCCAGCACCAGCAGGAAGCCGACTATCCACATCCAGAAGGGAGGCTGTTCGATCATGCGTTCTCCAGAATCGCCTGGGCCTGCCTGCGGGCAGCTTCGTCGATCGCCAGCACGTCATCGAGCGTGGCGGGCCTTGGCGGCCGGTTCGACTGTTCCAGAACGTCTTCCACCAGTGCGGCAATCCGGGTGAACGGAATGTGACCGGCAAGGAAGGACGCAACGGCTATCTCGTTGGCGGCATTGAGAACCGCCGGGGCCGCCCCGCCCTCTTCACACGCCTCGCGCGCAAGGCGCGTTGCCGGAAAGCGCTTTTCGTCGGGGGCAAAGAAGCTCAGCTCGCCGATCTTCGCCAGGTCGAGCGGTTCGCATGGGCTTTCCATCCGCTCGGGCCAGGCGAGACACGAAGCGATCGGCACCATCATGTCCGACGGGCCGAGCTGGGCGAGCGTCGAGTGGTCGAGATATTCGACCATCGAGTGGATCACGCTTTGCGGATGGACGATAATACGGATCTTATCGAGCCCGACGGGGAACAGATGGTGCGCCTCGATCAGTTCGAGGCCCTTGTTCATCATCGTCGCCGAATCGACGCTGATCTTCGCGCCCATGTCCCAATTGGGGTGCGCGACCGCCTGATCCGGGGTGACCCGGTGCAATTCCTCGGCGCTGAGCAGCCGCAGCGGGCCGCCGCTGGCGGTCAGCGTGATCATCCGCACCTCGGACAGGCGATTGCCCGCGAGACACTGGAAGATGGCGTTGTGCTCCGAATCGACGGGCAGCAGCGTCGCGCCATGCCTCGCGACCGCTTCGGTCATCACCGGGCCTGCGGAAACCAGCGCTTCCTTGTTGGCCAGCGCGATCGTGCCGCCCTGCTCGATCGCGGCCATCACCGGAGCGAGGCCGGCACAGCCGACGATCGCGGCCATAGTGATATCGACCGGGCGCTTCGCCGCCTCGATCAGCGCAGCGCGCCCACCCGCAGCCTCGATCCCGCTACCGCTGAGCGCCTCGCGCAGTTCGGGCAGGCATGACTCGTCGTTGACCACGGCGATCTTCGCATCGAATTCGCGGGCCAGCTCGGCCAGCTTAGTAGCGCTGCAATGCGCGGTCAGCGCTTCGACCCGCCACTCGCCGCGGTGCTGGCGCAGCAGCTTGAGCGTCGAATCGCCGACCGATCCGGTGCTGCCGAGGATGGAGATGGAACGCATCGCGGTCAGATCGCCAGCGTAGTCAGCACGCCGACCACGATCGCGACCGGGATCAGCCCGTCGAAACGGTCAAGAAAGCCGCCGTGGCCCGGGATCAGGCGGCTGGAATCCTTGACCCCCGCCCGACGTTTAAGCCAGCTTTCGAACAGATCGCCGGCCAGCGCGATGATCGCCAGCGCCGGGCCCGCAATTGCAGCGACGAGCAGGGCCTGCGTGTCAAGGACGCCCATGATGCGCGAAGAGAGATAGACTAACGGGGTCAGCGCCAGGAAGCCGCCGAACATTCCGCCGAGAAGCCCCGCCCAGGTCTTGTTGGGGCTGACCTTCGGCATGATCCGCGGACCGCCGATCAGCGTCCCGAAAACATAGGCGAAGGTGTCCGCCAGGATCACCACCGCGAGCGAGATGTAAAACGACTGAATGTCGAAATCGATCAGGATGACCGCAGCAAGCCCGATATAGGCCGCACCCGCCAGAATTCCGGCAAGGCGAAAGGCGATATTGTCGGTCGCCTTGATGATCAGGAACAGCAGCTCGAAAAAGCAGATCGCGGCAACCACCCCGACGATGATGTCGAGCCCACGGTCGCCCAGCACCCAGTAGACTGCGACGGCGATCGCAATCATCACCGCTGCGGAGGCGGCCCTGATGCCCAGAGTCTTGCGCCGCGAATGCTCACGCACCTCTTCCAGCGTCGGCTCGTGCGTGCCTTCGCTCTCAGCGGCCTCCATAGCGCCTCTCCCTCTTCGCAAAGACGTCCAAAGCCTTGCGCAAATCTTCAGGGCCAAAGTCCGGCCACAGCGTATCGACGAAAATCATTTCCGCATAAGCCATTTGCCATAGCAGAAAATTCGACAGGCGCACCTCGCCGCTGGTGCGGATCAGCAGGTCGACCGGCGGCAGGTCGGCGGTAAACAGGTGATGCTCGATCGCCTCGGGGGTGATCTTACCCTCTTTCGCCGCCGCACGGGCCGCGCCTGCGATCTCCTGCTGCGAGCCGTAATTGAGCGCGACCGCCACGGTGTGCGTGCCACCAGCGGTACGCTCCAGCGCATCCTCCAGCATCGCGACGATATCGGGATCGAGCGCGCGCCAGTCGCCGACGATCTTGAGCCGCACGCCGTTGGCCACGAATTCTTCAAGGTCGGAGCGGATGAAGCTGCGCATGAGGTTCATGAGGTCGGACACCTCTTCCTCCGGGCGCTTCCAGTTCTCGGAGCTGAAGGCGTAGAGGGTCAGGCACTCGATCCCGGTGCCCTCCAGGCTGCGGACCAGCTTGCGGACCGCCTCCACCCCGCGCTTGTGGCCCATCGCGCGCGGCAGGCCGCGGCGCTTCGCCCAGCGTCCATTGCCATCCATGATGATGGCGACATGTCTGGCTTGGTTTTCTTCCGGCATCGTCAGAGCCTGCCCTCGATCAACCGGTCGAAGCACAAGGGGCGAGCGCGCGCTGGCCCCTTGCAGTCGCGGACGGCGCACAGCGCCACCAGCACGGCACGACCGGTGGCTGGGCAGCCCGTCACTGCGACAGGATTTCCTTCTTCTTGTGCTCGACGGCCGTATCCGTGTCGGCGACATACTTGTCGGTCAGCTTCTGGACTTCATCCTCCGACCGCTTGCGATCGTCCTCGGAAATGTCCTTCTTCTTCTCGTCTTCCTTGAGCGCTTCCATCCCGTCGCGGCGCACGTTGCGGATCGCGATCTTCGCGCTCTCGCCATATTTGTCGGCGACCTTGGCAAGGTCCTTGCGGCGCTCTTCGGTGAGGTCGGGCATCGGGATGCGCAGCGTCTGGCCGTCCTGCATCGGGTTAAGGCCGAGGTTCGCGTGCGCGATGCCCTTCTCAACCGCGCTGACATTGCCCTTGTCCCACACCTGCACGCTGAGCATGCGCGGTTCGGGAGCAGAGACTGTCGCCACCTGGTTGAGCGGCATCATCGATCCGTAGACCTCGACCACCACGGGATCGAGCAGGCTGGTGTTCGCACGGCCCGTGCGCAGGCCCGCCAGATCGCCCTTCAGGCTTTCCACCGCGCCCTGCATCCGGCGCTCGATATCGCTCTTGTCGTATTTCGCCATGATCGGCCTTCCTCGTACCCTTGTGAACTCTAGTCTTCCTGAACGATCGTTTGCACGCCTTCGCCTGCGAGAACACGGGCAAGATTACCCTTTTCGCGGATCGAGAAGACGACGATCGGGATGTTGTTGTCGCGGCACAGGGCCACTGCGCTCGCGTCCATCACCCTCAGATTGTCTGCCAGCACCTTGTCGTAGGTGACGCTGTCGTAACGCTTTGCCTGCGGGTTCTTCTTGGGATCGGAATCATAGACCCCGTCCACGCTGGTGCCCTTGAACAGCGCGTCGCAGCGCATTTCGGCAGCACGCAGAGCGGCCCCGCTATCGGTAGTGAAATAGGGCGCGCCGACGCCTGCGGCGAAGATCACGATGCGGCCCTTCTCCAGGTGACGCTCCGCCCGGCGACGGATCACCGGCTCACACACCTGATCCATCTGCACGGCGGACTGCACGCGCGTGGGCACGCCCAGCTGTTCGAGCGCGCTCTGCATCGCCAGCGCATTCATCACCGTGGCCAGCATGCCCATGTAATCGGCCTGCGCACGGTCCATCCCCTGCGCCGCGCCGGCCATGCCGCGGAAGATGTTGCCGCCGCCGATGACGAGGCAGATTTCCCATCCTTCGTCCTTCGCCTGCTTCACTTCCTGCGCCAGCTCGAGGACGAAGGCCGGGTCGATGCCGAATTCCTGTTCGCCCATCAGCACTTCGCCCGAGAGTTTCAGGAGGATGCGCTTGGCGTTCTTGATCGGCATGGGGATAGGTTCTCGACTTTACAGGCAGGCGTTTGCCCCTAACCCGCAAGCAGGCGGGTGGCAACGGCGGCGCACGCGGTTTTCATCGCGCGGGCATCGGCTTGTCGCCCGGCCAGCTTTAGGACAGATCGCACCAATGCCTGCTCTACCCGATCCGTCCGAACCGATCTCTCGCCCACGTCTGCCGCGGCTGCGCTGGCTGCTACTGCCGCTGGCCGTGCTCGCAGCGATCACCGGCATCAAGGCGTGGCAGAACACGCTCGGCGATCCGGTCGTGCGCGCGACCACGGTGACCCTGCCCGACATGCCCGCAGACAGCGCGCCCGTAACCGTCGCGCTGATCTCCGACATTCACGTAGCCGGGCCCGACATGCCGCCGGAACGGGTGGAGCGGATCGTGACGCAGATCAACGCGCTGCGGTCAGACGCAGTGCTGATCGCGGGCGATCTCGTGAGCGAGAAGCGCAGCGCTTCGCATGTCTATCGCCCGGACCAGATCATCGCTCCGCTGGCCGGACTGAAGGCGCCGCTGGGTGTCTTCCTCGTTCCCGGCAACCACGATCACTGGTACGGCTGGCCCGCGCTCAAGCGGGAACTGGCCAAAACGCCGATCACCGTGCTGGAGAACACAGCAGCGCAGGCCGGGCCGCTGCTGATCGGCGGGCTCGACGACGATTACACGGGCCGCGACGATATACCCGAAACGCTGGCCGCGATGGACCGGCTGAAGGGTGGCCGAATCATCCTCAGCCACAGTCCCGATCCGCTGCCGGACCTGCCACAAGACTCGGTCATCCTCGCCGGTCATACGCATTGCGGCCAGATCAGGCTGCCGCTGGTCGGCGCGATCGCAACGCAGTCGCGCTATGGCGACCGCTTTGCCTGCGGCCGCACCGACGATCCCGCCGGGACCGCCATCGTCGGCGCAGGGCTCGGCACCAGCCTGCTACCGGTCCGCTTCGGCACGCAGCCCGAAATATGGCTGATAAAATTCCGGCCCCCTGGCAGGAACTAAATCTGCCGCGAGGTAGCCAGAATGGAGACGACCGGCCCGTCGCGGGCCAGCATGGGTTTCAGGCTTACCGACCAGCGGCGCGGGGTGCCATTGAAGGTCGGGCAGGAGGCTTCGAAAGTCACCGGATCTCCCAGCATCGCTTTGCGGAACTGCTCCCGCACATAGCCCTGCGACTCCAGCGGCCACAGATCCCACCACAGCTTGCCAAGTACCCGTTCCGGGCGATCGATCTCCATTGCTCCAAGCCCGCCGCAATTCATGAACTCCAGATGGCCGTCCATGCTCAGCAATTTGATGCAATCGTCGCTCTGTTCGAGCAGGCTTATCGCAAGGTCGTCGCCATTGAGCCCGACCGCGTTGACCACGGGGATAGAATTGGCATCCAGTGAAGCGCCAGGAAAGGCGTCTTGAGGCGCGGTGAACATCGGTTGAGACCTTTCCCTTCATGCGCGTGTGTGACTGCGGTGAACGAAGCCACAACAAGCCAGACTTGGCTTAACAAGCGTTTGAGAGAGGGTTCCGCAAAAGCCACAGGCCTGTGCGCCGACGGCTTATGCGCAGATAGTGCGCAGATATGAAAACGGCCGCCGGGCAGAACCCGACGGCCGCGAAATAAAGCGTCGATGACGAAGAGGCGTTAGCCCTTCACCGCCGCGGCGACTTCGGCTGCGAAGTCGCTTTCTTCCTTCTCGATGCCTTCGCCGAGCTGGAAGCGGACGTAGTCCTTCAGGACGATCGGCTTGCCGGCTTCCTTGCCGGCCTGCGCGACGACCTGCTCGATCGGGGTCTTGTTGTCGTGCACCAGGATCTGGCTCATCAGCGCATTTTCCTTGGCGAACTTCGCCACGGCGCCTTCGACCATCTTTTCCTGCACGTTCTCGGGCTTACCACTTTCGGCAGCCTTTTCCTTGGCGATCGCACGCTCGCGCTCGATCAGCTCGGCGTCGAGACCTTCGGCGTTGAGCGCCTGCGGGAACGCCGCGGCGATGTGCTGCGCAAGCTTGGTGCCGAGCGTTTCGAGCGTGGCGGCATCCGCCTCGCTCTCAAGCGCGACGAGCACGCCGATCTTGCCGAGGTTCGGCGAGACGGCGTTGTGCATGTAGGGCACGACGAGGCCCTGCGCGACCGAGACGGACTTCATCCGGCGGACCTGCTGGTTTTCGCCGATGGTCGCGACATTGTTGGTCAGCTTGTCGCCGATCGTGCCGCCATCGGGGTGATCCATGCCCTTGAGCGCCTCGACGTCGTCACTGTTCGCGCCCAGCGCGACCTGCGTGGTCTTGCGCACGAAATCCTGGAACTGGTCGTTCTTGGCGACGAAGTCGGTTTCCGAGTTCACCTCGACCGCGACACCCTTGGTGCCGTCGACGGCCACGCCGACCAGGCCTTCTGCTGCGGTGCGGCTGGACTTCTTCTGTGCAGTGGCGAGGCCCTTGGCGCGCAGTGCGTCGACCGCGGCTTCGACGTCGCCATCGGCGGCTTCGAGAGCCTTCTTGGCGTCCATCATGCCCGCGCCGGTTTTCTCGCGGAGTTTCTTTACGTCAGCGGCGGTAAAAGCGCCCATCGATCGTATCCTTGAATTTGAATGTGGTCAGCGTCCCCGGAACGGGTCGATCCGCTCCGGGTCGCTAGTCAGCGATTGTGAAGCCGCGGTTACGCGGTTGCTTCGGCTGCCTCGGCAGGCGGATTTTCCATCTCGCCAACGCCCGGATCGTTCGCGCCGTCGCGGCGCGCCGCTTCGCCGAAAGCATCGCAGTACAGACGCACGGCGCGTGCCGCATCGTCGTTACCCGGAACGGGGAAGGCGATGCCGGTCGGGTCGGTGTTCGAATCGAGCACCGCGATCACGGGAATGCCAAGCACGTTGGCTTCCTTGATCGCGAGGTCTTCCTTGTTGGCGTCGATCACGATCATGACGTCGGGAATGCCGCCCATGTCGCGGATGCCGCCGAGCGAAAGCTCCAGCTTGTCACGCTCGCGGGTAAGGTTGAGCACTTCCTTCTTGGTCAGGCCGCTGGTGTCGCCCGAAAGCTGCTCTTCGAGCGTCTTGAGACGCTTGATCGAACCGGAAATGGTCTTCCAGTTGGTCAGCATGCCGCCCAGCCAGCGGTGGTTGACGAAGTGCTGGCCGCTCATGCGGGCCGCTTCCGCCACCGGCTCCTGCGCTTGGCGCTTGGTGCCGACGAACAGGACCTTGCCCTTCGCCTGCGCGGTCGCGGCGACGAAGTCGAGCGCACGCGCCATCAGGGGCACGGTCTGCGACAGGTCGATGATGTGGACACCGTTGCGCGCGCCGAAGATGTACGGCTTCATGCGCGGGTTCCAGCGGTGGGTCTGGTGGCCGAAGTGTGCGCCGGCCTCGATCAGTTGCTGCATCGTGACGGTAGGAGCCGCCATAGGTAAATTCCTTTCCGGTTGAACCTCTGGAAGGCGGTAACCCGCGGCGGAGAGCCCGCCTTGAGCACCGGTTTATGATGCCTTCCATGTGGAGTTTCCCGCGAATCCTTCCGCGGAAGGCGCGCACTTAGCGATCACCGGATCGAAAATCCAGCCTCAATTCGGCGCACCTGTAGTGGCGATCGACCCGATTTGCCTTGACAGGCGAGAACAAATGGAGAACATTGACGTTCATCAGCGGAACATCGTGAGTCGCTGATGGATTATCACCATGTTTTCCACAGCCGGTCCAGCTCTTTTGCACCGGCTCTCTGGAGGATGAAGGTCGGAGTACAAACCATGATCGCGTTCGCCATTACCTGTCTGCTTGTCGCCACTATCATTGTTGCGCTGCTGTCGGCGACCGACAGCCTACTGCGCGGCGCACGCCATTATCGTGCGCTCGCAGCGCAATTGCGGACGCTGCGGGGCGATAACGGCCAGGCAAGTGGTGCCGCAACGATCACGGGCGGCAACCGCCCCGCCCCTTCGCTTCATACCCGTCGCAAGAACGCGCCGCATCGCGCCACGCCCGCAGGGCTGCGCGCCGCCGCCTGATCTGTTGCCGACTGTTACTGCTGGAGGCCTTCGAGCTCGGCGGAAACGCCCAGCCGCCCCAGCACGGTCTCGCCCGCGGTCACCCGCTGGCCCATCAGCACCTGGGGAGAAGTTCCTGCCGGAAGGTAGAGATCGACCCTGCTGCCGAAACGAATCAGGCCGAGCCTCTGCCCCGCCGCTACGATATCGCCCGGCTTGACGAAGGGCACGATCCTCCGCGCGACCAACCCGGCGATCTGCGTCATCCCGATCACCACGCCATCGCTGCGCATCACGACCAGATGCTGGCGTTCGTTCTCCTCGCTCGCCTTGTCGAGCTCGGCATTGACGAACTTGCCGGGAATATAACTCATCCGCCCGATCGTACCCGCACACGGGCTGCGGTTGATGTGCACGTCGAAGACGCTGAGATAGATCGAGATCCGGGTCAGCGGCGCGTTACCAAGCCCGCCGTCATCACCGCGCATTTCCAGCGGCGGCTCGACCTGCGTAATCTGCGTCACGATCCCGTCAGCCGGCGAGACCAGTAGGTCGTCACCGCGCGGAACCACGCGTTCCGGATCGCGGAAAAATGCGAGGATGCAAAGGGACAGGAAAGCCAGTGGCCAAGCGATCGTCTCCCACGCGAGCAGCGCCGCAATCAGTGAAGCCCCAGCGCAGATCAGCGCGTACTTGCGCCCTTCCGGGTGGACCGACGGCAGACCGCCGCGCGCTTCTCCGCGACCGCGATTGTCCATGATCTCACCAGCCAAGGCGTTTCGCCCCCGCTTCTGGTACAGACGCTTGCAGCAGGATCATCATGCCACCTTGCGCACGAACACCGTGCCCGCCGAATAGCCTGCGCCGAAACTGCAGATCAGCCCCGTATCGCCTGCCACCAGATCGGAATTGTTGAGGTGAAAGGCGATAATCGAGCCTGCGCTGGAGGTATTGCCGTATGTGTCGAGCACGGTCGGGCTCTCATCCTCGCTCGCCTCGTGTCCCAGCACGCGTTGTGCGATCAGCCGGTTCATACCCGCATTGGCCTGGTGCAGCCACAGGCGGCGCAGCGCCGCCGGATCGAGCGATAGCCGATCGGCCTCGTCAACGATCATCTGCGCGACCATCGGCACCACTTCCTTGAAGACCTTGCGCCCTTCCTGAACGAACAGCTTGTCCGGCGTGCCGATCGTCTCCGGCTCCGCGCGGTTGAGGAAACCGAAATTGTTGCGGATGTTGTTGGAGAACACGGTCTTCAGACGGGTGCCGAGGATGTCCCAGTGCTCGGCGGGAGCCATGGACGCATCTTCAACCAACACGGCCGTGGCGACATCGCCGAAGATGAAATGGCTGTCGCGATCGCGCCAGTTGAGGTGCCCGCTGGTGATTTCGGGGCTGACCACCAGCACGCTCTTGGCATTGCCGGAGCGAATATAGTCCGCCGCGGTCTGGATGCCGAAGGTGGCGGACGAGCACGCGACGTTCATGTCGAAGGCGAATCCGTCGATACCGAGCGCCTGCTGGATCTCGATCGCCATCGCGGGATAGGGCCGCTGCATGTTGGACGCGGCGCACAGTACCGCGTCGACATCGCCCGGCTCGCGCCCTGCCCGCGCCAGCGCATCGCGCGCCGCGGCAACGCCGATCTCCGCCATCATCGACATATCGTCGTTGCCGCGCGGCTCGTGGCGAGGCTCCATGATGTCGGGATCGATAAGCGGCGCCTTGTTGATGACGTGGCGAGCCTTGATCCCGCTCGCCTTCTCGATGAATTCGACCGAACTGTGGACCAGCGGCTCCACCTCGCCCGACGCGATCGCGTCGGCGTGCTCGGCATTGTGCCGATCGACGAAAGCGTTGAAGCTTTCGACAAGCTCGGCATTGCTGATGCTGTCGGAGGGCGTGAACAGCCCGGTGGCGGAGATGACGGGGCGACCGCCCGCCTGCTCGTTTTGCTGTGTGCGTTGCGCGTTCATTGAAGGGTGAGACCTAGCGGCGCTGGGTTGGCACGGCAAGCGGGATGGCAGGAGCTCGCGTCCTTCCGCTTTTCTGCAGATGTGGACAGCGACCACACCGCCCATCTGCGCGCCCAAGCGCGCTCCATCACGGAGCAGAGGAAAATGGTGGACAGGGCTGGATTCGAACCAGCGTACGCTTGCGCGGGCAGATTTACAGTCTGCTGCCTTTAACCACTCGGCCACCTGTCCACAGGGCTGGTATGCGTGAGGCATTGCAAGAAACGATGTACCGGAAGCGGCCATCGTCTGCCGAGGAGCGCCCCTTTGGAGAAGCCGCGCTTGCCTGTCAATGGTCGCGGTGGCAGGGCGTGCGGCAATGGCAAAACCGGAACGTAAAAGAGCGCTGCGCGGACGCGCAGGACGAATGAAGGGTGGCCGCGGAAGCGGGCGCGCGAGCACGGGGCAGGTGCGCCTGTGGGGCCGCCACGCGGTCGAGGCGGCTCTGCTCAACCCCGAACGCAAGCATCGCAAGCTGTGGGCGACCCGCGAGGGAATCGAATCGCTCGACGGCGAGCTGCCCCCCGATTTCCCGGTCGAGTATGCCGATACTCCTGATCTTGACCGGCTGGTTGCGCGCGATGCGCCGCACCAGGGGCTGGTGCTCGAATGCGCGCCGCTAGAAGAACGCGATCTGGCTGAAGTCATTCAGAGCGGCGAGCCGGGCCGCCCCATCGTGCTGCTGGACCAAGTCACCGATCCACATAATGTCGGCGCAATCCTGCGCTCTGCCGCCGCATTCGATGCAGCGGCGATCGTGACGCAGGACCGGCACGCTCCGCCGGAAAGCGGCGTGGTCGCCAAGTCTGCATCGGGCGCGCTTGAAACCGTGCCATGGGTGCGTGTGGTCAATCTGGCGCGCGCGCTCGACGATCTGGCCGAACGCGGCTTCTGGCGCATCGGCTTGGCGGGCGAGGCGGAGATGACGCTGGCAGAGGCTATTCCGACCGGGCCGGTTGCACTGGTGCTGGGTGCCGAAGGCGCCGGGCTGCGTCACAATATCGCGGGCCACTGCGATGCACTGGCAAAGCTCCCCATCTCGGACGCGATCGAGAGCCTGAACGTGTCGAACGCAGCGGCGATCGCGCTTTACGCGCTGGCCACCAGCACCGACTGATTTCTCCCGAAAAAAGACAACAAAAAACCCCGCCGGTCCACCACCCGGCGGGGTTTCTTATTTCATGCGCCGATTGCTCGACGCACCAAGCCGAAAAAGGCTTAGTTTACAGCGTCCTTGAGGCCCTTGCCGGCCTTGAACTTCGGCTGGTTGGACGCCTTGATTTCCATCGGTTCGCCGGTGCGCGGGTTACGGCCAGTCGAAGCCTTGCGCTTGGCGACCGAAAACGTGCCGAAACCGACAAGCCGAACCTCATCGCCATTGGCGAGGGCCTTCTGGATCGCGTCGAAAACACCTTCGACGGCGTTCGAAGCGTCGCTCTTGGAAAGGCCACAGGATTCGGCGACGGTGCCGATCAGTTCATTCTTGTTCATTCGGAAAAACCCCTCAGTCCCAGACATTCAAAGTGGTGATCCGCGATAGTGCGAATGGACCCACCTGATACCTTCGTCACGAGTCTGTCAAAGGCAAATTGCCGGAAAAGCCCCGATTTGTGCGATTTTTTGGTTCACATACGTTAACCTTGGGGAAAAACCCCGTCCCTGCGCGGCACAGACGAAGCTCTCCCCCCCCGGATTAATGCGTAGTCTGCCCGCTTTCCGCAAACGGCGGTTCGCTGATCGGCTGGCTCGCAAGGTCGTCCGCCTCGGTCCACTCGATCGCTTCCGGCTTGCGGACCAGTGCGTGGGCCAGAACCTCGTCGACATGGGCCACCGGGACGATCTCGACCCCATCGGTGATGCGATCGGGAATTTCCGCCAGGTCCTTCACGTTCTCCTGAGGGATGAGCACCTTGGGAATACCGCCGCGCCGTGCGGCGAGCAGCTTTTCCTTCAGCCCACCGATCGCCAGCACACGCCCGCGCAGGGTAACCTCGCCGGTCATCGCGATATCCGGGCGCACCGGAATCCCGGCGAGCGTTGAAACGATCGAGGTGACCATGCCCACACCCGCGCTCGGCCCATCCTTCGGCACCGCGCCTTCGGGCAGGTGGATGTGGATGTTCTTGCGGCGGAAGATCGACGGCTTGATGCCATAGGCGGGCGACCGCGCCTTCACGAAGCTGAACGCTGCGGCGACGCTTTCATTCATCACCTCGCCGAGCTTGCCGGTGGTCTTGATCTCGCCCTTGCCCGGCGTGGTAACGCTCTCGATGGTCAACAGTTCGCCGCCCACCTCGGTCCACGCGAGACCGGTGACCGCGCCGATCTGCGCCTCTTCCTCGCCAAGGCCATGCTTGTATTTGCGCACGCCTGCGAACTCGCCGAGGTTATCCGGCGTGATCGCGACCGTTTCGGCCTTCTTTTCGAGGATCTTGCGCAGGGACTTGCGCGCCAGCCGCGCAATCTCGCGCTCCAGCGTCCGCACGCCGGCTTCGCGGGTGTAATAGCGGATCAGGTCGCGCAGGGCGTCTTCGGTGAGCGAGAATTCGCCCTCCTCCAGCCCGTGGTCGGCGATCTGCTTGGGCAGCAGGTGGCGCTGCGCGATCTCGACCTTCTCGTCCTCGGTGTAGCCTTCCAGCCGGATGATCTCCATCCGGTCGAGCAGCGGCTGCGGCAGGTCGAGCGTGTTGGCGGTGCACACGAACATCACATCCGACAGGTCGTAGTCGACCTCCAGGTAGTGATCCTGGAAGCGCGCGTTCTGCTCCGGGTCGAGCACCTCGAGCAGGGCCGAGGCCGGATCGCCGCGGAAATCCTGGCCCAGCTTGTCGATCTCGTCGAGCAGGAACAGCGGATTGCTGGCGCCCGCCTTGGTCAGGTTCTTGACGATCTTGCCCGGCATCGAGCCGATATAGGTCCGCCGGTGGCCGCGAATCTCCGATTCGTCACGCACCCCGCCCAGCGACTGGCGCACGAACTCGCGGCCAGTGGCGCGGGCGATCGATTTGCCGAGGCTGGTCTTGCCGACACCCGGAGGGCCGACGAGGCACAGGATCGGGCCTTTCAGCTTGTTGGTCCGCGCCTGAACGGCGAGATATTCGATGATCCGTTCCTTGACCTTCTCAAGCGCATAGTGGTCATCGTCGAGCACCTTCTCCGCATCTTCGATGTCGCGGTTGAGCTCGCTCTTTTCGCCCCAAGGCAGGTCTAGCAGCACATCGAGATAATTGCGGATCACGGTGGCTTCAGCGCTCATCGGCTGCATCGCCTTGAGCTTCTTGAGCTCGCTCTCGGCCTTGGCGCGTGCCTCGTCCGACATATCGAGCTTTTCGATCTTTTCCTGCAGCTCGGCGATCTCGTCGCCTTCGCCGCCCTCGCCCGAGCCGCCCAGCTCGTTCTGGATCGCCTTCAACTGTTCGTTGAGGTAATATTCGCGCTGGGTCTTCTCCATCTGCCGTTTCACGCGACCCCGGATGCGCCGTTCAACCTGCAGCACGGAAAGCTCGCCTTCCATGAAGTTGAGCAGCATTTCGAGCCGCTTGCGAGGATCGGGCTCGGTCAGCAACGCCTGCTTGTCCGCAACCTTGATCGAGAGAGAGGCAGCCACCGCATCGGCGAGCGCGCCTGCATCGTCGACATCGCCCAGCTCTTCGGCTGCGCCTTCGTTCTTCTTGGAAAGTTTCGTGTATTCGGCAAACTGCTCGACCACCGAACGCATCAGCGCCGTCACTTCGCTGCCCGACACTGTCGTCGGCTGGATCGGGCGAACTTCGGCGATGGTCAGTTCGCCCTGATCGTGCAGCGCGCTCAGGTGCGCGCGCTCGCGACCTTCGACCAACACGCGGACCGTGCCGTCGGGCATCTTGAGCATCTGGAGAACCTGCGCGACCACGCCGATGTCGTACAGGTCGGACCCGTCCGGATCCTCGCAAGAGGGGTCGATCTGGGCGAGCAGGAAGATGTCCTTGTCACCCTCCATCGCAGCTTCGAGCGCGGCGACCGAGCGGTCACGGCCCACGAAGATCGGTACGACCATGCCGGGGAAGACGACGATGTCGCGAAGGGGAAGCAGGGGAAAGCGCTGGGTCATAGATGTTCTTTGGCGCGCGGATTGGGCGCGCACCCGTCCTTGTCAATCAATATGGGTCGGACCCCGCAGGGCTGCAATGCCGGTGGTCCGAGGTGTATGGATACGGCGCAATCGGCGGCCGCGCTCCCTACGGCCGCCAGAAAACCCTTATCCCATGCCGGGCAGGTTGAAGCCCGGCGGCAGGCCCATGCCCGACTGGATGCGCTGCATCTCCTCGGACGAAACGCGATCCGCCTTGCCGCGCGCATCGTTGAACGCGGCGGCGACCAGATCTTCGACCATCTGCTTTTCTTCCGGCTTCATCAGGCTTTCGTCGATCGACACGCCCAGGATCCGCCCGCGCGCGGTGCACTTCACAGTCACCAGCCCGCCCCCGGCGGTGCCTTCGACCTCGATCGAATCGAGCTTGGCCTGCGCATCGCCCATCTGGCTCTGGATCGTCTCGGCAGCCTTCTGCGCGGCGGCCATCATTTCTTCCATCGACTTCATGCTTGCTTGCTCCATTGGCGGGCGTTGTTGGCGGCGGCCTGCTCTTTCTCATCGAGCAGCTCCGCCTGGGGGAAGGCGGCGCGCGCCGCCTGCATAAGGGGGTGTGCTTCCATCGCGTCGCGCAGCGCGGCAGCCTCTGCCTGCGCGGATTCGGCCATGCTTGGCGGGGCAGCGGGATCCTCGACCTCGGTCAGCACCCACGAACGCCCCGTTGCCTTGGCGAGAGCGGCGCGCAATTCGGTTTCGATCTTGTCCCTGAACTCCGGCGCGCGCGCGAAAGTCAGCGCGCCGTCTTCAAGCGAGACAACCCGCAGCTGAAGCCGCATGATACTCGCCGCGATATATTCGCCCGCATCTTCCACCTTTGCCACCAGGCTGGCGAAATCGGGGCGTGCGAGCGAGGCTGGCCGGGTGCGGGCTTCGGGGCTGTTGCCAGAATCAGAGGCGGGTGCGGGCGAGTCGGCGGATGCCGCGGGAATGCCCTTGGCAAGCTCCTCCATCCGCTTGACCAGCGAGCCCGGGTCGGGCGCGTTGGCAGCGTGGATCAGCCGTAACAGCGCCATCTGCGCCGAAACCAGCGGGTCGGGCGCGGTATTTACCTCGTCGTACCCTCTCAGGAGCATCTGCCACAGGCGATGAAGCTGGCCGGGGGTGAGACGCGCGGCCCATTGCGACAATTGCTCGCGCTCTTCCTCGCCTGCCAGATCGGGCATCGCGCCACCGATCTGCATCACGGTGATCCTGTGGACGATCTCCATCAGCGATCGCATCAGCGCGAGCGGCTCCACACCGAGCGCATACTGGTCTGCCACCGCATCCAGCATGGTCTTGGGTTCGCCCTCGAGGATCGCGCCGAGCAGCCGACGCTGCGCGCCTGCATCGGCAAGGCCGAGCATGTCGCGCACGCGCGCTGCGGTAACCTTCGCGTCACTGTCCAGATCGGCGTGGGCGATCGCTTGGTCGAGGATGGAGAGCCCGTCGCGGACAGACCCTTCGGCCGCCGCTGCGACCAGATTGAGCGCTTCGGGTTCGGCTTCGACGCCTTCCTGGCCGCAGACCCAAGCGAAATGCTCGCCCAACCGCTCGGTCGGGATGCGCCGCAGGTCGAAGCGCTGTGTTCGGCTGAGCACGGTGACCGGCAGCTTGTCGACCTCAGTTGTCGCGAAGAGGAACTTCACGTGGGCGGGCGGCTCCTCAAGTGTCTTGAGCAAGGCATTGAAAGCATTGCGAGACAGCATGTGGACTTCGTCGATGATGTATATCTTATAGCGCGCGCTGACGGCCGCATAACGGACCGCCTCGATAATTTCGCGCACGTCATCGACACCGGTATGGCTGGCAGCGTCCATCTCGATCACGTCGATATGGCGGCCTTCCGCGATTGCCCGGCAGGGTTCGCACACGCCGCAGGGATCGATGGTCGGCCCGCCCTGCCCATCCGGCCCGATGCAGTTGAGCGCCTTGGCGATCAGGCGTGCAGTGGATGTCTTCCCCACCCCACGCACCCCGGTCATCAGGAAGGCGTGCGCCAGCCGGTCGCGCCGAATGGCGTTGGCCAACGTCTGAACCATCGGCTCCTGGCCAATCAGCTGACTGAAGGTCTGCGGACGATATTTGCGCGCCAGCACGCGGTAGGGCTGCGCCGGGTCGGCGACGGTCGGCGATACGGACGCA
This sequence comes from Citromicrobium bathyomarinum, assembly GCA_001306305.2. Taxonomy (NCBI): domain Bacteria; kingdom Pseudomonadati; phylum Pseudomonadota; class Alphaproteobacteria; order Sphingomonadales; family Sphingomonadaceae; genus Citromicrobium; species Citromicrobium bathyomarinum. Next base: position 2,579,866 of record CP155577.1, read on the forward strand.
GGAGGCGCTTCGGCAGCGCCGGATTCGGGCGCGGGTTCGGGCTTGGCTGGCTCGCCTCCGAACATCGCGCTCTGGCCCGCAGCCTCCAGTTCGGCGGCGGTCGGCGCTTCGGTTTCGCTATCGGGCAGATCGGTATCAGGCATGAGGGCCCAATCTAGGCACGCAGAGCGGCTTTGTCGAAGCTTGACTTTTAGGTTTTAAAACGCAACCTAGTCTGTGTCGGGGAGAACAGGACATGAGTATAATCGCAGGGCGCAAGACCGCCGCATTCACCGGGCCGCTGGTGGTGTTCGTCATCGGGATGCGGATCAACCACTTCCACAAGGTCGGCAAGTGGCTGCCAGTTCTCAGGGCCATGCCGCCGATGCTGCAAGAACTGGCGAAGGACCCGGACAGCGGATTTCTCGGCTCCCAGAACATGCTTGCCGGGCCGCGACAGGTCTGCCTGCTGCAATACTGGCGCGATTTCGACAGTCTCGAAGCCTATGCGCGTTCGCGCGACAGGCAGCACTGGCCGGCCTGGGTCGCGTTCAACAAGGCGGTGGGCGGCGACGGGACAGTGGGTATCTTCCACGAGACCTATGCGGTCGACGCAGGTCGTCACGAAACGATCTACGCCAACATGCCCGTGTGGGGCCTCGGTAAGGTGTCAGGGATCACCGACGCCACGGGATCGCGCAGCGAGGCACGCTCGCGCATGAGGACATCGGCAGAATAGGAAAAGGAGCCGAGCGACCCGCCGCAATTCACCTGGGCTGCTTCCTTCCGGACCTGACCCGGTGAGCGAACGCAAACGTCCACCCGACTCCCGCTCGCCACATGGCGAACTCGGCTCAGGATTTCAAGCGCCGCTTTTGCGAATCCACTCGGCTACCACGCGCGCTGCATCGGCGAGTACGGCATCCGCCTCGGCGCTGGTGCCTTTTGGACGGTCGAGAAACGCCGCCAGCACGTAGCGCGAGCCGGACGGCGTTTCGAAAACCGCGATGTCGTTGAACTCGGGCTGCCCTTCCCCGCCGCAGGTTCCGGTCTTGTCGCCGGCGTTCCAGCCGTCCGGCAATCCGCCCCGCAGACGCGCCATGCCTGTGGATGTCTCCACCAGCCAGCCGTGCAGGATGCCGCGGTCGGTTGCGGAGAGCCGGTCGCCCCACAGCAGATTGCCGACCAGTTCGGCCTTCGCCCCGGGCGTCGTCGTATCGCGCGGATCGCCCGGCGCATTCTCGTTCAAGGTGGGCTCGTTGCGATCGAGCCGCGTCACGCGATCGCCAGCATCGCGCAGCCATGCAGTGAACGCCTCCGGCCCACCGAGTCGGACGAGCAGCAGATTGGCCGCAGTATTGTCGCTCAGCGTCACCGCGTGGTGCGCTGCCTCCAAACCGGACATCCAGCCGATCTGCGCGCGTCCTTTCGCGTAGGGTGCGTAGGAGAGAATATCGTCCGCCCCGAAATCCAGCCGTTCCTCACGCACACCCGGCGTTTCCAGCGCCATCGCCGCAAGCGCGAGTTTGAATGTGGAGCACATGGCAAAGCGCTCCGCCCCGCGATGCGCGAAAACGAGGCCTTCGTCCTGCGAGAAAAGGGCCAGGCCCAGCCGCCCGCCGGAAGCCGCCTCCAGTCGGTCGATCTGCGCGGCGAGCTGCTCGGTCGAAACCTCGGTCGGCTGTGACGGCGTCGAATGCGCAGCGCAGCCGGCCGTCGCCAGCGCAATCGCCCCGAGGAAGACTTTCATCATCCGCTCAGCGGAAATTATCGGCGTAGGACTGCAGCTTGAGCGTCTTGGGCGGGGTCGCATGGACGCGCGCGGCAATGCCGTATTTCTCGGCATAGGCCTTCGCCTCGTCCTTGCTAGGGAAGGTCAGGATGACCTGCGCCTGCGTGTCGCCGCTGCCGGTCCAGCCCATCAGCGGATCGGGCCGCCGCGCTTCGGATTGCTCGAACTCGAGCACCCATTCATCGATACGCGCCTTGCCGCTCTGCATCGCGTTCTTGGGTCGCTGGTAAATACGTGCTGCCATGGCGATCTCCCTAATTCAGCCTTGCCCGCGTGAAAAGGCATTCTTCGTCTTGAGGCTTGCGACCTCGGTCCACGGCTCGTCCGGCCAGCGATGTTTCGGATAGCGGCCCTTCATATCCTTGCGCACATCGGCCCAGCTACCGCGCCAAAACGCGGGCAGATCGCGGGTCGCCTGCACCGGGCGCCCGGCGGGGCTAGTCAGCTTGAGCAACAGCGGCGACGCACTCTTCCCTTGGCCGATCATAGGATGCCGATCGAGCCCGTAGAGCGCCTGCACGCGCACCTCGACCGCGGGCGCATCCTGCCCCTCGTAATCGATCGGGTGGTGCGTACCTGCGGGCGAGACGAATTCGCGCGGTGCGGCCTGATCCAGCCGCTGCCGCTCGTTCCAGTCGAGCTGGCCGAGCACCGCGTCGACCAGCTTGCCCTTGCTCACCGCGAGATCGCGGCGCCCCGCCAGAAGCGGCGCGAGCCAAAGTTCTGCGGTCTCGCGAAGAATCTCCGACGAAAGCCCCTCGATCCCCGCAAAACGCGCGCGGGCGAGCAGTGCGGCGGGGAGCAGTTCCCCCAGCTTGTCCAGAGCCTTGTCCACAAGCAGCGCCTGTACCGCATCCATGTCGGGCACCGGGTCCTGCCCCTTCGACAGGACCAGCGCCCCCAACCGCTCCTCGCGCCGCGCCTCGACCCGTTCCCCGGTCCAGCGCAGCGTTCGATGGAGCGCAATGCGCTCACCCAGCCACTGGCGCAGGTCCGCTTCTTCGAGCGCGGCGGCGGCGGTGATCCGTGCGCCCTGTGCCGAGCCCTGCGCATCGCCGATCACGCAATATTCGGCGCGCGCAACCGAAGATGTCGGGTCGAGCCGATAGCCCCGCCCATTCGCCGTCAGCCAGTCCTCGCCCGAATTATCTCGGCGCTTTGCTATAAAACCTGGACGACCGGCGGCGAGGATGATGGCGAGTGGAACCTCAAGAACCGTTCGTGCTGAGCTTGTCGAAGCACGTTCGCGCCCACGCCGTTCGACAGGCTCAGGGCGAACGGAGGTTAGATTTTGAGCAGCCGCAGCCCATCGCCCCGCCAGCTTGCGGCTCGCGTCGGCACGCCCGCCCCGCTCGCCATTCCAGCGAGAAAGCCGCGCCTCCAAATCCTCTCCGCGACCGCCCAGCCCGCGCTCCTGCAACAGCAGCACGAGCCGCGCCGCGCGCTCGGTACAGCCATGCCGCTCGCCGAACAGCACCATCGCCGCGCCAGCGGGATCGAGCGGCAGCTGCGCCATCGTCTCGCCCTGCGGCGTGATCCGCCCCTCCCCATCAAGCGCGCCGAGCGCCCGCAACTCCTCGCGCGCCGTCGCGAGAGAAGCTTCCGGGGGAGGATCGAGCCAGCGCAGATTGGCAGGTTCGCTCTCGCCCCACTGGGCCAGCGTCAGCACCAGCGGCGCGAGGTCGCTGGTGGCGATCTCGGGCGGCTCGAACGCCGGACGTCCCGCATGCGCCGCCTCCGCCCACAGGCGATAGGCCACACCCGGTACCTGCCGCGCCGCGCGCCCTGCCCGCTGCGTGGCGGAGGCCTGCGATGCCTGCACGGTCACCAGCCGGTTGCCGCCTGCCGCGCGGTCGTACTCAGCACGCCGAGACAGCCCGCCATCGACAACCACGGTGACGCCCTCCAATGTCAGAGAGGTTTCCGCAATCGCGGTCGCCAGCACGATCCGGCGGCGACCCTCGGCATCGCGGCGGATCGCGGCGCGCTGGCCTGCCGGATCGACCTGCCCGTGCAGCGGCAGGATCACCGCGCCGCGCAAGCGATCCTCCAGCCGTTCGCGCACCCGCTCGATCTCGCGCACGCCGGGCAGGAAGGCGAGGATGTCGCCCTCCTCCGCCCGCCACGCCTGCGCGACGGCATCGGCCATCGCATCCTCGAAGCGCTGCGTGCCGCTCGCGCCCAGCCACTCGATCCGCAGGGGATGGCTGCGCCCCTCGCTCTCGATCACCGGGCAATCGTTCATGAGCCCGGCGAACCGCTCTCCGTCGAGCGTGGCGGACATCACCACCAGCCGCAGATCCTCGCGCAGCACGCCCTGCGTCTCGAGCGCCAGCGCGAGGCCGAAATCGCTGTCCAGATGCCGTTCGTGCGCCTCGTCGAACAGCACGGCGGAGACGCCCGGCAATTCGGGGTCGGCGACGATGCGGTTGAGAAAAATCGCCTCGGTCAAGACGGTTACGCGCGTCTTTGCAGAGCGTTTCGAGTCGAGCCGCGTGAGATAACCGATCGTCTCGCCCGGCTTTTCCCCCAGCATTGCCGCCATCCGCTCAGCAGCGGCGCGAGCGGCAACGCGGCGGGGCGAGAGCAGCAGGACTTCGCCGGTGCACCAGTCCTCGCCCAGCAGCGCGGGCGCGACCGCGGTCGTCTTGCCCGCCCCTGGCGGCGCGACCAGCACCGCGTTGGGGCCATCGCGCAGCGCGGCCTTCAACTGCGCCAATACGGCATGGATGGGGAGACTGGAATCGTCGGGCATTGCCCCGCCTCTAACCCAGTCCGTCACCCCTGCGAAGGCGTCCTTCGCGGATCACCCCCCCTCCCAGCCGAACACGTCCTCCACCCCCACGCCGAACAGGCGCGCGATGCGGAAGGCGGTCTCCAGGCTGGGGGAGTAGCGCCCCTGTTCGATGGCGATGATCGTGTGGCGCGTCACCCCCACCGCCTCGCCCAGCGCGGCCTGGCTCATCTTGTCATGCTCCTCGCGCAGCTCGCGCACGCGGTTGGTGATCGGCGGGCGCTTACCCATCGGACCGGCCCATCAGACGCCTCCCATCAGATCGGCCTGCGGAACAGGACGATCTGGAACGCATATTCCGCCAGCTGCGCGACGATCAGCGCGCCGATGATGTGGTGGAACAGCATCCCGCCACTGGGCAGCGCGACGTAGGTCGCGCAGGCGGCAACCGCCAGCACGCCCATCACCATGCCCGACCAGTGCCCCGCCCGGTCGATGACGATCTTTTCCCGCTCGTCCGCCGGGGCGTTTGCTTCCTTGGGAGAGGCAATTGCGAGCCCGATCTGCGCGACGACCGAGAACACGACCACCGCGAGCACATAGGGGATCAGCGGCTCGATCACCGGAGCCTGCGGCGCCCCCGCGACCAGCTGCGCGTAGAACACGCCGGTCGCGAGCATGATCGCCCCCATGACCCACGCGGATTTTTCCCTGAACGACATGATCGCGAATCTCCTCCGTTATGTAGAACATTTTCTACATAGGAGAGCGCGAGCCGTATGTCGAATATTTTCGACACACCCCCCCTTGGCCGCCCCGGGGATATGGAGTTCGCGAGACTCCCGCAGTCAATGCGAAGTTGATATGTCCCCGGTATGGATTGGCGACTTTTTCACGCATTTCTCAAATGGATTTGGCCGGCACTTTTTGGCGGTATCATAAGCTTACTCGCGCTATTAGTTGCTGCCTCTGGGGTTTGGCCTGAAGCGAAGGACAAAACCGCAGAAATAATAAGCAGTGGAGCAGAACTGCTGAACACACCCCTAATTTGGTTTTTTCTCACATTACTCATTGGCATTTGGCTCTTTTTACTCTTCTGGTCTGGAAGAAAAATAGACGGCTTGAGAGATGATAAGGAAATCGCTCGTGATGCGTCACTCGCAAGTCGAGCCGAAGAGTTAGCGAGAGACATGCTTCAAGAAAGTGCTTCACTTCAACGCGCACGGATGCAGCGCCATTGGGCTGACGACAATGTGCTAGGCAGAGATAATTGGCTGGGAGCGCGGCGTGCAGAGGCCGTGGAACAGGAAGGCGCAGCCCACCGATTCGGGTTTCGGCTAGAATCTATCTTGGCAGAAACTAGAGAACGCGGAGTTCACATCAAAGATTGGGCTGTTGATCGGTGGGGAGCCGACGACCTCCGCTATTGGGCAAAGGCACTATTATTAATTGCGGGGGCTGCAAGGGCAGGGAAGCTGGAAGGGCGAACTCTGAGAGTTTCTTGGCATGAGCAAGTTTTAGGAACCGCTGATGAACTCAAGAAACACGATGAGGAAAGGCACCGACCGTAAATAATTAAAACCCCCGCGCCACCGCGAAGTGCGCGGCTTCGACCATCGCTTCGCGCGCCTTGCCGTCGGGGAAGATCGACAGCGCATCCGCCGCCATCTGCGCGAAGTGCCGGGCGCGCTCGCGGGTGGCGGTGACGCAGTCGTGGCGTTCGACCAGCGATACCGCGTGGGCGAGGTCTTCGTCGGAGGTGCGGTGGCCGAGGATTGCGGCCTCCCAGAACTTGCGCTCCTCCGCGTCGCCGCGCGCATAGGCGAGGATGACCGGCAGGGTCATCTTGCCCTCGCGGAAGTCGTCGCCCCGGTCCTTGCCCATCTCGGCCGCGTCGGACGAATAGTCGAGCGCGTCGTCGACCAGCTGGAACGCGATGCCGAGGTTGCGACCGTAATCGTCGAGCGCCTGCTCCTCCGCGTCGCTGCATTCGGCGACCACCGCCGCAATGCGGCTGGCGGCGGCGAACAGCGCGGCGGTCTTGGAGCCGATGATGTCGAGATAGCGCTGCTCGCTGGTGGTGATCTTGCGCTGCGAGGTCAGCTGGGCAACCTCGCCCTCCGCGATGATCGCGCTGGCCGAGCTGAGGATCTTCAGCACCTTCAGGCTGCCATCCTCGGTCATCAGCTCGAACGCGCGGCTGAACAGGAAATCGCCGACCAGCACGGTCGCCGGATTGCCGAAGATGATGTTCGCGGCGGCCTTGCCCCGACGCATCTCACTGCCGTCGACCACATCGTCGTGCAGCAGCGTGGCGGTGTGGATGAACTCGACCGCGGCGGCGAGCTTGTGGTGGCGCGTGCCGTTATAGCCGACCAGCTCCGCCCCGGCGAGCGTCAGCATCGGGCGCAGCCGCTTGCCTCCGCCCGAGATCAGGTGACCCGCAAGGCTCGGGATAAGCGGAATTTCGCTCTGCATCCGATCGAGGATCACGGTGTTGACCGCGTTCATTCCCGACGCGGTGAGCGAGAGCATCGCATCGATCGAGGCTTCGGGTGCGCCAGACGCTTTACGGAGTGGGACGATCTCGGCGGTCATTACAGCGGGCCATGGCCAAGCCCCGCGATCATTTCAAGCATCATCGCGCATCGCGCTCATGCCCGCGTCGCAATCACTGTGCCCTTTTCGCCGCAGGTCGGGCGCGATTGCCGCCTGTGCCGCCGCAAGGTTGCGGCTGGTGCAAAAACCGCATAGAATTCTCCGTTCAGGGAAGAACTTGGAGATTTACTGATGAAGTTTGGCAAAACCTTTGCCGTAGCAGCTGCTGCAACCCTCGCCGTCGCGCCGATCGCGGCGCAGGCCGACGTCCGCACCGCAGCGCCGGTTTCGGATGAGAGCGAAATGGGCGGCGGCTACACTCCGCTGATCATCCTCGCCATCGTCGGCCTGGGTATCGGCATTGCGGTTTCGGGCGACAGCGACAGCGTCAGCAACTAAGCCGACGCATTATTTGCCTTTTCAGGTAGGGGCGCGGGGCAACTCGCGCCCTTTTTCGTATCGGCTCTACGCGATATTGCCACAATTCGTCCTAAAATAGTCGCAAGAAGGGAACCTCCTTAAGGGTGGCACCTTCTGTACGTAAGGGCTGGTGACCGCTTGGTCTCTGGCCCTTTCGCTAATCGAGTTTCAATAGAAGGGGTTTAAAGACCTATGAAGTACGGAAAGCTTACCGCAGCGCTGGCCGGTGCCACGCTCGCCATCACCCCCCTCGCCGTGCAGGCGCAGACCCGCGATGCCGCGCCGGTCGAAAATGAAGACAGCCTCGCCGGTGGCGGTGCCATTGCAGGTATCGCCGCAGCAGCGCTGGTCGGCCTGGTCGTGGTTGCCGTCGTCACTTCGGATGACCGCGACATCAACGAACCGCCGCTGAGCGCCTGAGCCTAACGCACAGGATCGAATACGGAAAAGGGGCGCTTCAGCGTCCCTTTTTTGTTGCCTAAGTCTTGCTCGCCGCAGCGCATCAGCTACGCGGAAGCGACAGGCGAACAAGCAGGCCGCCCAGATCCTCGCTCTCCGCCAGGTCGACCGATCCGCCGTAGATTTCCGCCACGTCGCGCACGATGGCGAGGCCGAGTCCAGTGCCCGGTTTCCCGGTATCGAGCCGCGCACCCCGATCGAAAATCTCGACCCGCTTTTCCTCGGGGATGCCCATCCCGTCATCCTCCACCCAGATCACGCAGCGGCGATCGTCCGGCTCGGCATCGATCGTCACGAACACGCTGCCCCCACCATACTTCGCCGCGTTCTCGATCAGGTTGCCGAGGATTTCGTCGAGATCCTGACGCTCGATCGAGACCTGCGCGTCCTTCGATCCGTCGATGTCGAACCGCACGTCGGGATAGAGGCGCTCGATCGCACGACGGACGGCTTCCGCGCTGTCGCGCACCGGGGTCCGCGCATGGCCGACCGCCCGGCGCCCGACCGCGCGGGCACGGGCCAGATGGTGGTCGACATGACGGCGCATCGTGCGCGCCTCGCGGATCACGGTATCGGCAAGATCGGGCGCGTGTGCGGTCGCGGCGTTGTTGACCACGGTCAGCGGAGTCTTGAGTGCATGGGCGAGATTGCCGGCGTGGGTGCGCGCCTCTTCCGCCTGCCGCTCGGAATGTTCGAGCAGCATGTTCAGCTCCTGCACCAGCGGCTGGACCTCCAGCGGCAGCGGGTCGGTCACCCGGTTGCTGCCGCTGGTGCGGATATGCTGGATCGCGGTGCGGATACGGCGCAGCGGGCGCAGGCCGAAATAGGATTGCAGCAGCACCAGCACCATCAGGCCCAGCCCCAGGATCACGAAGCTGAGCACCAGGATGCGACGGATCCGGTCGATCTGTTCGTCGATCTCGGCCCGCGACTGCGCAACCGCGAAGGTCCACATCGTGTCTCTGCCGGGCAGGGTCGTATCGCGCTGGGCGATCCGTAGCGGCTCCCCGCGGAACTGCCTGCTGTCGTAATAGACCGGCTCGTCCTTCGCCGACGTCCTCAGTTCCAGCGCCTCGTCCCACAGCGATCGTGAAGGCAGCACGTCGATATTGTTCAGATCGACCGGCTCGCCCGAGGGGCTGATCTGGTAATAGAGGCCCGAGTTGGGCTCCATGAACCGCTGATCGCCCATTGGGCGGGTTAGCCAGGGCTCCCCTCCCGGCTGGATCTCCGTCGAAGCGATCAGCGCAGTCAGGTTGTTGTTGAGCTGGGTGTCGAAATTGTCCTGGACCAGGTTGGTCAGCGTGCGATCCAACGCCAGCCCTCCGCCCAGCAGCAGCACGACGATCCAGATCGCGGAGATCGCGATCATGCGCCATGTCAGGCTGCCGGTATGGGGCGCGACGAAATCGCGCGGCGGCTCCTGATAGGCCTCCCCCGCCACCCGATCGGGCGCACGCGGATCGCGCCTGCCGGAGGGCCGCGTCAACGACCCGGCCGGCGGCGTGCCGTTACGCGCGGGGGGCGTCGGCGGGGTCGTCGAGGCTGTAGCCAAGGCCACGGATCGTTGTGATGACTTCCGCGCCCAGTTTCTTGCGGATGCGGGTGACGAAGACCTCAATCGTATTCGAATCGCGGTCGAAATCCTGATCGTAGATATGTTCGATCAGTTCGGTGCGGCTGACCACCTTGCCCTTGTGGTGCATGAGGTAGCTCAGCAGCTTGTATTCCTGCGCGGTCAGCTTGACCGGGTCGCCGCCGCGCGTGACGCGGCCCGAGCGGGTGTCGAGCCGCACGTCGCCGGCAGTCAGTTCGCTGCTCGTATTGCCCGAAGCACGGCGGATCAGCGCGCGCAGGCGGGCGATCAGCTCCTCGGTCTGGAACGGCTTGGCGAGATAATCGTCAGCGCCCGCGTCCAGCCCGGCAACCTTGTCGGACCAGCTGTCGCGCGCGGTCAGCACCAGCACGGGGAACCTGCGGCCTTCCTTGCGCCACATGCCGAGCACGGTCAGCCCGTCGATTTCCGGCAGGCCGAGGTCGAGGATCACGGCGTCGTAATCCTCGGTCGAGCCGAGATAATGGCCGTCTTCGCCATCGGTCGACAGGTCGACCGCATAGCCGTTCTGTTCCAGCGTCGACTTGAGCTGCTGGCCCAATGTCGGCTCGTCTTCCACGATCAGGATGCGCATCGGCGTGTAGTCCTTGTCACTTGGCAAGTATCTTGAACAAGGCCGCTCCTTGAAGCGAATGGCGCATGATCGTCAACAACAGGGCCTCTTTTTCCGCCGGACGCTTAGCGCGCGCGGCTCAGCACGCGGCCCGTGCGGGCATCGATATCGACGAAGGTCACGCGGCTGTTGCGCATGAACTTGAGGCGATAGGCCATCGCGCCGGGATCGTACGCGGGGCCCAGATATTCGTAGCAATCGCGCCCGCCGCCGCTGTTGGAACAGACCGGCGCGTCGAGCGAACGGAACACGATCGCCTCGATCTGGCGCAGCGGCAGCGCCCTGCCCGACTGGGTATCGCGCCGCGCCGCTTCCTGCGCCGGGTTGCTCTGGGCGAACACGGGCGCAGGTGCGGCGACGAGCGCACATCCAAGAAGGAGCGAGGCGAGGAGCGATTTCATGATGCGCACAGCGATAGGCGGAAACCATTGAATAGCCTGTGAATATGACATGCTACCATCCGTTCAGGTTTCCGCCTCAATTTGTGAACACCCGCCTTAATTGACCGCCTCGTAGGTCACGCTGACGGTCACCCCGGTTTCCACCATCCCAGCCCGAACCGGCGGCGCACCGCCGATGCGCGATCCGGTCACGCGGATTGCGTCGGCGCTATACTCCCGCGCGGAACCCTGCACGCTTTCGGAAATCTGCAGAACCCGGACGTTGGAGTACCCGGCGACCCGCGCGTAATCCAGCGCCATGCTGCGCGCACGCTCCAGCGCGCGCTTGCGGGCTTCGGCCTTGGGGCCGGTATCGTCCGAGACCGAGAAGCTGGGGCCGTTGATATCGTTTGCGCCAGCCTTCACCAGCGCATCGAGCACCGCGCCGACCTCTTCGGTATCCCGCAGCTTCACGCTGACCTGATTGGATGCCTGATAGCCGCGAAAGACCTGCTGCTGGGTTGGCTGGTCATAATCGAAACGCGCGCCCAGATTGATCCGGGTGGTCTGAATGTCGCGTTCGGGGATGCCGAGCGATTTCAGCCGGTCTATCACACTCTGCATCTGCGCGGAGTTCTGCGACAGCGCCTCCTGCGCGGTCTGCGCCTGGGTGGTTACGCCAGCGCTGATGGTGACCGTATCGGGCTCGACCTCAACCTGTTCGTTGACCACCAGTTCGATCACCGGTCCGGTGGCCTGGACCTGAATTTCGGCAGCGATCGCGGGGCTTGCGGCCAGAGCGGTGGCGGCAAGGACGGTGGGTACGATGGCGGTGCGGATCATCGGCATTCTCCAGACGATTGCTGTTTTCCAGCAGTTACCCGCAAGCATCGGCTCGCGGAAGGCTTGTGAGTTAGCTCTTCGCGCCTTAACTCGCCGCAACAATGGCTCAGCCTCCAATTCTTTCCTGGGAAAACCTCGGCCTCCAGCAGGGCGGCCGCTGGCTGTTCGGCGGGCCGAACCAGGATAATATCGATCTGCACATCGGCCCGCGCGACCGGCTCGCGCTGATCGGGCGCAACGGCGCGGGCAAGACCACGCTATTCCGGCTGATCGACGACAAGCTCGATGCGGACCAGGGCCAGCGCAAGGTAAAGCCCGGCACGCGGATCGTGGTGCTGGAGCAGGACCCGGACGTCTCGGCTCATAAAACCCTCATGGACTTCGCGCTCGGGGGCGAGAACCCGCCCGCCGAACACGAGGTAGAGGCGATCGCGGGCCAGCTCGGCATCGACATGAGCCGCGAGTGCAAGGGCGCGAGCGGGGGCGAGAAGCGTCGCGCCGCGATTGCCCGCGCGCTGGCGCAGCACCCCGACCTGCTGCTGATGGACGAACCGACCAACCATCTGGATCTGGCCGCGATCGACTGGCTGGAAAGCTGGCTCGACCGCTATACCGGCGCCTTCGTCGTCATCAGCCACGACCGGACCTTCCTCAAGCGCCTGACCCGCGCGACGCTGTGGCTCGATCGGGGCACGATGCGCCGCAAGGAGGTCGGCTTCGGCGGGTACGAGGCGTGGGAAGAGCAGGTCTATGCCGAGGAAGCGCGCGCGGCGGAGAAGCTGGACGCAAAGCTGAAGCTGGAAGCGCACTGGCTCGAACGCGGGGTGACCGCGCGGCGCAAGCGCAACCAGGGCCGGCTGGAGAAGCTGTGGCAGATGCGCGCCCAGCGTGCCTCGATGATCGACACCACCGGCACCGCCAAGCTGAAGCTGGCGACGGCGGAGGACTTCAAGAGCAAGTCGGTGATCGTCGCCGACCATGTCTCCAAGGCCTATGGCGACCGCACCATCATCCGCGACTTCAGCTTGCGCATCCAGCGCGGCGACCGGATCGGCATCGTCGGTGCCAATGGTGCGGGCAAGACCACGCTCCTGAAGTTGCTGACCGGCGAGATCGAGCCCGACAGCGGCACGGTCGACATCGCCAAGACGCTGACCGGCGTGATGATCGACCAGCAGCGCAGCCTGCTGGGCGAAGGCAAGACCGTACGGCAAGTGCTGGCCGAGGGTGGCGACTGGATCGACGTGCGGGGCAATCGCAAGCATGTTCAGGGCTACCTCAAGGAATTCCTGTTCGATCCCGGCATCGTCGATACCAAGGTCGACATCCTCTCGGGCGGCGAACGCTCCCGCCTGCTGCTGGCGCGCGAGTTCGCCCGCGCATCCAACCTGCTGGTGCTGGACGAGCCGACCAACGACCTCGACCTCGAAACGCTCGACCTGCTGCAGGAGGTCATCGCGGACTACGAGGGCACCGTGCTGATCGTCAGCCACGATCGCGACTTCCTCGACCGAACGGTCACCGTCACGCTCGGCCTCGACGGGTCGGGCAAGGTAGATGTGGTCGCGGGCGGGTATGAGGACTGGGTCGCCAAGCGCCGCCAGCCCGTCGCAGGCAAGAGCAAGGCACCCGCTAAAGCGAGCCCGCCGCCTGCCCCGCCCCCACCGAAGGCGGACAAGCTCTCCTACAAGGACCAGCGCGATTACGAGGCCCTGCCGGCGCGGATCGAGGAGCTGGAGCTCGCCATCGCCCGGGGGGAGGAAATCCTCGCCGATCCGGAGCTGTACACCAAGGACCCGCAGCGCTTCGCCACGATCATGAAGGGCATCGAGAATGCGCGGAGCGAGAAGGACGAGGCCGAGGAACGCTGGCTGATGCTTGCCGAGCGGGTCGAGGGTTGAGCACAGAGACGCTGCACGCAGACATCGCCGCCTGCCGGGTGTGCGAGACCGCGCTGGGCTTTGCACCGCGACCGGTGGTCCAGTTCTCTTCCACAAGCCGCATCCTCATCATCGGGCAGGCACCGGGCAGCAAGGTCCACGCGAGCGGCATCCCGTGGGACGATGCCAGCGGCGACCGGCTGCGCGAATGGACCGGCCTGAACCGCGACCAGATGTACGACGCAGAGCAGGTCGCGCTGGTCCCGATGGGCTTCTGCTACCCCGGCAAGGCGAGTGGCGGCGACCGGCCGCCGCGCCCCGAATGCGCCCCGCTGTGGCACGAGCGCGTGCTCGCCGCCCTGCCCGACGACCGCCTGACCCTGCTGGTCGGCAGTTACGCACAGGCGGCCAACCTGCCCGAAACGCGCGGCTGGACTATGGCCCGGAGGGTCGAGCACTGGCTGGAAACCGACGGTGCCGCGTTCGATGGTGCGATTCCCCTGCCCCATCCCGCCTGGCGATCGACCCTGTTCATGCGCAAGCACCCCTGGTTCGAAGCCGATCTGCTGCCGCGTCTGAGAGCGCGGATCGCCCGTCGGCTCGGGCACGCCTGACACACCTGACACACCTGACACACAGTCCAGGGACCAAAAAAACGCGCCTCACCCGATGCGATAGAAATCGGCCACCCGTTCCAGCGCCAGCCTGAGCACCAGCTTGCCGGAACGCGCAGGCCAGTGCAGCGCGCGCTCCGCATCGGGCAGGTTCTCGCACGCGCACACCACCCGCCACAGCACGTCCGAGAGGCCGCTGCCTGCCGCCGCCAGCGCTCCGTCGAAGCGCTCCTTCGCCGCAAGCTGCCGCTCCGTGGGGGAAAGCCCGGCATCGGGCCCGCCCTTGATTCGCACCGGGTCCCACCGCATCGTGACCGAGGGACTGAGCTGCGCCTTCTCGTAATCGGCGCGCAGACGCTCGCCCGCATCGAACAGGCGGTCGCTCAGATGTCCCCGCGCGTGCAGCCAGGTGAGCGGACTTTCGGCGAGATTGACGGTGACAGATCGGCGCCTCGCACTGGGGGCACCGCTGCGGCGCGGCCCTTCGCTGGTCAGTTCACGTTCGGCAAGTTCGCGTCGCATGGCAGATAGTCTCCCCGGATTGATCGAGCGACGGCTTGCCAAGCGGGTGCAGGTGTAGGAAAGTGGTTTTTACCGATTTGGTGAAAGACCCACCCTGATGATAAACCGGATCCGCGATATTCGCCGCCAGAAAGGCTGGACCCTGGCCGATCTGGCGGAGGCCTGCACCCCGCCCACCACAGCGCAGACCATAGGCCGGCTGGAAACGGGCACACGCAACCTCTCGCTCAAATGGATGGAGCGGATCGGCAGCGCGCTGGGCGTCGATCCCGAAACGCTGGTCCGCTCGGACAAGGCGGAGCCGGTCGCGGTGGTCGCCGTGCTGGGCGATAACGGCGCGCAGGCGCTGGAGACCCCGCGCGAGGCGATCCTGCCCGAGGTGATGGGAGCGACGGGCACGCGGATGGTGATGCAGGTCAGGGCAAGCACCGGCGCCTATCGCACCGGCGACCAGCTATGGCTGCGTCAGATCGACCCGGCCAAGGCGGGCCAGGCGATCAACCGAGACGTGCTGGTACCGCGCCGTGCGGGCCGCTTCGCCTTCGGGCGGCTGGTCGACAGCGAACCGCGCCGGATCGCGCTGTTGCCCCCCGAACCGGGGCACAAGCAGGTGGTCGTGGAAGACCCGGCGTGGATCGCGGTCGCCGAAACGCTGGTCCGGCCATTGTGACGGGCACGCGCATGAAACGGCTCCTCTCGCTCGCGACGCTGTACCCCAACGCGGCCCGCCCCCGCTTCGGCACTTTTGTGGCCAGTTCGATGCAGGCGCTTGCCGCACGGCCCGACTGGGAGGTGACGGTGATCAACCCGATCGGCCTGCCGCCGGTCAGGATGGGCGAATATCGCGCGCTGGAGGAGGCGGCGGTCGACGGGCGCAGCAATGGGCTCAGCGTATATCGCCCCAGCTTCACCCTGCTGCCCAAGGTCGGCGGACGGCTGAACCCGGCGATGATCGCAAGAGCCGTGCTGCCGCTGGCGCGCGAACTGCACGCACGGCAGCCCTTCGACTTGATCGATGCGCAGTTCTTCTACCCAGACAGCCCCGCAGCCGCCACGATCGCCCGCGCGCTGGTCCTGCCGCTGGCAATCAAGGCACGCGGGGCGGACATTCACTACTGGGGCTCGCGCGGCTTCGGCCGGGCGAAGATGCTCGATGCAGCACGGCAGGCAGACCGGGTGCTCGCGGTGAGCGAGGCGCTGGCGCAGGATATGGCCGCGCTGGGAATGGATCGGGGCAAGATCGCGATCCACTACACCGGGCTCGACCGCGACCGGTTCCGCCCTCTGCAGAACGCAGGTCTGCGCCGGATGCTGGGCGAGCGGCTGGGCGTGACCCTGCCCGAAAAAGGACCGCTGATTGCGACGGTCGGCGCGCTGATCGAGCGTAAGGGGCAGAAGATGGTCGTGCGCGCGCTGGCGCAGCTGCCCGATGCGCAACTGCTGCTGGTCGGCAAGGGCCCTGACGAGCCGCAGCTGCGCGCGCTGGCAGGCGAGCTGGGCGTAGCTGAGCGGGTCCACTTTTTGGGCCTGCTGGACCACGATCTGCTGCCGCTGGTGCTCTCCGCCGCCGATGCGATGGTGCTGCCCTCGGCCAGCGAGGGGCTTGCGAATGCATGGGTCGAAGCGCTTGCCTGCGGCACTCCGCTGGTGATCTGCGATGTTGGCGGCGCGCGCGAGCTGGTGCGCGGTCCGGCCGCAGGGGTGCTGGTGGCACGAAACAGCGATGCGGTGGCTGAGGGTGTGCGGATGATCCTGCGCGATCCGCCTGCGCCGAGGGATACGGCCCAGATGGTCGAGCGGTTCGGCTGGGCCGAGCACGCAGAGGCGCTCGACGCGATCTATTCGGACATCATCGGGCGCTAGAAACAGTAAGGCCGCCCGCCCCCATCGGGACGAGCGGCCTCAAATTCAGACGTAAGCGGATCGTCAGGCTTCGCCGCGGGCGACCTTTTCCTGCTGATCGGCCTTGCTCTCCTGGGGCACGAAACTGGAGCCGGTCACCCCCATCCAGATCAGGATCGGTGCGGCCATGTAGATCGAGCTGTAGGTCCCGATGAAGATCCCCAGCGTGATCGCAGCGACCATGCCGAACAGGCTGGCCGGGCCGAACAGCAGCAGCGGGATCAGCGCGACCAGCAGCGTCAGCGAGGTCATGATGGTACGCGCGAGCGTCTCGTTGACCGACAGGTCGAGCAGTTCGGGCACGGGCATCTTGCGGAACTTCTTCAGATTCTCGCGGATGCGGTCGTACACGACAATCGTATCGTTCAGCGAATAGCCGATGATGGCGAGGATCGCGGCAATGATCTGCAGGCTGAATTCCAGCTGGGTGATCGCGAAGAAGCCCATCGTCAGCGACACGTCGTGGACCAGCGCGAACAGCGCGCCCACGCCGAACTGCCATTCGAACCGGACCCAGATATAGATCGCGATCGCGGCCATCGCGGCCAGCAGCGCCCACAGCGCACGTTCGCGGAATTCGCCCGCGACCTTGCCGGAAACGGTGTCGTTACCATCGGTCCGCGCATCGGGATATTGCTGGTCGATCGCGGCGATCACCTTGTTGCCGATCTCGGTCGCCGCGCCGGGCGTGTTCTCGACATCCTCGGGCAGCGGGACGCGGATCGAGACCTGGTTGGGCTGGCCGAATTCCTGCACCACCGGCTCGCCATAACCCAGATCGCCGACCAGATCGCGCAGCTGCGGGATCGGGGCCTCGTTCTGCTGCTGGAAGGTCAGGCGCACTTCCTGACCACCGGCGAAGTCGACCCCGTAGTTGAGGCCCATGGTGAACACCGCGACCCAGCTCAGGATCATCAGCACCACGCTGACGATGTAGAACGGCACGCGCCAGCGCAGGAACTTGATGTTGGTGTCGTCGGGAACGAGCTTGAGAAGTTTCATGATGTTACTCGATGCCCCGTCAGATGTTGATTTCGCGCGGACGCTTGGCCTTGAGCCAGCCCGCGACCCACATTCGGGTCATGGTCACGCCGGTGAACACGCTGGTGAACAGGCCGATGATCAGGACCACCGCGAAGCCGCGGATCGGGCCCGAGCCGAACAGGAACAGCAGCACCCCGGCGATGAAGTTGGTGATGTTCGCATCGTAGATCGCGCGGCTTGCCTCGCGGTAGCCGTTCTCCACCGCGGTCACCACGCGCCGCCCCCGCTTTCGCTCTTCACGGATGCGTTCGTTAATCAGCACGTTGGCGTCCACCGCCGCACCGATCGTCAGCACGAAACCGGCGATACCGGGCAGTGTCAGCGTGGTGTTGAGCGCGGCCATGATGCCCAGGATCATGATCACGTTGATGACCAGCGCGCAGGTCGCATAGACCCCGAAGCGGCCATAGGTGGCGATCATCAGGGCGACGACCAGGATCGAGCCGATGCCCATCGCGAGCAGGCCCGCGCGGATCGAGTCGGCACCAAGATCGGGCCCGACGGTGCGTTCCTCGACGATCGAGAGATCGACCGGCAGCGCACCCGAACGCAGGCTGATCGCCAGCGCGTTGGCGCTGTCGGCGGTGAACCCGCCAGAAATGCGCGCCGCGCCGCCACGAATAGGCTCGTTGATATTGGGTGCGGACAGCACTTCACCGTCGAGGATGATGGCAAAGGGCTTGCCCACATTCTGCGTCGTCAGCTGGGCGAAACGCTGGCCGCCCTGGCTGTCGAACTGGATGTTGACGATATTGCTGTTGTCCTGCGGGTCGACCCCGGCCTGCGCATTGACCAGGCTGTCGCCCTGAATACCGCCAAGCCGGCGAACCGCGAGGCTGGTGCCTTCGAAGGCGGACCCTTCCGCAAAGGGGAAGATCTCGCTGCCCGGAGGGGCGATACCCTCGGCAACATCGCTTGGCAGGGCTTCCTGATCGACCAGCTTGAATTCGAGCTTCGCGGTCTGGCCGAGCAGTTCCTTGAGCTGTTCGGGGTCCTGCAGGCCCGGCACCTGCACCACGATGCGGGTGTCGCCCTGGCGCAGGATGGTCGGCTCGCGCGTGCCCAGCTCGTCGATCCGCCGGCGGACCACGTCGGTCGCGCTGTCCATCGCCTGGGTCACCGCCTCGTCGAGGCCCTGTGCGGTCGGGGTGAGCACGATCCGGCTGGTGTCGACCACGCTCAGTTCCCACTGGCGGGTCAGCCCGGTGCCGTTCATCAGCGGGGTGAGCACTTCGCGCGCCCGGTCAATCTCGCTCGGATCGTCGAGCATGAAGGAGAGGCGCCCGCCCCGGGTCGAAACGTCGCCGATGCGGATCTGCGGGCTCGCATCACGCATCGCGGTGCGAACCGATTCCTCCAGATTTTCGAGCCGCTGCGCCGCAACCTGCGCGGGCTGCGCTTCCAGCAGGATGTGGCTGCCACCGGCAAGGTCGAGCCCGAGATTGACCGTCGGATCGGGCAGGCTGCGCGGAAAGGGAATGTTGGCGATGGAGAAGAACGAAGGGATGGCACACGCGGCCACCACCAGGGTCAACGCCCACAACCAGATCTTACGCCAGCGCGGAAATTCGAGCATTGGTTGAAGCCTCTTCGCGCTCAGTCGTTGCTGGCTTTGGGCAGGATCACGTCGCCGATCGTGCTCTTCACGGCCTTGACCCGCACATCGCGTGCCAGTTCCAGCTCGACCTCGTCGTCGCGCACGGCGACGATCTTGCCGATCAGCCCGCCTGCGGTGACCACCCGGTCGCCCTTCTTGAGGCCGCCGATCTTTTCCTGGTGTTCTTTCTGCCGCTTCATCTGTGGGCGAATGATCAGGAACCAGAAGATGAGGATCATGCCCACGAAGGGCAGGAACTGGATCCAGGCCGGGGGCGCTGATGCGCTGGCCGCGGCGGTCATAAGGTCGAGCATGAGGGTACGGGTGCCTGTTGAAATCCGGATGTAGAAATGGAGCGTCCATGTGGCGAGCACAAGCCGGGCGGACAGAAATCCATCCCGCTGTCGCGCCACCAGCACTCCAGACCCGCGCGCCTAGCAGCCTTGGCAGACAAGAGCAATCGGCGGCGCAGCGCGCCTTCGGGCCGGCATTCACAAACAGTGGCAAACGGGCATTGCCAGCTGCGAAGTGCGCGCCTATAGGCCCCCTTCCACTGCTCGGGAAGTAGCGCAGCCTGGTAGCGCATCACACTGGGGGTGTGGGGGTCGCAGGTTCGAATCCTGTCTTCCCGACCAGTGGAATTACCCCCCTAAAACCCATCCCGCACAACACCTTGCCATATCGGCTGCGGCCGGGTTTCCGTCGGGAGTCCCCTTTCAGAAGAGCTCTCTGGCAGTCCTGCACAGGCGGTGCAGACGCCCTCCCCTCACCCATTTTGCCCAGGCGGGACGGCGCCACATACCCCGGCTCCGCCAGCGCACCGCTCTTCAGCAGCGCGTGGCAGCCAGACATGCAAAGAGCGGCAGACCAAGGCAGGCCTGCCGCTCTTTGCTGTCTCGGGGTCGCGCCTGTCGGCGATCAGTCCTCCGGCACTTCCGGATCGGTCGAGTCGCCGCTGCGGAAAGGCGGCAGCACGTCCTCGGGCTTGAGCACGGTGATCGGCAGCCGCAGCGGTTCGAGCTGCGGCTTGACGATATCGGCATCGCCCACCACGACCCACACCCATTGCGATGGCGCGAGCGCGGCCTTCACATCGGCGCGCAGCTCGTCCAGCTTCACCGTCTTGTACTCCTCGCCCAGCGTCGCGTAATAATCGTCGGGCCGTCCGCGCCGCACGTTTTCCTGCATGCCCGCCAGCACGCCGCCAGCGGAACTGAACCAGCTGCTCATCGAACGCAGGCGGCTGTCGCGCACGAAATCCAGCTCTTCCTGGCTGATCGGGCGGGTGGTGACGAAATCGGTCACTTCCTTGCGCAGCTCGCCCACTGCAGGGCCGGCCTTGTCCTGCTGCACGCTGGTGGCGGCGACATAGGATGTCTCCTGCAGCTGATCGACGAAGCTGCCGCTCGCCCCATAGGCCCAGTGTTTGTCCTCGCGCAGGTTCATGTTGATCCGGCTGAGGAACCCGCTGCCCAGGACCTGGTCGGCGAGGTCCAGAGAGACGAGATCGTCGCTGGTCACGCCTTCGACCAGCTGGCCGCCCGCAATCGTGGTCTGGGCCGAATCCACCCGATCGATGAGGACGATCTGCGGCGGGGCCGGATCGGGCGCCGCGCGCGTGGGCATGGACGGCGCCGCACCGGCGACCTCCCAGGTGCCGAATTCCTCTTCCAGCCCGGGCTGGAGCTGCGCCAGCGGCAGGTCGCTGACCACGAAGATCCGGGCGCCTTCGGGCCGGACCCATTCGCCGTGCGACGCGTCGAGCTGCGCGGGCGTGATGCTGGCAAGCACCGCGGGATCGCCCATGCCTTGATGGATCGCATAGGGCGAATTGGCATCGATCAGGCGCGGCAAGACCTCCTGCACCAGAGCGTCGGGCAGGATCCGGCTGTTGTCATAGCGGGTCAGATAATCACGCCGGAGCCGGTCGATCTCTTCCTGCGGGAAGGTCGGCTCCTTCACCACGCTGCCCATCAGATCCAGAGCGGATGCGAGGTTGATCGACGGAGTCAGGACATAGACCGAGCTTTCATCGACCGTCGCCCCGCCGCCGAGCGAGAGGCCCAGCCTTTCCTTCTCGGCTTCGATCGAGGTGGAGTCGCGACCGGGAATGCCCTGGTCGAGCGTCGCCATCATCATCCCGAACAGCCCGTCCTCGCTGGGCGCGTCCACCGCGGTGCCGACCGGAAAATTGAGCGAGATCTGCGTGAAGGGCACGGTGTCCTTCTGCGCGTAGATCACCTCGATCCCGTTCGACAGGTTCGTGCGGGTCACTTCGGGGAAGCGTGTTCCGCTCGGCTCGCCCAGCGGCGGCATCGGCATGCGCTGCTTGCGCTCGACCCCAGTCGCCTCTGTGCTCGCCTCTGTGGACGGCGTCTCTGCCGACGGCGTTTCCGGCCGCGTCGCGGCGTCCTCTTCCACGATCCGCGCGCCGGGCACCACGGTCAGCGCGTAGACCGGGCGGGTCAGCCATTTGCGCGCGATGTCGAACGCATCCTGCGGGGTCTGCCGGGCGTAGAAGTCGATATCGCGGCGGTAGGCGTCGGTATCATCGATCAGCACCTTGCCGTTGGCCAGCGCCTGGCCGCGTCCGGCGAGCGATTCCTGCCCCATCGCATAGCCGACGACGAACCGCGTCACCCACCGGTTCACTTCATCCTCGGTCGGCTTGCGGGACAGGAACTGTGCGATCGTCGCGTCCAGCGCCTCGCCTGCAACCTCGGGATCGACCCCCTCGGCCACCTGTCCGCGAATGGTGAACGTACCGCCCCGGGCGAGGGTCGAATTCTCGGTGCCGATGCGGTCGAACAGCTTGCGCTCGCGCACCAGCACCCGGTCGAGCAGCGCATTGTCGATTTGCCCCAGCACGCCCGCCACGACATCGAGCCCGAGGGCATCGGTATTGTCGTACCCCGGCACGGCCCACGTACGCACGATGGTGGGCTGGGTGACCGGCGCGGTTACCGTCTCGTCGATCCGTTCGGGAAGGGTCGGCACGGGCGCGACGATTTCCGGGTTTTCCGGCCCGCGCGGGATCGCGCCGAAATACTTCGTCACCACCCGGCGCGCCTCTTCCTCACCGATATCGCCGGCGAGCACGAGGATCGCGTTGTTGGGGCCGTAATGGCTTCGGAACCAGCCCCTCACATCGTCGAGATTGGCCGCATCGAGATCGGCCATCGATCCGATGACGCTGTGCCCATAGGGGTGGTCTGCGGGATAAAGCGTCGCGGTCATCCGGTCGCTGATCACCGAATAGGGGTTGTCTTCGCCCTGCCGCTTCTCGTTCTGGACGACGCCGCGTTGTTCATCCAGCAACCCCTGCGTCACCGCGCCCAGCAGGTAGCCCATCCGGTCGGACTCCATGAACAGCGCGCGCTCCAGCGCGGAGGCCGGGACGGTCTCGTAATAGTTCGTCCGGTCGTTACTGGTCGTGCCGTTGATCCCGGTCGCGCCTGCTTCTTCCAGCGGCTTGAAGAAATCGCCGGGGACGTTCTCGCTGCCGTTGAACATCAGGTGTTCGAACAGGTGGGCGAAGCCACTGCGGCCCTCGGGCTCGTTCCTCGATCCGACATCGTACCACACGCCGATCGAAACCTCGGGCGTGGTCCGGTCGGTGTGGACGATCACGGTCAGGCCGTTGTCGAGCGTGAACTCGGCATAGGGGATGTCGATCTGCGAAACGAAGGTTTCGAGCGGGGTCGTCGCCTCGACGGCATCCGCCGCTTGCGCAGCGGTGTCCTGCGCGGCTTCCTGTGCCTGGACCGCAACCGGGACGGGAAGCAGCGACAATGCGCAGCCGGCAAGGAAAAGGGCTTTGAGGTTCATGGTGTGGCTCCGGGGGGAATGCGCGCAGGTGCGGGCCGGCACGCGATCGTGCCAGCCCGCAGCCACGGATCAGAAGGACTTGGTGAGCGTCAGATAGAAGTTCGTCAGCCGCGGATCGGCGTTGCGGCTGTAGAAGATCGGAGAGGCCAGCGTGTCGATCGGCGGCTTGCTGCCGAACACGTTGTTGATCCCGGCGCGAACCTTGAGCCCGCGATCGAAATCGTAGGTTGCCGCGATATCGTGATAGAACACGCTATCTACCTTGGCCGAGCCCTGGGTTGCAACGACGGACCGGTCCAGTTGGAGGTAGTAGCTGTCGACATAGCGGCCCTGCCACGCGATCGAGAGCGGCCCCTTGCTCCAGCGGATGCTGCCGTTGCCGCGCCAGCGCAGCGCGCCGTTTTCGCCGTAGCCCTGGCCGTAACTCACCGTGTTCACACCGGCGTAGTCTTCCTCGGGCTGGCCGGGATAGGTCTCGACAGACAATTCGCGCACCCAGGTCGCCGAAGCGGAGAAATCGATCGTCCCGCCGAACAGTTCGTCGCTGTAGTCGAGCGAGAAATCGACCGCTTCCGCCGTCGACCCGACGAGGTTGGCCAGCGAGATATCGATCGAGGTGATCGGGCCGACGTCGTAGCCGTCCGACGCGGGGCCACGCTCCACCCTGTCCGGATAGCGTTCGAGGAAGATCTCCAGCGCCTCCTGCGTGGCTTCGTCGGTCGCATAGAGCAGGTTCGGGGTGAAGTAGTTGTCTTCCTTGCGGATTCGGGTCCAGTCGGCGGAGAACCGCAGCCCGGGCAGGAAGCGCGGCGTCAGGATCACGCCAATGGTCCAGGTCTCGGAGCTTTCCGGCTTCACGTCGGGGTTGCCGCCGTAATAGCCCGGAATCTCATACCCGAACGCTGTCGGCGTCCCGATCGGCTCCCCTCCGCGCAGGGGGTCGCGAGCCTCCACGCCCAGAACGCCCTGAAGCTTGGTCAGCTGGTCGAGCGTGGGCGGCAGGTAGCCGGTGGTGTAGGAGCCGCGGAAGGTCACGTCCTCAATCGGCGACCAGCGCACACTGACCGACGGGTCCGTATGGCTGTTCTCGGTCGTCGCCAGGCCGAGGTCCGCACCCTGCGGCGGGCAATCCTGATAGATGTCGTCGCTGGGCAGCGCGCCGAACCCGAACAGGCAGATGATATTGGCCAGCGCGCCTTCGCCCTTGTACTGCTCGTGCCGGGCGGCGATCCGCAGTTCGAGCGAGCGGATCAGCGGAACCGCGTTGTCGACCCCCACGATCGGGAAGGCGATCTCCGCAAACCCGGCGAGGATCGTCTGCTTGCGCTCGGGCGTGTAGGTCACGCTCGAAAACTCGCTATTGATCGCGGAGATCACGCTGCCGGCCACCTCGACCGAACGCTCGACATTGAGCGTCATGCGCGGCTGCCCGCCGGGCAAATCGATCGGCACCGGCCCCGCCAGCCGCAGCGACTGGGTCGCGATGGTGGTGGTGGCGGGCGTGGTGATCGAGCCGAAATCGCTGTCGATATAGGTCAAGTCGAGTGGATCGAGCCGCAGGTCACGCAGTACGTCCTGCGATCCCGCCCCCAGCAGAAGGGTCAGGCCCGGGGTGTAGTTGGAAGGCGACTTGTCTGCGGTGTAACGGTTCTTGGCCCAGGAAAAGTCGGCCACCGCCTGCCAGTCATACGGCAGTTTGACGATCGCGCCGGCGACCCCGCGCAGCTGGTCGTTCCGGCTCGATACGTCGGCCTCGGCATCGCCCTGCGGCAGTGCGACGCTGATGTCCTGCGCGAAGGGATTGTTCGGCGCATCGGCAAGCAGCGTCACGCTCGACGGAGCGCGCGTGACCGTGGTGCGCGAGATCGCCCGCGAGGCCGCGCCTTCGACATAGACGCTCAGCCAGTCGTTGAACTCGCGCCGCACGGCGAGCGTGCCGGCGAGATTTTCCGCACCGTAGAGCAGCGGCGCGAGCTTGCCTTCGCCAACGGCGCTGATCGGCTGATCGAAATTGTAACTGCCGATCGTCGCGATCAGCGGATCGACCCCGTCCAGCGCCACCCCGCGATAGCCATTGGGCACATAAGCGATCGGGCTGTCGAACAGCGTACCGCCATATTCGGGATCGAGCTGCAGCGGACTGCCGTCGATGGTCTGGATATTAGGGGTCGCGCCGGAAGGCGGAAACGCACCGTAGAAGAACGTGGGATCGTTTTCGAGAATGCGCTGGCGCCCGCGCTCGAACAGTTCCGAACGATCGCCGTAGAGCAGCGGGGCCTGCTTGCGCCAGCTGCCGGTGAACGAAATGTTGGTCCGCCCACCCTCGATCGTGGTCGCGCCGGTGAAGTCGATCCGGAAGTCGGGCTGCGCGAAATCATAGGTGTCGGAGTAGTTGGCGCTGATCTCCGCACCCTGATAGTCGCGGCGTAGGATGATGTTGATCACGCCCCCGCTCGCGCCGCTGCCGTAAAGGCCCGAGGCGGAGGAGGCGAGCACCTCGATCCGTTCGACCGCGGCCAGCGGGATGCCGGTGATTTGCGGCTGGTTGATCTGCCCCTGCCCCAGATTGATCCCCGGCTGCCTGCGCCCGTCGACCAGGATCAGCGTGTCGCGCGAACCGAGACCGCGCAGGTTGATATTGCTGAGGCCGCGCTGGGTGTAATTGGTCCGCCCGCTCATATCGCTGGTCGAAGGGGCGGAATTCACGTTCAGCTGGTTGCGCAGGAAGGTGTCGAGATCCGGCGCGCCGGACTCCTGAATGTCCTTCTGGGTGAGGACGATGAACGGCTGGCTGTCGTCCTCGCTACGTTCGATGCCGGTGTTGAGCGACCAGTTGCGCTTTCCGGTGACGAGAATTTCGGGGGTGGCGTTTCCCCGCGCCTCCTGCCGGACGATCGCGATCGCCCCGCTCTCGTGAAACGCGACGCCGAAGCCCGTCCCGTCGAGAATCCTCATCAGCGCCTCTTCCGGCGTGAACACCCCGGAGACACCCTGGCTGCGGACCTCTGCGATATCCGCCTCGCGATAGACCAGTTCGCGGCGCGACTGACGCGTCCAGCGGTCGAGTGCGCTCTTGAGCGTGCCTGCCGGAATGGCGAATTGCTGCTTGGTGGACGCAACCCCTTCCTGCGCAACGGCTGCCGTCGGCATGGCCATGACACCGCCTGCAACCCCGGCCAACAGCAGTGAGACGGATTTCGCAAATGACATAAGTAACCCCCCGGTTCTTTTCGCCGGCACGCGCTTTGGGCCGGCCTCGAACACTGGGACAAGCGAGCGTCATCGATCCGTAACGCCGATCTCAAAAAAATGTCACCGCCGTGAAATTTTCAAGCCGGGTGCAAAAAGATGTTACGGATTTGCCGCGTTCGATTGTCGTGGCATTCGTGACCGCAAAGGAAATGGCGTCGGCAGGGCAATGGTGGACGACACCCAGCTTCAGATATGGTTCTGCGAGGAGGTTCTTCCCCTCGAACCCTCGCTGACGCGCTATTTGCGCAAGAACTGGCGTACCGAGGAAGACGTGACCGATCTGCGACAAGACGTATACGAGGCCGCCCTGAACGGCGCGCGTCGCGGCTTGCCCGATCGCACACAGGGCTATCTGTTCACGATCGCGCGCAACATTCTGATCAACCGGGCCAAGCGCGACCGGATCGTCTCCTTCGAACAGGTGGCCGATCTGGAAAGCGCGGCGAACGCGCACATCGATATCGAAGGTTCGGAGCGTCATCTTGCCGCGCGCGATGCCTTGCGCCGGGCGCAGGCGGGCATGGAAGGCCTGCCCCCGCGTTGCCGCGAAGTGGTCCGCCTGCGCAAGGTGGAAGGCATGTCACGGATCGAAGCGGCCGAGGCGATGGGCGTCGGGCTCGACACGATCGACCGGCAATTGCGGCTCGGCATTCGTGCCATGGCCGATGCCATGCTCGGCGGATCGGGGCGGATCCAGCGCGAAGAGCCACAGCGTGCGCGGCGGAGCAAATTGCAATGAGCGCCGCAGAGATCGAAGATGTCGCAGCCGGCTGGCTGATCAGACGCGAGGAACCCGGCTGGACCGACCAGGACGAGGCGGAGTTCGCCGCGTGGATGGAGCGGTCCATGGCGCATAAGGCGGCCTATTGGCGGCTGGAGCACGGCTGGCGAGAGGCCGATCGCATTCCCGCATTGGGCGACACGCCGTCTTGCGTTGAGGAAAAGGAGGCTCCGGGCCGCCGCCGGACAGTCTTCGCGCTTGTCGGCGCATTGGCCGCCTCGCTCGTTCTGGCGCTGACCGGGATTGCGATGTGGAGTCCGCCGGTCCCGACCGAGCCGCCTGCCCGGTACGAGACGGCGCGCGGGGCGCGCGAAGCGGTGAAACTCGCCGACGGCAGCACGGTGGAACTGAACACCGCAACCAGGCTGCGTGCCGCCAGCGGCCCGGACGCACGCGAAGTGTGGCTTGACGAGGGCGAGGCCTTTTTCGACATCGTGCACCGCCCGGATCGCCGGTTCATCGTCCATGCCGGACCCAGGCGGATCGTCGTTCTCGGCACGCGCTTCTCGGTCAAGCGCTCCGGCGACGATGTGACCGTGGCCGTGGTTTCGGGACGGGTGAAGGTCGAAGACAGCGCCAGCGCCGAGAGCGCGGGTGCTGCGATCGTGTCGACCGGGGATGTCGCCTACATACGCAAGCAGAACACGCTGGTGGTCGGGTCCAACGGAGACGAGGTCAACGCGATGACCGCGTGGCGCAAGGGGTTGCTGGTGTTCGACAACACGCCGCTGCGCACCGCCGTGGCGGAATTCAACCGCTATTCCGGCAAGCCGATCCAGGTGGCCCCGGACATCCAGCAGATCAGGATCGGCGGCTCGTTCCAGACGCACAACGCCGATGCATTTCTCGACCTGCTGGAATCGGCCTACGGCCTGCATGTCGAGCGGCACGAGGATATGATCGAACTCAAGCGCTGATCTGGCGGCTTCTTCGTTCGACGGACAAGCTCGATCGGCATGGCCGCGGCGTGCGCGCTATTGCGCGCCGCGCGCTTTGCGGTAAGCCACCTTCATCATGAGCAGCATCACGATCACGCGTGTCGATAACGACACCAAGGGGCTCTACGTGGCCCAGGTCGAAGGGGTCGACGAGGTCGGCGAACTGACCTTTTCGCGCGCCAGCCCCACCCTCGTCATCGTAGACCATACCGGCGTGCCCGATAGCCTGCGCGGCAAGGGCGTCGGCTCGGCACTGGCGGAGCGGGTGGTTGCGGACGCACGTGCGGAAGGCTTCCGGATCGTGCCGCTGTGCCCCTTCTTCAAGGCGCAGGCTATGCGCCATCCCGACTGGGCCGACGTCGTCCAGTAATCGGTAGCGCCGGTTCGGCCGAACGGGCTCCTCTACCCCACACGAAGCAAAACGGCGCGAGGGTTGCCCCCCGCGCCGTTTCTCTTTGTCCAGCTGGCGTAGCGCGGGTCAGAAGCCCGCGCGCACCGTGATGCCGTAGGTCCGCGGTTCGGCGAGGTAGGCCGAATAGGTCTGCTGCGGAGCCACGAACGGCGTGTTGAACGCGACCTGGGTGTAGTCCTGATCGAACAGGTTCTGCGCCCACAGTTCGATCGCCCACTTCTCGTCCGGGCCACGGATACCGATGCGGCCGTTGACGAGGACATAACCGTCCTGCTCCTTGCCGTACAGCAGGTCGGAGCCGGTGTTATAGTCGCTGGTCATGCGGGTGTTGATGTAGAACAGACCGGTCAGACCGCTATTGCCGATCGGCGGAGTGTACGAGAGCGATGCCGTCGCGGTGATCTCCGGCGCGTTCGACAGGTTGTCACCCGGCAGCAGACGCAGCGCCGGGTCCAGCGGTGCGCCAGTGTCGTTGCCGATCAGGTTGGTCTCGTAGCTGGTGTCGGCATAGGTCAGGCCGAGGTTGGCGTTGAGGAAGCGCGCCGGTCGCAGACCCAGTTCCAGCTCGACACCCTTGGCGATCACACCCGGCTGCACATCGTCGGCAGCGCAGGCACCTGTCGTGCCGCTCGCATCGCGATCCGCCCCGCCCAGGTCCGCACCGCACGAATTGACGTTCTGGACCAAGAAGACCGAGCCGTTGAACGTGTTCAGCTGGAAGTTGGAGAACCGCTGGTAGAAGGCGGCGGCCGTCAGCGTCCAGTCGCGGCCATCATACTTGCCGCCCACTTCGAATGCGTCGACGGTTTCCTGGCCGAACTGCAGGTTCGCGGTCGAACCGGTCACAGCAGGGTTACCCACCAACGGGCTCGCCTGCAGCGCAGAGCGGTCGAGGTTGAACCCGCCCGCCTTGTAGCCACGCGAATAGCTCGCGTAGGTCATCAGGCGATCGGTCGGTTTGAACGAGATGATCGCGGTGCCGGTGAACTCGTCTTCGTCGCGGCTGTCGGCAATCGAAACGCCGTTCAGCTCGCTGGTGCTGTTGCTCTGGCACGACAGCGAGATCAGGCCGCCGGCCAGACCCGCCAGCGCGGGCACGCCGAGCAGCGGCCCAAGCAGTGCCCGGTTGGTCGGGCAAGCCGTGTTGTCGTTGCCGAAGCTGGCCGAGAAGTCTTTGTTCTCGTTGGTGTACCGCAGGCCGAGCGTCAGGTTCAGACGGTCGGTGATGTTGATGATGTTGTGGGTGAAGAGCGCCCAGTTGGTGCTTTCCTGGTTGTACACGTCGCCCGTGCTGCCCCGGTCCCTGACGGTCGCGAGGTTGTTGATCCCCGCGATGATCAGCGGCGTGGCCGCCCCGAACGCGCCGGCGCCGCCATTGGCTGCAGTCAGCGCACCGATATTGGCACCGAAGCAGTTGGCCGCCGAAGGATTGGCCAGTGCCGGGTTGATCGCCAGTGCGATGCGGCAGTTGGCGAAGGTGCCGTACTGCGTGCCGAAGCGCAGGTTGTCGCGGGTTTCCAGCTTTTCATTGGCGAAGTAGCCGCCAACCAGCCAGTCCAGCGTGCCGCCGAACGCTTCGCCCTGCAGACGCAGTTCCTGGCTGAAGGTCTTGAACTCACGCGCACCGGCGTTGGGGCCAGGCGCACGATAGAGGATGTCGACCTGGGTGTAGTCGGTGTCCGACCCTTGCGTGTTAGAATAGTCGCGGTAGCCGGTGATCGAGGTCAGCTGCGCACCGCCGAAATCCCAGTTCAGCTCGAGAGCGGCACCATAATCCTCGGTCTCGCCATCATAGCTGCGGCCCGGGGTCACGTAGATGTCGCGGTCGAACGTGCTCTGCGTCAGCGCGTTGGGGTTCTGACCCAGGCCGAGCAGGATGTTGACGATCGGGTTCTGCGTGCTCGTCAGCGCCGGGCCGCCATCGGGCCGGGCAAACGGATCGAGCCCCGGGCTGACCCGCGCGAGCGGAGCGAACTCGGGCTGCACGAAGGTCGCGGCGCAGCACGCCTCGTCCTTCTTCGAATAGTCGCCGGTCAGCCGGATGGAGAGCGTGTCGGTCGGCTCGAACAGCATCTGACCGCGGATCAGGTACCGGTCGCGATTGTTCACATCCACGTCGTTGACGACATCGTTGTAGAAGCCGTCGCGCCGGAAATAGACCCCGTCGAGGCGCGCCGCGACGGTGTCGCCCAGCGGTGCGTTGATCCCGGCTTCAACCTTGACCGCGTCGTAATTGCCGTAGGTGAAGGCACCATAGCCGGAGAATTCGAACTCGGGCGGCGCGGTATAGATGTTGATCAGGCCAGCCGAGCTGTTGCGTCCGCCGAGCGTGCCCTGCGGGCCGCGCAGCACTTCGACCCGTTCGATCGGGCCCAGTTCGCTCAGCGCATTGCCCGAGCGCGAGCGATAGACGCCATCGACGAACACCGCGACCGAGCTTTCCAGCCCGGGGTTGTCGCCGACCGTACCGATACCGCGGATACGGGCAGAGCCGTTGGCTTCGTTACCGGTGGAGGAGACCAGCAGGGACGGCGCGACCTGGTTGAGTTCGCGAATATCGCTGGCGCCCGAATTGCGCAGCTCTTCCGCGGAGACCACGTTCACCGCCACTGGCACATCTGTCAGTTCCTGCGTCCGGCCCTGCGCGGTAACAACGATCGTCGTTCCGCCGTCGAGCTCTTCCTGCAGTTCGGCTTCGGTATCTTGTGCATCGGTCGTCTGCGCCAGCGCGGCCACCGGCTGGAAGGCGAGGCCTCCGGCAAGTGCTCCGAGGGCGATCGAGCGTGTCAGAATGGCTTTCATAGGTCTCCCAATCCCAATGTTCTTGCGGAGAGAGACTGCGCCTTGACGCACCGCCAGCGGCGGTCACGTGGTTGGTTTTAAAGGGGGCGCGCAGCTTTTGCCTGTCGCGCCCACCGATGCATGCTCTCCCAAGCCGCGCTATTCTGCGCGTGTTCTCGTCAAACTACAAGCGCGACCTACGGTCGTCGTGCGACTGTGACAGTTGCGTAACACTGTGCGGCACGCGCTTGCATTCCGTAACGTCAGTAGCCCTTGGTCGTCGCATAGAGGTCACGCAGATGACTGCTCGCGCCCCATGCCGCCTCCAGCACCCGCGCGCGTTTAAGATAGAATCCGACGTTGTATTCGTCGGTCATCCCGATTCCGCCATGCAGTTGAATGCCCTCCTTGCTGATCAGGTGCAGCGCATCGTTCGCGCGCGTCTTGGCGAGCATCGCCGCCTCGGTCACCGCGAACCCGCTGTCGAGCGCCTGCAACCCGCCTTCGACCGCCGAACGGGTCATTTCCAGTTCGCTGTAGAGGTCTGCCATCCGGTGCTGCAGCGCCTGAAACGAGCTGAGCACCTGATTGAACTGCACGCGTTGCTTCAGATAGTCGAGCGTGGTGTCGAACACCGCCTGACACATGCCGAGCATTTCGGCAGCGGTCAGCACGCGTGCGCGATCGAGGATCTTCTGCGCCAGATCATCCCCGCCAGCGGCCAGTTTCTGCGCGGGCGCATCATTGAAATCGATCTCGGCATGGTCCCGCATGTCGGCCAGCGCGCGGCTCGAGAGCGTAACGCCCTGCCCCTGCTCGACCAGATAAACGCCATCGCTGGCCAGGACGACGAACAGCCCGGCACGGCTCGCTTCGTGGACGAAGGCCTTGGTGCCGGTCAGACGCCCGTCGTGCACACCGGCGCTCGCCTTCAGCCCAATATGACGCGGGCCTTCATCGAAGGCGAGCGTGCCGATCAACTCGCCCGAAGCGAGCCGGGGGAGGTATTCCGCCTTCTGTTCGTCGCTGCCGCCCAGCACGATCGCCGATGCGGCAAGCGCGGAGGCGATCAGCGGGCTCGCGGCGAGGCTCTTGCCCAGTTCCTCGACCACCAGGCCAAGGCTCATCCAGCCGAAATCGCTGCCGCCGTGCTCTTCGGGGATGATGATCCCCGCCCAGCCCATCTCGGCCATCGCGCCCCACGCATCCGCGTCGAACGGCTCGCCCGCGTCGCGCACCTTGCGCCAGGCACCCACCGGATGCTCATTCTTCGTCCACTCGCGCGCCATGTCGCGCAGCATTTCCTGTTCGTCGTTGAGAACCGCCATGAGTCCCGCTCCCCTTACTGGTGGTCGAGCATCCCGAGGATGCGCTTGGCGATGATGTTGTTCTGGATTTCGGTCGATCCGCCGTAGATCGTGGTCGCCTTGCCGAAGAGCCAGGCGCGCGTGCCGTCGAGCTCCTTCTGCTCGAAGCCCTCACCTTCCCAGCCGAGCCCGCGATAGCCCTGAATGGCGATCATCAGCTCGGCGCGTTCCTGGCCCAGCTTGGTGCCCGCCTTCTTGAGGATCGAGCTGATCTCCGACACGCCGCCTTGCGCCTTGCTTTCCTCCATCGCGCGCCGCGCGGTGAGCAGGAAGGCGTTCCAGCGCATTTCGAAATCGGCGATCTTCACGCGCAGTTCGGCGTCGGCCAGCTTGCCGTTCTCGTCCAGCCCGATGTAGCGTTCGGCCACCTTGCCCAGCGGCTGCGAATTGAGTGCGGCGAGCGCGCCGCCGCCCGAGAGGTTGGTCCGCTCGTGCTGCAGCAGCTTCTTGCCGATGGTCCAGCCCTGCCCTTCCTCGCCGACGAGGTTTTCCTTGGGCACCTGCACATCGGTGAAGAAGGTTTCGCAGAACGGGCTCATGCCCGAAATCATCTTGATCGGCTTCACCTCGACGCCGGGCGCGTGCATGTCGATCAGCAGGAACGAGATGCCCTTGTGCTTGTCCGCGCGGCTGGTGCGCACGAGGCAGAAGCACTTGTCCGCCCACTGCCCGCCGCTGGTCCAGGTCTTCTGCCCATTGACGAGGTAATGGTCGCCCTTGTCCTCCGCCATCGTCTGCAGGTTCGCGAGGTCCGACCCGGCATTGGGTTCCGAATAGCCCTGGCACCACCGGATCTCGCCCTTGCAGATCGGCGGGATATGTTCATGCTTCTGTTCCTCGCTCGCGAATTCGAGCAGCGTGGGGCCGAGCATCATCACGCCCATCCCGCCGATCGGGTTCCACGCCCCGACCTTGGCCATTTCCTCTTCGAGCGCGCGGGCCTGCTTCTTGGTCAGCCCGCCGCCGCCATATTCCTTGGGCCAGGTGGGCGTGCCCCACCCCTTCTCGCCCATCGCGAGGCGCCATGCCTTCTCCGCGGGGCTTTCCTCACCCGCTTCCTCGACACTGCTGAGGAGGTTGTTCTTGCCGCGCAGTTCGGGCGGAAAATTCTCTGCCAGAAAGGCGCGCACTTCCTCGCGGAAGGCGTCCAGGTCGGCTTTAGCTTCGGGTTCGGCGACGCTCGCCATGTTCACTCTCCCATACCGGCTGTTATGGGCACGACACTGGCGCAGGTTTACGCTCGCGTAAAGTGCTTTCTCGTTCGCCCGATGGACGAGCGCGCCCCTTCCCGGGCGCGTCACCCTTCGGGTCGCGCGGCCGCTCCGTTGAGCAGGTGTTCTTCGAAATACATCCGCAGCGCTTCGGTGGAGGAGCACGCCCCCAGCTTGGAGAGCATGTTCGCGCGGTGGATTTCGACCGTGCGCGGGCTGATCCCCAGTTCGATTCCGATTACCTTGTTGGAATGGCCGCCCGCCATGCGCGCCAGCACCTCGCCCTCGCGAGGGGAAAGGTGGGCCAGCCGGGTGCGGGCCAGGGCGGCACGCTGGCGCGCGGCGGCATAGGGGCCATTCCCGTCGCCCAGCTGGTCGATGCTGCGCAGCAATGCAGCGGTGTCGAGCGGGAGCGAGAAATAGTCGTACCCCCCGCCGCGCAGCACAGCGACCACCCGCCGCAGGCTGGGCCGGCTGGCGTAGGCGATCA
Source organism: Citromicrobium bathyomarinum (assembly GCA_001306305.2). NCBI lineage: Bacteria > Pseudomonadati > Pseudomonadota > Alphaproteobacteria > Sphingomonadales > Sphingomonadaceae > Citromicrobium > Citromicrobium bathyomarinum. The sequence continues at coordinate 2,613,918 of CP155577.1, forward strand.
CTGCCAGCCAGCACCCTTGTGCGCGAAAGTGTTCACACACGCCAAGCGCCATCGGCGTATCGTCCCCCACCAGCACCACCTGTTCGTCGCCCGCGCGCCGCGTCACGAACTGTTCGAGCGTGTCGAATGGCTGTGCGATTACGCCCGCAGCCTCCACCTGTCGTCCAACCTGATCGCGCACTTGCTCGTCCGCGTCGATAACCGCCAATGTTCCCCGCATTTGGCACCCCTTTCTGCGTGTTAACCCTTAAGGGTCGACCGCAGTCATCCGCGTTTTCCCGGCTCGCAGAAATACGAGGTATTGCGGATGTGGAGCTATTTGAGGGGCTTGCTCCAGCCAAAAAGAGCCAAAGCCTAGGTATCCGCGCATAGGGCAGCTGCTCGGTTTTGGAGAAAAATGTCCCGCAGGCTCTGGCCGGTGCCCAATTGCCCCGGTCCCGGTAGGGCGGCGCGCAGGCGACCCGGTGATGCTGATCGCGAACAGTGCCAGACTGCGCGCGATGTTGCTGTCGGAGCCGCGCTACGACCGGCTGGAAGCCATCATCCGTCATGCGCTGGCGTGGGAGGAAAAGCTCGCCAGGCTCGACCGCGAGGATCACCGCAAAATCCGGTGACCGATCCGCTGCCGCGCGAAAATCCTACAAATTATCGCTGTCCTACAAGGGTTTGTCGGACGTAGACGACGCGAGTCGCTGCCTGTTTGCCGTCCGTCGCATCGCCCCCGCGGTGCGGGCGCGGGTGCGCGATTTCCCTGTCGGAGATGCCCATGCCCCAAGCCCTTCCCCCGTCCCCGCCCAAACCGATCCAGACCCCCGCCCCTTACGTCACTCCCTCCGCCGTCGCTTTCGAGCAGGCGGGCGAGGCGATAACCGCCAGCGCCGCCAGCCCCCTGCCGATCGGCGAGGTCAGCTATCGCGCCGCGCGCCCTGCGGCGCTCGACAGCGTGCTGGAGCCCGGCCGCGCGCTGGCGATCGTCGCGCAGCAGCCCGGCCAGCTAACGCTCGCGCTTGCGGGCGGCGGCGCGATCGATCTGCCGGTCGAACCGGGCCTGACCGTGCTGCCCTTCGCGGTGGCCGGGATCAGCGCCGGTGCCCCGGACTTCGCCCCCGCCCTCACCCTGCTCGACTGACGAAAGGCCCGCACCATGCTCCAGACGATCCAGCCTCGTCCCGCCTCCGGCGCGGCGCAAGCTCCGTCGACCGTCGCCGCCAACGGCTTCGGTCACATCAAGCACATGCTCGACCAGGGCCGCGATGTGTCTATCGTCAACTGGTCGGACAGCCTGTCCAACTCGCGTGAAAGCCCGCGAGAATTCATCTTCCGCCTCGCCGACGTGATCGCCACCCACCCCAGCCAGCCGACCGTGCTGGTCACGACTTGGGCCGACGGTGCCTATGGCGGCGCAACCACCGAAGCGGTTGGCAGCGGACCGACCGTGCGGATCCGCAACTTCGCCGTGGCGGGCGGGCAAATGGCCCACGGGCTCGGCACACTGTGGCGCGACAGCGGCCTCGCTGATGAGACGCCGGACCTGCTGACCATCTGCCACGGGCACAATCATGTGGTCGGCACCACCGACGAACAGGTGCTGGGCGAATTCCTCACCGCGCTGGAATACTACCGCCTCGCCCATCCCGGTGTGCCGATCGTCGCGCTGCTGCAGAACCCGCGCGCGGACGGCTCCGCGATGGACCGTGCGGTCGATGCGTGGCGGCGGGTTGCGCGACTGCGCGATATCGCGCTGATCGACGCGCACACGCCCTATCTTGCAGCGGGCAAGCCGTCCGCGTGGTTTGCCGATGGCGATCCGGTGCACCCCAGCGACGCGGGTATCGAAGCGGCATACCTGCCCGCGATCCGTGATCTGTGGGATGCAGCCCCCGCCCGGGCAGCGCTCGGTCCGCCATCGACCCTTTGCGGGCTCGACCCGGCGCTCAACCTGATTCCCAATGGCGACTTCTCCCGCTTTGATGGCGCGGTGCCCGATGGCTGGGTGGCCGCATCCGGGGTGACCGCCAGCAAGGAGCCGGGGATCGTGCGCGACCGCGCGCTGGGCCATTCGCTCAAGCTCGCCAGCACTGGCGGCACTGTGTTCCTCAACCGCATATCCTATACCCTGCCCGATTACGGCCACGCACCTCTGCGCGGCAAACCGGTCTCGCTGTTCGGCTGGGTGTACAAACCAACGGGCGCGCCGCACACGCTGGGCGCGATCACGCTGGAGGCGCTGGCCCCTGCGGGCGGATCCGCCGCCTGCACGACCCGGCCGCTTGCGCAGGATCAGGGCAATGCTTGGGTGCCGTGGGCGATCTGCGGGCTGATGGTGCCAGCGGAGTGCTACGAGATCACCGTGCGCCTGCACCACGACACGGCGGCAGCTACCGCCAGCCAGCCCGTGTATTTCCAGGGAATCACGCTGGTGCCGGGCTACCTCCCGCGCGGGCTGTAGGACCTCCCGCGCGTCTCGGCCCTAGCCTTCGAAGTCGGCGACCTTGACGGTCCGCCGGATATCTTCCGAGGCGGGGCCGATCGCGGCGGGCTGGCGGATGCCGGGCCGCACGCACACATCGTAACGCTCGATCAGGATACCTTCGAAGTTCATCGAGTGGACGATGCTGCCATTTCTGGCGTCGATGAAATAGAGGCCGGTGCGCGGGGTCATCTTGCGCTCAGCCAGTTCCTGGTCGAGCTTGAGCCCGCTGAAGGTCTTGTTGTCGCGCGGGAGCGACATCCCGACCACCGCGATCTCGCGCATGAAGGCGAGCCCGCGCAGGTAGCCGGGGCAGAAGGCGACCGGGACGAACGCGCCCTTGTCCATATCGACATAGCCGAACTGCCCCTCGCCGCTGTTGTGCAGCCACAGCCACCCGTCGCGCCAGCGCAAAGAGTGCGGTATGGACAGGCCTTACCCCACCACCTTGCCGCCCTCGATCTCGATCACCACGCCACCGTCGCGCCAATGACCGCGCCATCCGTCGAAGGTGTCGGACTGGCCGACGGCGGTGACGAAAGCGCTTCACCTTCGGCTACATGACATGCATCGCGACGAAGTCCATGTCCGGCCCCGCAGGCCCCGGGCCAGGGGGATGGAGGGTCGGCGCCCGGTCGGCAAAACCATGTGCTCCGTGCGAAACCGCGCCGGCCTCGACAGGCCCGGCGAAGAGCTCGGCCCATTGCGGCAGAGGAGAGCCTGCCTGCGATTGGGCGTCCTGCCCGATCTGCCCGCTCTGGCGCACCCACTCGACATTGGCGCGCGCCACATAGGCCCCCGCCCCGCCGAACCCGACCAGATCGGACAGTCCATCGCCGTCGATATCGGCGACGAAGCGGGGAAACCGGTCGTTGCTCGACCAGCCGCCCCCGGCATCGCTTTGCCCGAAGGAATCGACCAGCCGCGTGGTATCGCCGAAGGTGCCGTCGCCGCGCCCCAGCGCTACGTAGGTGCCGTCTCCGCCGAAGCCTATAATATCCGCCACCCCGTCGCCGTTCACATCGCCCAGCGTGCGCGGATAGCGGTCTGCGGTCGACCAGCCGCCGCCAACATCGGCATAGCCGAAGCCCGCTATGCCGAGCATCATGCTGCCAAAGCTCCCGTCGGACTGGCCCAGCGCGACGTAAGTGCCGTTGGCCGCGAAGCCGACGATATCCGCACGTCCGTCGTTGTTTACGTCGGCCAGCACACGCGGGAAGCGATCGTCCGACGACCAGCCGCCGCCCGCATCCGAAGCGCCGAACCCGTTCAGCGCAAGCTGGGTCGCGCCGAAGCTGCCATCCGACTGGCCGAGCGCGACATACACGCCCGCGCCGCCGAAGCCGACCAGGTCGCCGCGCCCGTCGCCATTCACGTCGGCCACGGTTCTGGGGTAGGTGTCCGCGCTAGTCCAGCCGCCCGCAGCATCGCTCGCGCCGAAGCCTGCGTAGGCGAGCGTGGCGGGCCCGAAAGCGACCGCCTGCCCCGAAGCCGGAGCCTGGCCGAGCGCGATCGAGACGCCCGCCGAACCGAACCCGATCAGATCCTGCAGCCCGTCGCCGTTCACATCGGCAATGGTGCGCGGGTAGAGATTGTCGTTCGCCCAGCCGCCCGCAGCATCGCTCGCGCCGAAACCGTTATAGGCGAGGAAGGTCTCCCCGAAGGTGCCGTCACCATTGGAAAGCGCCGCAAACAGCCCTGCACTGCCGAAGCCGATCAGGTCCGCCCGGCCATCGCCGTCGATATCTGCCACTCCGCGCGGATAGGTCGTGTTGTCCGCCCAGCCGCCTGCCTCGGGCGCGTAGCCGAAGCCTGCATAGCCCAGGCTCACCGGACCGGTGGTCGGCCCAAACACGTAGGTGCCGTCGGCAAACTGCAGGTGCTCGATGCTGGTGAGCGTGTCCGTCCCGTCGGGACCGGAAACTTCGAATTGGCCGTCGGCGATTTGGGTGATCGCATAAGCATCGCGGCTGCCGGAGAACACGGCGGTGTCGGTGCCCTCTCCGCCGTCCAGAATGTCGTTGCCGAGACCGCCGGTGAGCGTGTCGTTCCCCCCGCGACCGTAGAAGACCATAGAGCCCGTGCCGGAGGAGGACACGGGGTCGACCCCGATCGCATTCGATAACCCGTCACCATAGACGGTGGTCGAATAGCCTGAAGATGGGCTCGCCAACACGTTCTGGATGTTCGAAATGGCGTAGGTGGCGTTTCCTGCCGTCGCTGCGCCTGCGGCAAGGTCTACGGTGAACGCAATATTGGTCCTGAGTGTGTTGATGCCCGCACCGCCATCGATCAGACCGTCGGGCACCGAGGTGCCGAAAGCACCACTGATAAAAAAGCTGTCGTTGCCGCCCTCGCCGAACACACGTTGGCCTGGCCCAGCCGTGATATTGTCATCACCCCCGCCCGCGTAAAGCTCGGTGCCGAAGGGGGCCTGATTCAGCGTGGCAGTATCGTCGCGATCTCCGAGGAGTATCCTTTCCACGTTCACAATCGAATATCGCTGGCTGCCGACGTAGACGCCCAGCGAAAAGACGCCCGGGGATGTTGAAATAGTGCCCAGGGTTACCGGCCAGACTGCGCGCAGGTCGAGCGTGTCGAAATCAGCTCCGCCATCGAGAATGCCGATTGTCTCGGGCTGCGGCGAAGACACCATCACGGAACTGAATTCGATCCAGTCGTCCCCCGCTTCGCCAAAAATCTGATCCGCTCCGGTGCCCGGGTCGATGCGATCATTGCCGCCCCCGCCATAGGCGATGTCATCGCCGGCACCGGTCAGAATGATGTCATCGCCATCGCCCCCACGAAGCGTGTTCGGGCCATTACCGCCTTCGATGAGGGTGCCGGTCGTGGCGGTCGGACGTTCGAACGGGACGAAGGTGTCGTAGGCGGATGACGGGGCGTAGAAGGCCGGCCCGTAGCCGTGCAGATCGTCGAGGGGCAGCGGCCCAGTCGGCCCGGTCGGAAAGCTCCCGTCCGACTGGACGACCAGGAGATGGTCCCCGAACACAGCGGCGGCCCGGTCGAGTGCGGCCTGGTTGGGCATATTGTCCAGCAGATACCAGTCGACCGCGTCGCGATACTGGTCGGCGATCGCTCCGCTCGCACCCCCCGGCGAGTTGTCGGGCATATAGGGATCGGTCGATGCGATCAGCACCGCGTCCGGATTGATAGAGTCCATCACGCCCCGAATGCGGGTGACGAACTCGGTCATGGCCTGTGCCTGCGCGGCAAGTTCGTCGCGGGCGGCAGCGGTGGCAGGCTCTCCGTTCAGCGAGACATATCGCTGGTAGTAGGTGTTCACGTCGTCGAGGAAGATCGCGTTGAAGCCACGCTCGGTAAGCAGGAACGTGACCTGATCGACCACGAGCTGCTGCCAGTCCGGATCGGTGAAATCGACCAGCCGCCCATAGTCGTTGGCGGGTGCACCCTGAAGAAAGGCAGGCGCGGTGGCGGCAACGGGATTGAGATCGTCATCAGTCAAGTTACCCGCTGAAGTCCAGTCCGGATTCCAGTATCCGCGCGCAGTGTCGGTCACCCCGACATTGACGTAACCCGCGACCAAACGGCCCTGCGCGATCAGATTGGCTGCCTGCTCCGCACTTAGCTGCTCTGTTACCCGCGGCGAATCATCGCCATCACCCTCGGTGATGATGAGATCGGCGTCGGCAGACAAAAAATCTGCGTAATTCACGTTTGAATACTGAATGATGAAGCTTGAAACTGGCATGGTCGCCTCCCCCGAGACCAACCCGATCACCCCCGGGTCCATCATCGCCCGTTTACCATACTTGGCTGCCGGCCGACGCGAAAAATGGTCCGGCGTGACGGTTTCACCTACCGGGAAAACGCCGGTTTGGGGCAAAAAGAGCTTTGCTGCGTGCGTCAGCCGTGCGTTTCGATGGTGTCCATATGACCGTCCCGGGCCTCGGCTGCCGGTTCGAGCGATCCCGCCGCGTTGGCCAGTGCCAGCAGGCTGACCGCAAACGCCGGGCCGAACAGAGCGGCGAACAGGCCGAGCTCGAGCGTCAGGATCGCGCCGACAAACGCGCCCGAGAGGATCGCGCCCCAGATGCTCAGCGGCAGCAGCGCCTGCTTCCACGCACCGCGTCCCGAAATCGCGTCGGCAATGTCGGAGCCGATGGTCACCACCGCGCTACTGACGAAGGTGTGGACGGTGAACCCGTTGCTCCCCTGCAAGGCGCGGTTGATCATCCCCATGCCGAATGCCAGCAGGAGCAGCAGGGCGTAATCGCTCCAATGCGACACGGCACCAGCGCCAGCCAGCCAGAGCACCCCGGCCACCGCCGCCAGCGCTGCGGTCTCGCGCAGCCGCGCGCCATTATTGATCAGGCGCGAGACGATCGTGCCGAGGATGAAGACGAGCACCACCGCCGCAACCATGCCGGCCAGCGCCGTCTTGCCGGAGACGAGATCGGTCACGACCTTGGTCGAGTTGCCGCTCATGAAAGAGGGAAACGCCCGGACCGAGCCGACCAGCGCGAGAAAGCCGACCGCGTCCACCCAACCGGCCACGAAGTTGAGCGTGAAGACGGCCTGCTTGCGCGTGATCACTGCCGTGCGCCCGTCCCGTGCGCGGGAGCTTGATGCATCGGTGCATCGCCGCCGCTCGCCTGATGCATGCGCCCGCCAAGGTCGGACATGATGTACCACGTGCCGCCCGCCATGATCGCGAGCAGGCAGACGGAGAACAGCACCAGCAGCAGATCCTCCTCGGACTGCGCATCGGCGAGGCTGAGATGGAGGAAATTGCGCAGGTGCGCCACGATCTGGATCAGCGCCGCGCCGCAGATCAGGGCGATCTTCCATGTCGTCGGCAGGTCGGACAGCAGGGCGGCAAACGCGCCCACGGTCAGCAGCAGGCTGATCACGAAGCCGGTCGCATAGCTCCTGATCTCGCTGGCCGCGTTACCCTGCGGATCGAGCTCTCCGGTATTGGGCTTGGTCATGCGAGGGGCACCAGGAAAACGAGCGAGAAGATCCCGACCCAGATGAGGTCGAGGAAATGCCAGAACACGCCGAGCATCGACAGGCGGACCTTGACCACATCGTCGAGCCCGCGCGTCGCGATCTGTCCGATCGTCGCGAATATCCACAGAATGCCGGAGAACACGTGAATGCCGTGCAGCCCGACCAGCGCCCAGTAGGAACTGAGCCAGCCGCTCGCCTGCGGCACGCCGCCCTCGCCCGCCTGAGCGATGAAGTCCTTAACCTCGAAGAACAGGAAGCCCGCGCCCAGCACCGCGCACACAAGCAGCCAGGCGATTATCTTCTCGCGGCCCTGATCATATTTCAGCGCCAGCGACACGCCCGCATAGGCGATCCCGCCGACCAGCAGGAAAGCGGTCTGGATCGCCACGCTGGTTAGGTCGAACAAGTCCTTCGGCCCCGGACCGCCCGCCATCCCGATGGGATCGAGATAGGAGGCGTAGGAGGCGAAAAGGATGCCGAAGATGATGAGGTCGCTCATCAGGAAGACCCAGAAGCCGAACACGGTCTTCTCGGCGTCTTCGTGCGCCTCCCCATGCGTCGCGCCGAGGTTGAGGCCGGGATAGAGTCCGTTATCGCTCATCCTGCAAACTCCGAGATATCGGGGACGCCGCGATTGCGCTGGGTCTCTTCGTCGGCTCGGGTGGCCGCGGGTAGACTAGCGACCAGATGGCGGAACCGGCTGTCTGCCTCGGCAACCTGCGCCGCCGGGATGATCCGGGGTTCGATTACCCGCATCGCGCGAAGAAGCATGAGGCCTGGGATGGCAAGGACGCCGAGGATCGCGAGCCACCAGATATGCCAGACCATCGCAAAGCCTAGCAGGAAGGCCGCGACCGCGATCAGCAGGCCGTGCGCGGTGTTGGCGGGCATTTCGATGTCGGTGTATTCTGTCGGCCCATGCCAAGGGTCGCCCGCGCGCTTCCTCTCACCCCAATCGTGGCGTGCGGTAACATGCGGGATGCATGGGAAGGTCCATTCGGGCACCGGCGCGGGGGTCGACCATTCGAGGGTCGAGCCGTTCCACGGATCGCCGCCCGGCACTGCCAGAGCCGCGCGGTGGCGGTAGCTGGTCCAGAACGTCCAGATCAGGCTGGCGAGCGCGCATAGCATCAGCACTCCGCCGAACGCGGCAACATACATCCACGGCAGGAAATCCGGGTTCTGGAACGTCGGCGAACGGCGCGGCATGCCCATCAGGCCGAGCACGTAGAGCGGCATGAAGGTGAAGATGAACCCGGCCACGAACAGGAACGCGGTGCGGCGGCCCCATGTCTCGCTCAGCCGGAAGCCGAAAGCCTTGGGGAACCAGTAGTGGATGCCCGCCAGCATTCCGTACAGCACGCCGGGAATGATCACATTGTGGAAGTGCGCCACCAGGAAGGTGGAGTTGTGCACCTGATAGTCGATCGACGGATTGGCCAGGATGATGCCCGATAGCCCGCCGATGACGAACAGCAGGAAGAAGCCCGTCAGGTAGACGATCGGCGTGGTGATCCGCACCCGGCCGCGCCACATGGTCGCCATCCAGTCGTAGATCTTCACGCCGGTGGGGATACCGATCACCATGGTCGCGATGCCGAAGGCGATGTTCACCCCCGCGCTTTGCCCCATGGTGAAGAAGTGGTGCAGCCACACGGTGAAGCTGATCACCGCGATGCTCATGCTGGCGATTACCAGCGAGGTATAGCCATAGAGCCGCTTGCCCGAGAAGGTCGAGCTGATCTCCGAAAACACCCCGAAGGCGGGCAGGATCAGAATGTAAACCTCGGGGTGGCCGAACATCCAGAAGATGTTGGCATAGTTCATCATGTTGCCGCCCGCTTCATTGGTGAAGAAGTGGAATCCGGCATAGCGGTCGAGCGCCAGCATCGCGCTCGACACGGTGAGCGCGGGCATCGCGTAGATCAGCATGATCGCGACGCACAGGCTGGTCCAGCAGAACAGCGGCATACGCATCAGGTGCATGCCCGGCGCACGTTGCTTGAAGATCGTCACGGCGAAATTCATCCCCGTCAGCGTAGATCCCAACCCTGAGATCAGGATCGCCCACAGCCAGTAGTCGACCCCCTCGCCAGGGCTGAAGATCTTGCCCGTATAGGGCGGGTACATGGTCCACCCGCCGGTCCCGAAATCGCCCACCAGCAGCGAGATCATCACCAGCGCCGCACCCGCGGCGGTCAGCCCCAGGCTCACTTGGTTGAGCACGGGAAAGGCCATGTCGCGCGCGCCCAGCTGTTGCGGCAACACGAAATTGATCAGACCGATCAGCAGGGGCATCGCGACGAAGAAGATCATGATCGTCCCGTGCGTGCTGAACAGCTGGGCAAAGTGATCGGGCGCGACGAGGCCGCCTTCCTGCGCGCTCAGCGTGCCGAGCGCGCTCGCCTGATGGGCGCGCATCACGAAGCCTTCGATGATGCCGCGCGCCAGCATGATGAGCGCGAGCGCGATATACATGATGCCGATTCTCTTGGCGTCCGGCGAGGTCAGCCAGTTGCGGTAAAGCGGCCCCCACCAACGCATGCGGGTGAACAAGGCCACCGCGGCGATCGCACCGAGGACCAGCACGCTCGCGGCAAAGGCTCCGATAATCGTGCTGGTGCCCGGATTCTGCAGCACATCGGTAAAGGGCGTGACGTTCCAGTCGAGATTGCCGAAGATCGGGCTTGTCTGGCCGCTCATTGTCCGGCTCCCGCCGCGCCGGTTTGCGGCAACCTGGTGCCACCCCAGCGCTCGGTCCCGCCGTCACCATGATACTTGGCGAGGATCTGCTGGAAAATGTCTGGCTGACCCAGGGTCATCACGATCGGCTGCGCATTCTTCTCCAGCCCCAAGTCGCCTCGGGCATCCGCCAGAACCGTACGCCGACGCAAAGTGCCGTAGGTACTCTCATCGAGCGTCAGGCCACTGCCGCCCCGCGCGATCCATGCCTCGTAGTCCGCCGGTTTGAGCGCGCGCAGGGTGAATTTCTGGCGGCCGAAACCATCACCATTGAACTGCGTATTCTCGCCCTCCGCCTCCCCGGTGCGGGTCGCGGCGAAGTTCAGCTTGGTCGTCATCCCCGGCATCGCGTAGATCTGCCCCGTCAGCGGGGCGACCAGCAGGCTCTGCATCACGGTATCGGTGGTCAGGGTGAGCTCCACCGGGCGGCCGACGGGCACGACCAGTTCGTCGACCGTCGCGATGCCCTCTGCCGGATAGATAAACACCCATTTCCAGTCGAGCCCGATGGCCTGCACCTGCAGCGGGTCGGGGCCGAGCGGCTGGTATGGATCGAGCTTCTGAGTGGAATACCACAGCCAGCTGGCCAGCACGATCACGATCACGACCGGCACGCCCCACAGGGCATATTCGAGCTTGCCGGAAAACTCCCACTCGGGCGCATAGGCGCCGCGCGGCTTTGCATAGCGGTAGCGCCACAGGATGAAGGGCACGCCCACCAGCACCGGGAGGATCACGATCATCGTGATCCCCACCACCCGCATGAGGTGGCTCGCCTGCTCCTGTGCGACGGGGCCCATGGGCTGGAGGAAGCTCTGCTGCAGCGCGCCGGACGCCAGCGCGGCGTCCGTGGCGATCAACGCAAGCAGACAGCCTGCGGCCAGTCTGGCCCACGACATAAAACCTAGCCCCCGGCTTCCCCGTGAAAGCCGTCCAAATAAAGCCGCCCAAATTCAGGGACGGCGCGCCGCCACCATGACGGCGCGCTGTCGATTACTGTGCGTCGGAACCCGTCGCAGCGTCTGAAAGCTTGTTCTGGAACTGGGTCGCCGCCTCGCGCATCCCCGCCTCGTCATCCGCTTCCAGCGCATCACGCGCGGACTCGATATCCTCGGTCAGGGCCGGACCCATATCTTCCGGGAAATCGGTCAGGTTTTCGCTGACGAGGTTGTCGAGATCTTCGAGCACCCTCACCGCTTCGTTCGGGTCCAGGTCGCCCGAGGAGAGCTTCGCTGCAAGCGAGTAGGCTTCGTCGCGCGCTTCGGAGGGCGTGGCGGCGGTGCCCTCGAAACCGGGCTGCGCGACCGTTTCGGCCTGCGCCTCTTCTTCCTGCTTTTCCGCCGGGCTCTCGCAGGCCGACACCGCGAGGGCCAGCGGCAGGGCGAGCAGGGCGTATTTCATCTTGAAGGTCATCATCGTTTTCCTGATTTGCACGGGCGCAGCCCGGCGTTGAATGGCGCGGCCAAACTAGCCGCATGGCAGGTCATCGCAAGAAATTGTTCCGCAGCAGATCGACGACCTCCTTCGTACGGCCATCGAGCACGGCTTTCACGCCGAACATGGCAGTCGATGCAACCTGAGACACCTCGACCTTGGGCGGCATGACCAGCTCCATCTGGTTGACGTGAACGTCCAGCAACGCAGGCCCTTCATGGCGCAGCCAGGCATCCATCGCCGCTTCCAGCTCGCCCGCCTGCTCGACATGCCATCCGGCAAACCCGCAGGCCTCCGCCAGCTTGGCGAAATCCGGATTGTGCAGTCCGGTGAAGTGATCAACCAGTCCCTCCACCCGCTGTTCCATCTCCACGAAGCCGAGCGTGTTGTTGTGGAACACCACCAGCTTGAGCGGAATGTCCTCCTGCACCAGCGTCAGCAGGTCGCCCATCAGCATGGTCAGCCCGCCGTCGCCGCACATCGCGATCACCTGCCGGCCCGGGTAGGCGAGCTTCGCCCCCATCGCCTGCGGCATCCCGCTCGCCATGGTGCCGTGCAGCAGGCTGTTGAGGAAGCGCCGCTTGCCGTTGGCCTTCAGATGGCGCAACATCCACACCATCGCGGTGCCGACGTCGGAGACGAAGATCGCATCGTCCGCCGCCTTCGCGTCGAGCATGTTGGCGACGAATTGCGGGTGGATCAGCTCGGGATCCTGCTCCTCGCCCTCATGATCGTAACCCTTGAGGTCTTCGGCCCATTGTTTGAGGTGCGTCTGGAGGTGGCTGTCGTCGCTCTTCACCGCGACCAGCGGGGTCAACGCCGCGAAGGTCGTCTTCGCATCGCCGACCAGCCCCATGTTGATCGCTGACCGGCGACCCAGATGCGTGGGATCGATGTCGATCTGCACGATCTTCTTCGCCTCGGGGTAGAACTGGGTGTAGGCGAAGTCGCAGCCCAGCGAGATGACCAGATCCGCGTCTTCCAGCGCTTCCACACCCGCCTTGTTGCCCAGAATGCCGTTCACGCCGACATTGTAGGGGTTGTTCGGCTCAAGGAACTCCTTCGCGCGGGTGGTGTGCACCATCGGTGCCTTCACCTTCTCGCAGAAGGCGACGATCTCCTCGCGCGCATCGCGGGCACCGATCCCGGCATAGACCGACACCTTGCCGGCGGCATCGACCATCGCGGCCAGCTCGGCCATCTCGGCGTCGTTCGGGCGGCACACGGGCTGCGGGCGATAGACCTCCCACTCCATCGCATCATCGTCCGTCTCGGTGAACATGTCGCCGTTGACGATGACGACCGCCACGCCCCGCTTGGTCAGCGCAGCCTGAGCCGCCTTGGTCACGATCCGCCGCGCCTGCGAAGGATGCGAGATATATTCGCAGAAGTGCGAATGCTGTTCGTAAATCTTCTTCTGATCGACTTCCTGCGGGAAGTTGAAGCCGCTCTCCGTACGGGCAACGTCGGAGGCGATCAGCACCACCGGCGCGCCGTTGCGGTGGCTTTCGTAGATCCCGTTGACGAAGTGGAGCGAGCCCGGCCCGCAGGTGCCCGCGCAGACCGAGAGTTCGCCGGTCATGTAGGATTCGCCGCCAGCTGCAAAGGCACCGACCTCTTCGTGGCGGACCGTGATCCAGCGAAGGTCGCTCTTGGCGACGGCGTTGGTGAAATGATTGATCGTATCGCCGGGTATCCCGTAAACCCGCTTGGCACCTGCCTTTTGCAGGGCATCAACGACGATCTCCGCCACCTTCTTCGACATATTCTTCCTTTCGTTCGGGAGACCGGCATCGGGCGCTTGCACTCAGCCCGCGGTGTCAGCTCACATATTGTGATACGATCTTGCCATCCTTCAGTGCCATCGCAGTGCCGCGCGCCAGCGGCTCCCATCCTTCGGGATCGAGCGGCACCGAGGCGAAGAGGTGCAGCGGGCCGGAAATCTCCTCGATGGTCGCGCCCGATGTCTGCCACTTGTGGCCGCGATGGCGTTCGTCGAAGCTGCGGATATTGAGCCCCGGTTCGCGCGGTTCGGTCAGGCCCGTTTCGGTTTCGAAGCGCCGCCGGTCTGCGTGGACGAACAGGTATTCGCCATCGAAGAACAGGAAGTTCGAACTGCCCAGTTCGCGCATCTCGGCGGCGAAACGCCCGAACACGTCGAGCCGTGCCTCCGCATCGCTTGCGCCCGCCCTGCTCAACCGGTCGAGCAGCATCAGGAAGGCCAGTTCGGAATCGGTGTCGCCGATCCGGCGGGCAATCCATTCGCGCGCGTCCTCACGATCCTCGATCCCCGGCAGGTCGCCATTGTGAGCAAAGGCATTCCGCCTGCCGTTCACCACCCGGTCGAAAGGATGCGTGTTGGCGAGCGCGGGCTTGCCCGCAGAGGCCCTGCGGACATGGGCCATCAGATGCTTGCAGGGCCGCGCATCGCGGACGACCATGCGGCTCAGCTCGCTGGTCGCCGCCGGGTCGGGTTCGCGGAACAGGTAGGCATCGCGGTCCTGCGCGAAGAGGATGCCCCACCCGTCGCGATTGCGATGTTTCTCTCCCCCTTCGGCGGCGAACAGGTCCAGTTCGTAACGCACTGTGTGGGGGACCGACGCACTCATCGCAAAGAGTTCACACATGCATCATGCCTCGTCCTTGTCGCCTTCGCTGGCGCCCTTTTCCTGTGCGAGCACACCGCTCACGATCACGTTCTGGTAGGCGTAGGGAATCTCGATCCCCGCCTCGTCGAACCATGTCTTGATCTGCTCCAGCAGGTCGAATTCGACGCCTTTGGCGGTCGACGCATCGGCGCACCAAGCGCGCAGGGAGAGGTCCACACTCGACGCACCGAGGTTCACAACCGGGCAACCGACGACCTCCAGCACGTCGTCGTGCGCATGCGCCAGTTCGAGGATGATCGCGCGCGCCTTCGCGATGTCGGAATTGTAGCCGATCGAAATTGTCGGGGTCATCATGACCCTGAGATCGACCGACGACAGGTTGATCATGATCTGGTTGGCGATGGTCCCGTTCGACAGGACGATGCGGCGATTGTCGAAAGTCCTGAGCACGGTGTAGCCGAGCGACAAGTCCTCCACGATACCGGTCTCCAGACCCGTGGGGGTGGTCAGCTGCAACCGGTCGCCGCGGCGGAACGGCTTGTAAATCACCAGGCTGATGCCCGACACCAGATTGCCCAGCGTCGATTGCGCGGCGAACCCGATCACCACCGAGACGATGCTGACCCCGGCCAGCAGCGAGGTCGTAAGCTTGTTGAGCGCCGGCACCGCGTGGCAGAAGACTAGCGCGAGCACGATCCACATCACGAATGTCGCGAGGTTCGAAATGAAGCTCAGCGTCATCCGGTCGAGATGCTCTTTCGGATCGTGATCGATCAGCGCATGGATCGCGCGGCGCAGCAGTCTGGTGAGCACCAGCCCGAAGAGGAGGAACAGGACGCCGAGCGCCACCGCACCCCACAGGTGGTTGGGATCGATGTAGTGCGTCAGCTCGACCACCGCCCTGGGCGTGTCGGATGCTACGGGTGATGGCGTCGCGGTCGGCGTTGGACTGGCCTTGGCGTTCAGGAACGGCGTGATCATCGCGCGATCACAGCGTCGGTTTGAAGGTGTCCGGGTTCGCCATGCGCCAGTATTCGGCAAAGGGCGTGTCGTCGGGCTCGCTCAGCAGCTTGCCGGGCTCAACCTCGTGCACGATCTGCGACCACGGGATCATCTGCGCATTGTTCTTCCACTGGCGCAGGTGACGCGGGGTGAACTCGTCGGGCGATTCAAGCCCGCAGGCAACCACGATGTCGTGCAGGCTGTCGAGCGTCTTGGACTGGAAGTTAGCGACACGCTGCGCTTTCTCCGGGATCACCAGGCCGCGCTGGCGGGCGGGAGAGCTGGTCGCGACGCCCGTGGGGCAGGTGCCCGTGTGGCAGCGCAGCGACTGCACGCAGCCGAGCGAGAACATGAAGGCACGCGCGGCGTTGCACCAGTTGGCGCCCAGCGCGGCGTTCATCGCGATGGCGGAGCCGGAGAACACCTTCTCCGACGCCGCGAGTTTGATCTTGTCCTTCAGCCCGGTGCCGATCAGCGCGTTGTTGACGTAGTAGAGCCCAATGCGCAGCGGCAGACCGACGTGGTCGGACAATTCCAGCGGAGCCGCGCCCGTCCCGCCCCCACCGCCATCGACAACGATGAAATCGAGCGTGATGCCGCTGTCGAGCATCGCCTTGCAGATCGCGAACACCTCGTGCGGCATGCCGACGCACAGCTTGATACCGACTGGCTTGCCGCCCGAAAGCTCGCGCATCTTCGCCGCGAATTCGAGCATTTCGCGCGGGGTCGAAAAGGCCGAGTGCCCCGGGGGCGACAGGCAATCCTCGTGAGCGGGCACTTGGCGGGTCTCTGCAATCTCATCGGTCACCTTCGCCGCCGGCAGCAGCCCGCCATGGCCGGGCTTGGCGCCCTGGCTCAGCTTGATCTCGGTCATCTTGACAGAATCGTGCTGCGCCTTGTCGCGGAAGCTTTCGGGATCGAAGTTTCCGTCCTTGTCGCGCGCGCCAAAGTACCCGGAGCCCAGTTCCCACACGACATCGCCGCCATGCTTGAGGTGGTATTTGGAGAGGCCGCCCTCGCCCGTGTCGTGATAGAAATCGCCGATCTTCGCGCCCATGTTGAGCGCCTCGATCGCGTGGTTGCCGAGCGCGCCGAAACTCATCGCGCTGATGTTCAGCCGGGCGGCATCATAGGGCTTGCTGCACTGATCCGTGCCGACATGCACCCGCGTGCGCTTGGGCGCTTTGGGGTTCGGATTGATCGAGTGGCACAGCGCCTCGTATTCCTCGGAATAAACGTCCAGCTCGGTCCCGAAAGGATGCGCGTCCTCATCTTTCTTGGCACGGGCATAGACCAGCGAGCGCGAGACCCTGTCGAACGGGCGACCTTCCAGCGGGCCCTCCACGATATAGCTGCGCAGAAAGGGCCGCAGATCTTCGAACAGCCAGCGGAAGCGGGCGGTAAGCGGGTAATTGCGCCGCAGGGAATGGTCGATCTGCACCATGTCCCACAGCGCGATCAGCAACAGCGGGGCGGCGACCACGAGACCCCAGAAAAACCCCTGGTGCACCCAGAGACCGAGAATCACGAGAGCGACGGTGAGCGCCAGAGGCACCCAGAAGCCCAGATTTCGCTCGAGTCCACTGTCAGCAAACAACCCGCGAACCATCATGCGAAACGCCCTTTTTCCTTGATCTTGGTCAAGGCGGTACGGTCGAAAAGTGTTCCGTGTAAAGGCAGAAGCGCGCGGCTTTTCATCTCCCTGTCGAACCCGGGACACTGCCAGTTGTCCCGCATCGTCGTACCTATACTGCTGAACTTCGGCTTCCGCGTAAAGCGATCCCTTGTTCCATTCTGAAAACTAGGTATGCTCGCCTCGCAGAGCGCACCAAAGTGCGTCGCGTGGGAGAGAAAGTGATGGCCTGGGATTTCGAGACCGAGCCCGGATTCCAGCAGAAGCTGGACTGGATGGAAGGCTTCGTGCGCGAGAAGGTCGAGCCGCTCGGCCTGCTCGGCATTCATCCCTATGACGTCAAAAATCCGCGCAGAAATGCGCTTGTTCGGCCTTTACAGGACGAAGTGAAGCGGCAGGGCCTGTGGGCCTGTCACCTTGGCCCTGAACTGGGCGGACAGGGCTATGGCCAGGTCAAGCTGGGCCTGATGAACGAGATTCTCGGCGGGGCCAGCTTTGCCCCGATCGTGTTCGGCTGCCAGGCACCCGACACCGGCAATGCGGAGATCATCGCCCATTACGGTACGCCCGAACAGAAAACACGGTATCTGGAGCCGCTGCTGCAGAACGAGATCGTCTCCGCCTTCTCAATGACCGAGCCGCAGGGTGGATCGGACCCGACCAGCTTCGCGACGATTGCGGAATTCGACGGCGAATGCTGGGTCATCAACGGCGAAAAATGGTTCTCGACCAACGGCAAGTGGGCCGATTTCCTGATCGTGATGGCGGTCACCGACCCCGATGCACCGCGACACGAGCGGATGAGCATGTTCATCGTCCCGGTCGACACGCCGGGCGTCGAGATCCTGCGCAATGTCGGGGTCTACGGGCAGGAGAACGGCTCGGAGAGCTATATCCGCTACACCGACGTGCGCATCCCGCCGGACCACCTGCTGGGTGAGCGCGGCGGGGCGTTTGCGATCTCACAGACCCGGCTGGGCGGCGGGCGCGTCCACCATGCGATGCGCACCGTGGGCAATTGCCGCCGCCTGCTCGACGCGATGAGCCGCCGGGCGGTCAGCCGCAAGACGCGCACCGGGACGATCGCCGATTACCAGAGCGTGCAGATGCAGATCGCGGACAGCTATATCGAGCTGGAGCAGTTCAAGCTGTTCGTGCTGAAGACCGCGTGGATGATCGACAAACACCAGGATTACCGCAAGGTGCGCAAGGACATCGCGGCGATCAAGGCGCTGATGCCCAAGGTCTATCACGACATCGCGCAGCGCTGCATCCATATCCACGGATCGCTCGGCGTGTCGAACGAGATGCCGTTCGTGGGCAACCTGATCGGGTCGATGGTGATGGGCATCGCCGACGGGCCGACCGAAGTTCACAAGGTGACCGTCGCGAAGCAGCACTTGCGCGCCTACCGCGACATCGAAGACCCGATGTTCCCCGACTATTCGCTGATCGAGCGGCGCGCGCGGGCCGAGCAGATGTACGATCCGATCGAGGAAATTACCGAGGCGGCGGAGTAGCGTTATGGCCACTACCGCCCCCACGCCAGATTTGGCCCCCGCCTCCGCCCCGCCAATCACGCGGATTCACCGGCTCAGCTTCGGCTTCGGCGCGGTCGCCAACGGGGTGAAGAACGCTGCGTTCTCGACCTACCTGCTGCTGTTCTACAACCAGGTTCTCGGCGTGCCCGCCGCGATCGTTTCCGGCGCGATCGCGCTCACGCTGCTGGTCGACGCCTTTGCCGACCCCTTCATTGGCCGCTGGTCCGACATGACCCGGTCGCGCATCGGGCGGCGTCATCCCTTCATCTTCGGCTCCGCGCTGCCGACGGCAGCATTCTTCGTCCTCTCGTGGTTCCCGCCAGCGGGCCTCAGCGACATGCAGATGGGGTTCTGGATCTTCGCGCTCGCCGCGCTCACCCGCATGTCGATCAGCGCGTTCGAGATTCCGACCAGCGCGATGGCGGCCGAGCTGACGGACAATTATTCGGAGCGCACGGGGCTGTTCGGCCTGCGCTATTTCTTCGGCTATCTCGGCACTTTCGGCTTTGCCGCCTTCTCGCTCGCGGTGTTCTTCGTCGCCACGCCGGAGATTTCGCGCGGGCAGCTGAACCCGGAAGGCTACGTCAAGTTCGCCTGGCTCGGCGGCGCGCTGATCTTCATCGCGATTCTGGTCTGCGGCTGGGGCACGCTGAGCCGTGTGCCCTACCTGCGCCAGCGCGACGAGCCGGGCGAAGGGGCCACCCCCGCCTCGCACTTCAAGGAGATGTGGCAGGCGTTCCGCAACCGCGGCTTCCTCGCGATCTTCGGCTTCGGCGTGTTCAAATATACCGCCATCGGCCTGTACGCGGCGACCACGGTCTATTTCAGCACCTACGTCTTCAAGCTGAAGGCGGACCAGCTGGCATTGCTGACCTTCGACAGCCTGATCGCGGCCGTCCTCGCCGCCCCCCTCGCCCCGCGCTTCTCGCGCTGGCTGGGCAAGCGCAACACCTCGATGCTGATGGCGATTTTCGGCATCGCACTGGGCATTTCGCCGCTGCTGCTGACGCTGCTCGACAGCTTCTTCCTGCCCGGCGATCCGCGCCTGCTGCCCACGCTGTTCACGATCGGCGCGGTCTATGGCGCGATGATTGCGATCTCGCTGATCAACACGTCCTCGATGCTGGCGGACGTGGTGGAAGACCATGCGGTGCGCACCGGGCAACATACGGCGGGCGTGTTCTTCGCCGCGTCCAGCTTCATGCAGCAATGTTCGGCCGGGCTCGGGATCATGGTCGCAGGGATCGTGCTGGAACTGTCGGACTTCCCGGCCAAGGCCGATGTCTCGCAGATCACCCCCGCGATGGAGGACAGCCTGATCGCCCACTACGTGCCCGCCTCGCTGGGCCTGTGGGTGATCGGCGCGCTGTTCCTGCTGTTCTACCCCATCACCGAAGAAGGCCACCGCGAGAATGTCGAGCGGCTGAAGGCGCGCGAGGCACAGGCGCGCGAACAGCAGATTCGCGACGGCTCCTTCGGCTCCCCGGCAAGATAGGAAGGATTACGCCATGGTAACCGACCCTACCGCACCGAAGCTCGGCTTCTTCACCCGGCTGCTCTACGGCACCGGCTCGATCGGCTACGGCATCAAGGACGTCGCTTTTCGCTCGTTCCTGCTGCTCTATTACAATCAGGTCGTGGGGGTGCGGGCAGAGCTCGTCTCCTTCGCGATCCTGGTGGCGCTGGTGGTCGATGCGATCTCCGATCCGATCGTGGGCCAGTGGTCGGATTCGCTCCGCACCCGGCTGGGGCGGCGCCATCCGCTGATGTTCGCCTCCGCCCTGCCCGCCTCGGCCAGCCTGCTGCTGCTGTTCTTCCCGCCCTCCGGCATGAGCGACAGCCAGATCTTCTGGTACATCCTGGTGGTCGGGTGCTGCGTGCGGACCTTCATCACCTTCTACGAAATCCCCAGCTCCGCCCTCGCGCCCGAGCTGACCAGCAATTACGACGAGCGGACCTCGATCGCGAGCTACCGCTATTTCTTCGCCTATCTCGGCGGCGTGGGTATGGCCTTCCTGACCCTGCTGGTGTTCCTCGCGCCGACCGAGGAATACCCGGTCGGCCAGCTGAACCCCGCTGGCTACGAAACCTTCGCCATCGTCGGGGCCGCGCTGATGCTGGGCGCGATCCTGCTGTCGAGCTTCGGCACGCTGCACCGGGTCAAGTATTTCAAGATGCCGCCCGCGCGCGAGAAGATCGGGCCGGTGAAGACGCTGCGCGAGATGGGCAACACCTTCTCCAACAAGGGCTTTCTCGCGATCCTCGCCTTCGGGGTGCTCAAATATACGTCGGTGGGAATGCACTCGGCACTGAACATCTATTTCGGCACCTATTTCTGGGGCTTCAATTCGGCGCAGCTGGCGGTGCTGACGGTGGACGCGCTGGCGGGCGCGTTCCTCGCGCTGTTCCTTGCGCCGATCGTTTCCAAGCGGTTGGGCAAGCGCAACGCCGCCTTCTACCTCGCAATCTTCGCCGTGATGTTCGCCAGCGCGCCTTACCTGCTGCGCTTTGCCGGAGTGATGCCCGAAAACGGCGATCCCGGCCTTGTCGCCGCCGTCTTCGCATTCTCGATGCTGTTCCAGCTATGCGGCGTTTCCTCCGCCGTGCTGACGCATGCGATGATCGGCGACATCGTGGAAGAGAGCCAGCTGCGCACGGGCCGCCGGTCCGAAGGGCTGTTTTACGCGGCCAATACGCTGATGCAGAAGTCCACCTCGGGCCTAGGCGTCTTTGCCGCCGGGCTGCTGGTCGCCTTCGTCGGGATCGTGCCGGGTTCGGACCCGCGCACGATCGACCCTGAAATTCCGCGGATGCTGGCGCTGGTCTACGTGCCCACGCTGATCGTCCTCTACATCGGCGGCGCGGGCTTCCTGTTCGCCTACCGGATCGACCGCGCAAGCCACGAAGCGAACGTGGAAGAGCTTGCCCGGCGCGACCGCGCGAGCGCGGTGAACGCAGACGAGGTTCCCGAACCGGCGGAATAGCCCGCCCTCGCCACTCTCTTACAAACAATCGACCGACCAAGGAGCAAACATGGCCACCCAGCTTGAACCCGAGGCGCGCGACAGCGTCGACGTATTCCGCGAGGAAGTGCGACAGTTCATTGCCGAAAATTTCCCCGCCGAGCTGAAGGGCAAGGGCCTCTCCATGGCCGGGGCAGAAGGCGGCGCCAAGGAAACCCCGGCGCAAAAGTCCTGGCGCGAAGCGATGGGCCAGCGCGGCTGGGGCACGCCCACCTGGCCGAAGGAATACGGCGGCGGCGGATTGAACCGCAAACAGGCGGCGATCCTCAACGAGGAACTGGCGCGCGCGGGCGCCTACAACCCGATCGGCGGCATGGGCGTGATGATGTTCGGCCCCACCCTGCTCGAATATGGCAGCGAGGCGCAGAAGCAGGAGCATATTCCGCCGATCTGTCGCGGCGAGATCCGCTGGTGCCAGGGCTATTCCGAACCCAATGCCGGGTCCGACCTCGCCAACTTGCAGACCATGGCGGAGGACAAGGGCGACCACTACCTCGTCAACGGGCAGAAGACCTGGACCAGCGGCGGGCAGTGGGCGGACAAGTGCTTCGCCATCGTCCGCACCGACCGCAGCGACAAGCACAAGGGCATTTCCTTCCTGCTGATCGACATGGACTCGCCGGGCGTCGAAGTGCGCCCGATCACCATGATCAGCGGCACCAGCCCGTTCTGCGAAACCTTCTTCACGGATGTGAAGGTGCCCAAGGAAAACCTCGTCGGCGAGGAAGGCCAGGGCTGGACCATCGGCAAGCGACTGCTGCAGCACGAGCGGACCAACCTGTCAGGTGCTGCACCGGGCGGACGCTCGGGTGCCAGCCTCGCGGACATCGCGAAGAAGTATGGGCGGACCAACAAGGACGGCACGCTGGCCGATCCCGTGCTGCGCGACCGGATCGCCGATTTCGAAATTCGCTGGACCAGCTTCCTCCACACCGCGCGCCGCGCGGTCGAGGAAAGCAAGGCGGCTGGCGGCGTCTCCGAAATCAGCTCCGCGCTCAAGAAGCTCGGCACCAAGCTGGGGCAGGAACGCGCCGAGCTGACGATCGAGATCATGGGCCTGCAGGGCCTCGGCTGGGAAGGCGACAATTTCAGCCCGGTCGAACTGCAGGGCGTGCGCGCCTGGCTCTACGGCAAGGCCACCACGATCTACGGCGGATCGACCGAAATCCAGAACAACGTCATCGCCAAGCGCGTGCTCGGCATGCTCGACCATCAGTAAGCTACCGGCTGTAAGATACGGAAAATAAAGACATGGCAGTTCTCAACGAAGAGCAGGAAATGCTGCGCGACATGGCGCGCGAATGGGCGACCAACGAAAGCCCGGTGACCGAATTCCGCAAGGTCCGCGCGAGCGGTGAGCCCGAGGCGTTCGACCGCGCGGCCTACGCCACGATGGCGGAGATGGGCTGGGCCGGGATCATCATTCCCGAAGAGCACGGCGGCTCGGACTTCGGCTTCCTCTCCGCCGGTTTGGTGGTCGAGGAACTGGGCAAGACGCTCACCGCCAGTCCGCTGATCGCGACCACCCTCGCCGCGAGCGCGATCATGCTGGGCGGGAGCGAGGAGCAGAAGGCGAAGTGGTTGCCGAAGCTCGCGAGCGGTGAAGCCATCGCCACGCTTGCGATCGATGAAGGCCCGCATCACGCGCCTGAAGAGATCGAGGCCAGCGTCTCGGGCGGCAAGCTGACCGGGACCAAGGCCTTCGTCGCCGAAGCGCACGGGGCGGACCTGTTCGTGGTCGCCGCAAAGGACGGTCTCTACCTCGTCGAAAAGGGCGACGGCGTGAGCCTCACCACCCGCCGCCTGACCGACCAGCGCAGCCATGCCGACATCGCGTTCGATGGCGCGGCGGCGGACAAGCTGGCCAATGGCGGCGACGACCTGCTCGACAAGGTGCTGGACCGTGCGCGCGTGCTGACCGCCGCCGAAATGCTCGGCATGGCGCAGATCGTGTTCGACACGACGCTCGCCTATCTCAAGCAGCGCGTGCAGTTCAATCAGGTGCTCAGCTCGTTCCAGGCGCTCCAGCACCGCATGGCGGACCTCTTCGCCGATCTGGCGCAGATGCGCTCTGCGGTCGAGGCGGGCCTGCAGGCGATCGACAGCGGCGCAGGCGTGTCGCGCGCGGCGATCGTTGCCAAGGCAGAGGCGAACCGCGTGATGCACACGATGAGCAACGAGGGCATCCAGCTGCACGGCGGGATCGGGATGACCGACGAATACGACATCGGGCTGTACCTGAAGCGTGCGCGCGTGCTGGAGGCTGCGTGGGGCACGCGCAGCTATCTCAAGAACCGCTTCGCAGCGCTGGGCGGCTACTGACGCCTTGGATCCGCTGGAGGATCCCGAGGGACTGGACGACACGGCCGGCGCGCAGCGACGCGCGCTGGCCGAACACGCGCGCTTCGTCGATGAAAACCTGAAGCGCAACTACACCGCCAACTTCATTCACGGCGTGCTGGGGATGACCGGCTTCCGGCTGATCTACGCGCCCACCATCATCCCCGCCTACCTGCTGCTGCTGACCGGCAGCACCGCCGCCGTCGGGCTAGGCACCGCGCTGCTGCAGCTCGGCGCGACGATCAGCCCGATCGCCAGCGGATCGCGGATCGAACATCGCAGCCACATCCTGCCCTACGCGATCGGCGTGGGATCGATGATGCGGCTGATGATCCTGGGGCTGGCGCTGACCGGCTACTTCCTCACCGGCAATATCCTGCTGGTCGCGACCTTCGCCTGCTTCGTGCTGCTGGGCTTCTTCACCGGGGCGCAGCGGGTCGCGTTCCAGATGCTGATGAGCAAGCTGATCCCGATCCGCAAACGTGGGCGGTTGCAGGGCTATCGCAATTTCGCTGGCGGACTGATCGCCGCGCTGCTGGCCTGGGCGGCGGGCAATTACCTGATCGCGGACAAGTGGCTGGGCAATGGCTACGCCACCACCTTCCTGTTCGCCTTCCTGCTGACCAGCGCGGGGCTGGTGGTGCTCAAGACCATGATCCGCGAGCCTGCCGCGCCGGTCAGCCGCCCGCAAATGCCGATGATGCAGCGCATCCGCCAGTTTCCCGAGCTGTTGCAGGATCGCGACTTCGCATGGTTTCTCGCCGTGCAGTGCTTCTCCACGATGGCCCGCGTCGGCGCGCCGTTCTGGACGATCTACGCGGGCACGAAGCTGGGGCTCGACGGCGCGCTGATCGGCGGCCTCAGCTTTGTGTTCCTCGGCTCGGACACGCTCTCCAACGTGCTGTGGGGCCCGCTCGGCGACCGCTTCGGCTTCAAGATCATCTACGTGCTGGCGCTGTGCAGTTCGGTCTCGGGCGTGACGCTGCTGATCCTCGGCAGCACCGCCGTGCCGATCTATGCCGCCTTCGTGCTGCTGGGCGTTGGCGGATCGGGCTGGATGCTTGCCTCGACCACGATGGTGCTCGAATTCGGGGAGCCGCAGGATACGCCGATGCGGCTCGCCTTCGTGACCACGCTGGAAGGCGCGATCGCCGCGAGCGGCCCGGTGATTGCCGGCCTGCTGGTCGCGGTCAGCGGTTTCCAGCCGCTGTTCTTCATCGTGCTTGCGGCGCAGGTCGCGGCGCTGGGGCTGCTGATCGTAAAGGTGCGCGAGCCGCGTCACCGCGCGCCGCTCATCTGACAGCTAGCCGCGCTCGGCCAGCATACCCTCGCTCAGCACCGAGAGATAGGTTTCGACCGCCTCTTCCTGATCGTCGAACCGGGCAGCCCAGCGCCGCGCCTCGTAGGCGCCGTTGAGCGTGGACATGATGATCTGGCTGGCGACGAGCGGATCGATCGCCCGCACCGACCCGTCGGCGAACCCGTCGATCAGGAAGCCCGCGAAACGCCGTGCGAGGCGGTTGGAGCGCATCACGACGTCCACCTTGGTCTCGCTGTCGAGCGCCTGCAGCGCGGTGGTGCGCAGCAGCGGCATGGAATCGAAGAACTGCAATTGCAGCAGTTCGTTCAGGATACTCGACAAGCGTGTCCAGTACGATCCTTCCAGATCGTACCCCGCCATCTGCACCTTCGACAGGCGATCATAGCTGCGCTGGAAGCACTTCAGCACCAGATCGTCCTTGGCGTCATGGTGGTGGTAGAAGCTGCCCTTGGTCACGTTGAGCGCTTCGGCAATCCGGTTGACCGACGCCCCGCGATATCCGCGTTCGTTGATCATCACCGTCGCCGCGCGCAGGAACTCGTCGTTCTGCTGCAGCGGGCGATCCTCGCGAACGCGCCAGCCGTCATCTTCGAGGGCCACCGGGTTCCACTCGCCACGCTGCGCGGGGATGCCGAAACACAGGATATCGACGATCTTGGTCTCGACCCGCGGGAAATCGAGCACCGAATAGCGCCGCGACCACACCGGCCACCACAGCATCGCCTCGATCAGGATGTGCGCCCGGGCAGAGAAGAGCGCGCGCTGCTTCTCGTCCGCAGGCTCGCCGAAGAAGGCGCGCACGTCGTTGACCACCTCGCGGTAGGCGAACAGCAATTCGTCCTGCTGCTCCTGATCGAGCGAGCGGATTTCGGACAGCGCGGCCATCAGCCCCTGCTCGCCCCGCCGAATGCGGTCGCGCAGCGCGACATGCAGCTGGACGAACCTGGCGATACGTTTTTCGAGCGTATCTTCGGCCAGCGCCTCCTCCGCCATCTCCTTCAGCAGCGCGATGGTTTCGGCATAGACCGAGACGATCAGCTGGTCCTTGCGCGGGAAATAATAGGTGACGCTGGTCGCGTTCAGGCCGATCGCGCGCGCCACCCTGGTGAGCGTAGTCGCCTGAACGCCGGTTTCGTTGATCAGCACCGATGCGGCGCGCACGATGGCGGTGCGTTTTTCGCCGAACTTCTTCGTGACGTCAGGCTTCTTCGCCATCCGCTTCCCCCAGCATCCGTACCCGTCCCCTATAACCCGTGTTCGAAGCGCGCGGGTACAGGGTTCAGAAGAAGCTCGAAAGCTCCTTCTTCAAGATCTTGCCATTGGCATTGCGTGGCAAGGTCTCGTTTGAAAAGGCAATTTTCACCGGCACCTTGAACTTGGCCAGCCTGGCAGCGACCCATTCCTGCAATTCGGCCTCGCTCGCGCTCGTGCCGGGCGCAAGATGCACCACCGCAGCAGGCTCCTCACCCAGCTGCTGGTGCGGGATGCCGACCAGCGCGGCATCGGTCACCGCCGGGTGATCGTAAAGCACGTTCTCGACCTCGGACGAGTAGATGTTTTCGCCCCCACGGATGATCATGTCCTTCGCGCGGTCGGCGATGTAGCACCAGCCTTCCTCGTCCAGCCGGGCGAGGTCGCCGGTGCGCACCCAGCCGTCGATGAAGGTCTCGGCCGTCGCTTCGGGATTCTCCCAGTAGCCTTTCACCACCATCGGCCCGCGCGCCCACAATTCGCCGATCTCGCCGGTCGGCAATTCGCGGGTGCCGTCCTCGCTCATAATCTTGAGGTCGGCGACCGCCACGGGAGGGCCGCAGCTGTCGGGGCGGTTGAGGTAATCTTCCGAGGAATGGCCGGTTACGGTCGCCATCGTCTCGGTCATGCCCCAGCCATTGCCGGGCAGCGCGCCGAATTCCTCGCGGATCTTGCGCACCAGTTCGGGCGCGGCGGGCGCGCCGCCGTACGCGATCGCCTCGATGCTGGAGAGGTCGTAGTTCTTGCGTTCGGGATGTTCGAGCAATTGCCAGGCAATGGTCGGCACCCCGCCGGTGGAATTGACCTTCTCGCGCTCGATGATCTGGAAGGCTTCGACCGGGTCCCAGCGATACATGAAGATCAGCGTGTTGCCCGCAGCGATCGAGCCCATCAGCCCGGCGGAGCACGCGGTGACGTGGAACAGCGGAATGACGGTGAGCGTCGTCTTGGGCTGCGGCGCAGGGATTTCCTCGCCCCGGCGCAACACCGCGCAGGCGGCACCGAACCCGCTCGACATGATGTTGGTGCACAGGTTGCGATGCGTGCCCAGCGCGCCCTTGGGCTTGCCGGTGGTGCCGCTGGTGTAGAAGATCGTCGCGTCGTCTTCGGGCAGGATTTCCACCTCGGGCAGCGCGCGGGAAGGCAGATCCTTGTAGGTCGGGGGCGTGCCGATCACGTCTTCCAGCCGCGATGCACCCTCCGGATCGCCATCGTGACGGGTGACGAGCACTGTCTCCAGCGCCGGGCACTCGCCGCGCAGTTCGGCAATCCGTTCCCACCGCTCCTCGTCGCACACCAGCAGCTTGGTGCCCGAGTTGGCGAGCCCGTAGGCCAGCTCCCCGCCGGTCCACCACGCATTGAGCGGCACGCAGATCGCGCCGATGGTGACCGCGGCGAAGAACACCACGGGCCATTCGGGCAGGTTGCGCATCGCCAGCGCGACCCGGTCGCCCTTCTCTACACCCAGAGACTGGAATTCGTGGGCCAGCGTGGCGACCGCGCGGAACCACGCGTCATAGGTAACCCGCTCGCCCTGGTAGATCATGAACTCGCGCTCGCCGTGCGTCTGACCGAGCAGCGCGATGGCGCGCAGGTTCGGCGGGGCGTTCTTCCACACGCGGGTCGGGACGCCGCGAATGTCGACCTCCTCCATCTCGAACCGCATGCCCGGCGCGGTCAGGATCGCCTTGCACTCGGCACGGCTGCGCGCGGGCCAGTTCTCGGGCGGGGTCCAGCCGATCGCGGAGGCGAGGTCTTTGGCTTGTGCGGTGCTCGCCATCACAGCACCTCAAACAGGCCGGCTGCGCCCATGCCGCCGCCCACACACATGGTCACGACGACGTATTTGACGCCGCGCCGCTTGCCCTCGATCAGCGCGTGGCCGACGCAGCGCGCGCCGGTCATGCCGAAGGGATGGCCGATGGAGATCGAACCGCCGTTGACGTTGAGCCGGTCATCCGGAATGCCCAGCTTGTCGCGGCAATAGAGCACCTGCACCGCGAAGGCCTCGTTCAGCTCCCACAACCCGATATCGTCGATCTTGAGGTCGAAGCGTTCGAGCAGCTTGGGGATCGCGAATACGGGCCCGATGCCCATCTCGTCCGGCTTGGTGCCCGCGACTGCCATGCCGACATAGCGGCCCATCGGGGTGAGCCCGCGCGCCTTGGCGACCTCGGCCTCCATCAGCACGCTCGCCGCCGATCCATCGGCCAGCTGGCTGGCATTGCCGGCGGTGATCGTGTGGCCCTCGCCCATCACCGGATCGAGCTTCGCCAGCCCCTCCAGCGTGGTGGTGGGACGATTGCATTCGTCCATCGCGATAGTGACTTCCCTTTGCGAAACCTCGCCGCTTTCGCGGTCTTTCACGTCCATCACGGTGGAGACTTCGACGATCTCGTCCGCCAGCTTGCCGCTTTCCTGCGCCGCGGCAGTGCGCTGCTGCGACTGGAGCGAGTAGGCGTCCTGATCCTCGCGACTGATGCCGTAGCGCTTGGCGACCACTTCCGCCGTACCGATCATCGGCATGAAGATATCGGGATGCATCTTCAGCAGCTCTTCGTCGCGCTGCGGCTTGCCCGCATTGTTGCGGATCGCGGTGATCGATTCCACGCCGCCCGCGACGCAGATGTCCATCCGGTCGACGATGATCTGCTTGGCGGCGGTAGCGATCGCCATCAGCCCGCTGGAGCACTGGCGGTCGATGGTCATCCCTGCGACGTCGACCGGCAGGCCTGCGCGCAAGGCAATCTGGCGGCCGATGTTGAAGCCCTGCGCCCCGCCCTGGCTGGCGGCACCGAAGACCACATCCTCGATATCCCCGCCATCGAGCCCGGCGCGTTCGACCGCAGCCTCTACCGACCATGCCCCCAGCTGCACCGGATGGGTTGCGTTGAACGCCCCGCGAATCGATTTCGCAAGCGGGGTACGGGCGGTGGACACGATTACTGCGTCGCGCATTTTCTCAGACATTCCTTATCCCTCGTGCCGACTCGTCGCGGCTTGGCTGCGATCTTGCCCGCCTCGCACCGATCAGGCAAGCGCGGTGAGAATTTTTCTGAAAGAAGGGTATGAGCCTTCACATCGCCGCAAAATCCGTTACCCCGGCACCGATAAAGATCAGGTACGGCCTAAATGGACCGGCCAGCAAAGGAGAGCATTGGATGAAGCTGGGCAATCCGGAAGACCGGGGTTTCGACAGCGAAAGACTGCAGCGGATCGACCGTTTTCTGGACGAAACCTACCTCGACACCGGGCGGCTGGCCATGATGCAGCTGCTGGTCTCGCGCGACGGACATCCGGTGCACTATTACCACGGCGGCACCCTCCGCGACGACGGCACGCCGATGCGCGAGGATGCACTGTTCCGCATCGCCAGCATGACCAAGCCGGTCACCTCGATCGCGTTCATGCAGCTGGTCGAACAGTGCAAGGTCGCGCTGGACGATCCGGTCGCGCGCGTGCTGCCAGAGTTCGAGGGGCTCGGCGCCTACGCGGGCGGTGGCGGCGACCTCCCCTTCGCCCCGACCAAACAGGGCCGCCCAATGCGCTTTGTCGACCTGATGACGCACATGGCCGGGCTCACCTACGGCTTCCAGAACCGCACCAGCGTGGACGCGGCCTACCGCAAGGCGCGGCTCGACCTGTCGCGCGGCGCGATAACCTCGGACGAATATATCGCCACGCTCGCGAAGATCCCGCTCGAGTTCGAGCCGGGCACACGCTGGAACTACTCGGTCGCGACCGATGTGCTGGGCGTGTGCGTGGAGCGGATCAGCGGCATGGCGCTCGGCGATTATTTCCGCGAGAACATCTTCGACCCGCTGGGAATGGAGGACACCGGCTTCGATATCGCCCCGGCAAAGCAGGACCGGCTGGCGGACGCCTATCTCTATCGCCCAGGCAATGCTCCACGACTGACCGACAAGGGCGCGGAATCGCGGCTGATGGAGCGCGCAAGCTTCCACTCGGGCGGCGGCGGGCTGATCTCCACGCTTGCGGACTACGACCGGTTCTGCACGATGCTGGTCAATCGCGGGGCGTTCAAAGGCGCGCAGATCGTCTCGCCCAAGACGCTCGATCTGATGACCGCGAACCATCTGCCCGGAGGAGCCGACCTCACGCAGATGAGCGAGAGCCTGTTCAGCGAGGCGAGCAATGCGGGCACGGGCTTCGGCCTCGGCTTCGCGGTCGTGACCGACCCGGCGCGCACGCTGATGCCTGCGAGCAAGGGCGAATTCTACTGGGGCGGCGCCTATTCGACCGCCTTCTTCGTCGATCCCGTCGAGCGGATCACGTGTGTTTTCATGACCCAGCTCTACCCATCGTCCATCTATCCCATCCGCCGACAGCTCAAGACGCTGATCTATTCGGCCCTCACCCACTCGAACGCCTGAAGGAGTATCGACCCGATGACCTCTCCCATTCGAACCGAACGCCATGACAACGTGCTGGTTATCATTTCCGACAATCCGCCCGTCAACGCGCTGGGCCAGGCGGTCCGCGCGGGGCTGGTCGACGGCATCAGCGAAGCGCTGTCCGACGATAGCGTCGAGGCGGTCGTCATCCGCTGCGACGGACGCACCTTCTTTGCCGGTGCCGACATCACCGAATTCGGCAAGCCGCCGCAGGGGCCGAGCCTGCCCGAAGCGCTCGACAAGCTGGAGGCGAGCGACAAGCCGGTCGTCGCCGCGATCCACGGCACCGCGCTGGGCGGCGGGTGCGAGGTTGCGCTCGCCTGCCACTACCGCGTCGCCGTGCCGAGCGCGAAGATGGGCCTGCCCGAAGTGAAGCTCGGCCTGATCCCCGGTGCCGCGGGCACGCAGCGCCTGCCGCGTCTGGTCGGTGCGGAAGCCGCCCTCCCCCTCGTCGCGATCGGCAATCCGATTTCGGCCAAGAAAGCGAAAGAGATCGGCCTGTTGGACGAGCTGGTGGGCGAAGACAGCCTTGCCGCCGACGCGATCGCCTTTGCCAAGTCGAAGATCGGCCAGCCCGTCCCGCGCTCCAGTGAGGGCGACGCCAACCAGGACGGGATCAGGAACCCCGATATCTTCGACGAATTCCGCGCGAAGAACGGCCGCAAGATGCGCGGGTTCGACGCGCCCAACGCCGCAATCGAAGCGGTGAAGGCGGCGGGCGAGCCGTCCTATGCCGAAGGCGTGAAGAAGGAACGCGAGCTGTTCATGAAGCTTATGACCGGTACGCAGTCTAAGGCGATGCGCCACTACTTCTTCGCCGAGCGTGCGGCGAACAAGGTCGACGACATCCCCGCCGACCCCCCGCTGATCGACATCAAGAAGGTCGGCATCATCGGTGCAGGGACGATGGGCGGCGGGATCGCGATGAACTTCCTCTCCGCAGGCATCCCGGTCACCATCCTCGAGATGAAGCAGGAAGCGCTCGACCGGGGCACCGCCACGATGCGCAAGAACTACGAGGCGACCGCGAAGAAAGGCCGCATGACCGCCGAGCAGGTCGAGCAGGCGATGGGACACCTCACCCCCACGCTCGAATATAGCGACCTTGCCGATTGCGACCTCGTGATCGAGGCGGTGTACGAGAGCATGGACGTGAAGAAGGACGTCTTCGGCAAGCTCGACAAAGTGGTGAAGCAGGGCGCGATCCTCGCGTCGAACACCAGCTATCTCGACATCAACGAGATCGCGACCGCGACCGAGCGCCCCGGCTATGTGCTGGGCCTGCACTTCTTCAGCCCCGCCAACGTGATGAAGCTGCTCGAAGTGGTGCGCGGCGAGAAGACGCGCGACGATGTGCTTGCGACCGCGATGAAGCTGTCCAAGAAGATCGGCAAGGTCGCGGCAGTCTCTGGCGTGTGCCCCGGCTTCATCGGCAACCGCATGCTCTCCAAGCGGCAGGAGCAGGCGAACCAGCTGATCCTCGAAGGGGCGAACTACTGGGATGTCGACGACGTGCTGCTGGACTTCGGCTTCCCGATGGGGCCGTTCCAGATGGGCGACCTCGCCGGGATCGATATCGGCTGGCACCGCGACCCGAGCAAGGTGACCACCATTCGCGAGGCGCTGTGCGCGGTCGGCCGCTTCGGCCAGAAGGCTGGCAAGGGCTTCTACGACTACGACGAGGCGCGCCAGCGCACCCCGTCGGACGAGGTGAAGCAGATCATCGCCGACTTCGCGGAGAAGGAAGGCAACGAACAGCGCGACATCTCGAAGGACGAGATCCGCGAGCGGCTGCTCTACCCGATGGTCAACGAAGGCGCGAAGATCCTCGATGAAGGCATGGCCCAGCGCGCGAGCGACATCGATGTGGTGTGGATCAACGGCTATGGCTGGCCGCTCTACACCGGCGGCCCGATGTTCTGGGCCGACACGATCGGGCTGGATACCGTGGTTGCGGGCCTCGAAAAGCACGGCCTGCCGGTGAGCGATTACCTGCGCAAGAAGGCCGACGCCGGCGAGAGCTTCAACTAGGCTTTTCGCTTAACCGGACACGAAAAGGCCGGCGCCCCACGCGGGGACGCCGGCCTTTTTACTGTCTGCGTTTCAGAGTTCGCTGGGCAGTTCGCGGATGTCCTTTTCGGGGTCGTCGACCAGCTGCGGCGTGACGTTCAGTTCCATCACGTTGCGCGCAGCAGGCGTGTAGGCCTTCCACTCGGGCAGCAGCGCGCTCGATGGAATGCCGGTCTTGGCGAAGGCGATCCACGCATCGCTCATCATGTCGGCCATTGTCTGCGCGTCCTCGCCCGTGCCGATGAGGGCCGCGCTCTCGACCGCGTTGTCGAACATCAGCGGGATGTCGAGCGTGTGCGGCGTGCGCAGCATTCCGCCGCCGATCGGCGTCTCCCACGTCAGGCGATAGACATAGACCGGCGCGCTCGCGGTCTTCGCCTGCTGGTCCGCCAGCAGATAGGTGCCGCGCACGAAGCGGGTGCCCATCGCGATGGCTGCGAGGTGGGTCGGCGAATAATCGGGGTAGCGCTTGCGATACGCGGCGACTGCCGCAACCGCCTGCTCGCCCATCGCCCCGGTCATCGCGTTGAGCGTGCCCTCGGTCAGCCGCCCGAACCACGGCTGCGCGGCGACGAACAAAGTCATCTCGTCCTTGTTGTAGCCGATCAGCACCGGGATATCGCGCGACTGTTCGGGCGCGGCGGGAAGGAAGGGATCGCGCGGGATGATCGTGCCATCGGCGATCGGCCCGAACTGCGGCCCGCGCCCCATCGCGCCCTCCGCCGGCGTGGCCTTGCGGACCGCCTCGACGATCTCGTCGCTGCGGACATTGCGCAGGTCTTCGAGCGTTTCGACGCCTGCCGCCTCCAGGATTTTCGCGGCGTAATCCGCCGCCTCGGCAGGCTTACCGCTGAACACGCCCGGGCCCGACTGGATCACCGCCTTGTCGAACAGGCCGTCGGCCGCAGGCATCGCCATCAGGTGGCTGACCTTCGATCCGCCTCCGGATTCGCCCATGATCGTGACGTTCTCCGGATCGCCGCCGAAGCCTGCGATATTGTCACGCACCCATTCGAGCGAGCGGACGAGGTCGAGGTTGCCGACATTGCCCGAGGCGGCGAAATCCTCACCGAACTTTTCCGCGAGGTTGAGATAGCCGAAGGCGTTGAGCCGGTGGTTGACCGTGACCACGACGACGTCGCCCTTCTCCGCCAGGTTGCGGCCGTTATAGGCGGGCCAGTTGCCCGACCCATAGGCGTAGCCGCCGCCGTGGAACCAGACCATCACGGGCCGCTTCTTCCCGTCGCCCGCCGCCGGAGTCCACACGTTGAGGAACAGGCAGTCCTCGTTGTCCATCTTCGCCTCGGTCGAGGTGGGGAAGATCGCCTGGATGCGGCGGGTCATTTCGGATTCGTTGGGTCCGCTCGCCGAATAGAGCTGCATGCACGGCGCGCCGTAGCCGGTCGCATCGGCCACGCCTTCCCACGCGGCGGGCTTCGCGGGCGGCTGGAAACGCAGATCGCCCAGCGGCGGCGCGGCGTAACGGACGCCGAGGAAGGCATCGATGCCGCCCTGCTCGAGGCCCTGGACCTTGCCTGCTTCGGTCTCGACTACCGGGGTCGCGGCGGGCGGCTCGGCACTGTCCTGCGCGGCGGCCGGAGCACCCAGCGCGAGCGTGGCGATCGATGCGAGCATCATGGCATTTCGTGTCATGTAAGGTTCCTCCCCTTGATGTGTCGTCGCGCGTGAAGGGGCGGAAAGCCGTCCACGGCCCCCGCCCCCTTGCACGA